>JAWAQK010000039.1:0-23492 GCA_038893995.1 Candidatus Thorarchaeota archaeon | reverse complement strand
AACACCCAGAAATTGGGCCTGATGCGTATTCTGCTGAAACATTACATAGACGAGGCAAGGAGAGTGCTCAATGTAGTAACAGAGAGAGAGCCATGCATAACGGAGGAGTTGAAACAGCTCCTGCTCTCGCATGAGGCAGGAAGACTCGTTGTGGCAGGGAGGAAGCAGTGACCTACTCCGTGTTACGCTTGATGGAGCTCTTGGGAAATCAGTTCCCGGCACTACTCCATTCAGTTCTCAACCGACTGCCAGTTGTGGTAGTGGGTGCTGACATCGAGCTGATTGATGAAATCGTGGACAGCGTTGCTGCACTCTGTCCTCACCGACACAAGCTCGTGTTCTGGAGAGACTTTACGACCGACGCAGAGATCCTGGATGCTCATGAAGAAGAACGCCATGATCACGAGGTGGTCAGAACTGTGGTGTGCTCGATGTCAGCCAGTTTTCGTCTTCTGACTGAGAGAATCAGTACTTTTGTCGGCTGGATCATTGCAGTCCCCATAGACAACGTTGTCATGGGAACCAGTGTCACTGAGGAGGCTCTAGCCGATCTTCTGGAACACATCGAATCAACTTCTGAAAACTGTGGCATCGTCAGAGTGATATCGCCCTCCGTGATTAGATTTGGGCAACTTAAGGAGTGCGACTCATCTCTGACTGTAGAGAGGACGATCGTTGCCAAGATCCTTGAGAATAGGAACCAGGCTCTCGAAAGGATAAGACGAATTCTCTCACGATCCCTACACGACACTGATCTACCTGAACCAACCATGATGGCTCTATTGCAACTTGATGACGAGGCAGAAAAGGTGGTGAGGGACATGTTTGAGGAGGAGATCAGTAGATACGTTCACGCAGCTCGACGCGCACTGACAATTCTCTCTAGGATAAGGATCCTCAGGGAACTGGGCGCTCGAGCAACGTTGGCTGAGCGCAATCTGTTTGAGGCAATAGGATGGAGTATTGGAGGTCTGGACGACATGATGCGTTTCATGAAGTCGGAGTGGTACGAGGACTTCTCGGACTGTATAAGAGGAAGCGGACTACTGGGGCTTGGAGAGTGGGTGGAGAGTATGTGGGGAGGATAGGGGGAAAGGACTGTGATTGTAGACTACAGTTCTAGGTCAGTCGCCATCAAGTTGGTGTTCTTTGGTCCCGCAATGAGCGGCAAGACTACTTCCATAAAGTGGCTTTTCTCAACTTTTGGTAGTCAGGACAAGTTGATGTCTATCGATAATTCAATGGGAAGAACGATGTTATGTGACTTCGGAACGCTAGAGATTCCTCTAGGTAACACATGGAGCATGAACGTAAACATATGGACTGCAACCGGACAGGAGTTTTACAGCTCAACTAGAGAGGTCGTGCTCGTCGGGACTGATGGGGTCGTATTCGTAGCAGATTCACAGAGTGAACTGTTAGAGGACAATCTCTCCAGTTGGAATGAACTGATGGCCCTCCTATCTGAGGCAAGGGATTGGGTCCCCATAGTGGTGTGTCTCAACAAGGCAGACCTGCCATCGTCAGTAAGTGAATTCACACTGAGAAATCATCTGGGAATACCCGAACGCGTGCCCGTTCTAAGAACAGTCGCCAAGGATGGAACCAACGTTGTAGAGGCCGTGGATCTGTTGCTCCAAAGGGCATTGCAGGAAGCTGTTGCACCTCGGTGCCAGTAAAAGACACTGCAGATGAGTCACCAAGAAAGTCTTGAGAAAGGTGCAATTCAAGTTCAGCAACGCATGCCTGCGATAGACGGATGTAACTAGTACTGAATCGGGAGACTGTTACGGATCACCCTGCTTCTGTGGACTCCTGGGGCAAGTATGTGTAGCGTTGAACTCATGTCGGAGGCAGAGCAAGGTCGACAATATCCTTTGCTGTTTCTCCGATTCTCAAGAGACATTCAATCACCTGAAGACAGGCCTGGGCCGAGTCCTTTGCCGCGCCGATGATTCTAGTTCGCATGCGGCCTACATCATCGACTAGGTCTCTCTCAGCACCCATTACCCATGTTACAACATCAGGATCGAACTTGAAGAGGTTTGTTACTGATTTGTGGAGCATCTCAGAAGCAAACTCTGCTATCCGTTTCACATCCTCTGCCAGTATGACGTCAATTGGGGACGCAGTGGCCTGGCGTGCCACATCGACAGCCAGGTCAGCGATCCGTTCAATGTACTGCACTGCTAGCCTGAAGTCAAGAGCCTTGACAGGAGGGATACCCATTTTCTCGGAGATGCTGGGGTACTGCGTAGCTGACCGCAGTTCACGGACCATGAGAAAGAAGAAACGATCTACCTCTTCATCTTTCTGGCACACGTACTCCGAAAGATCTCGAGCCCCTGTGACGAATGCCTGTACTGCATCCCGCAACATAGTAGATGTTATCAGGCTCATTCGCTTCATGGCTTTCTCAACGGAAATCGTGGATGGGTCAACAAGGCACTGAAGTACGATCTCATTCTCATTCTCCTCGGTTATCTCAAGGGCAACAAATCTCTTGATTATCCGTCTCACCTCATCTCGCATATCGCTTGTCAGAGGGTCAACACTAACAATGCGGATCTCGTCGAAGCCAAGAAGATAGGTGCTGGTAATGGACCATTTCAGATTGGATTCGAGTTGAATCACTGCTCTCCTAGCTTCGCCTGAACGTGGCAGTCGGGGGTCGAGAAGCAAACAGCCATCCTCTCTCTCAGAAACCACAATAGGGTCCCCCTTCTTGAGCCCATGACGTCTGACCCACTCCATCGGCACAATAACCAGAAATGAGTTGCCGAGCTTACCTCCGGTCTGCTGAAGCCGTCTGATGTTCATCACAACACACTCACCTGACAACAATGTCAGGCTCTAATTTCCGCTTTGTGCTTCAAGAGGCCCTTGAGAACAGACAGAAGTTTAAGTACAGCCCTGCTCACCAGAGGATTCAGTATGGCAAGAGACTCCCTCAGGCAGGCCATCGTGAAGAGATTGTTAAGTGCAGGTTGTCAAATATCACCAGATGCTCTGAGCTCCATCATAGACCTGGAGGCGCCAATGAAGTTCTTGGACTGCATAGTTGACCTTGCAATTGCGTCGGGGAAGTCGGTGATAACAGGTGAGATAATAGACAGGATGAGAAAATCAGATGAAGACATCCTTCGGTCACACTCGCTGACAACATCGGACGTCAACGAAGATCACGATCTCAAGGCGGCCGCGCATAGAGCCGAGGAACCGATAACCATCATTTCAACTCCTACTGACGACAGTGTGGGGTCGGCAGGTGAACTCGAAGATTTCATGGAGCTTTTTCGCGACCGTTTCAGGAGATTGAGTCGGATCTACAGGTCAAGAGTCGACACCATGAGCGCGGTTCTGCCAACGGCAGTTGAGAGCAGTGAACGAAATCTCAGAACGCCGATGGTGGCAGGAACCTACAGCCGCAGGCCTGTGCAAGTAGTGTTGGGGATGGTCAGGGAGAAGACTGTTTCACGCTCAGGAAACATCATTCTAGTACTAGAGGACGAGGAGAGTACTATGACATGCATTGTTCCATCCAATAGGGCAGACCAGACTGGCAGGACCCTCATGCAAAAGGGCACGTCTCTGCTGCTAGACGAGGTTGTGTGCGTAGTTGGTAGGACCGATGATGGAGGGAGGTTCATAGCTGATGATATACTCTTCCCTGACATTCCCACAAGCCGGAAGAAAGGACGATCGAAACGGAGTGTATACGCAGCATTTGTTTCGGATCTGCACTTTGGCAGCGACAAGTTCCTTGAGGACGATTTCGATCGGTTTCTACACTGGATGTGTGGTAAGGATGTCGATAGTTCTGACAAGGAGATAGTGAGAAACACCGAGTATCTATTCATAGCCGGAGATCTCTGTGATGGTGTGGGAGTCTACCCAGACCAAGAGCGAGATCTTGCCATCCTGAATCTTGAGGATCAGTACAGACAACTTGCCGACAAGATTCGGTCCCTTCCAGAGAGGATCAAGGTAATTTGCATCCCAGGAAACCACGATGCAAGCAGACAGGCGTTGCCTCGTCCCCCGGTTCTGCGTATGTTCGCAAATCCTCTGTACGAGCTGGGTGGGCGGATAGTTATGTTAGGGGATCCGTCGTATGTCCTCGTAGAGGGCGTAACAGTACTGCTGACTCATGGAGATGTGTTGGATGACCTTGTTATCCAGATTCCAGGAGTCACATACAGAAGCCCTGAGAACGGTATGAGGGAATTGTTGAAAAAACGACATCTTTCGCCGATATATGGAGGCAAGACTGAACTCGCGCCCATTTCTCGGGACTGGATGGTCATTGAGAGGGTGCCAGATATTGTTCATTTTGGTCATGCACATCACAACGCGGTTGACACTTACAGGGGTGTGCTTATGGTCAACTCAGGAACATTTCAGGCTCAGACAGAGTTCATGAAGAAGCAGGGGGTTGAACCTACACCGGGGATTGTGACGTTTGTAGATCTGCATACTTGTGAACCCGTGCTTAGATTCTTCCACGAGTATCACTGAACTACATTCAGACTCAAGACATGTCACTTCAGAGACGCGGGAGAGACATGGACAAGAATGTACGGACGTCAAATCTAGAGTGTCTAGGGCAGTGACGCTGGATACGTGAGAGTATTCTGAAACGGAAGAAGCAGTACAGTGCCGGGAGTCAAGCCCAGAGTAAAGACAACAGCATGCCAGAAGAATGCCGAGACAGTTGACAATCTGACGCGAAGGTTCAGTCGCACCTGGTGCTGCTATTACGGTACCGTTGCGATATTCGCAGGTAGAGATCGACCGCGCTCAACAGATCCTCGATCGTTGTGCGAACACTCGCCAATTCCCTGCTGGATTCGATACTGATTATGGCTGCAGGTCCATCAGTTCCAACCTTCATCGACAGGCCATCCGGAAGCGGTACGTTGTCAGGAGCAATGGCAAGGAGCAGATGAACCGCATGATCACCTGAATCAAACTCAAGCCTCACGACTGCTCTTGTTAGCACCAAGTGACAGACGCTCCATTGTGTCTATGACTGGCTCGATCATGTTCTCGCAATCCGTGATGCGCAATGTGGATTCCGACACAGACCTGGGACGAGCGCCGAGTTGGTGAAGTGATCTCATGACCTCATGTATATCAAGCAAACTCTTCCTCCAACTGACCTCTAGGCCCTGTGCTGACTTCAGTACGAGTATGTTGTCAGTTGCCCCCAGTTCGACCAAGACTTGAGCAATAGGAAGCGCCACTCCCTCGAAATCTTGGGAGAGCTGAAACACTGTGCACTTCTTCCCATCCTCAGGCGATGGTATCAGATTCTTGGTAATGATCTGATGTACGACCTGTGACAGATGCATTGCACACTGCAGATGAAGATCGACAAGTTCTCTCAGTAGCCTTGCACGATCGCCGAGCATAATTCCTGCACCAAGCCCGTAGACATGCAGGGCCCAGGCAGTGCTTACAAGCACACGTATCTGGGAGAGATACCGCATTGGACTCCGCTCCTGCTCGTGGGGAAACTCGTAGTCCTGGCCCAGGATGAGCCCGAGTGCCTCTGTGGATACGCAAGGAATCAGGGCTTGAACAAGATGCTGACGATCTTCGGGGGTCAGATATGCAACTGGGCTACTGGTCCTTGTTATGGCCAGCTGAGCAGAATCCAGGAGCTGCTTGCAACCTGATGGGTCACCACTTAGAGAAGGAAGATATGGTCTTACCGACAGACTGAACATCTCAGGAATTGGAAGGAAGTTCTTTCCAAAGAGCAGGAAGCTGCGTGTGGTCCGAACAACATCACTATCGAGACCGATCTTAAGGAGATCGAGATACGAGCTCTCACAGGAGTACGCATCGTCAGACAACAGTGCGCCTTGAATGGCAAGGAGGAGCTCAGTGTTGCTCACCGAGAAATTCTCTCGGGCCACGCTGTAGACAGCAGCGGGGACCATGCATTGGTCGCCTAGGAAAGTTGCATTCTCTAGATGCTTAGGGCCCCTGCCTACGAATACAAGCTGGCTGTTAGAAGGACGAATGTCCACCCATGAATCACAGTCAACGCCAATGAAGACAATGGGAGATCTGGAGTGCGTATCAATCAGATTCTGGAGGGATTGAAAGTCCATGACAGGTTCCCCGAATGTGAGGTGAAAGACACGGCCTGAAGCGAGTATAGATCTGCACAACAGAGCACCAAGTGCAATCATGTTGGGGAAGGGGGCGCAAACGACTGTGACGGTGGTGCTAGATCCAAGTCGAAGATCACGACATTGTTCTCTCAGGCGATCGAGAGTGGGAATACTGAGAGTCGCATCATTGGACATATCGCGGTCCGGAGAGGTGCACCCACTTTAAGACTATCTTAGAAGCACAGCAGCCTGTTCCGCTGAGTACTTCCAACTAGATGGAAGCTTCCCCTGCCTAACGTAATACCGCGACAACCTGTGGATCTTGCTCTCAGTCAGCTGAAGACGTCTCTTTGCCACCAGGTCCTTCTTGTTAGTTTCCAAGTGTCGTCGAATAGTGACAGCTCTAGTGATCAGGCTTCGTAGATCTTCTGGAACTCTGGTTTGAAGGGAATGTTCCTCGAGGATTCGGGTTACCTTTTTCCCAGTAATGGTCTTAATCAGGGGAACCCCGTACTGGTCTCTCAGAATGAGACCGATCATAGAGGGAGGAGTGCCACTCTTTGCAAGGTCCACTACGGTCGATTCCACCCACCGAGGGTCTACTGAAACCCATTCAGGTACTCGCTGAATTGACGGACGTTTGCTGCCCGATTGTCCCTTTTTTCGCGTGTGGATTCTTGCCATTCAGCACTACCCTCGTGAATCTGGTCATTAAGAGAACTTGGTAGGGCGCTGATGGAGGAAATATAAACGTTATCTTTGTTCGAAATGACTAGTGGTACCTGCCTCTCAGCCGGAGATGCTTCATTCTGGAGATGTTTTCATCAGCATCACTGCCCAGCACCGAAACATATCCGTCCAGTATTGACGAGAGCATGTCTTCAGACAGGTCCCAGTGTGTGGTCTCAATGGCACGTTCTATCAGATGCAGGTCGACTCCCTTCATCTCAATTGTTGCATTATACTCCCCAAGTCCGAAATCCACGATCCACATCCTCGATGCACTATCGACTATGACATTGCTTGTGGTTGGATCGCCATGTACCACATTCCCCCTGTGCAACATGCCGATTAGCACCCCGAAGGACTCACACAACCGTCTGAGCTCAGGTTTGGAAACCTCATTCGCCAGCTGCTTTAGTTGTCGGCCATCAATGAAGTCCATCCAGATTCTGCAGTTGGAGAGATCTATCGAGTATACAGTTGGAGTAGGCACACCAAGTCTTCTGGCGTACTGAAGCATACTGCACTCTCTAGTCGTGCGCAGTCGTTTCAGCTGATTATCAATGTCAGCCAGAAGATAGGGCTTGGAAACCCTGCTCTTGACTGCCATCACAATACCCCAACGTCTGACACGGTATATCTCAGACTCCGCTCCAACTGCCCAGACCTCTGCACTCAAGTGTTGCCCCTCCAGAAAACTTCCTGTTCGTCAGTACGCCACCTTGGCAGCACATGTGAACGGGAAACCTCAAGTCGATCTCCTGCGCAATATTGGAGAAGCCCTGTCCATGCAATCATTGCACCCTGGTCTCCTGCAAGAGGAGGAGAGACCACATGGAACCGTGAGTGGTGCCTATCGGCGACACCAGAGAGCATCTGTGACAGTCTCTTGTTCCTCGCAACACCTCCGGTCAAGAGTACTTCCTTCTTTCCGGTATGTGCAACTGCCCTCTCTGTGACCTCTGCCAGCATACCGAATGCCGTTTCTTGGACACTGAAACATATGTCTTCTATGGGCACGCCCGTTTCGTGGAGCCGAGTTGCGGCTGTGAGCATTCCCGAGTAACTCAAGTCCATTCCCTTGACAGAATAGGGGAGCTCTATGTAGTTTCTACCCCGCAGGGCCTCCTGTTCTATCTTGGGTCCAGCCGGAAACCGCATGCCCATATTGCGTCCAAGGGAGTCAAGCATGTTTCCGATTGCAATGTCGAGAGTTTCACCGAATGTCCTAAACCGACCCCCAGCGAGAGCGATTATCTGCGTGTTCCCTCCTGAGACGTAGACTGTCACAGGATCGATGAATCCAGACTCGAGACAACCAATTTCTACATGAGCAACACAATGATTGACCCCCACCAATGGGACAGATAGTGTGCATGCCAAAGCCCTGGCCATAGTTGCTACCGTCCTGAGACAGGGACCCAGACCTGGACCTCTTGAAAACGCAATCAGATCGATCTCGCGTAGGCTAACCTTGGCATCCTCAAGAGACTTCATGATGAGACTTGGCCCAATCTCCACATGGTGCCTGCTCGCCTCTCGAGGATGAATTCCCCCCTCAGGCGGTGAGTACATGTGCCAGACATTGGACAGAACCTTGCCCTCATTGGTGACGACAGCTGCACCAAATGAATGGGCTGTGCCCTCGAGACCGAGACATGTCACGACCATTGATGAATCACCGACCTGATCACAGTGAGGCTGAAAGCTCTGCTGCCAGTGGTCCAAGGATGGTAAAGCAAAGGGTTTATAATTTCCTCACTTGAGCCCTCGTCAAGGGAATTGACGTGTCAGGCGAGAGATTGCCAATAAGGGCACTAGACCTAGCGCTGAATGAGATTGTATCAGTCAAACTCAAGGACCAGAGGATCTTTCGCGGCAAGCTGACACGCTGTGATGTCTACATGAATCTTACACTCTCGGATGCAGAGGAGATCGAAGATAGGGAAACCAAAGCAAGATACGGATCAGTCCTCATTAGGGGAAGTAACATACTCTGGATTCAGATTCCGTCGTGATGACAATCATCGCTCAATGTCGTGTCGATATCGTTCAACCAGTCGGACTAGTGCGTCTTCTCCCTTCTTGCGGGCCCTTTCCCTAGCAAGCTCGGCGTACTGATGATATACCTTTTCAAACTGAGAACGACCTATCAAGGCAAACTCGTCAATCCTCTGGACTTTGACGTCACTCAGATTGATGACGGGAATCAGCGCCTCTATCAACTCATCCTCGGCTAGGTGGGATAGGGGAGAACTGACAATGATTGCCTTGACACCATAGTCAATCAGTAGTGAAGCGGTCTGTGGACCACCTCCGCTGGAATCTTCAAACAACACGACGTCATTCTTCCGAAGGCCATACTTCCGGGCATATTCAGATATGCTTTCTCTGGTGAAGTGAGGGATCACCTTGATTGCGATCATGTCGCCCTTCATCTCAAGCCTTCTGGCTCCTCGCAGAAGCTCCAACTGTGCAAGAAAGTGATCCTTTTCCCGTTGAAGGGCTTCATTCTGTGACCGCAGACTTTCTAGCTCCAGGTTCTTCTTAGCAAGCAGCCGGTCCCTCTTGATAGTCCAGTATCCTTTTTGTTTGATCATCTCAAGGTTCTGGACAAGTTCGCTCTCCCGAAACTTCAGATACTCAACTGTCTGCTCGAGGTCTTCTACTTTCTCCATCAGCATGCGGTTCTGTTGTTGTAGGGACGCAACCTTCTCCTTGAGAGAATCCAGAGACTCCTCTTGAGGAGGAGCCTGTTCCTGCCTGGGCTCAGCCTCGGAAGTTTCATCAACTTCAGTCCTTTTCAGTGATAGGATGGCATCACGAATCTGCATTCCGCGTACGACTAGAGCTTTCAGTTGATTTCGGTCTACACTAAGATTCTCAGCCTGTATTGTCTGGTCTACTTGATCAAGCTTGGGAAGGAAATACCTGTAGGCAATGATCGCAGCAGCGAGAGCATCCCTCTCATGCGCATTCAATGACCCGCACTGAGTGGCAGCCTCCCGGGATATCTCTTTCTTCTGAGAGACCGGGACCTCCCTCGGGGGTACAAAGAGCTGAACATCCAGAGTGGCAGCTAGTTTTCTTGCGAGGTGGGGAGCAGGAGTCTTGTCTGTTGCGAGGAGGACTGGAACTCCACGTTCGTATATTGTCCGAATGATCTCAGCCCTGGTCAGTCCCTTTCTGCTACATACATCATGGATTGCCCCATCGAGTGTAAGAAAGCACAAGCCAGCAGTGATGCCTGGATCGACACCGACGATGAAGTACCTGGGTTGAAGGTCGGCCTTCACTGGCTGACGTTCGAGAGGCAGAAACTCCACCCGCTTTCGGACAGGACGTATCAGGACATTGAAGTCGCCACCCCGCTTGGACTCGACAAGTCTGTTGATTGAAAATACAGGAGCCGACGCAATGAACCTTGCACTGGCATATCCGTAGTCTGATTCTCGAAGCTCAAGGTCAAACTCGATGGACTCGCTTCGTAGGACAGATTCTATGTGACGTACTACTTGCTGGATCTCCGAATGTATCTTCCGTCGATATCTGTTGGCACTTTGACCGCCACGACCCATCTTGCGCCCACGTGTCACCCTTATCTCGGTCTGCTCTCCAAAACAATCAAGCACGTACCCAACGCCCTTGGCAGCCAGGATGGCCGCAAGCCTTGCAGACTCACTCGGTGTTGGTTTGCCTTTCACGTTCAGTCCATGTGTGCGTGCAAGCAGCTTCAGGGGGACTTGGTTTGGGGGAATGCCGGTTACCTGCACGACCCTTGTTTCGAGGGGTATTCTTTCGACGAGCCCGAAGAGGGATCTCGAGTCAGGAACAATCTCGAATACGTTGTCAGTGGCCAGATACCGCGGCCTGAAGCTTCGAACAACCCGAAGCAGGTCTCCTTTCGATATCTCGGGGAACTCCCTTACTATTGTTGAACCCCGCGTCAACACAAATGCAAACTTCGGAGCTGAATTGGCACGAGGGCTGTGGGTGGGTAGGATATCGAATCCTGCGATGAGGGGAAGATCCTCTGCCAAACCATTCATCACTCAATCATCAGTCCTGTGTATGACCTATAAGCGTTGACATGCTTGGCAAGACTCGAATGGCCAAACGACAGGTATAATAAAGGTCCTATTGAGCAACACTCGTCTGCGGGGTGTTACCACTGTCAGATGTACTTCACGTCACTGATGAGGACAGCATAATTCGTATAGGGAATGCACTGTCGTCGAAGACGCGCCTCAAGATACTGAAGCTTCTGCTCAGCAGAGAGGAGGATGTCACAAGGGTTGCACAATACTTGAACGGGACGGAAGCCAACGCCAGCGCGCAGATAAAGATTCTACATGATGCACATTTGCTGGAGTCCAGATATCAGCCGGGACAACATGGTCTGAAGAAGATATCGCGGACAAGGGTGAAAAGGGTCATAATCGATCTGTGATGACTGCTCATGGTGACTACCGATCAGACCCCGAGATGTACTCTTTCCACCTCTTAATTCTTAGAAGAATGTTTTTCCTTTCGTCCTCTGTCAGTCCACCGTTGCCCCTTGATCGCAGAAACCTGATCACCAGATCCATGTCTGCGGACACTCTGTCATCAATTCGAATCTTCGCACCAAGGTATTCCTTGGCCTTAAGCATGTACTCGAGGAGCACGTGGGCGGGGAGATTTGAACCAGACACCTCGCGAGCAATTGGATCGAGGATGCGGGAAGTCGTCGCCTTGATTTCAACAGGACTCGTTGTGATGAGATGATTACCATCGGTCGCAGCGGCGGGTGGCACCTCAGTACTAGGAGAGGTAGTTGGTTCGGTACCGCGAGTCAGTTCAACTGTGGAGGCTGACGCACTTCTTATCGAAGAATCGTCTGGAGGCGGAACAGACACAGGCCCGACTGAGTCAGGTATACGTGATGTGGTTGGACCACCTTCAACCGAAGCGAGGAGTTTCCTCAGTTCCCGAAACTGATCAAATACCTCGACGAGTCCAGACTGTATCGCTTCGATCAACTCTAAAATCTCTTTCTCATTTGCTATTGGCAATTCATCGTACCGAGCAGGATAACAACAAGGTCGCCTTTTGTCGTTTTTGTTGTCTTCCCCGACTTCAGACAGACGGTTGCTTTTGGCAAGTCGGATGAGTTCAGATGTCAAACAGTATGTGCGGGCCTGATGCTGCCTACTCAAGTCTAGACCTCAGACAGCTGATGGTAAAGAGTCTCTGCAATTCGCATGGCCCCCTCCGCCACCTTATCTGTGATGAAACCTCGTTGGACGGCTCGCTTGAGCAGATGCTGGTCAATGATCCTCACCTTGCCTCTATCTGGCAGTTTTATCACGTCAATCTCGAGATCTACATATCGGACCCTTGATGGAGTTGTTTCCATTCCTGGGTATACCTCGACACCAGTATTGACATTGACATATGTTCCCTTGAGTTCATCACTACTTGAATAGTAATCAGTCACCAGTGTTGAAGCGCCAGGGACCACCTTGATGATCGCGTAATCCCCTTCGTCCCTCTGCACGTCAACAACATCGGGGTAATCATCCTCGATCTTTAGTTTGCGACTAGTGTAACTGAACTGTCGCCGTGCCTTGAAGCGGTCAGAGGAGGCTTCGATCACCCTGGCGTGAGAGAGGACTATTGTACGACCATCAAGCTTCACATGCTCCAGACTCACGGGGTCGTCAACCTTGGGCATACGTTGGCCTACAAAACGTTCGACTCTCGAAATCACGTGTGAGCTTTCGGCAGGGCGCTCCTCCAGCAAGGACTCTGCAAAGTCAACAAGATGAAAGTAACCTGCACACTTGTAGAAATGATGGTGAGGAATGGTTGTGTGAATCTGCGAACGAATCTTGTCGAGGGTTTCCTTGACCTCGAGAGGAAACTCTATGTCGGCATTGCTCGGACCCTCGAACAGAAGACCGGGACGATCGAGCTCGTGGAATCTGTGATTTATCTGCTGAGCCGCGTCCAGTAGGTCATCTACTTCATTGCGAAGCTCCATCTCATCTAGTTCCTCGGCCGCTGTACGCCAGAGAATGCCCCAATCATCTGTGTGCTGCCTCAGCATTTCTCCAAGAGCAAGTAGCACCTTCCTCCTTTCGGGACTCTGGATCCTGTTGCTGACTCGCACCGCAGATTCTGGCAGTAGAACGGCTGCACGTCCGGGGATGGTTATACTCGAGGACAATACAGGAGATTTCCGCCCGTAATCGTGTGCACGTACCTGCACCATCAGGTAAGAACCGCGTGTGAATCCACGTTCAGGCAGCAAGCCGGTGATTGTGCCCAGGTCCACACGTGTCTGGCCCGTCTTCTCGTCTTGACCCAGTACGAGCCCTTTGTAGATAGAACTCTTGGCAACTCTTGGGACACGCGTTATGACACCATTCAGCCTTCTTCTGAGTATGTCAATAAACTGTGACAACATATGTTCGTAGCCTATGGCTACAACTCCCTGCATGTCACTTCTGTCCCAGACGTCAATATCAGGTATGTCTCTCTTCTGGGGTAGGCCGAGCTTTCCTGCGGTTTCCGGAGACGGGTGCACTATCTCGTAATGATTCTGCAAAGCTATTTGCGTGAGTGCCTCTGAGTATATACCCCTAAGCCTGATTCGTGTCATATACAAGCACGGGCCCTACTGCATGCACTAGCGGCTCTGTCTAAACTTGGCCATATCATCCGGTGGTGTCAGTCGCGGATTGGTTCCAGCAGACTGGACACTTGCCAGATCTTCGTCCGTGCATGGTTAGGACAATTGGGGTCCTGGCTCGGCTCATCAAGAATTGATATCGCATTCTGAGCCCTTATTGCAGGAGACTGTGACTCGTTCTCCAGTACCTTTATTGCATCGGTGGCGGCACGTCTTATGTTTCTCGGAACCGATGTGTCCTCCGAGATCTGCTTGAGCAGCTGCTTGGACTGATCAATACTCTGCCGTACTTCGGGGTCCATGTAAAGATCACCTCACAACGAAATGAACAGGATGTCTTCACTGATACTCGAATCGCGCGGTGGTTCACATATCAAGATTTCTGCGTGTCTATGGACTCTCATTGCAGGTTCGGAGGGAGGTGGAACTCAGCACAAATCACCAAATGCTCGCTTCATAGAACTCTCGTCTGGGTGCTCAATAACACCTCTATCAGTGATCAGAGCACTGACAAGTTCCGGCGGTGTAACGTCAAAGGCGGGATTGTATACACGAGCAGTAGGAACGGTGATGTACTGACCGTTTACTATTCGTACTTCATCGGGCGAACGTTCTTCTATGATTATGTCTTCCACATTGCTGCGCATGTCAATTGTGGATGTGGGGGCAGCGACGTAGAAAGGAATGTGATGATGACGTGCCACTATCGCCATAGTATATGTTCCAATCTTGTTCACTACATGTCCAGTCCTCAGAATCCTGTCGGCACCCACCACGCAACAGTTGACCATTCCTTTCCTGAACACGGTACCAATCATTCCATCTGTTATCAGGACCGTTTCGATCTTGTCTTCCATCATTTCAAAGACCGTCAATCTGGCACCCTGCAACCTTGGGCGGGTTTCTGCTGCATAGACACGGATATTGCCACCATATCGCTCATGTGCAATCCTTATGACAGCACCGACTGTGCCCAGGTGGACAGTTGCGAGTGAGCCTGCATTACAGATTGTCTGGATTGAGAAGCCAGGTTTGATCAAGCCCAATGCATTCTCGCCTATCTTCATACACATTCGTACATCTTCTTCAGCTACCTCTTTGCACTCATGAATGAGACGCTCGATGATCTCGTCAACAGTGTCAGCCCCCGATCCCGCCACACGGATCATCCGATCGAGTGCCCATCTAAGGTTCACGGCAGTAGGACGAACGTTTAGAGTCTCAGCAGCACGTTCCAAATACTCGAGAAGTGCGTTCCTAGTACGGGCCTTGCTTTCGAGGGCTGCAAGTGCCATGCCCATGGCTGCTGCAGCCCCAATTGCTGGCGCGCCACGAATCTCCATGGTGCTGATTGCCCTAGCGAGTCTCTTATGACTGCGAGTCGTGATATGACGTATTCTCAGGGGAAGTTGAGTCTGATCAACAAATCGGACTGACTGTCGAGAATCTACCCATTCGATGGTCCTAAACAATCGGACTGGCCTCCAGATGCGCACGAAGGACATCGTCGATCATACAGATAAGTCTACCAGCTGCCTGACGGATGGGCTCGGTGAGACCCTCGGCAAAGTCAACACAGGCAGGTTGTACGCCCAATAGGACCACCTTCGCGGCAGTCCTCTGTTCTAGGTACATCATCAACAAGGACAGCGGCATGCCGTGACTGGTGGTGGTCACCGTGCCTATCTTGTCCGACCCTATGAGCTCCGCGTATCCAACAGGTCTGTGCAGGTCTGCGGCATCGATGATAATGACGCGGTCTGCCTCGAACTCCAGTAACGGATCGGCCAGAGCCTCGAAGACGGACCCGGCACTCCACATCATTAGACGGGGATCCCTAGTAGTTAGACCGCTCACTATGAAGGGCCCGAGTCCGTCATCGCAACGAAGATCATTTCCGATTCCTACTACCACTATACGTCGACCGCCTGCCAAGAACTCGGTCAGATCTCTCCTCAATCGCATGTATGCGACATCAATCTCTTCTGTTGGATTCGATGGGTTTTTCATGTAATCCCACGGAATGTTGGGCATAGGCGATATGAGTTTGTCTGACGAGAACCCCGAAGACATATCTGAGGACGACATTGACGAAATACCTTCAGAAGAAGATCTGGAGCCCATTGAACCAGTAGAGGTTACTCTATCAGACGGAAAGGTCTATGTGGATAAGGATAACGCAGACAGGATATCTCAACAAGGATTCTACGGAACGATGTGCGAAGATGGTAGATTGGAACTCAGCCCTGTGGAAACACTCCATCTCCTTGAAAGAAAGAGAATTTCGATTAGAGGCTCCAATGGAGAGAGAGTTTCCGCGGATCACATCGTAAGGATGAACCTGATGACTGACCCGGACCTGTGGACAAACTATCTTGTCTTTAGGGATCTGAGAAGCAGGGGTTATGCGGTCCGTCAAGGATTCGGCAATGGACTGGGGTTCAGAGTATATGCTCGAGGTGAGAAACCTGGATCCGCAACCGCAAACCAGATGGTGTATGTACTTAGAGAGGGCGAACCAGTCAACTTGCATACACTTGATATGATTACGCAGGCAACATCTGCTGCTAGGAAAAAGCTAGTATTTGCGCTGGTTGATCAGAACGGAGAGGTCAACTACTATAAGGTCGGCCAAGCGCTTCTCCAGAATCGTGTTGGTGAGCATGATTGACAGACTGGGATGATCTGAATGATAATAGCAGGTCCGGACTGAAGTTCTTGGAGTCATACTTTGACGCACATACCATGAGCGTCCACCTCATCGAGAGGAATCCTCCCCGAGCTAAGAGGGGAGCACCCGGTGATTGGTCTCTCGTCGATCTTTCAAAAGAGATATTGACATTCCAGCAGCTTGATGCACTTGCGGAGGCGATAATTGAAGAGGCTCAGAACGACAGAGAGTCATTCATTGAGATAGAAGAGAATGGCGCCACCGTCGTTCAGCTGAGAAATCTTCGCATTGCCATAGCTCAGCCACCGTTTGCTGACAAGTTTGAAATCTCAGTCATCAAACCGATCATCAAGCTCTCGATTGAGGACTACCAGCTGAGTGACAAGCTGATGAAGAGACTCGAGAGCAGAGCAGAAGGAATCCTCGTATCAGGTTCTCCAGGCTCGGGGAAGAGTACCTTTGCTGCTGCTTTGGCCGAGTTCTACAGTCGTCGCGGAAACATTGTCAAGACGCTGGAACAACCCCGTGACCTCCAAGTGAGTGAGGAGATAGTTCAATATGCACCACTCGACGGGAGCATGGAGAAGGCCGCCGACATACTGCTCCTCGTAAGACCAGATTACGTAGTCTATGATGAGTTGAGGAAGAACTCAGATTTCCAGGCATATGCGGACCTGAGATCTGCAGGTGTGGGAATGGTGGGGGTAGTTCATGCGGGGTCTCCGATAGATGCGATACAACGACTGATATTGGGAGGTCGCGTGGAGCTCGGACAGGTCCCGAGCACTGTGGACACGGTTGTACAGATTGAAGCGGGAAGAGTGGCCAAAGTTGTTTCGTTGACACTGAAGGTGAAACTGCCCACGGGAATGAGTAACTCGCAGAGAGATCTCGCCCGTCCTGTAGTAGAAGTGAGAGATTTCGAGTGGGGAGTCTTAGAATACGAGATCTTTACTTTCGGAGGCGAGAAAGTCGTTGTCCCAGTCAGGGGCTCTCTGCCACAGGCTCGGTTTCGGGAAGCACACATGGAGAGTGAAAGGACGTCGGACGTCATTCCCGTATCTGTGAACTACTCTTCCAAGAGAGTCACAGTATATGTCGGTCGCAAGTACGCAGGACAGAAACTAGACCTGTTTGCTGATGATGAGTACGTTCTGACAACTGTTGTGGGCAGAAGCGGTGAGTCCTCAATAAGACTCAAGACAAGACAGGGTAGTGCTCTTGTCGATGCCGTAGAAAGTGGTGCTAAGATAACTGCACGTACGTCACAGTGGTGACTAGGAAAGCTTTAACAGGTGACCCGGTAAGGCATTCCTGGGGCCCGTGGCCTAGCATGGATAAGGCACCAGCCTCCTAGCTTCGGTCGATTAGAGGAGAAAGTTGGTAACCGCCGGTTCAAATCCGGCCGGGCCCGCCAATCATCATCTCCTGATTATGAAAGCACCAGTTTCAGTACCTACATGGACCTCATGAGTCATTCCTATGAACAACCCAGTTTCGATGACTCCGGGTATAGCTCTCAGATGAATGGAGAAATCACGTGGATCATCCAGGGGTCCAACATTCTTCAGATCCAAGATGAAGTTGCCATTGTCAGTCACAACCGGACCAAGTTTGGCCCGTCCTTCTCTCAGCTCTGCCTCTAGTCCCATCTCAGCAAACTTTCTCCGGACAACTTCGACTGCAAATGGCAGGACCTCGACGGGTATAGGGAACCTAGCGCCCAGTTTCCTGACAAGCTTTGATTCATCTACTACTACAATGAAGTTCCTGGATGCGTATGCAACCACTTTCTCGCGGAGGAGGGCACCGCCGCCACCCTTGATCAGGTTCAGAAACTCATCTACCTCGTCGGCGCCATCGATTGCCAATGAGAGATCAGGATGTTCATCAAGGGTAGTGAGCGGTAGTCCATTCTCAATTGCAAGTCTATATGCCTGATATGACGTTGGCACCACAGAGAGGTCCAGTTTCTCGTTCCGGATCTTGTTACCGAGTTCTCGGGCGAATATCGCCATTGTTGATCCGCTACCTAGTCCAATCGTCCCGCAGCTAGGGACTGATCCTAATGCGCTCAGAACAGCATGCATCTTCGCATTCGACATCGTAGTGCCTCTGGAGATACTGACGCGGACGTGTACAAAAGTCCTCTGGACAAAGGACATTCAGCTGAGAGATTATGTAGATGTTGTTTCTGTGGGGAAAACTTCAGTTTGTCATATCAGCCTTCCCAATGACATGAACCCATGGTCTACCCGTCGTAAAGAAATGGTGTCATGCAAGTATGGCTTTGCAACATTCGAGCAGGACTTAGTAACGTTTTTATCGAATGGCCCACCAATCCTTATTTGGGAGTGGTATCTTACCACGGGACGTAGCTCAATGGCAGAGCATCGGACTGTAGATCCGTTGGTTGGGCGTTCAATTCGCCCCGTCCCGACCAAATACTGTTTTTGAAACTGCTCGGCTCGTATTGTGCGAAAGTCGTAGGAGGCAAGTACAGTGGTGGTGTCGTGGGATGAGATTGACAGTTTCCTGCCGGAGTGAATCTCGGCGGGTAAGTCTTTTTAAACCGTGAAATAGAGGAAAGCAGCAGGGGCGATGGTCTAGCCTGGCCATGATATCTCGCTTACACCGAGATGATCGCTGGTTCAAAAGTCATTCCAGGCGTGGCCGTGGGCCACCGTCTGTGACTGAAACTCCGGCTCGCCCCACCAAGTACCTTTGTATGAGGAACCGGAAACTGGTTCATCAATCTGCCATATGCGGGCTGTGCCGTGACAGAGCTTAGTGCGGGAGTGGCCGAGCCTGGCCAAAGGCGGCGGACTTAAGATCAGAACCGTGTGGGTCATTGATAGGAGATCCGCTCTCGAAGGAGTTCG
The DNA here is from genome assembly GCA_038893995.1 of Candidatus Thorarchaeota archaeon. Lineage (GTDB taxonomy): Archaea > Asgardarchaeota > Thorarchaeia > Thorarchaeales > Thorarchaeaceae > JAWAQK01. The sequence goes on along the minus strand of JAWAQK010000039.1, from coordinate 4,415 downwards.
TGGGTTCGAAGCCCACCTCCCGCACCTGAGCGACTAGGGAGAGCTTGGGAAGAGTTGAAACGCGAGCCCGGAAAGCCTGCCTTGGAAAAGAACTCGTCAGAGGAGCGAGTTGTCTTCACCAGCGAGAGCGTAGTGCGAATATATGCGACATTGCTCGTACGTGCTCTGCCATCCAATTGATGAGAGGTCCCGTCGACAAACTCATGACAGCTGAGAGGGAACGAATCGCACACACGACAAGGTCCTTGAATGATACTCTTTGGTGTGAAACTAGGCTCTTTCTGATGGTGAAATGCACATAGTCGTTGAAACGTTTCCGAGGCAGACATAGAAAATGTATATCCGAGGGATTGAATACTAACCCTGGTTGCGGAAAATCATGACTAACCTGTGGTTCAAGGGGGAATGCCTGTGAGGATCTGGCAAGCTTCCATCTGGTACCTCTGACTACACGATTGACACGATGGGTATAGTGGGTCAGCTACTGTTATTAGTGGGCGGATGAAATCAGGCCTCAAACTCTGGCAGAACTGGAGCGACATTTTATGAAAAGGGAAGCGCTGGTATTTCCTTCGGGATTCCTATGGGGCAGTGCAGCCTCAGCCCATCAGACAGAGGGAGGAAACAGGAATGACTGGTCAGAATGGGAGAGGATTCCCGGGAAGATAAGAGATGGAACAAACTCATCGAGGTCTTGCGACCATTACAACAGGTATGAGGAGGACTTCGACCTCGCAAAGGAGTACGGTCACCAAGTTCACAGGTTCTCGGTTGAGTGGAGCAGGATAGAACCAACACGAGGAGCATGGAATGAGAGGGAGGTTGAACACTATCGAAGAGTCGTCAAGGCCCTCGTAGACCGAGGAATCAAACCCATGGTTACTCTTCATCATTTCACGAATCCAATATGGTTCCGTGACATTGGCGCGTGGCTCAACCCCGAGAGCCCCGACATTTTTGCGCCATATTGCAGGAAGGTTGCTGAGTCGCTCTGCGAGTTCGATATCATCTGGAACACTATCAACGAGCCAATGATCGTTTCCGTTGCTGGATACCTGTTTGGAGAGTTCCCTCCAGGACTGAAGGATTTCAACAAAGCAATGACAGTGGCAAGCAATCTCCTGATGGCGCATGGACGCGCGGCCGAGCAGATTCGGAGAGTCTACAAGGATAATGGACTGAAGCAGCCTCAGATTGCACCTGTACTTAGCGTGTCCTACTTCATGCCCGAGAATCCTGACTCGGAGGAGGATGTCGAGCTGGCAAACTACTTGGACAATCTATACAATCATCGATGGATATCTGGAGCGATCAGGGGCGAGGTTCCTAGTGATGATGGTGGGTCTATTCGATACCCTGCTCTAGACAACTCTGTTGATTTCATAGGATTGAACTATTACAGCAGAATGGTCGTTTCGTCACGTCTGGATTTCATGAAGGGAGAGATGCCGCCCAAGGATCCAAGTAGACCCCGATGCGACGGCTTGGACTGGGAGTTCTATCCGGAGGGATACTTTCCAGTTATCGAGTCATTCTGGAGTCGTTACAGGAAGCCCATTTTCCTCACCGAGAATGGTATCGGCACTACAGATGATGAACTTCGGTGCAGATACATCGTTCAACACCTGAGAGAGGTACACCGGGCGATCAGTGCAGGAGTTGACATAAGAGGGTACTTGGTATGGTCGCTGACCGATAACTTCGAATGGGCGCAAGGTTTTAGCAGCCGATTCGGCCTCATCGAGGTGGACTATGAAACACTCGAGAGAAGGCCCAGGCAAAGTGCGAAGATGTTTCGAGAAATAATACAGTCCAATTCGATCCCTCCGAGTTTGCTAAGTAGGTACGGGTAGATCTGGGCAAGTAGACAGATCCTCGACGCGAACTAGTAACTCAAGAGAATGATTCCGCGAGTCCTGGCCTCGAGATGGTCAGAATAGTCCGTAGACATAGGTATGGTGCCGCAGGGGGGATTCGAGCCCCCGACTTCGGGATGACCCATCTCTGGCCTTTGGAAACACAATGACCCCTTGATTGCCGACGAGTGCCGACTTGACTATGAGTCCCGCGCCCTAATTGCCTACCAGAGGATGACTCCGGATGCATCCAGGCTAGGCCACTGCGGCACTTATTCCTGAGCGGGTAGCATCTAGATGCTGCCCGCTTCAGAGCCTCTTCGTCGACCTATTAAGCTTACCCTCTGTTCTGATTGAGAGCCTGCCATATTTCATTGTCAAGGAGCTGCTTCACGGTTTTCCCATCAATCTTGCCCCTGAGTTCCTTCATAACTATGCCCATCAGCCCAGCAGATGCATTCTCTCCACGAGCTAGAACATAGTCGATACGTTCGTTGACGACTCGTCTTATGAGTCGAAGGGCATCATCTGTACTGGTAGAAGACGTGGCCATCGAGGATATTGCCTGCTCAACCCCGGTCGATGGCTGTTCAGCGATAATTCGGAGAAGGTCAGGCAGTTGGTCGGGCGAGATTCTCCCCGCAGATACTGCGCGGAAGACCTCTAGAAGAGCACTATCAGAAAGATTGTCAGTTGGACATCCTTCTCTCTTTAGGCTCACGAGTGTGTTCTCCAACGTGGTGGCTACAAGGGTTGCAGGGACATTCACCGAACTGAGGATATGTTCGAATAGATCTAGGTGGGGAGAGCGCACGATCTGTCGGGCGAGCTCCCGACTCAACCCGTATTCACTCGTGAACCGCTGTTCTTTCTTGTCTAGGGGTTCGGGCAGGGTTTCGAGAATCGACCTCAGACGCGATTGGGAGATCTTCACCGGACGGACATCAGTTTCTGGATACATTCTCTCGGAGCCTGGACGGGGACGGGCGTACTTGGTCGTCCCATCTGGAAGCGGAACGCGTGTTTCTGGAGGCACGCCTCTTACGGCGTGTCTGGCTCTGTCAACAACCGCATCGAGGGCGAGGCGTGATGAATCGACATCGGATGCCACAAGAACGACGCCGTCGTCATTGCGCGCACCGACCATTTTGCGAAGGCTGTGTACCTCTTCGGCAGTGATGCCGTATCGCGGAAGCTCATCTGTGTGGACTATCCCACCGACACCTCCCCAGAACTTTGCATAGTCAGACAGTTCAGTGGCAAAACGCCGTCCAGGTTGGATCTCACGGCTCAGAAGACCCGAGAAGCCGGGGAGAACAACTGCCAGGACAACGCCGCCCTTCGAGATGGCAGCTCTGATGAGTCCCGATTGTGTGTGTTCGAATACGGTAGTGACATCGTGGATGGATCCAGATATGTCTTCAGGACGAACTCCTCTAAGAGCGAGTTCATCACGAATTTGAAGGAGCCGTTCTTGCCTGCGTACCTCGAGTTCGACTGTCGTACCCAGTAGCTCAATTTCCTGCAATCCTTTTATCTCAATGACGGCCCCGCCCGCTATGGACACATTGACATCCTGTCGAATTGTGCCAAGTCCTCTCCTCACTCTGCCTGTGGATCGCAGTAGCAAACCTAAAGCAAGGGCCACTTCTTGGGCTTCTTTAGGAGATGTTATGTCTGGCGCAGTCGATACTTCAACTAGTGGGATACCCAGTCGATCCAGTCGATATCTCTTGATCTCTTTGGAGTCACCGTCACCGACAGCTCTTGCTGCATCTTCCTCCAGGCATATTGACTGAATTCGGATTGGCCGGCCTGAGACCGTAATTGAGCCACCCAACGCGACCACTGCGGTTCTCTGAAATCCGCTCGTATTACTCCCATCAATCACTATCTTCCGCATTGGGTGTATTTCATCCACAACATCTGAGTTGAGTAGTTCTGCGATGGTGAGACAGACATCAATTGCCTCTTCATCCATGTCATGAGGAGGCTCATCATCACACTCTACCAAGCAGGTAGTATCGGTGTAATACTCGTAATAGTACAGACGCCCCCTCTTGAACTCGAATAGTGCAGCGGGATCGGTCTCCCCCAGCTCGCTTCGCGTGGGTCTAAGACGTCTGATGAAAAAGCCATCAGGAGGATCATCACGGATCGTAGGCGGACAGGGACAGAAGAGCTTTCGTTTGGTATCAAGCTGCTGGTGAAGCTCAAGACCAACTCTCATGGTCGGGTTCATCGTGTCCGTCATGGTGTTCTACGCCCCATCTATATCGTAATCGGAGATCATGGTTCGGGAGTTGATTTCACCTACAAGTGGAATAGGCATCTTCTGGGCGACTTCTTCTGAGTCGCTAGTGTTGGCAAGGAGCCACATCATCTTGACAAGCGCAGTTTCAGAGAGCATGTTGCCACAGGGCACAGCACCCAGTTCAAGGAGTTCGACACCGGTCCTGTATACGTTCAGATTGACGCGTCCCCAGATGCACTGAGATGTCAATGCAACCACCAGACCAGAGTCGATGGCCGACTTGACACTCGGCAGAAGCCGTGAGG
>JAWAQK010000038.1:0-23745 GCA_038893995.1 Candidatus Thorarchaeota archaeon | reverse complement strand
AGATCTGTGTTTCAACCCTACTTCTAGTCTGATTCAAACTCAACACCAGCATCATATACCACGTTGATCGCCAAGAAGTTTCAACCCTACTTCTAGTCTGATTCAAACACAGGCGATGGCCGTCTTTCCAGACCCCGTGGGAGCGGTTTCAACCCTACTTCTAGTCTGATTCAAACCTGCTCATTGTGAGCACGCTCGTCCGTGAGGCACTGGTTTCAACCCTACTTCTAGTCTGATTCAAACGCAGCCCTGATGACGACTTCGTTCCACTGAGTCCCCTGTTTCAACCCTACTTCTAGTCTGATTCAAACTCGAAGAGCTCCTCGACGACGAGCTCTGCGAGCTCCTGTTTCAACCCTACTTCTAGTCTGATTCAAACTTCATTAGCTCTATCGTTTGCTTCATCGTTTTCACCGTTTCAACCCTACTTCTAGTCTGATTCAAACTCAGGTACGTCCCTGAAGAGAGGGACGTCATGAAGTTGTTTCAACCCTACTTCTAGTCTGATTCAAACCGCTATGGTTTATAGCGATTCTCGACAAGATAAGGATTATGGTGACCTGTTTTTTGTCGGTTTTTCTAAAACCGCCGGTTGTGCTGCCGCCTTATAAAGGCTTGAGGGAAGACTAGGCGACGAGGACGAGGTCGACCGTCTCCATGTTGGACATGAGGGGTCCTGAAACACGTGCAAGTGACCTACCCGGTGACAAGTACGTCTGGAGGATGTTCTGGGTTGGATGATCGTGTTGTTCTCCGCCAGATGGCCGATGCCGTGCGGGTCAGTCAGATGGATGCAGACTGGATGGACGTAAGCAGGCTGATAGGTGTAGACGTTGCGTACGCCGAGGACCTTCAGGTGGCATGTGCAGTCAGTCTAGACCGTACGACGCTGGCCATGCTGGAGTGTCACCACGTCGTTTCGAGGGTATGGGCACCCTACATGCCTGGTCTGCTATCCATGAGGGAGGGGGCGGTCATGGTGAGGGCTCTTGAGCAGATGGACCTGAGGCACCCCGTGCTCGTGGACGGTAATGGGGTCCTGCATCCGCGGAGATGTGGTCTGGCTAGCAGCATTGGGGTGGAGCTGGGCGCCGTGACGATTGGAGTTGCAAAGAGTCTACTATTGGGCAGGGTCGGAGAGAGGAATGGCGACTCAGCGCCAGTCATTGTGGACGGAGACGAGCTTGGCCGTGCGCTCTACCTCGGGGGTCGAACGAGGCCCATCTACGTCTCGGTGGGCAACAACATCAGCCTTCAGACGGCCGTCGACATCGTGAGGGCGTGCACTCGTCACTCGGTACCAGAACCGATCCGTCTTGCGCACATGATCGCCTCGAGCGAGGCGCGGAGACTAGAGGGATATCGGGAATCATGAACTGGTGGTGGTGGCGGTGGCCTCTCGTGACCTCTTCCTCTCGATGAGTTCTCTCTGGTGGATCCTGACCATGCGCCACGAGAAGATCAGTCCAGCGAGCCCCACGAAGATACCGATGATCATCCACGGGCCAGCGAGAGGGTGCTCTGTGCCTCTCGTGAAGATGAACACATTCAGACAGAAGAAGAACACTCCGAACGAGATGAGTGTTGAGTAGAATGACCAGGGCATCTTCACTGTCTCGCTCATAGACCAATCGACTGCACAGCATGGATAAAGGCATTGCTGTCTGTCTGACCGCTGGACTACCTGTTGGATTGTAGACACTAGTTCATGAGGGCACTCAGGTCAACCGTCGACTATCCTCCCATCCCTCATGTTCACCACTCGGTCCATCTTCCGAGCGATGCCAATATCGTGGGTGACCACCACCAACGTGCTGCCCTCCTGTCTCGTGACGCGGATCAGAGTCTCCATCACTTCATCACCAGTGGTCGTATCAAGATCACCAGTAGGTTCGTCTGCCAGCACCAGTGTAGAACCGGGAGCGCCCGGGGGCTTGGCAAGAGCTCTGGCAATGGCGACCCTCTGTTGCTCACCGCCTGAGAGTTCATCGGGTCTGTGGTCAGCCCTATGTGACAGACCCACGAGCTCGAGCAGATGCATCACTCTCTCTCTCCGGACATGCTCATCAACACCTGCTATCACGAGCGGGATCTCGACGTTCTCGAATGCTGTCAGGGCCGGCAGCAGATTGTAGAACTGAAAGACCAGGCTTATTTTCTCGCGCCTGATTGATGTCAGTTGCCTCTCGGACATGTCAGTCACATCGGTCCCGTCAATGATGACCTGACCAGAGGTAGGCCTGTCGAGTGTGCCGAGGATGTTGAGCAGGGTCGTCTTTCCACACCCACTAGGGCCCATGATGCCAATCGACGCCCCCCTGTCGATCTCGAGATCGACCCCGCGTAGCGCATTCACCTCGACTCTTCCCATTCTGTACGTCTTGGTCACGGAGCTCAGTTGCGCGATGATCCCTCTCACAAGTGGTGACCTCCAGCAGCCCGGACTTCGCATTCCGGCGAGTATCGGTACACTCCGGTGGGGCCGGTGCCTTCAGACGGCCCAGGAGAAGGCACCTGCTGTCAGCGAGTCATCACAAATGTTTATACCGACTCAGACATCTCTAGTCATATAATAGTATGCACGTCGATGAGTCAAAGATCGGGATGACTGATGAACTAGCGATGAGCTACGAGTTCTTCAGCTGGAAGGGGTTCCTGACTGGAGGCGGCCTGATAGCCCTAGTATTGCTTGTACAGTCGCACCTGGGTTTTCCTTCCGTTTGGGACCAACGGCCAGTGGATTATCTGATCCTGATTGCGGTCTCAGTTCTGGTCGTGGGAATATCGTCCGGAGCAGTACTGGTGTACCTTGTGCCTCCGGACCAGGATGTGATCGGCATTGCTGGCCTGGGTAGTGACGAGATGTCTCAACACATAGCGCTCCTGCTGGTACTCGTTGCCCTGCTACAGCCGATGATGTCCGGTTTCATGTTCTTCTATGAGTACTTTGGCTCAGATCCAGTGTCTTCGCTCGTGTGGGTGCTGTTGGGATTCGCAGCTCCAAGTCTGGGATATGCCATTGCCATGCTCGACAGACAGACAGCGATTGCTGACGATCTCAGGGCCTACTTCTCACGCAACGACCGCCTTGACCTGGCCACTGTTGGCTGGCTCCAGGGACCGGGTGCCCGTACGACAATATACCGAATGGGAATGCTTCAGAGCGCGGTCAGGCGGGTACACGGTCTCAGGATCGTCGGACACGAGATAGTCGGCGAGACCAGACAGGTGCCATCGTGAGTCTCGGCCCCCTTATTTGGGGTGACGCTTTCTCATATGCTCTGCAAGACCCTGTTCAGTCCAGGCCACCCATTCACATTTCAGGCAAGAAAACCTCTGACTTCCCACGCCGAATCTGGGCGGTGGTTTCTCCTCAAGTGAATACACGGTGCCACCATACCCCCCTGACTTCCTGGCTACTATCTTGAAGCGCTTGTTGAAGCATTCAACGCATATACTGAGGCGCCTCCGTTGCTCATCCAGGAAGGTCTCTTCGAGTGTACGGGCTCTGCCAAAGGGCTCCATCTCCTTGCCACAACTCTCACAGATATCGGCCATGGTCACCGTGCACCTACGTCGAGGAAGAATCATCTACAAAGTTGCATATATCTTCACTCGTCACTGACGCCAGCATCACGACTTGTCTGGCAGGGTCACAGGGTAGATCGGTCTCCGGCTCCATCGACACGTAGTCGGAGCAGGGTCCATCCTATTCCCGTCGGCGGGGATACTGAACCCAGAGACAGTTGGGGTCCTTCAGTCAGGCCACTTGACACGTTGCCCGTCTCTGTCTCTCTCACTTGCCACGGATCGACAAGTCTGCGGCAACGCGGAAGGTTTCCATCACACCCTCGCCCAGTGTACAGGAGGTCTCTACAAAGGCCACAGGGTGTACCCGGTCACCTATCCCCAACTTGGCTGCGAGCGATTCCGCGTATGCAACTCCCTCTTCGGCGGACACAGGCGGCATCTGGGACTCCTGAACTTGCTCCCTCTGGTCCTTCTTGTTTCCGACTATCACGATCGGCGGTACCGACGGCACGTTCACTGATACCTCCTTTGTCCAGAAGTCAAGACTCTCGTAGCTCCATCTGTCCGATGCGGAGTAGACGACAAGGATCACGTCGGGCCCGCCATAGAACATCTTCCTGGTGACCTTCGCCCTCACAGCATCGTCGAACAACCAGACATCCATACTGACGCGATGGTTCTCGAGTTCAACCACTCGATTGTAGACGTACGGCATGCCCTCGCTGAGTACGAATCCTGCCTTCTCCAGTAGGGTATGCTTTCCGACGTTGTCCTCTCCAAGCAGCAATGCCTTGATCTTGACAAGAGGTTTGACAACGTAGACAGAGGAGACACTCTCAGTATGAGGTATCGAAGTTATGGTTGCAGACTCCGTTGGCACCGAGGCGGTTGCTGTCGGGCTCGTGGTAGGCGTGGCTACCGGTCTGACCGTCGTCGCAAATGTCCTTGACGATGCAACTAGCTCTTCGGAGCCCTCGAGCCGGATAGCAGGTCTGGCTGGAGGTTGCGTCGACTCCGGAGAAGCAGTCATGAACGAGTCACTCAGTCGCTCCACCGCATCGAGCGCCGAGTGGATGTCCTGCAGGTCTGATTCTCTCAGGACTCCGCCCCGGTCTGTTGCGACCACTGGCCTTGCCTGTAGAAGCTCGTCTACTGAGGGAGCCTCAGCCACTGAGTTCGAGACCAGTTCCGGACTTCGCATCTCCGCCATCACGGTCTGGTCTGACGGAGTCAAGACAGAGCGCTCAATGACTTCGGTCCGGGCAACGGCAGGCCGAACAGGTACCTCTGCACCGACTTTGCTCTCGGAATCCTCGGGGCCTACTATCAGTCTAGCCTGTGGGAGTCCGATCTTGACCAGTGTCTCTCTGGCCAGCCCCGGGGCCAGTATCTTGCCCCTGCTGCGGAAGTAGGCCTCGACATCCTCGACGACCTCGTCGAACGACCTGTTCCTGGTCTTGACCTTCTTCTGTACCAGGCCTTTGTCGCGTATCTCGACGTATCCTGGTACCAGAGTCAGTGCAACAGTCGTCCCCGGTACGATCAATTGAAAGACTAACGCTCCTAGAAGTGGTGCTGGCAACGATTTCGGAGGCCATGGTCTTAACTGTTTCGAGTTCGCGGTCAACAGAAAGAGATATGACTGGCATCTGTCGAAAGCTAGCGACGAGACTGAGATGGCAGGAATAGACTATCGCGACTACGTGGACGTCATAACTGACTGGCCTGAGCCGGGCAAGGCTGTCTGTGACATAAGCAGGCTTCTTGAAGACCCCAGCGTATTTCATCAGGCCGTGTCTGACCTGGCACGACCGTTCGTTGAGCTGAAACCCAACAAGGTCATAGGAGTTGAACAGAGAGGACTTGCTCTGGGAAGTGCAATAGCCTACTATCTCGGTTGCGGAATAGTGCCCGTTCGCTCCATCGCCTACTTACCAGAAGACTACCATCGACCAGTCGAGTTCCTACCGTCGGAGAGGTTCGCAGACAGGAGGTTGGCACTGGTCTCTGACTCGATTGACCCCGGTGATAGAGTTGCGGTGGTAGACGACTGGTTGGTCCAGGGAACCACAGTCCTCGCGGTGACACAGCTGGTAGAGAAGCTGGGCGCCACAGTCATTGGAATAGCCTGCGTGATAAACAACCTCTCTGAGGCTCGTCGCAAGCTACTTGGACGACCCGAGGTCCATGCACTGATAACCGGGTATCGGTCTGATCTGTTCCACCGAGTAGACTGAGTCTCCTCACGGTCCTGGCCCGGACTGTCGTGAGAGGCCATCACACGCATGATCAAGAGGGATAAGAAAGAACGGTGCGAGGGTTCCGGATGGATCTCCCTCGCTCTTTAGAGTCTGTCTACTTGGTCTGCTCCCTGAGTTCTCTTCGCAAGACCTTGCCCACCATTGTCTTAGGCAGGGTTTCGACGAACTCCACATCGGTCGGCACCTTGTATGCCGCCATTCGTCCCTTGCAGAACTCGCGTATCTCCTCGGCGGTTGCAGTCTTGCCTGGGTGCAGCACCACGAAGGCCTTCACGGTCTCACCCCTGGTCTGGTGAGGGACACCAATGACTGCAGCCTCCTTGACGCTCGGATGCTCGTAGAGGACCTCCTCCACCTCTCTCGGCCAGACCTTGTATCCACTTGCGTTGATCAGGTCCTTTTTCCTGTCGACGATGTAGGTCCATCCGTCCTCGTCCATCTTCGCTATGTCGCCAGTCAGGAGCCATCCGTCCTTGGTCAGCACTGCGGCCGTCTCATCAGGTCGGTTATGGTAGCCCTTCATCACCTGAGGACCCTTGACCGCCAGTTCGCCCACCTCACCATATGGCAGGACCTTGTCCCTGTTCTCCAGGTCGACTATCCTGCAGTCAGTACTCGGTAGTGGAAGACCAATCGAGCCTATCTTTCGCAGCTTCTTGTCAAGGGGGTTTGCGTGTGTCACCGGCGAGGCCTCTGAGAGACCATACCCTTCGAGTATCATGGAGTCTGTAGCCTCCTCGAACCTCTTGGTGACCTCGGCTGGGAGAGCCATGGCGCCTGCAATCGACAGCTTGAGAGACTTGAGGCTGTACTTCTCAACCTCGGGATGACTGTAAATCGCAATTGCCATCGTTGCCACCGTCGGGAAGTATGTCGGCTTGAGGTCGTTGATTGCCTTGAGGAGTTTCTTGATGTTCCTGGGGTCCGTGATCAGAATGATTCCACATCCCCACGAGATGGCCAGGTTCATGGAGACCGTCTGTCCGAATATGTGCTGAAGTGGTAGTGCGGCCATGAAGATCTCCTTGCCCCTCTCACCCAACCACTGCATCCACGCACCACACTGCTCACAGTTGGCCTTGAGATTGTTGTGAGTGAGCATTGCCGCCTTTGGTATTCCAGTTGTCCCTCCTGTGAACTGGAACACTGCAATGTCGTTCTCAGGGTCGATCTTCACGGGGGGTGGCGGCTCGGGGCTCTGTTGTGAAATCCACTCGTTCCACAATAGGTCTCCCTCCTGAAGAGGTGGTACCTCCTTCATCTCGTGCCTGTAGACCAGCTTGGGAGCAAGGATCTGTTTCAGCTTGCTCAGTGTGTCCCACCCAGCAGTGACAATGACCTTCTCGAGGCTGCTCTCCTGCCTTACGGAGTTGACAGCCTTGTAGAAGAAGTTCAGGGTCACCATGACCTTCGCCTTGGTGTCCTGCAGATAGATGCGGAGCTCCTTCGGCACGCTGAGCGGGTTGATTGCAGTCACGATCGCACCACACTTGAGTGCAGCATAGTACGAAATGACGAACTGTGGCACATTCGGTAGCATGATTGCAACGGCGTCGCCCTTCTTCACTCCGAGCGCCCGAAAGCCGTTTGCTGCCCTGTTCACAAGTTCGCCAAGCATGCGATAGGTGATCTTAGTTCCCTCAAAATAGAGTGCCGTGTTGTCCGGAAACTCCGCAACTGCACGGTCCAGGTATCCGAACAGAGGTCCCTCAGGTATCTTGATCTCATGAGGAGTACCGGGGACATAGTTCTTGAACCATGGTCTGTCCAATTCCTGTCTCTCCTTCCTGAAGCCAATATTGCGCGTCAGTTCGTTGCCGAAGATATATCCCTTCCGGCAGACCTAGCACTTCCACTGAGACTCCTGAGATGGAGGCCCTCGACCAGGCAGACTCTCAGAAGGCGGGCCACTACTCTCCTCAGTATCTCGTTGCGCTCATCGCCGCCCTTGCTCACCAGTGCGTCGGAGACGAGTTTCTGCAGGAGCTTGTCTCTTGAGCCAATCTCGAACAGCACATTTGCCATTGGTCCTGTGAACAGGCGCTGGGCGACGAGAAGTCCGCGCATCTCTCTTCCGAAGTCGCTTCTCCAGACCGTCTCGTATCTTGAGAGGGAGTCCCGGTCAAGTCTGTCAGACGTCAGACAGTGGCCAAGGACTGACGCCGCAGCCCTTGCCGCGCGCATGGCGTATGCGATGCCTCCGCCGGTCAGGGGGTTCACCATTCCTGCGGAGTCCCCCACAAGGAGACATCTGTCAGCATATGTCTTCCCGACCACTCCGCCAGTGGGCACAATTGCACCCCTCTCACTGGTCAGATCGGGTTCTCTTGGTAGGTGGCCCTTCCTCTCGAGCAGTCTGACGAACTGCTTGAATCGGACAGACAGGGATCTCGCGTGTGTACTCACGACCCCTAGCCCCACATTGATGGTACGCATCTTCGGAAACACCCAGCCATAACCAGGCTGCCCACCAAGGTTGGCGTAGAAACTGTAGGTCCTCTCTCTCCCGAAGGCAGACTCTATCCACGACTCGCCGGCGGGAATCTCAGCGACCCTGCATGCAGTGACCGTGCCAGCAGGCCAGCGGTTTCGGATGTGAACCGCCCTGGCGACAGTGCTGCTCGCACCATCAGCGCCCACGACCACTCTGGCACGTATCTCGTGTCCGGGCGAGACATCCATCATACAATACTCACGGCCGATTCGGGCCGTCCTTACGTGGGATCCCATTAGGGTCTCCGCACCAGCATCTTGTGCCTCCTCGAGAAGTACCTGGTCGAACTTCCGTCTCAGTACCATCATGAGTGGGCCGCCTCCTCTGAGGCCCGCCCCCCGGTTAGATGGCCACAAGACGCCCGATGTCGATACAGACTCAACGAACTCGGAGGACCGCCCTCTCAGGTAGGGGAAATCGTCGATCAGGTCTGGCGAGAAAGCTCCGCCACAGGGCTTGTCACGAGGAAACTCCTGACGGTCGACGACTATGACTCTCAGTCCTCTCTCGACCAGGTACTTGGCACAAGTTGAACCCGCCGGGCCAGCTCCCACGACGCACACGTCATATGGCATGTCTGATGACCTCCCGTTTCAATGGCTCGGTAATCTCACCCGTCAACATTGAGACCTGAGACTTTCGGTCACGCTGTTGCTGGCAGCTGCCGAAGATACATCTCGAATACGCCGGACCAGATGTCGCTCTCGGGGTATGCCTTCACCAACACTTCTCCGAAGTTGATGGCCTTCGGCTTCTCATTGGACTTTCTCCAGATATCGGAGAAGAGAATCGAGTGGATGTTAGTCTGGAAGTCTGATGTTATCGTCGATAGTACCGAGTCAATGTATGCCTCGGTGAAGCCATGCACTGAGAGATCTGCCTTAGTGCGGAACATTCGCTCCTCCTGGATAGCACCGACACCCTTGTCAAAGATATAGCCAATCCCACCCACTAGATGGAATGTACCGTGGGCGACTGAGGGCTCGTCGCCGACAACGAGAATGCTGTTGTCGTTGAGCACAACATATTCCGGACGAGCGACGAGGAACGGTATCATGGCGGCCTCTACACCGACATCGTCCATCTTCAGGTCAGACTCCAGAAACTCCTTCAGCGTCTTGATCTTGCGATCGCATCTGAAGGGAGACATGACTCCCAGATGGACTATGTTCCTGGCTTTCCTGACAAAGGTGTCTATCACCCTCTGGCACTTTCTCAAGAACTTGTAGCGATCCTCCGGGGTCTCAAGCAGAGTCCCAGCGGAGAGGACCAGGCGGAGGTACTGAAGGCCCTTCACATCACTGATGATAGTTCGGCTCAAGTATGTGACACTATCCAGTTCGAGCAGCCCCTCCATGTTGGCGACCTCGTAAGGAATGGGCTGGCGAATGTAGACCTGTTTTGGAGTCTTCTCCCTTCTTGCCTTGAAGAACACCCCAAGTGACAGGTCCGACACGGAGAGGTCCGCAAGCTGCCTGATGAATGGCCCATCAGGGACTACCTCAGTCGAGGTTGCCTTCTGATAGATTGCAACATATTTTGTGAAGAAGTCGGGCCGTGACAAGACCGTCCACCTACAGATGGTTCTGTGCCTTTCTCTATTATCTCTTGCCCCGTTCGATACCAGTGGTCCACAAAGCATAAAGGGCGGAGCAGATGGATAGCGCGTCTGTTTCCGCGGGGCGTGGTATGTCCAGTGTCAGGAACAAATAGGATAGAGATTCGTCCTCGATCTGTCGTCTTGACCATTCTCGGTGCAGTACTGTTTCTTGTATCTTACCTGATGGCACTCCCTGCACAGGGACTCTATCTGGAAGCCTTGCTCCTGATGTTCATAGCTGCCGTCCTCGTCGGCATCGGTGCAGCCAATATCATGAAGATCGACCGTGTCCTTGACCAGCCTCGCGGTGAGTGCTACTTCTGTTCTGGTACTGGACGATTGACGGGTGTCCATGGCACTGAGGTCTGTCCCAGATGCGGTGGCACAGGGCTAGCCAGGCCCGAAGACTCGCAGTAGGGGGTAGGACAATAGCATGACTCGTCGTACCAGATGTCTTATCATCGGACATCGAGGGGCGCCAGCAAGAGCACCAGAGAACACTCTGATGTCATTCAAGACAGCCCTCGAGCTCGGAGCAGACTGGATAGAGCTCGACATCCGGGAGACCCTGGATGGTAGGATCGTATGCGTGCATGACGAGGACCTGCAGAGAGTTGCAGGCCACAATGTCCGGGTCTGTGACATGACATACGAGGAGTTATCAGAGATTGACGTCGGAAGTGGCGAGCATGTACCCCTGCTAGAGGACGTGCTCGAATTTGCTCAGGGGAAGCTCGGAGTCAATATCGAGCTCAAGGTCCAGGGTGTCGAGGAGCGCGCACTCGACATGGTCGAGATGAGGCAGATGGTACGGCAGACCATGTTCTCATCCTTCATGCACGACGCACTCGTTCGGACACGGAACTATGGGAGCCGGGAGTACGGTGAAGAGGTCAGGACTGCGTTGCTGACGAGTGAGCCCGTCGACGATCTGGTCAGAAGAGCGACCGACATCAACGCGAACTCCATAAACCCGTTCTTTCTGACGGTCACCCAGGAGCTTGTTCAAGAAGCCCATGATGCGGGCCTGTGGGTGGTCCCATGGACTGTGAATGATGATGACATCGTACGGGAACTCGTCTCATGGGGAGTGGATGGCATAATCACTGACTTTCCGGACCTCTGTGCCAGCGTGATTGCGGAGCTGGAGAAGGGGAGAAGTTAGCTGTCCAGGCGATCATCCCCCCTGTGGGTCCGGCCATAGACCCATACGGGGCGGTGGCCTGCCCGCGATTTGGACACTCTGCACTGTAGGGTCCGATGCCCTCACAGAGGGCGGCCCGACCCTGGCCGCACCTCTATACCTTGATGGTTGGATCTCCTATGTGGCCGACCGCGAGAAGCGCAGTCCCTGTGTCAGGAGCCTAAACCGCACCCCTGCGGACAGCCACGCGAAGATCTGGAGGATCTCTGTGCTCACAACGAGCGACACCATAAGTGCCACGGCGAGGGCGACATCGCTGGCGAGCGGTCGTGTGACAGAGAACACACTGAATGCAAACAGGACGACGATCACTCCGAATACCATCGCGGCGACGCTTCCGACCCTCATGAGGGTGCCCTCAAACTCGTGGTTAGCCCTGGAAACTGCATTCCCGATCGATATCACTGTGGACAGCATCAGCGGGAAACTGATGGTGTAGAACATGAACATCAATGCAGCTGCAGTCAGTGCCTGGTGCGTCAGACCCGCGTTGGACGATACAATCGTAGACCCGAGCATGAAGAGGAGACTGATGATGATCAGAACTCCTCCGCTCCCTAGTTCACGTCCCCTGCCGAGTCCGACTGATGCAACATTGCGGATCATCAGGATGGTGAATAGCATGGCGAACACAGAGGGGCCCTGGTATTGCTCATCTACACCAGGGAGCACGTCTATGTTGAACCAGCGATTTGCAGGCCATATCGCTGGCGGGCCTGTGCCTAGTTGACCCAGTATGAACAGCACGAAGAGTAACGAGGCTGCGACCGACACAATCACTGTCAGCATGGGTTGGGAGAAGAAGGTGAAACCACGCAGCTTGGTCTCGATGACAAGGAAGGAGTGCGTCACAATGCACAGTATCCACAATGTTGTTGTGAT
Organism: Candidatus Thorarchaeota archaeon; assembly: GCA_038893995.1. Classification (GTDB taxonomy): domain Archaea; phylum Asgardarchaeota; class Thorarchaeia; order Thorarchaeales; family Thorarchaeaceae; genus JAWAQK01. The sequence goes on along the minus strand of JAWAQK010000038.1, from coordinate 11,773 downwards.
CGTCGCCAGTGAAGATGGCAAGACCATCAGGAACATTGACAGGGTGACCAGTGGTAGTCCCGAGACGACGTCGGTATTGGACACGTAGGCGGCGCCGACAATGAACAACACTGCTGCTGGAGCCACTGTCAGAAGCGCTCCATACGAGCCCGCAGTAGCGGCCCTCAGAGAGCCCGAGAAGCACCCTCCCATTATGCCCATGACCGCCAGGACAATCAGGAAGTATTTCATGCCGCCAGAGATAATGTCAGACCTTATCTTCGTGAGCTTGAGTTCACCAGCTCCGAGGCGTGGAGCCAGAGAGAGCCAGAACAGCATGAGCGAGAGCGCGCTGAGCGTCTTCCATGGGGGTGTTTCGAAGGCGATCATAGAGTCTGGGAAGCCATAGGTCGTGGCCTGGCCCCAGGGCACCCACACGGACAATCCTGATACGTCCCTGACAGCAAGTGACAACGGAACCAGTCCCACCAAGAACACCAGCAGTCCGGAGAGAGTGAACCCTAGCTTGGCGGCGGGGGTGCTCCTTGCATATTCTCTGATGTGCGACGGGCCGCCCCACCAGTACTTGACGACGAGTAGCTGACCGACTGCAAGCACTGCGTATGCGGCGAATATGCTGGTATTTACGGTCCAGGGACCTGGTCGGTTACCTGCGGGTTCAAGGCCATCTATCCCAAGACCCAGCAGGGGAATGAATAGTGCATTGCAGATTCCGGCAATCATGTAGGCGTAGGACTTGCTGGTATCGACGTACACACTAGAACTGATCTGCCACGCAACTATGAATAGGAATCCGATCAAGACTGTGTTGGAGGCGTAATTGATCACCTGAACCTGTGCCGCGGTGTTCACCGTGTAAGCCACTAGATGATACACCGTCGCAACAATGCCCATGATACCCGCAGCGAGTACTGCATTAGGCATCCCGGACCCCACGTTGAGAGCGACCCTTCTGAATGCAGGGTATTGTAGCAATGCACCAACGCCTAGCAGGGCGAAGAATACTGCTCCCGCCGCAGCTGAGTCCAGTCGCGTCACCAGTACTTCTGCAAGGTACCCGATGATATACACAGAGCCGACGGGTACCAGGTCACTGTTGACAGCTGATACCAGGCCCAGCAATGCAGCAAGACTGCCCAGGACCCCTCCAAGACCAGCAATCCGGAGTAGACGTGGGTCCAGTTCTCGTATCACACGGTTCCCCGCGTTGGTTGTAGTGGCAGACATCTTGAGTCCTCACGGATGGTCTAAAGTTGAGGCTGGGACCATCTGGGGGGTATTTATCCTTAGCGATTCACGTGCTTGTCAGTGCGGGCCATTAGCTGATCACGAAAGGATACGCACCGCCATTGAGAAAAGCACGGCTGCATATCCCGCTGTCAGGTGAACACGCATGGAAGAACTGGAGCTAATAGTCAATGGTCAGAGTATTCCTCTGAATGAGTTCGCCCGTAAGATTGTGCACGATGTGGTCAAGGCTACCATCTGCGCACTGCGCGGCGTGAATGTCGAGCGGATACGAAGGATAGTAATCGAGTAGGGCTGGGTGGGATAGGACAGATGGTCAACGAATGTTATGCGGGATCTCTGCTGTCTGTAGATCTGACGACCCAGAAGACATCGAAGAGAGAGATCCATGAGGAGATATACCAGTCATTCATAGGTGGCAAGGGACTTGGGGCCTACCTCCTGTATACCGGGCTCGGTCCTGGAGTGGATCCCCTAGGTCCGGAGAACATGCTGCTGTTCATGACGGGGCCGCTTCAGGGTCTAGAGGGGCCGAGTGTCGGCCGATGGACTCTTGTCACCAAGTCGCCTCTCACGGGCCTCTTTCTTGATTCGCACTGCGGCGGCCCGCTCGGGCGTGAGCTGAAGCGGGCGGGGCTTGACGCATTGCAGGTCACAGGACGCGCAGAGAGACCAACTGTACTGGTCGTCAGCAACGGAGTGTGTTCCTTTGAGGATGCTGCTGGCCTCTGGGGGAAAGGAATTCATCACACGACAGGGGTACTACATCAACGACACGGCAAGTCATCAGCCATATACACGATCGGGCCAGCGGGAGAGAACCAAGTCCTGTTTGCGACTGGGAGCTGTGAGGTGGCTCACCAGACCGGGAGGGGTGGGGTGGGCGCAGTCATGGGCTCGAAGAACCTCAAGGCTGTCGTCGTGTCCGGTTCCAAGAGTATACGAGCGGCTGACCCAGAAGGCCTGCGTCAGGTATCCCGTGAAACTGTGAAGTCGTGGGCCGAGCACACCACTGGATTCAAGGACAGAGGTACTGGATTCCTGGTGAAGGTCGCCAATGAGCTGGGACAGTTCCCGCACCGAAACTGGAGGAGTGGATACTTCCCTGCTGCTGATGGCCTTGATGTGTATCCCGCCTATGAGAGACTCGGTCGTGGGACTCATCAGTCCTGTCCGAACTGCATCATGAGGTGCACACATGCCTATGCGACCCGTGACCCTGACAACCCAGACAGAGAGGTCGAGTCGACTATCGAATACGAGAGCATCGGACTGCTTGGTGGCAACCTCTCAATAGACGACTTTGAGGGACTGTTGAGGCTGAACTACCTCTGCGACGACTACGGACTTGACACGATAAGCACTGGCAGTGCGATTGGATTCGCGATTGAGGCATTCGAACACGGTATGCTCAGCGCCGATGATACCGGCGTCCCACTTCAGTTTGGCGACCCTGAGACTGCAATGCGGCTGATTCGGATGATCGCGCACAGACAGGGACTTGGCGATCTATTGGCGAATGGCACGAAGCGGGCCTCAGAATGGATCGGGAAGGGATCGGAGAGGCTGGCAGTACATGTCAAGGGACTCGACGTTGCCGCATGGGACCCACGTGGAAGACGAGGTATGGGCCTCTCATACGCCACTGCGGAGGTTGGCGGAAGTCATCTGCGAGGCTGGCCTGCCACTACTGAACCACCGAATGTGTCGGCGATGGACATGGTCGAGTCGATGATGCGATCGCGCGACGAGAAGATACTCACCGACTCGCTCATCGTGTGCCATTTCACCTACAGACTGCCCCTGAGTATCGATCAGAAGGTCCGACTTCTGAATGCTGCCACTGGGAGGACATACGACGTGGACAGCGTGATGAGATTCGCAAGACGGGTCGATACGCTCACAAGGCTATTCAACGTCCGTGAAGGCGCATCGAGACGAGACGATGTCCTGCCTGAGAAGTTCTGGACACCGCAGGCAGAGGGCCCCAGAGCAGGCATGAGTGCGTTTGTCAGCCGCGAAGACTTCGAACAGTGCCTCGACAGATACTATGAACTCAGGGGCTGGGACCGCTCTGGTGTCCCGACGGAGGTCACTCTCAGGGAACTTGGACTGGCCGGCCTCGTGCGGTGACAGGCATGGACCGTCATGTCTGACTCCCCTCGTGTAGGCGGAAACTGAGGAAAGACACTCAGTGTTCCGGACGCTCAGCTCCACTCAGCGAAGATAATGCGTCTGACAGGTCCGCACACTCCATCACCACTATGCAGAGAGCTGGTCTGCACTCTGTCATCACTCAACAAGACTGTCGTAGATCTGCTTGATACACCCTGTGAACTCGCTCTCCGGATGTCTCAGGACCACGATGTATCTACTGCCGACCTCAATGAGTAGCGGAAGCAGTGGTATGATCGATACGACCTTGCACTTGAACTTGCTCTCGACCTGTGCTATTATGTCGCTATCATCGTAGATTCGGGGCTTCTTGTTGATGATTATCTTGGTGTCTGGGACCTGCAGCTTGGATGCTACACTGAGAGTTGCAGCAGTCCCAAGGAGGTCCTGTTCATCGATCCGTGCGACGACAAACAGATGATCCGCAGTGGCCATCGAGAGCAGGGTCTCTCTGTCTAGCCCCGGATGTGTGTCAATTATCAGATAGTCGAGATTCTTCTTCTTGATGACCTCATGAAACCCATTCTTGAGGTCGCTGACCTCGTACCCCTCTCGAAGGATCCGGGTTATCTCCGATGCAGTCATAGAACTCGGGATGAGGAACAGCTGGCCCTTTCGGATGTCAGCCATACGCGTGAGGTCTATACAGGCATCAGTGATGTTACACTCTCCCCTGAGATAGTCGTTGAGAGTGTGTGCAAACTTGGTCCGGCCCAGCCCAAAGATTATGTGAATTCCGGGAGAGGCCAGATCGGTGTCCATCACTGCGACCTTCTTTCCCTCTAGGGCTGCAAGAGTAGCCAGATTTGCGGCAATATTTGACTTCCCGGTGCCGCCACGGAACGAGTGAATACTGATTATCTTGCCAGTCATATAGTATCGTCCCACTTCTAGTCTGTTCCATCGGGAGGTCCCGTCGAGGCCCTTTCTGTCCTCCATTCGACGTGTGTTCCCATTCCCCTGAGGGCCTCAAGCACCCTCGAGGTTGGTACTCCTGTCTTCTCGGCGATATCTCTCAACGAGTGAGTTCCATCGCAAGAGTCGAACACGTTCTTTATGACCTCGTAGTCTCTCTTAGGCATTCCTACGACCTCAAGATAGGTCATGAATCGTGAGTCATCGCTCCGCAGTACAGGGTACAACGGTGCCATCCTCACAACTCTTCTTGATATCAGTATCGCCAGTGTCTCGGTCAGTTCATCTATGTCGAGGTCTGTAGACTCAGACAGTTCTGCAAGTGTGAGTCGTCCGTCAACCGCACGTAGTAGAGCCAACGCTCGTGCAGCCACTGTCCTTGGCATGCTTGCAAGTGGTTCTCTCGACGGATCCGCTGCCACACTTGTGGGCAGGAGTGGTATCACGGCATCGTACTCATAGAAACGGAGCGGACGTGTAGCGCCGATGGGTTCGTGTCTCCTCATGAGTGAGAAGTCTATTGTTGAACACTCTGACAGGAACGGCGTGAGGACATCATCATAGTGTTCAGAGTCCAGCCCGGACCTGGTCACAAAGACGCATAACGAGTCACCATCGACCCGCGCGACAAGAAACGATGTCACAGGATCGAGGCTCGTGTGGACAATCGTGAGTGGTTCCGATCCTGAGCCCAATCCGGCCAGCACGGACTCTCTTGTCTCGAGAAACGCTTCTAGCTCATCCGATCGTAGGTCCGAAATGATGACGTGGCCGTCAGTCGTGACTACAGCGCCCCGGTGTACAATGTTGTGTTTCTCAGCCTCGGTGAGGGCCTGCCTGAGCCTCCGGAGCTCAGACTGCGGAAGAGACGCGGTCCTGTGTCTCCTGCGGAGACCGGGTATGCCATCGAACTTCTGGAGGGTTGCATCGACGACATCCGTGAAGCTCCTGAAGGCTCTATGATCAGGCTCATCCTTCAGGAGTTCCGAGTAGAACATGCTCACGAACCGTTCAGACAGTTCCTGCAGTATGACACGGTAGATGTCTGCGTCTTCCCTCTCCCCGATCAGTGCCACCAGATACAGGTCTCCCTTCTTGACCCAGACAAACTTGCTCTCGGAGAATGCAATAGTCCGTATCTGGCTCTCACTGATGGTCTCAGCCATTGAGCCTATGGCGGAGAGGAATGCCGCCACGACAACATCAAGCCTCTCCCTACTGTCCACACTGTAGTTGTGCAGTGGAATGCCCGTGTCCCTGAGTACAATGATCTCTCTGACCAATCATGTGGCCTCCTGTCCGCCATGTTGCACGGTATCTGGACCCATGATTCATCGCGTCGGGACGACTCTATCGTCTGTCACCAGCAGCGGGGGTGATCTGCGTCAGCCTCCACTCGATGCTGTCTCCAACCTTGGAGAGGACCTCATGTAGTCTCTCTGGCGTCACACCCAATCGTTCACTTATCTCCTCTATTGATCTTGTCCCGTTGCATAGTGGTTTTGCCCGGGTGAGAAGTTGATGGTCCTTGGACGGCAGTCCCACAAGTTCAATGAATGCATCAAATCTAGTGTTGCCCGGCCTGACGAGGGGACATGCCTTCGCCAACCTCACGATGCCCCATATGGCGAGGTACTCGATTACCTCCTTCACATCCTCCAGTCCGATTCCCAGTTGTTCGCTGATCTCCGACACCGTACGTTTCCCGTCAATACCCTCGAGAACCCGAGTCCCCATCGTCCCAAAGTCCCTATGGAACTCGTCCAGAATGCCAACACCTGCTGAGGCAGCCTCGAGGGCAGGTCTGTTGAGCAGCGGTATCGCAAACGATGTCAGACTGCTCATTGTAACTAGGACGCCCTCATAGAAAGAGAACGCCCGCTTCACCTCACCCTCAAAGTCTGCATATGCCCCCTCAAAGTCGACTCCAATCCTGGGTATGTTGCCGTACCGCTGAAGGAACTTGTGTTTCAGGTCCCGGAGGACCGCCCTCAATACTCTGTTCGGCGCATCTGCGTCCGCCAGCAGGATGAATATGTATTCACTTCCAGAATGCTCATACAGGATCTCCGACCCCTCGAACGAGAGGCTCTGTACAGACTTCTCCCCGAACTCAGAGGCGAAGCTCGTTATTGCAGTGAGGAATCCGGAGATGAGCTCGTCAAGTCGTCTCTGCTGCGTGGAGGAGTATATGAACAACGGCACGCCTCCGGCCGTGAGGATCATGAATTCCTGTATCTTCAGGCGAGAGGTAGCCAAGTCTATCTCCTCCGTCCGATGCTGACTGCATGAATCGAATTTAAGGTATCTCGTCTGTGGCAGCCGCACTGGTGCAGTCGCCAGGCATCTCTCCGGTCTCCACTGCCATTCGGTCGCGATGTACCCTGTTCTGCCGTCATGATCGGTCATGGTCGGGGAGCCAAGGGAAAGGTGATCCGGATACTAGTTCCTCTCTTTCCATCAACTTCTAGATCCTCTGCACGGAGAGACCCGCCGTACCGCTTCACGATCTGCCTCACTAATACCAGACCGAGGCGTTTCTTCGGATGCACAGGGTCAGCGGAATCAGAGGACAGCCACTCCCGGATGTCGTCGCTCATTCCCCCTGCACGATCGTCTATGACAATAGTTACAGAGTCGTTCCCGTGTCTCTCTGCGCTCACATTGATGATGACCTCCCTCGAGCTGTCGTACTTGATGCTGTTATGAAGCAGGTTGTATAGGAGTTCAAACAGGAACTCATCCGCATTCACGAAGAACTCTCCACACGGGACCGCACTATGGACATGCACATTCCTGTCCGGGAATGAGTTTCTTGCGACATTGATGGCCTCAGAGAGGGACATCGATATGTCAAGAGGCCTCAGAGCCTTGGGAAGCTTCCTCAGACTTGCGTGAAGTCTGACCTTGTCGACCAGCTGAATACATTGTTGCAGCTGGCTTGAGGCGGCATTGAGGAGTTCCTGAGAACTGGGGTCTGGTCCGATCCGATTCCTCAGGAGCTCAAGCGAGATCATCATGGCCTGATTCACGTTCGAGATGTCATGCGCCATGAGGTCAGTGTAGAAGTCCGACAACCTCAGGGCCTGCTGAAGCTGCATCTCTGCATTCTTTCGCTTTTCTATCTCCCGGACCACTCCGACCGCACCGACCAGCTCACCACTGGGACTTATGGTCAGTGAACGAACGACCTCTACCCATCTTCGAGAGCCGTCAGCCCGAAGGACCTCAAGCTCCACACTCTCCGGCGCCAGGTGAGAAGTCACAGGAGACATCAACTGCTGATGCGCTTCAAGCGCTGCTGCTCTTGATTCTGGAACTACAAAGCTGACCAGGTCCTTACCAATGACCTCTTCAGGTCTGTATCCCAACAACCGCTCGACCGATTCGCTGACGAATACCACACGACCTGACAGGTCGACCGCAACTATCACGTCTTGGATGTTGTCAGTGAGGAGCCTATACTGGTCCCTGCTCGACCGGAGATACTCTGCACTCAGTTCGAGCGCGTAGGACCACGCCCAGATGATGATTGCCAGTCCTGCAAACCCCACAAGTGTGGGTAGGCTGGGAACAATGCCTGCACGTAATGCAGATACAACTAGTATGACACCTGATGCCGCAGCCGCCAGGAAAGTGACAGCAGGCCGCGTAATCATTCCGGAAAGGACAATGGGCACTGCCAGCATGAACACGGAGCGCCCCGCGGCGATCTGGATAGGGTCGTCTGCCCCAGAGATGGCCACTAGCATGACCAGTAGCAGTAGGACTGAGGGAAATTCATTCTTCACGCGTCTATCAATCACCAGCAGGATGGCGCATGCCCCCCCAACCATTGCCGCCGTAGACGAGAGTCGAATGTAGTCAGATACGGTCACCAGGGAATCGGTTGCTAGGAAGATCACGGTCAACGCGACTAGGAACGAAATACATAGGACAAGTAAGCCACTCACGACTGCCTGGAGCATGCTCTTTCTCCTAACTGCGGGAACACCTGTGGAGATTCCCTCAACTATGACTTTCACTGAATCGATACACAAGAATATCCTATCCTTCCGGCCATTTCACGACCGAGGAAGATTCGCTTCGGCTACTTAGCGTTTTTTGGCTCAGCTCTACCACACTGGCTCTCGTGTGTCTCCGACTCTCTTCGTCGGTCCGGGATCGAACGAACCACGGGGGCAGTAGCCGGTGCGTCCAAGTCCGTCGTAGCCGTCGTTCCGCAACGTTGCTCCAACAAGGGATATCAACACAGACACGCAAACAATATTCGTTCGTACGAGAGAACTGCTAGTGGATGGTGACCGAATGCTTGAGTACAGGAACTTCCCCTACCAGAAGGCACTTTTCTACTGGTCGTACGCGCCCGTCTCGGCCTGCCTGGCATCAGTGGTCCTCAGATTGACGAGCCGCTCCATGTTCGGATCTCTCGATCAGCTGGGTCTGGTGGACGAACTTGTCATGCTAGGAACGTCCGCGGGCGCAGCGGGTCTCATACTCGTATTGTCAGCGATCTTCATCTGCAGGGTGAGTCACAGTGGTCTACTGATGGGCTTGTCTGCGGTCGTGCCCATCCTTCTCTTGGCATCAGGCTCGGCCATGGGGTATCCCAGCCCCTACACACCATACCTCGAGTGGTCCATTGCAGTATCGGCCTTTGCTGGGCTGGCATTGTTCTCACTGTGCTGGTTGATGCAACTGAACACTACCGTTACCATCAGGTACAGGGGACGTATCGTTGGAGTATACTTGGTCATCCTGATATCAGTACTCGCCATCATCGACTACTGGAGTCTAGGTAATCGGCCATCGTGGTCCGGAGGCCCCAACATTCCCGAGACGATTGCATTAGTATCGATTGTCGTCAGTCTCTTGCTGCGACCCTGGAGATGGGAGTCTCATGCTCTCGCGTGTAGTGGGAACGTGCGCTCATACTTCATTCCTACCGTCCTGCTCATGGCATCATACATGCTGTGGTACTTTGCTACCGAGACCAAGCTGTCGGAGAGAGCATACGAGTTGGGTCATGACTTCATTTCGCTGGCCGACGCATCGGGCCTTGCGACATATGAGCCCATCCTGCTCATACTGGGGGTGCTCTCCTCATCGCTACTAGCGGATCTGGTTGGCAGAAGGAGAATATTCAGCACAGCTGTATTCCTGCTGGCCCTCCTTGCCATATTTGGTTCTGCGTTCTACGGTCCTGCATACCCGACACCTAACTATGCAGGACTGTTCGTAGTGGAGAGGCTCGTGGAGGGCTACCTCTTGGGATTCTGTGTCTTTCTTGTGTGGAGCGAGCAGGGGCCACCCAAGACAAGAGCTCTTCGAGTGGCCCTGATATGGTGCTTCTTCGTGGGATATCTGTGCCTGTTCTGGGCGGTCTCTCTGCATGCCTTCGGCTGGACTGTGCCCGCCGTGGTGGCGGGGGTGGGGAACGAGTTTGGTATATTACTGGCGCTCATGGCACTCTATACCTCGACCTCAACGGAGGAGCTCTTAGGACGTGAGATAGAGATGGAGGACATCTCAATCGACTTCGATGAGCACGAGATCAGGAAGACTGTCGAGTCGCTGGTCCCAGAGGAGGACATAGCATCCGTGAGGGCACAACTGGAACTGGCCGAAGCGACCGAGGAGATCAGCGAGGAACAGATGAGGGAGATCCTCGGGGAGACATCAGAAGGGAAGAGTGTGCTAAGGACTATTCCGGGCGTCGGACCACGGATGGAGGAGCGTCTCAGGCAGGCCGGTTACGACTCACCCCTGCGGATCGCAGGGGAGTCACCATCGAAACTCTCGTCTAAGGTGAGGGGCATCACACCCAGACAGGCAGAGAAGATCATCGAGGGGGCCCGCGAGGTCGTCAGGAACATGACCAACTCGGATCGGTCGACCTCCAAGAAGTAGACCAGGCCTTCCGGCATTCATCCGTCTGTCTTCGGGTAATAGGCAAGTCCAGTCGCACCTAGCATATCTACATTGGTCAGCTGCCGGCCGCACGCCGCGCAGTGCAGCACGATGCTCGCGTCTACAGTGGAGTTTCCGCAGTCAGCACAAAGTATCTCGACATCCAGCACGCGTAGCTCAGACACAGGTATGCTGCCCTTGCATTGCTGGCAGGATACCTCGGTCATCTCGTCAGGGAGTACTGCAACTGTTCGGCTACTGCAGTGTGGGCAGAAGATCCCGTAGACGCCATGAAGACGCGAAGACCCGCACCGGGGACAGGTCAGAGTCAGTCTCACCTCCGACTGTCCACATTGCCTGCAGACGAGCCTTCGTCCAAAGCTCCTCGCTACCAGCAGACCTGCTGCCTCGAGATCGTGCAGGACTCTTGTCGTTTCCTCCTCGTCCGGGCCGAGGTAGGACATCGCTACGGGATATCGGACTCGGCTGATCAGGACATGCTCAGGAGCCAGGACCGGCACTCGTCCTTCGCCCATGTGTTCCATTAGCCTTCGTATCTCCGGTCTGGCAATGAGCTCGTCAAGTGACGCAGACCTCAGGAGTTTCTGTATGCGTTCGAATACATGCCGGAGCTCCATGCCCCACCTGTCGCTGTTGAAGTCTATCTCTGAACACACCCTGATGATGGCACGCTCGACTGCCAGTGGATCCTCGTCCTGCTCGAGCACCACAGCAATGCAGTTTGGTGGGCGCATCAGGGAAACAACAAGCCCCTTGCCAAGATTGGTGTATCCTATCGGGGCCTCCTGATGGATACCGTGCCCCATGAACACGCGGAGCGCCTCTTCGGATGTGAGTCCTGTGTCTTCCGGGTACGACCGACCAACAAGCGGGCCCAGATTGTCATCCCACCAGATAGCATGTACTTCTCTGGGCACGGTGGATCGCCTCTCAGCAGGAACTCATCGCTCACCAGCTATAATAGGCTATGTCGGACGTACTGAAGACCAGCATTGACAGGGACGCCGTATCCGTATCGTGAATCCTGTCCGTCCACAGGGGTCCGCATACGTGGTCCATTGACCGAAGAGTATAAAATACAGGCGTGGTCGCCAGCACCGAGCGTTGACTTCGGTAGAATTGAGGATTCCAATATGTCCGGACGGATCATTCGGTTTGTCGGAGCATTTCTACTCATCACACTGATGCTTACTTCATACGCTGGGCCGAGTGCATACGTCGGGTCCATCTTCCCCCTTGTCACGGGGCCGCAGAATCTGGCAGAACTGACGATCAACAGTCCTCCAGATCAGACGTATGAGAATGGCTCGCTTGGCAAGAAGATCGTCTGGACGCCTTCTGACCCGAATCCCAAGAACTATACCGTCGCTAGAAACGGGACTATCCACGCCTCTGGTGCCTGGACTGGCGGTCCAATAACTGTCAATCTGGACAGTCTGTATCAGCAGAAGCTGATCACTGTGCTACCCATCACGTTCGTCTTTGTCTGCAGGGTGTTCAACCA
>JAWAQK010000037.1:20114-24191 GCA_038893995.1 Candidatus Thorarchaeota archaeon | reverse complement strand
GCAGAACAGCCCCATGGCATATAGTAGCCCAACGATAGTCACCAATTTCAGGAATGCTACTGACTGGCGCTCTGTGTCATTCAGAAATAGGAGAATGCCAAACCAGAAGAGATACCATGGCATCACCCATCTGAATATGAAGAGGGTACCTGGTAGCAGATACAGATAGAGCGGTTTGAGTAGCAGAAGCCTGTTCTTCCAGGAGGGCTCCCTAAACGCCTTTGCATTGGGTAAGACCACATTGATCGTGTATAGCATGAAACCGACATATAGTACTAGCGGAATCAGAGCTGGGGGCCAGACATATTCGATGTGTTCGTCTATCACTGGCGTGCCGAATGCCAGTCCGGGATAGATTGTGTTTACAATCTGCGGGCTATAGGATTCAGTGTTGAGAATGTGACTGATAAGGGAGTCCAAGTTGAGCCCCTGGAACAAGAAGGGAATTGCAGTAAGCAGCATCGATACAAAAAACCATAGAGAAGAGAGTGGGGCCTCAATGAAGAGTAGTGGGAACGCCACAGCGGGGTATACTTTTGTCTGCACGGCCAGTCCAAGAGTGAACATTGCCTTGTTTCTCTGGCCCTCCTGCCTCAGCACAAGTGACATCAGAAGGAGGCAGTCGGCGAGAGGCTCAAGCTTACCGCCTCCAGCAGAGGTTATGAGGCCGTAGACGTAGTAGCCCGCAATGAATAGTCTGACCCATCGAGTGGTGTATATCTTGTCACCAAAGAGGAGTGCAATCAATACAATGTTCAGATGGAATACTAGCGTCAGAAGGAAGTTCAGCCACAGGGGTTGTAAATCATTGACTCCAGGAAAGAGCCAGACTGCAACTGCAAAGAAGATCAGACCGAAGACGGGATACTCGTAGGTGATATTCCCGAGGTAGTCGGGAAGGACATGTTCGCCATCATCGAACCCCCACTCCGGAGGCAGCATGGAGACCAGCTCATGATCAGTCATATTGTAGACTGCAAAACCGTAGAGCCAAAATGCCTCACCATACATCTCACATCTGTTTCGGTCTCTCTGTATTACTAGCACATTGCCGAGGGGTATCGCGATGATAGAGATGACCAAGCTCAGCACCAGGTATCGTCTCAGTTCGTAGATCTTGTATGACACTGCGCTGAGCATTGATACACACCTATATCGAAGTGTAGAAGCGGTGGGGCTTTGACACTGTAATTAACCTTTCGTGATGGGCAGTAAGATGATTCACCTCAGGTAGGTCGGGCATGGCCACTGATCACATGCCAGGCAATGTACGCATCGTTCCGGATTGACTGATATCTTGCCGTCATCGCCGATGAACAGTGCAGACTGCTCACACTTGGGAACACAGGATCCACAGGACTGGCAGAACAGAGCACGTCTTACGGCACGGTCAAGTGAAGTAACCTTGGACTGTACCATCTTCTCGTCAGGGCCGCGTATTACGAGTGATCCGGAGCTGAACAACAGGATGGTCGCGTCGCTGGATACGGTCTTTATTGCGCCCATCTCTTCTGAGTATGTACTCTCTCCAAAGATATGCATGACGCCGGATACACGGTTCAGATCAAGACCACTCGAGAATTGTCCCTCGATGCTAAAGCCTGACATGACGCAGGGCGAGATGCCCTTTACTAACTTGAGCTCTAGTTTCTCAGTCAGAGAGGCTCGCTCTGGACTCAATTTGACTCCAAGTTGTCCAGCAAGAACAGTCTGACCAGAAGGAAGATGCTTCCACCTCCAGAACCCCAGGTCTGCCCACTCCAACGGAAGCGAGTGTTGACATGCCCAGTCATGTAGCATCTCTTTCAGACGCTGATACAGGGCTGGATGTGTACTCTTCAGTTCCTCAAGCTCGGAAAGAGGAGATGCTGGGCAGAGGTAACAGCCCATTCGGTGATACCCACGTGAATAGAGTGGATTGAAAGGTGCACCGCTCCTGAATATGTACAACCATACCTCTAGCGCACTCCAGTTCTGAATCGGATTGGCCGATATCTGCCCGGGAACCCACGGGTTCTGACTGACCCTCGATTCGACTGATCTCTGAAAGGATTCAAACTTCCTCTGACCCATAAAGGTCAGTACGGACCCACCCAGTTGCTCGGTTATCTCGGTTGCAGCCGGACCGAGCTTGAGTATCTTGCAACACCACCGGAAGTCTCTAGCAGGAGGCCCAAAGGTCTTCACCGACTCCCAGAACTTGTCTCCTGAGTCATGTGTCACTAGCTTGGCGCCCCGCTCACTGACAAACTGGTGTACATAGCTCAGAGTCTCGGGAAGTTCCAATCCTGTGTTCATGAAGAAGACTGTCGGCCTCTGTCTGATTGCATGTTCCACCAGGAGATAGGTGGCCAACGAGTCCTTTCCGCCGCTGAAGCCGACCACGAAGCTGGATCCTGCGAACCGGGCCATGACATCTCTTATGAACCCGAGAGCCTCACACTCTATCAGATCGAGGTCTCTGCTGTTGCAGGCAATAGCATCATTCCAGGTCGAAAACTTCGAGTTGATCATCGGTTCCTGAGAGTCGGAGAACTCGCGGATCTTGACTGCAAACCCTCTCTTCTCAGAGAGCATGCTCGTACCTGACATTCTAGCGAGACCCACTCCAACAACATGACCGGCAGAGTCAGTGATCCATACATCATCATCTATACAGATCCCGCTATCACAATCAGCTATTCCTGGGACCATCAGATTTGCTCCGTCGCGAAGGAATCTCAGTACATCGTCATGACATCGGACCCACTTTCTCTTGCTCAGCAGGCCGACCCTCCTGCCACCCTCAAGGGACAACACAAATGTGTACTCCAATTTCGGTATGTCAAACCTCAGACGGCCAATGATGTGACCGTCTACTATCACTTCGTACATCGAGTCAAGCGCCGGAGCCTTGTTCATGACGATTGTCTTGCTGGATGGCAGTAGAAATGCACCGACACCATCCCCAAATTGCCTATCTATGGCAGCCCGCGCCCGCGTAAGATGACCATCCATCGCTGGAAACGGATCGCCAGGAGGTGAGATGTCAACCCGTCTTGGAAGCGAAGCACACACTGAGCATGGAGAGTCAGAGATCCTAGGAACATTGCACTCGTCACACCAGTAGAACCGTATCTTTGTGAGATATGGTGCGTGACCAGCGCGAAACTTACCACGACGGGGACGCAGACTAATCAACCTCGCCTGGACGTTCAAGGACCGGAGTTGCTTTTACCGTTTCCATAGCGGCCTTGGCCCAACGACAGAAATCCAATGAGTCACGGGACTCAGGCTCTTGCTATGAGTTCGATTCGTTCTGCCGAGACTGTCTGAAGTCCTCAATGATTGCTACACCAGCTGAGGAGCCAATTCGACTTGCCCCGGCCTGTATCATCCTGAGAGCATCGCTGAAGTTCCGTATCCCTCCGGCTGCCTTCACACCCATTGAACTGCCAACGACGTCACGCATGAGTCGAACATCAGAGGGATCGGCTCCCGAAGGCCCAAAACCAGTTGAGGTCTTGACAAACTTCGCGCCTGCCTCCTTGCTCAGTAGACAGGCCTGTCTCTTCTGTTCATCAGTCAAGAAACCCGTTTCCAGTATTACCTTCACGGGTCGACCGGAGGCCGCCCGGACAACGCCTTCAATGTCACTCTTGACTACGCTCAGCTGACCGTCGAGTAGTCCACCGATATTGATCACCATATCAATCTCGTCAGCACCAAGCGACACTGCACGTTGAGTTTCGAATACTTTTGTTTCCGTGAAAGTGGCACCCAGCGGAAAGCCGACAACGCTACATACCTTCACCGAACTTCCCTCAAGGAGCCGCACAGCAGGTGGGATATTCACAGGATTGATACAGACTGACCAGAATCCGTATTCGATCGCTTCTCGACAGAGTTGTTCTAGCCTGCGTTGGGTACAGTTGGGCTTGAGCTCTGTGTGATCAATCATCTGTGCAAGGGTCTTTTCAGTGAGTTTCATGAAGTTCCACATCCTGCGTTACTGGAGAGCAGAGAATCAGTGGACGGGATATGGCTGCTTATTGACGTGAACCCAGATAGCTTCGGATGTCTTCTAGAACCTCCTTC
>JAWAQK010000037.1:0-20104 GCA_038893995.1 Candidatus Thorarchaeota archaeon | reverse complement strand
AGTCTCAAGACTTCGTGTACCTCAATCTCCTCTGCATCCTTGACCACAGAGTTCAGTTGAACCACAGTACCGACCGTTTCCACCTTTGAGAAGTCCACCGGAAACTCAACCTCAGCACCCTTCACTATCAGCTCTGAGCGCGTGGGGTGAAGACCTATGCGAATACTTCTGACGATACCTATCCTACGCGCTCTGCTGTCGAGCACCTCTTTTCCGAGTAGTCGCCCGGGCATGCTGAGTTCGTAGAGCTCTGCTTCGATACAGGGCAGTTCTTCCTTGGCTGTCATATCCACGTTCTCCGAAACAGGTGTTTCAAATCAACTCTCTTTAGAGTGTGTATTATCCGGTGAACTGAATAGAATTGTCTTAATACCCCGATTCTGCGTTGAGATCATGAATATGGCCTCAGATGTACGCTATGTGGACCTGCCATTCATAAGAAAGAACTCGATTGAAGAGCGGGCATACCAGCTCACACTATCGGAGATCGCCTCACGAGAGAACACCATGATAGTGCTCAGTACTGGGCTTGGAAAGACTGTGATTGCGGCCCTCGCGGCCGCGAGAAGACTCCATGCATGCCCCACCTCCAAGATTCTATTCCTTGCGCCATCACGTCCACTGGCCGAACAGCAAGCACGCTTTCTCAGAAGAGTGATCGATATTGACGAGAATCTCGTGGTTTGTATGACGGGGAACGACCCTCCGGAGGAGCGAAGGGGCATCTGGGAGCAATCGCGCATGATAGTGATGACTCCTCAGGCACTTCAGAATGACCTGATTCAGCGGGCATATGATCTCAGTGATGTTTCTCTGATAATCTATGATGAGGCACACAGGGGGGTTGGAAACTATGCCTACACGTTCGTTGCTGACATGTATGAGGCCCAGGGGCATGATCAACGCTCTGTGGGGCTCACTGCTTCACCGGGACACGATCCTGAGCATATCCAGACGGTATGCAAGAATCTGAGGCTGAGTCGGATCGAAATGAGGAATGAACAGAGTCCCGACGTCAGACCATATATGGTATCAGTTCAGAACGATATCCGCTATGTCACACTTCCCCCTGAGATCGAGGCACTGCGGGACCTGCTGAGCAATATCCTTCGGGACTATGTTGCCCCCGCAGCGGATTACGGGATTGCAGTCCCAGATGAGAAGAGATTGAGTCGGCGGGAGGTCCTGAGGATGCTTGAGGACACTCGACGACTCATTGGAGAGAGTACTGCGCCTCCTAAGGGTCTGTTCATGCTCATCCGGCAGCTGACTGCGGCGTTAAGAGTCGTTCATCTGTTAGAGTTCGTCGGAACTCAGGGTCTAGAGCCCACCTCTAGGTATGTGGAGTCAATGTATGAGGAGGCGCTCAATCAGAGATCGTCCAAAGGCCTGCGGGACCTCCTGGGGCGGGAGGAGTTTAAGCAGTTCGAGAAACTACTGAATGCACTCATAAGCAAGGGACTGCGCCATCCGAAGGCTGACGCTCTGCTAGAAATAGTCAGTGAGCAGATCTCTGCGAACGCGGATTCTAGAGTGCTCGTGTTCACAAGATTCAGGGACACAGCAACAGAGGTCGTCGAAACCCTTAGTCAGTTGGAGAACGCGAGAGTCAGTCGCTTCGTCGGGCAGAGCTCACGTGGAATGGACCGGGGGCTCAGTCAGAAGAAGCAGGTCGAGATACTTGATGGATTCAGGAGGAATGAGTTCAATATACTTGTAGCAACACAGGTGGGAGAAGAGGGCCTTGACATTCCAGAGTGCAACCTCGTGGTCTTCTATGACTGTGTCCCATCGGTAGTTCCCTATATT
Source organism: Candidatus Thorarchaeota archaeon (assembly GCA_038893995.1). Classification (GTDB taxonomy): domain Archaea; phylum Asgardarchaeota; class Thorarchaeia; order Thorarchaeales; family Thorarchaeaceae; genus JAWAQK01. The sequence goes on along the minus strand of JAWAQK010000037.1, from coordinate 18,295 downwards.
CAGAGGAGGGGGCGGACCGGACGTCGAGCACCAGGCCGAGTCGTGATACTTGTCTCAAGGGGCACACACGATGAATACTATCACTGGAGTGTGATGAGGAAGTTGAAACAGATCCCTGAAGCACTGAGAAAGGCCTCACAGGATCCCGAGAAGATGCAGACTAGCCTTGAGGAATTTGAAACTTCAGCCGAGCAGGCAAATGACGCCAGCAGTACTGCAGTGTCAAGAACCACAGATCATTCAATCTCTTTGATCGTTGATTCTCGTGAGCTTCCAACCGGAGTTGCGAGAGAGCTGACCAGGATGGGAGTGGGCATATCAGGTGAGAAGCTGGATGTCGGAGACTACATCGCATCAGAAGAGACCGCTATCGAGAGAAAGACCACATCAGACTTCGTCCAGTCTATCATTGATGGACGCCTGTTTGTCCAGCTCTCTGCGCTGAGGGCAACATATCGTCGACCGGTGTTGCTGATCGAGGGGGAACACATCGTAGGTGCTAGTGGAATGAACCCTGCTGCGATCTTTGGGACGCTGGCATCAGTAGCTACAAGACTTCAGATACCCATCATATGGACGCGTAATGAAGAGGAGAGCGCAGCTGTACTGTATCGTATAGCGCACTTGGAACAAGTTGATGCACATAGACCACTACGCACAAGGCAACCACCAGCAACACATGACGAGGCACGAACACTCGAGTACATACTATCAGGGTTCCCAGGTGTGGACACTGTGATATCGAGATCTCTTCTCCAAGAGTTCGGCACACTGGAGAAGGTATTCTCAGCCACTGAAAAGGAGTTGCAGAGGGCCAGGGGAGTCGGTCCGAAGACGGCAGCGACGATAAGGCGTATACTTACTCTTCAGTACACTGGGTGAGTGGACATGGTCAGTATACTTTAGGGTTCACGCGGACTCGATAAGCAGCTCTGAGGAGGTCGCATAGTCGGCGACTCGATTCCCAGTATTGTTCGTAGTCGCCGTCCGGCAAGCTGATGACGCTGAGTAGTCGTCTGATCGTCAGATATGAACTGAGATTGATATTGTCCAGTTGTTTGAAGACTTCCTCTGCATTCTTTCGACCCTGATACCAGAGACGTTTCCATTCCGAGAACAGCCGTTCTGCCTCGGAGAGACGCTCTGAGTCACTTATTGAGATGCCAACCTGCCTGATGACCTCTGATAGTTCCTGTGTTTCGATGGCAGAGGTCTCAGGCGAGGTCTGATGGGTCGACATGAACCCAGTCGCGATCAGGACGCTTTCTGCAGTAGCCCTCCATAACTTGGTCATGACATGCGAATCTTCATTTCCAGCGGGCTCATACCCGTCCTGTTGTATCAGTCCGCAACGTTCTAGTTCCTTCAGATGATAGCGGACGGTCTGAGGCTTGACCTTTCTTGTGGCATCAAGGCCATCTAAGAGGTCCACTATTTCGGATGTGGACATCCGTCTGACACTGAGTGCCGCGAGAATACGTCTTCTGTTCTCGTCAGCCAGTGCGTGGAGTGCCACAATAGCAGCATCTCCGGTGAGGATCTTGACCGAGTCCATTGCCTCCATTCCATCCTCAGTGCCCTTTCAATAGGAAGAACACAGCCTCCGGACCAAATAGAGATTTCTTGAAACGTTTCTATGCGGGCACGTATATCCATTGTCGCATATCAGTCAGACACGGCACTCGTTTGATCAGGTTCTTCTTCAGAAGCTTGCGTAGAGCGTACCTGACCGTCCTTGGTGCAAAAGACACCTTGTCAAGTAGCTGCTTGGGAGTAACACCGTTTCGACCACTGCTTCTGAGGATGTCCAGTACTATCAGTTGACTCTTGGTCAACTTCGCATCCTTCAGTTCGGCCTGCAATTCAGCTTCAGTCATCATAGGAAAACATCTCCTTTACATTGATCCAGTGCAATGCGCACGAGCGTTGCACAAGCATGTGATGCTTCTCACGAATACCTATATTAACCTATCGCTGCTCGGGATTGGTGTGACGCGGTCTGTCACCGCGCATTATGTATTCAACTGAACAAAAACATAAGAACCAGACAGTGTCGCTGATGAAAGTGATGGGGATGAATAAAGCAGCCATACTCGCAGCAGGCGACTCAACAAGAATGTTACCACTCTCCGCATATGTTCCAAAACATGTCTTACCCGTAGGGGGCAAGGCACTTATCCATCACACCCTTGCAGCACTCAGAGATGCGGGAGTAAAGGAGGTCCTCATCGTCTGTGGGTACCACCAAGATAGGCTACGGGAACACGTGAATCCAGATCAGTGGGCCCCACTTGAGATCTCATTCGTAACACAGGAACAGCGAAGAGGGACGGCCCACGCAGCGGCCCATGCACGAAAGTTCGCTGGTGAAGATGAGATCGTCATAGTATACGGAGATGTGATCTTTGGTCACGGCACCCTCCAAGGACTCATCAGAAAACACGATCCTTCTAGATCTGACCTCACCATCTGCACAGTGCGCGTCGAAGACCCGTCCTCGTACGGTATTATACTTGCTGAAAAGGGAAGGGCAGTAGGTCTTGTCGAGAAACCCTCGTCAGATCAGATATCCAGTAACTTGGCAAATGCTGGGATCTACGTCGCGGGACCAGCACTCTGGGAAGCGATAGACGCAACACAACTCTCTCCTAGAGGAGAGTATGAGATCACAGACTCCATTTCACTGCTGATAAAACGTGACAGAGTCGACGTCTACGAAACATCAACATGGTGGCTAGACATAGGACGACCATGGGACCTACTTAGGGCCAACGAGCTGGTTCTGTCGGAATCGAAGGGGAGTGTAGAAGGAGTTGTGGAAGATGGTGCCACCCTCAAGAACAACGTGATAGTAGAGAAGGGAGCGACCGTAAGGAGTGGGGCATACATAGAGGGCCCATGCTTCATAGGCGAAGGGTCTGTCGTTGGACCAAACTGCTACATAAGGCCAGCCACATCGCTTGGGAAAGGTGTGAAGGTCGGAAATGCGGTGGAGATCAAGAACTCAATAGTGATGGACAACACATCGATAGGTCATCTCTCCTACGTAGGGGACTCGATAATTGGACATCATGTGAATTTTGGAGCGGGAACCATCACGGCGAATCTCAGACACGATGACAGGCACGTCAGAGTCACGCTGAAAGGGACCAGAGTCAGCTCGGGACGACGTAAGCTAGGTGCAATTGTCGGGGACAACGTCAAGACAGGAATAGGAACTTTGATTTCCCCAGGCGTTGTGATACACCAGGATGCCCGAACTGGGGTCGGTCTGATTGTCGATCGTGACATAGATCCAAACACACTAGTGATTGCTGAACAGCCCAAGAGGGTCATACCATTGAGGCCGGACGAGTGAGATTCGTTGCCAGCTAGCAGACTCCGAGAGTATAATTCGATCATCAAGGATCAGAGATCGGTCTCGTTGCTCTTTGGATACTGCTACCCATCTACGTATAGGGTGGGCATGACAAGTCTGGCAACCCACCTGTTCTACCAGTTGTTGAACATGAGAGACGATGTATCTTGCGAACGTTACTTCAGGTACGATGTTCCATCCTGTGTCAACTCAATAGAGAGTGGACGGCCCCTTAGAAACAACCACATTGTGGGGTTCTCACTCAGCAGCGAAGAAGACATACTTCACGTACTACAGATGCTGGACGGTGCACACATACCCGTGTTGTGCAAAGAGAGGGGTCCGGAGGACCCTATTGTCATCGCGGGGGGACCGGTCATCACAGCCAATCCCGAACCCTATGTTGATTTCATTGATGCCTTCGTTATCGGTGATGGAGAAGATGCGATCCAGGAGATCTTAGATGCTGGCCAAGATGTACGTGACCGGTTGGGCTTCCTTGAGGCATTGTCGGACATAGCAGGAGTATACGTACCAGCCAAGGAACCCACGAGCATAAGCAGGAGAATAGTACCGGATCTGGATCTTGCGTTTCATCCAACTTCACAGATTGTCCCAATAGTTCCCGATGGCGACGTTCACGAACCCATACTCGGAAAGTCATTCCTGATTGAGGTCAATCGTGGATGCGGCCATGCCTGTGCGTTCTGTGTGGTCGGCCACATATGCAGGCCTCGAAGAGTGAGGAGCCTGAAACGTCAACTGGAGATATGCGAGGATGGTCTGAAGAGGACACCGGTCGGAAAGGTCGCATTCATCGGATCCTCGGTTGGCGCGGTTGATGGCCTTGCTGAGATAGGGTCTATGCTAGTCCACAGAGGGGTAAGGATCTCTGTACCCTCTTTGAGGGCGGACTCCATCACCGAGGAGCTGCTTCGAACTCTTGTTGAGGGGGGACAGAAGACTCTCACCATTGCACCAGAGGTCGGAGGCCAGGAGCTGCGCTATAGGATCAGAAAGAGGATATCGAACGAGACATTCTATGACGTAGTCGCTCTCGCCTCGAGGGTGGGGATGAAGTTTCTCAAGGCATACTTCATATTTGGACTGCCGGAAGAGAGTCTGGACGATGTACACGAGATCGGGAGGATGATCGCACGATTTCGAGAGATTGGTCGCATGAGAGTGACCGTCAGTCTCAACCCATTCATACCGAAGGCAGGCACTGAATTTGAAAGGAAACCACAGTTGTCCCTTGATGTTCTTAGGGAGAGGATGTCCATTGTTCGAAAGTCTCTGAAGCATCTACCAGGTGTCGAACTGGAGATACTAGATCCACGGTTGGCGAGAATACAAGCAGCCCTGTCGGTGGGTGATAGAAGGCTTGGCCCTCTGATTCGACTTGCGGCAAAGTATGGAGGGCTGGGAGGATGGCGGAGAGCTGAGCGGGAGACGGGCATCCCATTCAACGAAATAGTCACAGGACCTAGACGCCAAGAGGACCCGCTGCCATGGGCGTTCATAAGTTGATGCCATAAGATCATCAACATAGCATCATGGCAGACATTATAAGCCACTCAAGAGAATCTTTAGTGTCAACTGAAATCTCGTTTCGAAACGAACAATGGTGAAGCTGATGTCATACGACGATGAGTTCGAAAGATCCTTTCCCGCACTGAGCAGAGAGATCAGGGAGAATCGAACCAAGCGACTAAGGATCAGTGGAAATGATACCATGTTCGAGGAGCCGGACAACCCGGAGCTTAATGAACCACTGGATAAGACATTCATTCCCAGCGTGATCGACTACATAAGAAGATGTGACACAGTTTCTCAGGCTCTGGAGATAGTCGACTTCATGCTCAGGCAGGGGGAGATATCCGGTTCGGAGGCCAGAGATTTGAAACGCAGGCTCGAGAATGAGGGACTCCGAAGCTTTGGCGAGAAGAAAGAGAGTGACTATTACCTGAGACACGGAATAGAATAGAAGGCTGCCATGGATCAGCTGTAGAGCCTGGGCAGTCAGCCCCGCTCACAGAAACCATGTCTTCAACAGCGCATACCTATTCGGGATGATAGACACCCCTATTCTTCGCCCACAGTATAGTGTCGGGATCACAACGCTTGAGTTCTCGTTCTGGAAACTCGCTTAGGAGGGACCAACCCAGGTCAAGGGTCTGTTCAAATGACCTGTCCTCAAACTCACCCTGGTTAATGAATTCCATCTCGAATCTGTCAGCAAAACGAAGATACTTTTGATCACGATCGGTGAGGGCTTCCGAGCCTACCACTGCGACGAGGTCTCGCAGGTCCCTACCTTCAGAGTAGGCATAGTACAGCTGTGCTTGGACTTCCTTGTGATCTGCACGCGTCATGCCCTCACCAATACCCTCTTTCATCAACCGACTCAGTGATGGCCCCGGGTCTATGGGGGGATATATACCCCTGCGGTGCAGTGCTCTACTGAGGGGAAGCTGGCCCTCTGTGATATATCCGGACAGATCAGGGATTGGATGAGTCATGTCATCCTGAGGCATCGACAGAATGGGCATTTGAGTGATTGTGCCTTTGCGACCGTGAATACGACCTGCTCGTTCGTAGATCGAACTCAGGTCTGTGTAGAGATAACCGGGATAGCCTCTTCTGCCAGGAACTTCTGATCTCGCGGCACTTATCTCTCGTAGTGCCTCTGCATAGTTCGTCATGTCAGTCAAGAGTACCAGAACGTGAAGATCAGACGTGTATGCTAGGTACTCAGCAGCAGTCAGAGCAGCACGTGGAGTGACTATTCTCTCTATTGCGGGGTCATCAGCCAGGTTGAGGAAGAGGACCGTGTGTTCCAGTGCACCGGTTTCCTCAAATGATGAAACGAAGTACTGGGCCTCCGTGGCAGTGATTCCCATAGCTGCAAAGACTATTGCAAACTCGCTCTCTTCACCAGGTATCTTCGCCTGCCTGACTATCTGAGCCGCGATGCGATTGTGTGGGAGACCAGAGCCCGAGAATATTGGTAGCTTCTGGCCCCGGACAAGCGTGTTGAGACCGTCGATCACAGAGAGACCAGTCTGGATGGGTTGACGTGGATATTGTCTTGCATAGGGGTTTATGGGGGAGCCATATATGCTCCAACGATCCTCTGCGACCAGAGGAGGACCCTTGTCAAGAGGGTTGCCTGACCCATCAAGCACACGACCAAGTATATCACTCGAAACAGGTAGGCTCAGGGTCTCGCCTGTGAATCTGACAGCAGTCTGACTCGTATCCAGACCACTAGTCCCCTCGAACACCTGAACGACAGCACGCCCTCGTCCAGTTTCGAGGACCGTACCCGTCAGTATCTCGCCATTGGGAGCACGAATCTTGACGACCTCATTGTAAGCGACGTCATGAGTGTTCTCAACAACCAAGAGGGGACCACTCACATCACACACGGTACGATACATCACAGACGACTGAGCTTTCATCGGTGACACTCCAGCCAACCCAGGAACTCAGGAGGGAATGATGGAGTCCGTGATTTAAGAGTTCCTAGGGAACGCTTGACGCATGATCATATCCATGGGGTCAGGTGAAAGAATGCGAGTACAGGGAGGACGATGATAGAGTGCGTCAGGAGTGACTGACCCTTCGACTTCAGGTCTCCGGATGTAGGAGTGAGGTATAGTATTGTGCCGCTCAGTATGCAAATACTGACCACAATCTCACCCAGCACGAGAATCACACCGACTATCTCGAGGTCTGTCACACCAAGATGGGCCAGCCAGGCCAACTGAGCGGCCTCGGGATCTATCGACGGAAGTCCAGCCAGATGCGCGAGGTAGTTTATGATCGGTGGGCCGATGAGGTAAAGGGACCCACCTATCGTGACCAATGCCTTGGCTAGACCGTCATTGAGACATGTGGCATAGAAGATGAAGCCAACTAGGACCAGGATCAAGTAACCCCTGACCGCCATCGCATAGCCCACATGGAGTATGATAGCCATGTTGTCGAGCCAGTCAGGGGTGAAGGGGAGTTGAAGTGGGAGACAGACAGGCCCGACGATTGACATCATTCATCCAGGAAGTCATTCAGGGTCATGAAATATAATTACCACTAGACCAGACCGTTTTACTATTTCCAAATGACCCCTCAATCATTAGACCGATGGGTTTGCGACAGCCTCAGTCAGCTCCTCCTCAAGCAGCTCGAACTCCCGTTCCATCTTGTTCTCTATCGCATCCATTATCTTATCGTAATTGTCCCATGGGGCTATTTTCATTCGAGCGATATTGTCGAGAACGCTGAACTCAAGTATGCGCCTCACATGGGCACCCCTTCGGACTGCCTCAGCCATCTTCCTAGCAAACGTGACGATTATCCTCAGCATGCGATATGTCTTCTTTGGTGGGCAGTATGTGTCAATCTCGTGCACAGCACTCTGGGTCAAGAAGTCCTCCTTTATCATCCGTGCAGCCTCGAGTATGGCCCGTTCAGACTCGGGAAGAGCATCAGGACCGACCAGCTGAACTATCTCTCTCAGCTCCTGGTCTTTCTGAAGCAGTGCCATTGCCTCCTTGACCAGCTCGGGCCAGTCAGGACCAAGATTGGCTCTCTGCCAGGCCTCCAGATTGTTCTGATACAGTGAATAGCTGGTCAGGACATTTATCGCGGGGAAGAATCTTCTTGCTGCGAGGTCCTTGTCCAGAGCCCAGAACACCTTCACAATCCTGAGAGTTGCTTGGGTCACTGGTTCTGAGAAATCTCCCCCCGGGGGAGACACAGCACCACAGATTGTGATGGAACCAAGTCGTTCGTCAGACCCCAGTGTCCGAACTCGGCCACCTCGTTCGTAGAACTGAGCGAGACGAGACCCCAAATATGCAGGGTATCCCTCTTCAGAGGGTAGCTGACCAAGACGACCGGAGATCTCTCTGAGGGCCTCTGCCCAACGTGATGTGGAATCCGCCATAAGTGCAACATCGAATCCCTGATCGCGAAAATACTCAGCAATAGTCACAGCCACATAGATAGAGGCTTCACGAGCGGCGACGGGCATATTTGACGTATTGGCAATAAGGACCGTGCGCTCCATCAGAGGCCGCCCCGACTTGGGGTCCTTGAGCCTTGGCCACTCCTCCAGGGCCTCGGTCATCTCATTCCCGCGCTCTCCACATCCAACGTAGACTACCACCTGTGCGTCAGCCCATTTTGCGAACTGATGAAGTGTGACAGTCTTTCCAGTACCAAACCCACCAGGTATTGCTCCAGTCCCACCCTTTGCCTGCGGCATGAAAGTGTCAATGATGCGCTGACCCGTTATGAGAGGGGTGTCCATAAGGACGCGCTCCTTGAAGGGACGCCCCTTCCGGACAGGAGTCCGTTGCATCATCATAACTTCACGAACCTCACCAGAGGGGGTCTTCACCCTGCAAATGGGGTCAACTACTGTGTACTCGCCCTCCGAGACAATCTCGATCACTTCACCATTGACCCCGTGAGGTATCAGGATACGAGACGTGATTATACCCGTTTCCGGGACCTCACCAATGATGTCACCGGCGACTACTGAGGCGCCCTTCTTGAGCTTGGGAACGAAGTGCCACTTCTTCTCCTTGTTAAGACCCTCTACTATCAGACCTCTCGTGATGAAGTCACCCGACAGCGCTCTTAGATCTGGCAGAGGACGCTGGATACCATCGTATATGGAACCAAGAAGACCCGGGCCAAGCTCGACAGACAATGCATCACCGGTCGCGTAGACCGGCTCACCAGGAGCAACTCCAGATGTTTCCTCATACACCTGGGCAGTGAACTCCCGGTCTCCGACCTCTATGACCTCGCCCACAAGTTTCTCGTGTCCGACTCGTACTACTTCATACATCTTGACGTCAAGACCACTGCACTTCACAACGGGTCCGGCAATATTCTCAATTCGTCCGACTCGCTCTGTCATGTTCCGACCTCACCATCAGTAACTGATTCAGATGTTGATGTCTACTCCGACTGCTCTACGAACGAGCTCTCTCAGAACCTTCTCGTGGGCACTTTTGGGGCCCATACTCTGGGGAATAACTAGGATCACTGGGAGGGGAGCCTTAGAGAGTTCGAGAATGGTGTCCTCTAGACCTTGTGCCATGGATTCTGTAATCATGATAAGGCCAATAGATGGATCGCGAGAGTAGTTCAACAGACGACGACGAGCATCCTCGCTGGATGTGGGTACGCTCGTTTCGGCGACTCCGGCCATCCGAAACCCAATTACCGTTTCGCGGTCGCCAATTACCGCTATTCTCTCGTTGACCATCTTTGGACCCACTCAGGCCGGTGTTCTCAGAGTCACGCTACTAAAAAGGGTTTTCACTAGGGAATGGCGGGCCTACTTGCCAGTGAACTGAGCAATTATGTCCGCCTCAGTCACGAGACTCCAGCAGTATAAACACTTTAGGGTGATCGGATCGTCGGTCACGACCTGATACCTTGGTCGGACTGGTTCGCGATCCTGATTAGTTATGCACCGTGTGTTTGGGCAAACAACAATATTGGTGATTGTACTGGGTAGCTTCACCCTCGTCTTCTTGACCACAGCACCATTCTCAATCAGATTGATAGTTGCCTCTGGAGCCACTAGTGCGATCTTTGCCAACTCGGCCTCGTCAAGGAATCGATCCTCGAGCTTGACTATGTCCTTCCTGCCTATACGATGACTGGAGATATTCATGGCCAGTGTGACTATCGCACCCTCTTTTCCGTTGATGCCGAGTATTTGAAGGACCTCCAGAGCCGTGCCCGCCCGTATATGATCTATCACAGTCCCGTTGTTTATTCGTACAATTCTCAACTTTGATTCGTCTGTCATTACTACCGACTCTCTTCTCGGCATCCGTAGGGATTCCCCAGTTTTAGACCTTTCTCCAGACATTCAGATGATGAATCGTTGAGGGCGAAAATTGATATGATGCAATCATTGTTACCCCCATGGGTGAACTTGATGGTCCTCGAAGGCCTTGGGAAGTCCCTCAACGCAGCCCTGAAGCGACTCTTTCGGGCCAGTGTAGTGGACGAAGAACTCGTAAAGCAGCTTGTCAGGGACCTTCAGAGGGCACTGCTTCAGGCCGATGTTGACGTTTCACTTGTGATGTCAATAACAGAACGAGTTCAGAAGCAAGCACTTGATGATACACTTCCCAGGGGGATCTCCCGAAGAGAGCATGTGATCAAGGTAGTCTGGGACAGTCTTGCGTACTATCTCGGAGAGAAACCCGTTCCACTTGTAGTGACACCAGGTAAACAGAATGTTGTCATGCTGGTCGGTATTCAAGGTTCGGGGAAGACCACTACTGTCGCGAAGATTGCCAGATACTACCAGAAGAGGGGGATAAGGGCCGGCGTTGTATGTGCAGATAACTTCAGGCCGGGCGCGTACAGCCAGCTGAAGCAGTTGGCTGAGAGAACGAACATACCCTTCTACGGCAACGAGAACGAGAAAGATGCAGTAAAGCTTGCCAAGAAGGGCATCGAGGAGATGAAGAACAGAGGAGTTGAGCTAATCCTAGTCGATACATCAGGTAGACATCGTGACGAGACCGGGCTGATAAAGGAGATGCAAGACATTGCAAAGGCAATAAAGCCACAGGAGATCATGCTAGTAATAGATGGTACACTGGGACAACAAGCGGGGAGACAGGCAGCAGCATTCAGAAACGCCACAGACATCGGCTCAATAGTTGTCACGAAGCTCGATGGTGGGGCAAAAGGGGGTGGGGCACTCTCAGCTGTGGCGGCAACGGGAGCACCCATCAAGTTCATCGGTGTGGGAGAGGGGATCGACGCCATAGAACCATTCAATCCAACAAAGTTCGCTGGCCGCCTTCTTGGAATGTCAGATATCAAGGGTCTCATCGAGAAGGTAAGAGAGGCTGAGATTGAACTGGATGAGGATGTCACCAAGAGGATGATGAAGGGTCAAATGTCACTGCGTGACATGATGACTCAGCTCAAGCAGTTCAAGAAGATGGGTTCTCTTACTAAGATACTAGAACACTTTGGACGGTACAGTATTCCTGAGGGTGTCGCCGAACTTCAAGAAGAGAACCTCAGACGTTTCGAGGTCATAATGAACTCGATGACCAGAGAGGAACTGGATAATCCTGCCATAATCAAGTCGTCCAGAATAGAACGGATTGCAAGAGGTTCGGGAACGAAACCGAGCGACGTAAAGAACCTGCTGAAACAGTACGAGCAGCTCAAGAAGACAATCAAGAGGTTCAGCAAGCAGCGTGTACGGAGAGGCATGCCAAACATCCCAGGGTTTGCAGGTGTCTGATCCATGGAACAGCAGCCGATGACCATGCGAAGTTTTGTTATTCCATTCAGTGGACACAGACCAAGCCTCGATTCAATAAGATCTGGAGCGCTAGGTCCCGAGATCGTGACTCTGTGTCGTGTAGTGAATGTCGGACTATTCCTATCGGGAGGACTCAGGCGTGATACCGAGGTTTCACTAGTTATCAGCGAAGCCAACGAGCATGCCGTGGTGATCACTCTTGGTGGGAACAGGCTGAGGAGAGTTTCGCCAGACGAGAGATCAATATCATTCTTCATCAGTAAGGCGATGAAACGCTCGGAGGACATCGGCGTTGGAGAAACTGTCATAACTGACAACGGGATCGTTATCGCTCGTATTCTGGAAGGGGCTCTCTATCGCAACTGGCAGGATCGTCCGATCTACATCGCATCGCGATCAGTCAGCGCAAGCGAATGGCCAGACTGCCGTCCGAACGGCGTCTTCGTCTACAGAGGAGAGTCGCCATCAACCACAGAGTTTCACACGGCGAGGCCGGTGCCAGGCAGAAGAACACCAGAGAGATTCGTCCTGGATATCAACAGATGGTTTGACCAGAGGACCAAGAGAGGAGAATGAAAAAGGTTCATAATCAATGTTGGACCTACATCCTAGTTCGCCCGTGGGGTGTGAACAACCTTGCCGACCAACGTTTCTCCCGAGTTCGAGAAACAGAGACAGATCTACGAGGACACTGAGGACCTTGAACAACGTATAGTGGAATTGCAGAAGCTGATTTCTCTGGCTCCAGACCACAAGGGCGCCAAGAAGATGGTATCAGACTACAAGAAGAAGCTGGCACACCTCCGTGCGGAGCTAGAGAGAAGACGGGAGCAGGAGAGGTCAAGAAGGGGCGGCACCGAGGAGGCAATAAGAAAGGAGGGGGCCGGTCAGATATGCCTGCTGGGCGTGACAAATAGCGGGAAGTCGACGCTCATCAACGCAGTCACTAATGCAAATCTTCCTACAGCAGACTATCCGTTCACAACGTCAATTCCCACTCCAGCGATGATGACATATGAGGATGTCAACATTCAGCTCGTAGAGCTGCCCGGACTGTTTGATGGATGCTACGACTCAAGCATCGGAAGACAGTCATTGTCCCTTGCGAGAAACACCGACTGCATCGCGATAGTGATTGATCTGTCGCAGGACGTTGAAACTCAGATACGTATCATACTGAATGAACTTGATCGCGCGAGAATACGACTCAACAAGGAGAAGAGTGCTGTCAGAGTAGAGAAGACAGGCTCAGGAGGACACATGATCTATGGGATTCAGAACTTCCAGGGGACAAGGGACGAGATCATTGAGTATCTGAAGAGTAGAAGAATACTGAATATCATAGTGAGATTTCAGAAACCAGCCACCTTTGACCAGCTGGTAGATGCACTCGATTCCAGTGTGGCGTACGTGAGAGCAATGATTGTTGCTACAAAGGGGGACCTGCCTGGCTCCGCTGAACGGTTCCAGGAATTAAGAGACAAGTATGGGGACAGGTTTGATATGGTCCCAATATCGGCTCTAAAGGGGGAGAACCTCGATGCCATGAGGAAAACCATGTTCGAACATCTAGACATCCTACGAGTCTACACCAAGGTCCCTGGCAAGAAGCCGGAGGAGAAACCTCTGGTACTTCCGGAGGGGTCGGTGGTCGAGGATGCCGCTGAGAAGATCCACAAGGAACTCTTCGTGGAACGATTCAGAACAGCGATCATATTGCGTGAGGATGACAAGATAAGGCGCAGACAGGTCGGGTTGAACTATCCTCTGCGAGATGGGGACATTGTTCAGTTTCTGCACAAGTGAGGAATGGATAAGTTGAGCCAGATGCAGAGGCTGATAGTAGTTCTTGTTGAACCAGAAACACCTGGAAACGTGGGCTTTGTTGCAAGGGCGATGGCCAACTTTGGGGTGAAGAGGCTCAGGATAGTGGGGCGGGACTTGAGGAACAATGATGAGGCGCAGAAGTTTGCAATGCATGCGGGTGAGATTTTGGATCGGGCTGAGGTATTCTCAGGCCTCGACTCAGCTCTAGAGGGTGTACCTGCGTCGTGGGCCACGACCGCTAGAACCGGCGGCACGCACAGTGTTGTGAGGGCGCCCGTCCCTATGGATAGAATTCCGGACATGGGAACAGTCTCCGGGGATATCGCAATAGTTTTCGGCAGAGAGGGAAGCGGGCTTACGAATGAGGAACTTGCACTGTGCGACCTTGCATTCAGGATACCGGTCTCACCCGAGTACCCCAGCATGAATCTCAGCCATGCAGTTTCGGTGGTGCTGTATGACCTCTATCGTAGGTATGGGATATGCGGCAACATGCAGGTCCCACGTGCTAGACCCGCAACAAGGAGTGAAAAGGATCAGGCGAGCATGTTCTTCTCCGATGTCATCGACAGAATCCCCATTCCGGCTCACAGAAAACCAATCGCGAAGAGAGTGTTCAAGAACATAATCGGGAGGGCATACGTGACAGGACGAGAGATCACGACGATGACTGGTGTGATTCGTGAGATTCGGGACTTGCTCTGTCGTGATCACGATGTCGACGCAGGACCACCAGACCGAGTCTGTGTCTGAGGACGTCCTGCGTACGCGGAGAAACAGATGGAACTCATCTCAAGGCAGTTACGACAACTACATTTGGCCGAAGATATGGAGTGGCCATTGCAGACGACATCGCCGTGGTGTTCTGTGTTGAACGATGCCATCTTGCTCGGATTGACCGCCAGTCTCCTCGCTGGAGTCGCGACAGGGGCTGGAACAATTCCAGTACTCCTTGGAAGAGAATATACTGACAGAAGCCTCGACAGAATGCTCGGTTTCGCTGCAGGGGTCATGCTTGCGGCATCGGCGTTCAGTCTACTCATGCCTGCAATTGAAACATTGACGGACTGGACTGGGGTACTATCTGTCGTGGGAACAAGCTTCATGGTGGGAGGGCTGTTCGTTCATCTTGCAGACAAGTACTTGCCTCACGACCATCTTCTGAGGGGACATGAGGGGCCCAGCTCCAAGATGGCAAGGGTATGGCTCTTGGTCATCGCAATAGCAATCCATAACTTCCCAGAGGGACTGGCGGTTGGTGTTGCATTTGGGACAGAGGGTCATGTGACAGGGTTCTCGGTGGCCATGGCAATAGGGTTGCAGAATATTCCAGAGGGACTTGCAGTAGCAGCCCCTCTGGTACGCGAGGGGTACTCGAAGAGGTATGCGGCCGCACTCGCACTAGGTACGGGGCTAATAGAACCAGTGGGGGGAGCACTTGGAGTGTCAATAGTCACAATTGCGGTGTCAGTGCTGCCCTACGGACTTGCCTTTGCAGCGGGAGCAATGGTATTTGTCGTTGGCGACGAGATGATACCCGAGAGCCATTCAGGGGGGCACGAAAGAGAGGCAACATGGGGGATTATGTCAGGATTTGTCATAATGATGATCCTTGATAACATCTTTCAGTTCTTGTTCTGATACATTATCATTTCAGAAGATGGCGCCGCCGAGAGGGCATTCGGACCTTCCCGCACAGAGAAGTCTCTCGAACCTCTGACCATAGGCCGCTCGTCACGATGAGTGACGTGCCACAACTGTCTGGCTCTCGACTTCCGCCGAGGGATAACAGGCTGTCGCTATCGGCGTGGGTCCAAACTGGTCTGACCACACTACCGACTGAGCCACGGCGGCACTGAAGCATCAGTCACCACGATTGTAATATTAACGTTGCTGTCGTTCGAATAGGCAAGACAAGCACGGCCTTTCCAGACAGCGCAATCTGTCAATGACTCCGTCAAGACTACTCCAGACAGTGACTCGGGATATAGAGATACAGACAATGCTGAAAAGACAGTTGCCCAGCGTCGATGCTCATGGTCGGATCTCCGGACGACCGTGATAGGATGACCGTGTGGTGTCCATTGGTTCCTCCTGAGGACAGCAGAAGGATGGGTATTGATGACGTTGAACTCATCAAGGTCAACAATGCATACACAGAGTGGGCGGCAGTAATGCGAAGCAAACCATTCGAGAGCGCTGACGCGGGGGTATTGTTGGACCGGTTGCGCATGCTGATGATCAACATTGGTATCTCATGTGCTAGAAACAGAGAAGTGGCAGAGAAAATCCAGTCATATATGTCAGAGCGTCTTCGAAGAACTGCACTCAAACTCATTTCATATGTTTCGGGGCTCCAGAAAGACAAGAGAGTCATAGTGCTTCAGTACTTCTTCTCGCGAGTCAGATTCACGAGAGACATTGATCCTGAAAGCGAGGTCGAGAAGGCAGCATTTGCTGTGCTGGGAAGAAGAGTGGAGCGGTCAGAGATGGAAGAATTGATGGGGGAGTGCACCGAGATTCTCAAGAGCCTGTATCAGCAGTTGCTGAGCCCAGATCCGTGGGCCAACTCATAAAGGGGGCTAGGCCATCACTATTCCTCGGTCGACCTTCTTGTATTTCGTGACGCTCCTGTGTTCAGAGGTCCAGTCCGTGACAAACAGTGTGACTGAGACTTCGGACTCAGATATTTCGAGTTCAATGAAACTGGCATCTTTCCGACCACCCCATCCGCCAGTCGCACCCGTGATTGTTCCAGGATTCAAGAAGAGCACAGCATCATAGAGTTCAACTGATGGAACGTGGGTGTGCCCGTGAATCACTATGTCAGAGCCCGTGCGATGTGCTATCTCATTCAGCTGCCTTATGTTGCCCCTGGGGCTCAACTGAGTGCCGTGCAAGGCAAGCAGAGCAAAACCCTCCACTGTAAGCTCCTCATGCATGTTGTAGTCTGTATTGTGATCCATGTTGCCCTGTACAATATGACACACAGGAAGAGGAGGCAGTACAGCACGCATTTGCGATTCATCAACAAGATCACCGGTCACGATTGCAAGGTCGTAGACGGTATCATGGATGTGACGATAGAACCCGGCAGGGATAGAGTCTGCACGTGAGGGAACGTGTGCATCGCCGAATACTAAGATTCGCTTCAATGTATTCAGCTCCATGAACTCGTTCAGTGCCCTGCAGCGCGTGCACTAGTCAGATGTTCCAGAATCTTGTCGAATATCGCCTTCTTGTTTCCTCTTGACAGCTTCGACAGTCGTTCCACAATCAGCTCTGGAGTGCTGCGTGCGAGATGTCCAAATCTGGGTGTCCGATCAACTATGAGATCCAGGTTCTCATCAAGGCCACGTGCCTCTATTCCATCAATTCGGATTGGCACTCTGGTGACAGCCTTGATCTCCTTTGCGAGGTGGCTGCAGATGACAGTAAAGCTATGAGGGTCGCCCTGTAGCATCTCTATCAGTCCCGCGATGACGTTGGCGGCGCTACCTGGTTCCGTGATAGCCTCAACCTCGTCAAACAGTGCAAGTTTTGCCTTGTCCGATACCACAATGTCAGCAAATTGCTTCAGAGTGGTTTCAAATGCTCCTGCACTGACCATCCCACGACTCTTGTAGAAGAAGTATATCTCCTCAAATGGACAGAGGTATGCCTTCTCAGCAGGAACTGGGAACCCTGCCTGAGCCATTGTTGCGATCTGAGCCAGCGTCTGTATGGTCGTGGTCTTGCCACCACTGTTTGCACCTGACAGTATCGCGCAGTTCTCGCCATTCGTTCCATCGGGCGAGAATGGGGTCTTACCGATAACGTAGTCGATTGGCTGAACCGTACCATGTCGCCCCTCAAGCATACTCTGGACGAGGAATAGGTTTCGTGCTCTGACCACGCCAATACCAGAGTACTCCAGGGAGATGTCAGGAGTCCTCAGGTCATAATCGGCCGCGAAAAGGCCCACTGCGAGAAAGAGATCGAACTCCAGAAGTGTCTGAACGGCCTCCGTGACAACTGGTTTCAGTGCCTCCAGCTGTGCAGCATACTTCTTCATCATCTTGTACTGACGCAGAACCAACACCTGCCGGATGTGGTCCTCAATCTCATTGACTCGACTCTGAACCATTGTCACAGGCAACATCAGGTCATCCTTGAAGATACCGCTCACCCATTCGGACTCCCGCGGAGTGAGTGAAAGCCCCTTCACAAGTCTATCCTCAGCCTCCTGGATAGTATTAGTGAAGGTTTCTACTATCTCTGGAGGGAGCATGTTACGCAGAGAACTACCGTCAGCGCCCTCGATGTCTGCTGACTGGAGAATGCTTATGATCTGCTGTCCGCCTAGGGTCACCTTGCTCTTGGAGATCCTCTCATTTATCTCGTCATTCAACCAGGCCTCTGTTTCGGACACGACAGTTGTGAATGCCTTCAATGCGTTGCGATAGCGATCAAGGTCGGGGTCTACGCCAATTGCGATCTCTCCATCTTCTGTGAAGTTCTTCAGTATCGTCGAAACTTCTGTGAGCTTCTCAGAATTCAGTGAAGAAACGAATCTCGCGACCGACTCGTTGCCTGGAACCCCCTGAAGTAACCTTGCGAGATTACAGGCAGCATCAATGACCTTGTAGTTGCGAGAGTAGAACGACACAGCACGTTCTGGAACGATGTCGTTCAGCTGCCAGTTCTTCCCAACTATCTCGATGTTGTCAAGACCATCCAGGGAATCATCGTAGAAACCTGATGACGAAACGTACAATACCAGATCGTAACCCTGGCAGTAGTCT
>JAWAQK010000036.1:0-25235 GCA_038893995.1 Candidatus Thorarchaeota archaeon | reverse complement strand
ATTCTTGATAAGGTCGTATTGACGGACTATTCTCGCAGGTTCAGGTAGAAAGGGATTGCAGACGTCTGCTGAAACTGTCATTGGTTTTCAACCTCCCTTTGTCAAGGCTTCTGAAACTGTCAGAACATTGATATCAACAGGGCACGTTTCCACACAACGGCCGCAACCAACACAACCAGGCCGTCCGAACTCGCTCCCAAAGGCCTTCAACTTGTGTGTGTACCAAAGCTTAAGACGATCAGCCCTAGTGCCGCGGAAGTTGTGACCACCAGCAACAAGACTGTAGTCCACGAACATGCAGCTGTCCCACATCCGATTGCGCTGACCTTGCGGTGAGAGACTCACATCAAACGTGTCTACGACATTGTAACAATTACAGGTCGGACAGACCATCGAACACTGACCGCATGAGAGACACTTCTCACCAAAGCGAGCCCAGATATCACTATTGAAGCTGAGTTCCATCATGTCCGGCATGTTTCGAAAGTCAAACGACTTCTTGAACATCCCATCACGTTTTCGTCTCCACTCGACATATCGCTGAATATCGTCACGAGTCACATTCTCTTCGAAGAACTCCTCTCTAGAGAGGATCATATCGTGACCCAGGCTTGACCCAACCCAGACCAGATAGTAGTCGCTGAGGTCGGTGAAAAACAGGTCGAACCCCTCCTCTACAATGGACGTGTCTGTATCTCGGCAAAGACAGTTCTCTCTGGGAAGGCACGAGAAACCAATGATAGCACTGTTGCGTCTCAATTCTCCATAGTACGGGTCTCGAGGTTCGGCCAAGAATACCTCGTCGAGCCTCAGGATTGAATGTATGTCACATGGGTGAACCCCGAGGATGACCCTGCGCTCAACGACCGAATAGTCTGGCTGGAATCCCGTTTCATCAAAGCGAAACATTGTGAATCGCTTCGGATGGAACATCTTCTTGATGGGTATGATGGGGTGTTCGTCAGTGATGACAAACTGCCTGATGTTATCAAGTCTATCAATGGTGAGCACACCATTTTTCCGCTGCGGACCGTAGAGTGTTCCAAAACTCTCTAGGCTCTCAAGGAAGACCTCCAGGAACTTTGACTGCATCTTCAGTACTCGCACTAGAACACACCCTGTGTTGTCACTCGAGCGGCAAGCTGCTGCGTCCTCTATCGTGCTGAAGACACAGACACTCGCTTCAGCGAGTGGTCGGGCAAGATGGATACATTAATCATTTTCGGTAGTAGCCAATACCGAAGGGAACGCCTCTGCCGGATGAACACGAGGGAACCTGGAGATGAGATTAGAGGAGCGTGCATTAGCAATCTTTAGATTCCGATCAACGGCCGCCATGAAAGGGTGTCAGATTCATGTGGTGCTCCATGGTAAGAGGCCCCTGTAGAGGGGGACAGTGCGACTACTGGGCTCGAGTGCGACTGAAGAAGGCAAGCGACGATGAACTGGTCCAGGACGCCATCGGGGCTCTCATGCACGATAGTATCACTCTGTGTACAGATGACGAGCTGGAGTATTATTGGAAACGTTTTGGTATCAAGAGTATTGATAGACTCAGGTACGAGGAACCATCACTGTTTGAAAAGATTGAGAGGGTATCTAGAATGGTGACGGACAGGATCCGGACAGCCCGCTGCAGCGGGATCAGCTGGGGAAGGTAGTCCGGCTCGTAGAGAATAAGGCACATCCCACGAGCTATGCGGACTGTGTGACGAACACTGCGTCGAGGAGCCAATTGTTGGTGGTTTCTGTAGGTATCATTGGCCTGTCATCGAGTTTCCAATGATTAGAGATGTTCCTCGTGACGCCTTTGTTTCTCGAGCTCATGTCGCGTTAGCCGGCACCTGTGAAGCCAGAGCACCTCATAGTCAGCGGGGTCTAGAAACCGATCCTTCAGGTCAACCATCGAGTAGATATGCTCGTCGAGGTACCAGGCAACACAGATTCTATACATGTCCCAGCCCAGATCGCAGTCTTCCCATTCGCACAGGACCTCTTCGTAACCATTGAGGTACCATGCAACTCCTCTCGTGTGCCCGTCAGTGGCAACAAAGCTATCATCTAGGCGTACCGCTGGTATTGGTTCCACTTTGGACTGTCTTCCGGTTTCAAAGTACTCCATTACCTTGAGAACGTGGCCTTGCTGATGTAAAGCTGACTCGGCTGGATATCACCTAGGCGCACTACGAATGGCTTGGTCATAGAGGGCACATGCCAGATCGAGTGTACCGGCAGAATAGCTTATCATGGCCCTTCTGGCACGGGGACCATGTTCTCTCGGTTAAGCAACCATCGTGGATCAAGCACACTCTTGACGGCCTGAATCTCTGCGATTCCTTTGTCGCCATACATGACCCGAAGGAAGTCCCGTTTCAGCTTGCCTATGCCATGTTCTGCAGCAACAGTCCCACCGAGTTCCACAGCCTTCTTGGCAAACAGAAGATAGTTGTCCATTCCGCGCTTCACCTCATCGTTGTCACGCGGTAGCATGTTGACATGAAGATGATTGTTTCCAATGTGTCCAAATATGACATACTCCATTCCCTGAGAGTCTAGGACATCCTTATAGAAGCGAAGATATTCACGCAACGCCTCATCTGGAACTGCCATGTCGGTACCAATCTTGTGAACCTCATGGAATTGCTGCTTGCGCTTCGCGATGAGCGCGTTGATCGTTTCAGGAACGAAGTGTCTCACGACCTTCATCTTCTCTAGCTCTGTCCTGTCCAGACCTGCCCAGCTGGACTCGGAGGACGAGTTATGCCGATTCAACATCTCTTCAAGAGCCATGACTTTTTCTTCCATCTCCTCTTCCTCATAGGAGAACTCAAAGAACACTATGGCATTGGTGTCATCTCGCAAAGCGGGCACCTTTATTCCTGCGCTGCCAGCCTTTTCGCGGATCATCCGTATGGCATTCGAGTCGAAGTACTCTAGGAAGTTCATCACAATTGGTGAATCCTGACGTCGAGCGTCCACCACAAACTCAACAGCATCATCCTCGGTAGGGAAGAAGGCCATCACAGTCATGATGTTGCGAGGAAGTTTCTCAAGGATCAACTCGACCTGGGTTATGACACCAAGGATACCCTCGGAACCTATGAACAGATCTATCAGGTCCATGTCCTGTCGGGCGAAGAGACCTGCGGCATTCTTGGTCCGGGGCATCTTGTAACTTGGCACATTCAGAGATAGAGTTTCGCCGCTGGAGAGTGTTATCTCGAATCTGCCATCTTCTGCATGGACCCGTCCGCGCTCTATGTCCAGCACATCACCATTGATCAGAGCCACTCTCAGGTGGCGTACCCAATCGCGTACAGCACCATATCTGAATGTCCGAGCGCCTGAGGCATTACAGGCGACTATCCCACCAAGCCACGCCGTAGTTTCGGTCGGATCCACGGGGAAGCTATAGAGGTCCTGGTCCTGCATGAATCTCCTGAGAGCATCTTGATTCTTCGCAGTGCCGTTGCTCTCGATCCCCCTCAAGGTCTTGGAAACGACTGCCTTGACAAGATCCTCGAGTAGCACACCCGGCTCAGCACAGATGGAGTAGGTATTCTTGTCCTCCAGATAATCCATGTATAAGATTCGATTCATCTTCTCCAGATTCAGAACGATCCCACCGAGAGGCACTGCAGCACCAGTGAGACCTGTACGTGCACCCTGAACCGTGACGGGAATACCTCTGTCACTTGCGTATTTCAGGACCGCAACGACCTCCTGTTCAGACCTAGGGAAAAACATCATGTCGGCCTTCCCGTCGAAGGAGTGCGACTCGTCGTCAAGATAGAGTGCATATGACTCTGAGATCTCAGATGCAGAGTCTATGACCTTGACCTGTGATATGTCACTGGGCTCAACTCTTTCGGCTCGGATCCTGTTTGTCATCCCTTGTCAGCTTCCTCTTCGATGATTGGGGAGATAACTGATAGGGAGAATATCAATCATTGGGTAGGAAGCAGGCAGGAAATGGGACAGAAACACACTTGAGGCACACGTCAGACTTGGAGGCAAGAATTTCCTTGATCGGAGGTCAACCAAGATAAAGATCGCAGCAGTGTCAGACCTTCATGTCCGCCCGGGAGGGGAGGATGACCCACTGATTGATGCCGTCCGGAGCAGAGTCGAGGAAACAGATCCCGACGTTTTCGTGATAGCAGGAGACACGAGTAGCCAGATAGACATACTGTCGCAGACGCTCTCGAAACTGAAGCTGCATGATGCTTCGTGTCTGTATGTCGCCGGGAATCATGATATATGGTTTGAGAAGGAGAGAGGACTTGGATCGCTGGCCAAGTACTCGAGAGAGATCGGGAGAGTCTGCAGCGAAAATGGGTTCATTCACCTTCCAGACGGCCCGCACATCGAGGGTGAAACAGCATTTGTGGGAAGCATTGGATGGTCAGACTACTCCTTCAGACGTCCGGAGTTGGGAATTCCCATGAGTGCCTATGAGGCCAAGGAGTATCGGGGAGCAGTGTGGTATGACGTATTTAATGTGGACTGGGAATTCACAGATGCAGAGGCAACCAGTCTATTCAACAAGAAGCTGAGCTATGACCTTAGCGTATTGCCGCACACGGTCGATCACGTAATCTATGTATCACATCATCTTCCGTTCCAAGAGCTGACTCTTTACAAGAATCGCCTCCCGTGGGATTTCTTCAGTGCGTATATGGGCGCGAAGAGCACCGGAGAATTGATCCTGAATGACGGAAGAGTATTCATGACAATATCCGGGCATAGTCACATCAGAAGCTGTGTCACAGTGGGTAGAATCACTGCAATTACCGTTCCACTCGGTTACGGGCGTCCCACCGACGACAAATATGAGCAGCTCGCACACGATGCTGTAGCCGTCATCGAGGTGAACGGCAGAAATGTGAAACTCACCGATTTCAAGTATGGGGATCTCTCTGAGGGACTGCCTTACACATTCAGTGTCCGCTAGAGTGCAGGAGGGGAATGCATTCCGTTGCAGAAAGGTGGCGCCAATTCCCACTCGTGCCGCCGGGAGGACAAGCAGAGAGCAGGATGGCGCCGCATAAATATGAATCACTCAAGGCTATTTAGATTTCGGATTGATGATTCCCTGATTTATTTGATGATTGTTTGATATAATCCGTGGACTTGAGCGTGAGATCACGATGACTAGACGGGTCAGATGCAGGTACTGCGGCTCGCTGTTTGACCGCGACAGGATTGATGATCACGTCGAAAGGTGCAAGTATAGGGTAATGAGAAACCAGACAGTGAACGGCGGGGGTCGCACGATCATCATTGATGGAAACAACGTGGCCCATTGCTTGACCCAGGACGGCATTCCAAGGCTCTCGAACATCTCTATGGCGAGGGAGGGACTGATGCTAGCAGGTTTCACACCGATCGTTGTGATATCAGCAGCTCTCGTTCATAGGATTGACCATGCCGAGGCTCTGATGAAGATGGTCGATTCTGGAGAGATCATATGTGTCAGGCGTGGTCTTGATGACGACCTTGAGATAATCAGACTTGCAGAGAGGCTGAATGGCCTAGTATTGAGTAATGACAGGTTTCTCACATACTTGGAGGAGTACCCTTGGCTCAAGAAACGACTCATCAGATATAGAATGACTCCAACTGGAATACTCATCGATACAGCAGTCTAACGGACAGGGTAGCCGCTTCGAAACCATTAAAATCGTCATTGGCAGGTCAGGGTCATAGCACCGAGGTGGCCGTTGCTTTGAACAGCAAGGAACTGAGACAGAAGTACATAGAATTCTTCAGCAAGAAGAATCATGCGGTACTGGGTTCAGCCTCGCTACTTCCAGAGAATGATCCCACTGTCTTGTTTACGACAGCTGGAATGCATCCGCTAGTGCCGTTCTTGATGGGAGAGCCCCATCCGCAGGGAAAGCGTCTCACCAACTGCCAAAAGTGTGTTAGAACGACCGACATTGACAGAGTCGGTGACAATGTGCATCTCACATTCTTTGAGATGCTTGGCAACTGGAGCCTCGGAGACTACTGGAAGAAGGAGGCAATAGAATGGAGCTACGAGTTCCTCACCTCAAAGAAATGGCTGGGACTGGACCACGAGAAACTATTCGTAACGGTCTTCGCAGGCGATGAGGACGCACCCAGAGACGACGAGTCTGCCCAGATATGGATGAGTCTGGACATTCCTCCTGAGAGGATATACTACCTACCGAAGGAAGACAACTGGTGGGGACCTGCAGGTCTCACAGGACCGTGTGGACCGTGTACTGAGATGTTTATCGAAGTCGACTCTGTTCCGAAGTGCAGTCCGCAATGTAGACCTGGTTGCAGCTGTGGTCATTTTGTTGAGTGTTGGAACGACGTCTTCATGCAATACAATAAGCTTGCCGACGGGTCCTACGTTCCTCTCAAACAGAGGAATGTTGACACGGGTATGGGAGTTGAGAGGACCGTTGCAATGCTCATTGGTGCAAAGTCGGTGTACGAAGTCGACACCCTCGCTCCAATCGTCAAGAGGATACGTGAGCTGACTGGAAAGCGTGTATTTGATGAGAATGATGATCGAAACATCAGGGTAATCGCGGACCACGTCAGGTCGGCAGTAATGATAATGTCAGATGACAGGAGGATATCCCCCTCGAATGTGGAACATGGATACGTGGTACGACGACTGCTCAGAAAGGCGATCATGAGTGCGGAGAAGCTGGGAATCCGACCCGGATTTCTGACTCAGGTTGCAGACGTTGTGACAGAGATCTACAGGGACGTCTACGATGAGGTAGTCAGAAACAGAGACTTCGTCATTAGGAACTTGGAGGATGAGGAGAGGAAGTTTCGGAAGTCATTGAGCAATGCCATCAAGAAACTGGACCAGATCTTCGAGGAAACAGGAACGGTCACAGGCCGTGATGCGTTTCTGCTCTTCACTAGCTTCGGGCTACCCCTAGAGCTTACGATGGAGATGGCTCGCGAGAGGGGGGTGGTCATTGAGGTTAACGAGTTTCAGAGAGAATTCGAGCATCACAGGGAGATGTCTCGTACTGCCACGCAAGGAAAGTTCAGAGGAGGACTTGCGGACCATAGTGAGGAGATAACAAAGTTGCACACCGCCACGCACCTGCTCCAGGCTGCACTGCGAAAGGTGCTTGGTACCTCAGTACAACAGATGGGCAGCAACATAACGAAAGAGAGACTGAGGTTTGACTTTACTTTCCCAAGGAAACTCACTGATGATGAGATACGTGAAGTCGAAAGACTGGTGAACGAAGTAATAGAGCAGGATCTGAAAGTCGTTCGGGAGACAATGAAGTACGAAGAAGCAGTTGCCAAGGGAGCGCTGGCCTTCTTCAGAGAGGTATATGGTGACGAGGTGTCGGTGTATTCAGTGGGAGACTTCAGCAAGGAAGTCTGCGGCGGGCCTCATGTTGAGCGCACCGGGGTCCTCAGGAAATTCAAGATAAAGAACCAGGAGAAGATAGGCGCGGGTCTTGTGCGGATACGCGCTGTGGTAGGAGATAGCAGTAGTTAGGAGATCGCACAGAGGGACATACCTCTGCGATACATACTGTGAACTCTGAGGGTAGCTACGCATGGCAACCAGCATCAGGAACTCGGGACATCGGCCCGGGAGAGGGTCCTGCGGAGCAAACACAGCCCTGCAGGCACAGTAAACCTCGGTGTGAATCGCCTAGAGTGGGACTGGGGGTTTCCTGTGAATGAGCATGAACCGCTTTGCGAGGGAGCCGAGGGATCTGGCCTCGTCCTCCAGCAGATGTGCAACTGGTACTCCATCAGGAGAACTATCGTAGGTGGCCTCTATGAGTGCCAGGTCTGCATCACGAACAACATCCTCAGCGCCTGAGCAGTACCTCGTGTCGCCTGTGTAACCAATCACGGTCTGCCCAACACGAACCCGATACCCAAGGGCGGGAGTCATGCGATCCTGTATGGGTGTATTCTCGTAGGACCGATGCTCTACTGCTATGGCGCGGACTCCGAAGAAATCGGTTTCGAAACCATTACCACTGCGGAGCTCGTGAAGAGTGATCCTGAATGGCATCGATTCACGGTACAGATCTTTGAAGACATCTACCAGTCCAATTGCTTCACTGCATTCGATTGGAGTCAAGATATTCAGCGGAGTCTTTCGGTCCGCCATCCGCATGAACCCAAGGAGTGAATACAGTCCTCCTATATGGTCAAAGTGGCCATGGCTGAGTGCAATCAGGTCTAGCTCATCGGAGAAATCAGTGCTTCCAGACCCCAAGAGGTCACGTAATGCACCATCACCCGCATCAAGCAACATCATCTTCCCAGTGAAGGCGGATGTGATCTTTATTGCAGTACTCACGCCCGCGAGAGAGTAGAGGACCTCAACACGGACCTCTCCATTTGACCAGCTTGAACTGGTGATTTCCACAGACATTTTCAACTCCACTGCAGGATACGCTTGACTACCATAAGAAAAGAGTGTCGACGGGGAATGATGACCCCGCGACACCCGCACACTGGCTTCTAACTGTCATAGCCCATGGGTGGAATCCTGGCAAGCCAGTTCATGAGGTACCCGACAATGACGGACACTACAAGGCCAAGAGCTGCAAGAATCAGATAGTCAGACCATGTAGGAACTGCTGAACCGAGGATCTGCATCCAGCTCCAATAGGTTCCGGCAAGAGTGAGTCCAGACATTGACACCTTTCTTAGCGGCACCTTCACATTCTTGGTCTGAAATATGCCCATCTCTGTGAGTACTGCTGCGAGAGCTCCGCCTTTGTCTCGTTTGAGTTTCAATCGTCTCGAGAACTTTCCTACCGTCACCTTCGATCTTGGGGGCACTGCCTTTAGCGCTCGCGGTGCGTACTCCGATATTCCTTCGGCGAAGTATGACATTGCGTCACTCTTTGCAAGACCACACTTGCGGCAGGTCTCCATGTCTTGCTTCCATCCCTTGTTACATCTGGGACACCGCTTACCGTCCCAGTGATTCCTGGCCACTTGACGTACTTTCTGGACCAGTTCGTTGACATCAATCTTCTCCGAGCCTTTCTGAGCACGACGTCTCAGAATGATGCTTGGGGGGAATATGCCCACACCAGCAGGAGTCTTCCCGCGCCGTACTTTTCGAGCTGCAAGAATACCCTGTTGAAAGTCATCGAGTGACAACAGGAGCCCGAATACCGATATCGCTGTGAAGGCCAGCGTGGCCATCCCAGCAACCGACACCAGTGCGCCAATGCCGGAGTGCCCAACGCGGATGACGAAGCTCTCTGCCAGTGTCCGGTTATCAGAGGGAGCTGTAATCAAGGAGTAAGTTATGGATATCTCACCGTGGATAGTCCCGGTCACCAGGGTCACACCCCCGGGTGACAGCATTGGTCCTACAGGTAGAGTCGTGTTTGAAAATGGAACGGATGTTCCAGCAGGCACTGGTACTGAGCCCAGGTCCACCGGAATGCTGAGCAGTTGGAGCCCAGCGTAACTCATCGAGATCGAGAATGTTCTGAGTATGATGTCGTAGCTCGCATTGAGGGTAAGACCAATCACCAGATCGACGGTTGGATCGATTTCAATCGGGTTGCTGACATTCGAGGCAGTAATGGGAACTCCATTGATCTTGGCCAGAAACGACACCTCACCATTGTCAGTCCAGGTCTCGGCTATGACTACTGGTTGAGAGTGGAACATTGCTACAACAAGAATGATCACAAGGGCCTGTAGCTGTGAAACGGGTTTCATATGCAGGACTCTTCCTCGGGTCAACAATGCGTGCAGAGTTATTATGTCTATGTGGGTGCGCCCCAATGTATCGAACTCCGTATGGATGTGGCCAGACCCCTTACCATCTGTTCCAATGTACTATCTCAGAGAGTGGCCTCCGTGTGCTTCTTTGAAGTTCTCTAGCTCTTGTCTCCGGATCGAGTGAGTTTGGGTCCTCTGGATATCCGAAGAATATGACCGTCGCTATACGGTATTCCTTCGGAATCCCAGTAATCTGTTTCAACATCTCCTCGTCCCAACCCGCAGTCGGGTGCCCCATGATGCCAATGTGCACAGCCTGTAAGAGCATGTTCTCGACAGCAAGACCCACGTCCATCATGAAGTATGGAAGTCCGTGAGCCGGACATCCCCCATCTTCCTTAGCAGCAACAATGACCATCACTGGGGCCCTCTTCGCATACGCGTTGCCTCTGCTGAGCGTTTCGTGTGCTCTCTTGAGTGCGTCAGGATCGGTCAGTACGACGAAGTTCCACGCCTGTGTGTTACTACAGGAGGGTGCCAGGCGTCCAGCCGCGAGTATCGACTCCAAATCATCTTGGCTGACAGGTCGATTGGAGAAGGCACGTCCACTCCTGCGTTCCACTATCTCCCTCATGATCTCCGCCATCCTAGACACACCGCCTAGTCCTTGAGCTCCATCACCTGTCCGCAATGACTGGGTATCTTCTGCTGCCCGCAGGTGGGACCCATCCAGCAGACAAGTCTGTCTCCTTCCTTATGCATCTCTCTACCGCAGTGAACGGGCACTCGGACCTCGGTTCCACATATAGGACACACAAGTCGACTCATATACCATCGATTAACTATTATTAACTAGTCTTATCAACCTTGCCATTGGAGTGGGCCAGATGTAGTGTTAGGATGCAGAGTTGAGATACTTGTCGAGAGGTTCGCTAAAGACCTTCTCAGCAGACTTATGCGCTCCAGGAGTATCCAGCTCAACGTCGCGTTTCAGGCTTCGGTCCTCTCTCAGGACCTCCTCGTACACCTCATTCTGGATGATAAGTCGCTGGATCTCGTTGGTTCCGGTCCAGATAGTGGCAAGTCGAGCGTCTCTGAACAGTCGCTCAATTGGATAGACGTCGGTATAGCCGATTCCCCCGAGTATCTGCATGGCCTCGCTGACGGCCCTGAAACCGGCCTCTGTGGCAAAGACTTTGGCCTGGGACACCTCTTTCCTGCACCATCTGCCGGTATCGGCCACCTTTGCCGCACGGTAGATGAGCCCTCGAGCTGCGTCTAGATCTGTCATACAGTCCGCAACCTTGAAAGAAACCCCCTCGTACCTCCGGATAGGACGACCGAACGCCTCCCTCATGTTAGAGTATCTTATCGCAATCTCCATTGCGGCTCGGCCCATACCTATTGAGCCCGCAGCAGAGGTGAGACGCTCCGGCACCATCATGGCATTGAAGACATCATTTCCACCGTTGAATCGCCCAAGCAGGCAGGACTCTGGAACCTCAACATTATTGAACACCAATCTGGCGGCACCCATGCCTCTGCATCCCATGAGCTCGTACTCCTCCTCGACCCGTACTCCTGTTTCGCGATCGACAAGGAACGCACTGATTGATTCATGTGGTGCAGCCTTGAAATCAGTACGCGCATAGATAAGAAAGTAGTCTGCCCCGACCCCGCCTGCAACGAACCTCTTCTGACCGTTTATGATGAAGAGGTCGCCACGGCGAATCGCAGTAGTATTGGTGGCGAAGAAGTCGGATCCTCCCCTCGGTTCGGTAAGACCCTCGCCGCATATCTTCTCTCCTCTCAATGTGGGCAATAGGTACTCACGCTTCTGCTCATCAGTACCAAACCTGTTGATACCTTCTCCAACTATACTTGGCAGCGAGTACGCACAGCCCAGTGCGATCCCGAGGACCCCGACCTCTTCGAGAGCAACCATCTCCGAAACCCAACCAAGCCCACGGCCTCCGTACTCACGTGGAAACCTGAGACCCAGGAGATTGGCAGCACCAGCGGCCCTGACGAATTCATAGGGATACTCTTTCTCCTTCGAGTCCATTGCAATGATGAGGGCTCTATCAACCCGATCGCGGACGAAGGAGCGTACCTCACTCTGTATGCGTTTCTCTTCCTCTGTAAGCAGAACATCGAACATGATAGGACCTCAGGATTCATCCTGCGCATCGTGTAATAAAGACTCTAGGGTTTCATCGGACCCGTGAACTCGCAGTACACTTATTGCCTGTACGGGGCAGGTGATCTCGCAGAGGAGACACTGAATGCAGTCTCGCTCTCTCAGCGGGTCTGCCACATCCGTGTGACTATCGGGAGACCAGACTGTAAACACATGAACCGGGCACGCCTCAACACACTTCTGACAGGCAATACAAGATTCTACATGTACTCCAACGACCAAGCCATGGATCCTACCATTCCCGACGCAGTCAGTCCTCCACACTGGGTGGCCGTCGTGGTCTTCGAATATGGTCCAGGTGTGTCGATAGTTGGGATCAATAGGCATCATGATTACCCTCCAGGGATCAACATTCTTTGGGAGCCATGCAGCCAGGCAATACTGCTGCAACACAGCAGGTACGTTCAGACTCAATGAGTTCTGACGACGTGTGGTCCAGGAGGAAAACTAGGGTTCATAAGCGCATACGACCATATAACAAGTACCGCGCCCTGTCTTTCCAATCTGGGAGAGGAGAATGAGTGGAGAAAATAGTCCTCAAGTGGATAGGGCATAGAGGGACCCCAGAGGAACAGGTGTTCCCAACCAATACGACAAAGATAGACTTGTCATTCAGACACATTCGGACGATTGAGCTCAAACCTCTTTCGATGTGCTCGGACCTCCAGCACCTGGACCTGTCGAACAACTTCCTTGAGTCCATCGACTTATGGCCCTTAATGAAGTGTACCGCCCTCAGAAGCATCGAACTTCGTACGAACCGACTCACAAGTATCGAAGTAACACCGTTGACACTATGTCCAGAACTCGAATACCTTGGGGTTGACGGAAATGTTGAGATAATAGTTCAGCCTCCGGCCCATGCAGGCAAAAGGCGACCTCCCTTCGTTGGCGGACTCAGACGAAGCCACGTCATAAGATGGACACGAGAGACTGACGAGGACGATCCGATGCTGGAGATAGAGAGGATCAAGAACTCCCTGTTCTCAGATTTGGCTACTGCATACTGCAGCCCGGATCAGACAGGGATTGTGGACGAGTTCTTGAGGCACTACCTCGTGGAAGAATTGAGCAAGCGTCTGGAGGCTGAGGCATCTGATGCCGAAAAATCTGGCGACTTCAGAAAGGCATATACTCTGAGGAAGGGTCTGTCATTGATACGGTATGAGCACTAGACTCTGCAGAGGGCACAGATTAATCTACCCCACATCATGCCAATCGAGTCGTTACTGATCTGAAAACGGTGTGTTCACTGTGGACAGAGTATCGTTGGGATACCACACATCCGCAGGACTAGACAGAGAAGAGATAGTTCCCGCCGATGGAAAGATAATCTCGCTGGATCTGAGGGAGATCAAATCACTGGATCTTCTTCCCATCATCTGGTGTGCAGACCTCGAGGTCCTGTCTCTCAGAGGAAACAAGCTCGAAGAGATTGATCTGACGCCGCTCTCACGATGTAGTCGACTGAGGTCGCTGACACTGAGCTACAATCGACTTCGTGATATCGATCTAAGCCCCCTGTCTGACTGTCCAGACCTCGAGGAACTGCATCTGGATCACAATCCCTTGAAAAGAGTCAACATCTCTCCACTATTTCACTGTCCGAGACTCAAGGAGCTGAGTATAGATGACGAAGTCACTCTGACTGCGGACATATTCCTGAGATCAATCGGCAGTTGGCCTGAGGTGTTGCTTGACCTCTACCACAAGATACTCTGGATACAGCAGTGAACACAGACCACTCAGACCCTCACTCTCTTCAAGAGGCAAACAGAGGACCTTTGCTCACGCGATGGACACTGGCTATGCGGTTACACATTCAGGGGCGATGAAGAGTTGCATCCATTTGATCGTGTTTCATTAGCCTACGATGGTGCGATAGATTGGGGTAAGAGATTGACTCATGAGATGCAGATGTTGAGAAGTTTGCTGTCGATGAGTCAACGAAAGAGTGTGCTAGATATCGCATGTGGAGCGGGGAGACATGCGGCCGCTATGGCGGAGATAGGCGCGAAAGTTGTTGGAATTGATCTGAGCAGAGCAATGCTTAGTGAGGCATCCCGAAATACAGAGGAGAGAAGGGATAGAGTCAGCTTGGTAATGATGGACATGAGGGATCTTGATTGCTTTAGACCTGAGAGCTTTGACCTATGCATATGCCTGGGAAACTCGCTGGCGCTACTGAATGATATTGATTCGGTGAGGAAGGTCCTATATGCTGTTGCGAATCTGCTCAGTGAAGGTGGGAAGCTAGTGGTCCAGGTACTGAACTTTGATGAAATAGATGCCTCAGGCTTCAGACACTATCCTCCTAGAGAAGGCGAAGGGGATGGGATCAAATGGCTATTCTACAGATTTCTCGAACACGACTGTAAGGATCACTCGACTCTCATCATGGTGGCTCTGAGAAGAAGACGTGGCCGATGGAGGGCCCAAGTTGCACAGCAGCGAATCCTGAAACTCAATCAGAAGATTCTTACAGATCTGCTTTTGGAGGCGGGCCTGCGAAACATTGCTGTGTACGCGGACTTTGATGGATCACCTTTTCTCGTTGCAGACAGTAGAAACATGATAGTAGTTGCAGGGAAGAACGTGCTAGACATACGACCCAATTGCGTACCGACTGCGGGACTAGACTGACTCGCATCGATCATAGCAGGACTCTCTGGGTGTGCATGATGTCACTCGGACTTGCCGGCAGATAGCAGGGATGATCCACACGTAATACTTGGAGGGTCCAGAACCCTCTCGAAGCATTGCCTATCTCGAAGACTGCCACACCGTGGCAATCGGATGTGCTCTCGAGCGACTTCACTGCGCCATCAGGCCCAGTCGCCCTCAATCGGACCCTGCTCAGGATAACGGGTTGTCTCAGACCATCATCAACGGACACGGCGACCTTCAGCCTAGCGGAGGAGCCATAGTACTCTCTAGCAATGTCAATAGACCGAACCTTCAGACGCAGGTATCTGCTCACTGTTATGTTCATCTTGGAGACCGTTATGTTTCCGATCTCCCTTAGGCCCAGTTGCCAGACGCCATTCGTGCACACAGCCAATTAATCACTCGCTTCCAATTTGCGGGGGCGCTCATCGTTGTACTCCGGTAAATCATATTATAAATATTTTTATCATTGTACCACATGTGATGAGTAATGCAAAAATACGTGAGATGACATTCAGTCAACGGTGTATGCATTGCGGCAAGCCACGAAGACTCTGGGACTTCTGATAGTGGTAGTCGCTGTGCTTGCAAGCCAGCCACTACAGGTTGCAGCAGTTTCAACAAGCCCACTGAGTGTACAAATCACCGACGCCACGTACCTCGATCTTGATGCGGACGGCGTCAAGGATGACATGTACGCATCGTTCTCGGTGACTGTGGATCCAGGAATATGGTTTCGAACATCGTATCTATACTGCTTCTTGCAGAAGCCATCAGGAGAGACCAGGTATTTTGTGGTCAAGGTAATAGGGGCTTACTGCTCACTGGATGTGACAGTAAGTTGGTACAACGTCATTACCGAGAATGGGCTGTATCTCTTTGCAGTGATGGTCGAGGTCATAACTGCAGCGGGCTCTCTGCAGGCCTATGACGAAATATGGTTTGATCCCCCGGAGGAAACTCCAGGACCCCCGCTCGTGTCAATACAGTGATACCGGCACCCGAACAGCAGAAGCCTAGGTCAGAGGAGGAAGGGGGTACGAAACTCACAGGGCAATATCTATCCCTGCTCATCGCGATACAGGAAAATCCTTTCGGTAGACTCATCGACCTTGCCAGATCGACAGGGATGTCAAAACCAACTGTGGCAAAGCGGATACGGGAACTCCAGGGAGAGAACGGCGGGAAGCGGTACTTCGCCATCATGCCTCTGTTGAACTACGGTAGGATGGGACTGACGCCGATTGACGTACTACTATCGACTCCGAACCTAGCGGCCCTGGAAACGCTTGAAGCTGTCGCAAGACATCACCCCTATTCGGCTTACAGGGGGCGTTGTTTCGGGTCAACTAACGGGCTACTCATGCAGTTTCGGGTGCCAGAGGGGACAGAGGGTCACCTACACTCATTAGTAGAACGTCTGAAGGAGAACGGCATCGTTGATAGTGCCAAGTTTCTGTCTACCAATTCTAACTCTACTACACATACCTCGTTCAGATTGTCTGGATGGGACCCAAATTCCATGACCTGGGACTTCAACTGGCATGAATGGTTCGCTCGAATGTCAGAGGTTCAGCCGAATACAAGAGGGAGAGAGACTGAAGTGCCATCAGTCCTGAGATGGCTCACCAGGAGAGATGTCTTGATCATAAACGAACTCATGAAAGGGTCACGGCGGAAACACAGCGAGATTATCGCGTCCCTCAAGACTCGAGGAGTATCAATCACTCCCAAAGTATTCAGCCAAAGAA
Organism: Candidatus Thorarchaeota archaeon; assembly: GCA_038893995.1. Classification (GTDB taxonomy): domain Archaea; phylum Asgardarchaeota; class Thorarchaeia; order Thorarchaeales; family Thorarchaeaceae; genus JAWAQK01. Next base: position 8,891 of record JAWAQK010000036.1, on the reverse strand, counting down.
TGTTCATGATAAGGAACGAATGCATCGATGGGTTCAGGGTGACCTTTGATGCAGATGCGTTCGACATCAATACGAACCTGATCATATTCGGGAAGTCCGATAGGGCCTACCTTCAGTCCCTCGCATCAAACCTGAAAACCAATCCTATACCATTCGAGTCGACCCTGCGAATCTCAGATACGGAACTGTTCTGGTTCATCAGACTCCAGCCCACTCATCTGTCGTCGGTGCTGACTAACCTCTACGCCAGTCTGAGTGAGATGAGGGTAGGCCTGATAGACTATAATCACTCATACGTCTTTCATCTTTGGGAAGAGACATTTGATCCCGCGAGCAGAACTTGGATAGGACGACCAGACTTTATGGTAGAGCAGGTCCTCGAGAGGTCGGGCATTGATTGTCATGGTACCAATCAGGTTAGGGCCCCACAGATCCGCCGCCTGGCGCAGAACCAATGTCCACAAAAAGAGAATTAAGCAATAGTGGAGCAGAACTGACAACACGAAGGGGAGTCTTAGTCTTGCCGATCGCCAAACTGCGCTACACCGTCTTCATCTTGGCCACTGTCCTGATGATATCAGGAGTAGGTCTAGCAGCCACCGTACAGGGAGGTCTTGGAACTGTCAGTGTAATCGAGGTGGACTTCCAAGCCTCGGATGGGTCAAACATTCACGGAACTCTACAGACGCCGTTGCACTCATCAGGACCGCTGCCTGGTGTGCTGGTCATACATGGTTCTCTTCAATCTAAGGAGTGGTTGATGGCCTTTGGGATTGAGCTTGCACGTAGAGGGTTTGTAGTACTTACAATCGATGCAAATGGTCACGGGAACTCCGACAGAGGCAGGGGAAGTGGAGCTGCAGCACTCGATTATCTGGCAACACTTCCCTCTGTTGACAATACGAGGATTGGTGTAGTGGGACATAGCATGGGTGGAGGAATAGCGAGGGAGGCCATCTCTGAATCCTCTGTTGTCGTCAATGCTTTCGTAGCTATTGGCTCATGGGTATCATGGGCAAACACGACCTACCCAAACAATCTACTGGTTGCGGTCGGGGATTTCGACTCGCTCTCGTCATATCCTAGTAATCCGGCCCTTCTGCAAGATGTCTTCGGCACGTTGGACATCACGCCTGGGACAATCTACGGTTCATTTTCTGACGGTACTGCCCGAATGATAGTGATCCCAAGGACGAACCATCTATTCGAAACTATAGATCCCACGATAGTGAGCGAAACAGTCGACTGGATGCGTAACAGCCTGAAGGGAGGCGTGGAGGATGAATACTGGTTACCAAAGGGAAATCTCATCTATGGGTGGTGGCTCCTTGGGGGGCTGCTGTCCACGGGCGGGGCCATTCTTTCCATATTTCCCATACTGACCATTCTGTTTGACACAACGCCATTCTCGGTCCTGAAGAGGGACGAGAAAGAGGGATATGCTGGTGCCGCGAGCAGAAGGACCTATCTGGTTTGGGGTGCCACATACGCGGTCCTATCGGTGGGATCATTCTATCCCCTGCTTGGTGTGGGCTCACTCCTGCAGCTACTGATACCGTTTTCACAGTACATGGCATTGCCAATCATGTCTTGGATTGTAGGTGTGTCAGTCATTGCGTCATTGGCTCTCCGAGTTGCTGTTTCCAGAGGCATAGACGTCGGCATCATCAGGAGTGGCTTCAGGATCCAGAAGACAACTGAGATTACATTCAAGCAGTATATCGTAAGAACGATGTTGCTCTCCATTCTGATCATCTCGTGGCTATACGGACTGACTCTGCTGGTGGACCTCAACTTTGCTCTGGACTTCAGGTGCTTCCTTCCTGGGCTGAACGATCTCACAATCTCCAGAGCACTCGTGTTTCCTCTCTATGCTATCGTCTTCATCGGGTTCTTCATGGTGGAGAGCATGTGGATCATGGGTATCCTGAGGACTCATAACAGAGAGCCGTGGATGCGTGGAATGGTCATCTGGACTTCTGAGTCTGTGTTCATCAAATGCATTCCATATGCACTCTTGGTACTGGCAGAGCTCACTGTAGGATTCGTGCTGGGACAGCCCTTGATCCCAGGCATCTTGGGGTATTCATTCCTGTTCTTCTATGCATTCCTACCATGGTTCGCGGTCTCAAGCATAATTACTGTGTGGTGCTTCCGCGAAACGGGAACGTACTACCTCGGTGCGTTGATCAACGGTCTCCTATTCGGCTGGATACTGGCCACGATACTGCCTTTCTGATGCGTCCTGCGCAGAGCGCGACACATCGGTTCCAGATGATTGACCAGTGGTAACGATCCACTTGGCGGCAGGGACAACGGGGACCTCAGCTCCTGAAACTCGTCCCACAAAATGGTGACGACTGGTATCCCTTCGAGAGCAAACAGGGACTGACCTCGATGCGTGAGAGAACACACGGCGGACCATGTTTCGCCTTGATGGGATCAGTCAGACATGAAAAGGAGGTGCGAAGAATCAGGGATGAAAATCATGTAGGCAAAAACAATAGCCTGCAGAGGATGAAGACGAAGTACTTGACACAATTGGCACACTTTCACAGCTCTAGGTACTGCACGAGCGACACTTTCGATCCACCCGCCTCGGGAATTAGTAGCAGTGAGCTGAACACCTCGCCGAAGCTTGGTGCTTACACCCCTGCCCTATCTACCTGCTCTTCTAGCAGATCCCTCGTTCGTGAACTACGCGTTACTGTCGCCAGTCCCGCGCTGGACCCATGTCCAACGTTCACAAAGTGGGTGTCTATTTTCGGGTCTCGCTTCACGCTTAGATGCATTCAGCGTTGATCGATTGCGGCTTAGCTACTCCACAGTGCCCTCTCGGACAATGGATACACCATAGGCCACGGCAAGGAGTTCCTCTCGTACCGTCTTTCCCTTGCCCTCAGACACCCAACAGCACCAGAAGATAAAAACCAACCTGTCTCGCAACGGTCTAAACCCAGCTCACGTTCGGTTTTAATCGGTGAGCACCCGCACCCTTCGCGCCTTATGCAACGCGAGGATACCAAGAGCCGACATCGAGGAAGCAAGCCGCGCGGTCGATAGGAACTCTTGCGCGCGACAACTCTGTTACCCCTGGGGTAAGTTTTCTGTCATCTCCACCACTCACAATTGGCCGGTGAAGGTTCGCTAGGCCAGACTTTCGTCCCGGGATTCGTTGCGTTTCGGAATCCCGTCAGCCGAGCTTATGCCCTTGATCTCAACGAGACGTTTCCGTCGCCTCTGAGCTCAGCTTTGGTCACGGCTGATCTCTTGTCAGCCGTGTGCCGCCCCAGCCGAACTGCCTATCTGCCAGTGTCCCTAGACTCTCTGGGTCTAGGTTAGCCACCCCCAGCCACATAGTCAGTATTACACGGTCGCATCCACACCTCCCGAAGAAGGTGCTTCGTCGCTCCTGACTATGCTCTGTATGTGGCCAGAGATGGCAATGACAGACTGCGTAGTGAACCTCCGCGGGGACTTCTTTTCCCTCTGGTGCTACGTACACTGTTCGGTACGGTGTAGATTCACCCGGAACCTCCTGGGGACAGTGGGGACCTCATTGATCCCTTCATGCACGTCGGCATTTAACCGACAAGGCATTTGGCTACCTTAAGAGACTCATAGTTAGTCCCGGCGTTAACCCGTGCTTAGGCCCGTTACCGAGCTTTGACAGACGGGCACAGACCAGGATTCACCGACTGTACTAACGCTTTCGCGCTCGCAGTCAGCTATGTTTGTATTAAACAGTTGGGACCCCCTAGTTACTAAGACCTGGGAAAGCTTGCACTAACCCAGGCACGGCTTGTTCCGAAGGTACGCCGCTAATTGGCCGATTTCCCTCAGGCAGATTTAATCCGGATACACCTTAGCCTTCTCAGCTAGGGAACCTGTGTCGGATCTGGGTACGGACTCGGAGGATCCTTCCGGACTTGCTTTTCAAGGTCACCAGGAATGGACCGAACGGGTGTCCGACCACCCGCCATTCCACCTTTCGCCTGCGTCTCACCTTTACGGTACTCAGCAGGATTCGGGTGTTAGACACAGCGAGAGCCGTGCTCGGTTTGTCCAGATGAGTCACAAGTCCGGCTTGGCGTCGCCGCGTAGCGTACCTCCGAGGTTCAGGAATATTAACCTGATTCCCTTTCGTGTCATGCCAGTTGGGCTGACACTTAGGACCGACTAAGCTTCGGCTGACGACGCATCGCCGAAGAACCCTTTCCCTTACGGTGGCATGGATTCTCACCATGCTTCGCTGTTACTCCTACCAGGATCATCAAACCCGACCGGTCCACAGGAGCTCACGCCCCTACTTCCACCCGACCGGGTCGCTCCGCTACCGGATCACACATTGCTGTGTGCCGTACGGTATCGGTGACCAGATTTAGCCCCGTCCATTTTCAGGGCCGAGAGCCTCGGTCTGTGAGCTGTTACGCTTTCGTTCGGGGATAGCTGCTTCTAAGCTCACCCCCAGACTGTCTGTGGCTCTCGACACCCTTCTTCACCGCACTTATCTGGTACTTAGGGACCTTAACCGTACTCTCGGTTCTCCCCATCTCGGCCTGCCTGGCTTACCCCGGGCACCCGTCTCCTGCCGTCTACGGTTCACGCAGATTCGGAGTTTCTAGGATGGTGGAGGACTTGACGCCCCCCGGGCCGATCCGATAGTGCTCTACGCCACGTGATACCTCGGGCAGGGCTTGGCTGCGACCAACTTCGCGGAGAACGAGCAATCGCCAGTCTAGATAAGCCTTTTACTCCTACGCCCAGCTCAACGGAAAGAGTTGCACGTCATAACCCTTTCGGGCCTCCACCGGACTTTCGCCCGGCTTCACCCTGGCCAGGCCTAGATCGACTGGCTTCTCGTGTGATGGGAGTGACTTCGCGCACTTGTGGCACGCCGCCCCTCACCCTTGCGGGCTGCGGGCATGTTGGTTTCCCTTCGTCTGCGGCTTGTGGCCTTACCCTCGCCACGCCCATCAACTCCCTGGTTCGTGTTTCAAGACGAATGATGCCGGCTCGATCGGCTCAACTCCTACTGGGGGATTGCTCCCTTTTCGTTCGTCGAGCGTCTACTCTTTTAGTCGGCATCCATTGAGTACATTGCTGGTTTCAGGTGCTTTTCACCCCGCTCCCGCGGCGCTTTTCAACTTTCGCTCGCGCTACGTAGTTAGCTATCGGTTTGGCTGAGTATTTAGGCTTCGCAGATTGTGACTGCGGTCTTCACGCGGGAAGACCAACCCGCATTACTCTGGGGCCGGTGACATGCCCATGCTTTACGCCTACGGGGGTATCACCCTCTATGCCACGCTGTTCCAGGCGACTTCGGCTTAGGCACGTCGGCACTTGTCTCCGGTCCGAACACCACATCCCCCAGAACTCATCGCTCTGGGATTCGGTTTGGCCTGTTCCCTGTTCGCTCGCTGTTACTAAGGGAATCACGGTTGTTTTCTCTTCGTCCGCGTACTAAGATGCTTCAGTTCCGCGGCTTACCCTTCCGGCTATGACCCCGGAATTGCACAGGTTATTGGCCTGTGCACGGAAGTCCGATTCGGGAATCCGTGGATCAAAGGCTCCATGCGCCTACCCACGGCATATCGCTGCTTGTCACGCCCTTCATCGGCTAGCCAACCTAGTCATCCACCAGCAACGGTATCAGCGAAAATGTGGATCTACTGATGTAGCCAGCGCAGTAGTTCCCGCTGTCAGCACAGTGCTGATTGTGCCAAGGAGTGTGCTAGTGTACGTCTGCCTTCATCCTCTGCAGTCTCAGCATCGGGATCATCGATGCACTGCATCAGACCCCTATGCCTTGACGGCCCACCACAGGGAATGACCTGTTCTGCGGTCTGCTCCGAGTGGCATCGCGGGCCATGCCTCTCTCTCATCGAGGCGCTCGCTCCCAACTTGGGGAGGCGATTTAAAGATTGTGTTGTGCCGAGGTTCACCAGAAGCGGACAGTGATGACCCACTTAGCCATCACATAAGTCCTTCTCTACTCGGCAGGTCAGTATGATTTATCACAAGTGTAGATAAAGCTTACCGTCCCCACCAGTGACAGAAACACACCAAGATGTACTGTCCCAGGACACAAGCATAGTACTGCAGCTAAAGCAACTTCATAGATGGATGTAGTCTACATGGTAGAATGGGTCGAAACTACGCGTGACGCGCTTGCGAGGCTAATGAAGCTTCGTAACCACAGGGAGCTGGCCATCGTAATCCGAAGCGCCATCCGAGCTGGACGAGTGTCTGAACTCAGCAAGAGTCTGAGGGAGATAGAGAGATCTCTCTTTAGTGAGAGATGGGGAATGTTCAGGGGTATACTCTTCCGTGCCCTCGAACTGGAACATGTGAGTGGGATCGACCGAGATCCAGTTGATCTAATCGAGGAGGCAGGAAAGTTTCTCGAGCCTGAGAAAGTTCATGATGTTGCGCTGAAGATCTTAGAGGACCAAGCGCGAAGACGAATCACATACTTTCTCGATGTAGATAGACTGGTCGAGTCAAGATATGCCAGGGTCGTGCCGAGTGTGCTAGCAGCACGACAAGAGGAGATCAACTCAGTGTGCGGCACTGGAAGCATTGATCCTCAGGCGCTGGCAAGGACCTACTACGGTTTCCTCTATTTCACCTCTCATGTTCGTGACCCGACAATCAACATCGACGATCTGACGAACTTCATTTCCACACTTGGATTGACCCTGGCAAGGCCTTGCACGGGAGAAATGCATCTCGATTCGAACGACGTATCATTCGAGGATGTGTCAGATGGTACCGCTCTGATTCTCAAGTTGTTGCTCGAACTCACAGACTGGGACTCCTGGAAACGAGCCCAGGCTGCGGAAAGACTTGGACAGATTGGGGACCCCCGAGCAGTAGAAAATCTCTGTAGAGCACTCCACGACACATACCCGTGGGTCAGACAAGCTGTGGCGAAAGCCCTCGGAAACATTGGGCTGGATACCTGCGTCAGACCACTGGCGAGCGCATTGTGGGACTGGGACGTCGGTGTGAGACGGCGCGCAATGGAGAGCCTGGTCCTGATCGGTGAACCAGCGGTTCCAGTTCTGAGAGAGATCGCAACGGGTTCCTGGAAACTCCACAGGGACGAAGTGATCAGGAGGATTCGACGTGGCCATTCAAGAATATTAGATGTGATGGCAATTGTGACGGAAGACGTGGAGAGCGCGGCCAGGGGCCTTGCCGAACATGCCCTCGCAGAAATAGAGGATGCAAGATGTCAATCAAAGTCAGCGAACTCGTGATGAAACCTCGCTCCATGAAACCCGAGATCAGTCATGCCCTCGTGAGTATATCGGGGAATAGGAACCAATTGTGAACAGCATGCTGTTACGCCAGGATCGGACATTGAAAGAATGAAACAGACCGGGTACGGAGGCAACCCGGTCGCGTCTCTCACTGACTATAGGGCCAGTATTCTACTTCTCAAGAAGAGTGCGAAAAGTATAGTGGTGATCCTCCTCATCTTCGAGGATGTCCTGGAATATCTCGACACTCGCGTAGTCTCGCTCCGCCATTGCCTTCTCTATTATCTTCCGATATAGGTCGATTGCGCCCTCCTCGGCCGCCTTGTCAATTTCGATCATCTGATGGGGAGTCTTTCCGAGCGTGATCGGGGCCGGAACAGTGGTCGGGTCACCTCCAAGGTAGTCAATACGCTCGGAGATGGTCTCTGCATGTTTCATCTCCTCAATCGCAATCTTCCTCAGCTCGTCAGCAACCGGAAGATGGTCAAAACCGTATATCTTCACATGCTGCCACATATACTGGATGGAGACCTGGATCTCCATCGATAGTGCTTGATTCATCATGTCAATCAATTCTTTGCTCATGGGATTCCTCCGTCCGCTTGATATGCGTCCTTCCTTATTAATCAAACCAAATGTCATCTGTACAATTGGCGCCTTCGGAACCATCTATGGCTACATTGATGGGATCCACAGTCCAGTGCAGCAGCGACCCACCAGGACCTAATGGTCAAGCCCCTTCAGGTATGACAGGACCTTCGCGGCCACATTCTCAGGTGTGAAACCAAATTTTTCGTATAGCACCTTATAGGGGGCAGATGCCCCAAACGACTCCAACGAGAACATCAGACCTTTCTCACCCAGCCATCTGTCCCATCCCTGAGATACTCCCGCCTCGATTGCCACCCTGACGACTTCTCCGCTCAGAAGCACTGACTGCTGGTATTCAGCGCTCTGCATCTCGAATAACTCCCAACTCGGAAACGAGACCACACGTACAGGTACGCCATTGCCAGCTATCTTCTCTGCTGCATCGATGGCAATGGGGACCTCCGAACCTGAAGCCATCAGCACGACCTGTGGCTCACCTGCACCCATGTCCTTGAGGACATATGCGCCCCTGTGAAGCCCAGTTGGCGGTGCATACATAGACCGGTCTATGGTAGGCACGTTCTGACGTGTCAGCACAAGCACGGTGGGGCCATCGCGTCGTTTCAATGCCACTCTCCAAGCCTCGACGACCTCGTTCGCATCACAGGGCCTTATGACAACAAGTCGGGGAATTGCCCTTAGGGAGGAGAGGTGCTCTATGGGTTGATGTGTGGGGCCGTCCTCGCCCAGCCCGATGCTATCGTGAGTGAACACCCAGATGCTCGGGTAGGATGACATTGCTGAGAGCCGTATTGCAGGACGCATGTAATCGGAAAAGACCAAGAAAGTACCACAGAAGGGGATCAGACCACCATGAACTGCCAGGCCATTGATGATGGCGGCCATCGCATGTTCTCTCACGCCGAAGTAGATGTTACGTTCCCCATAGGATCCCTTCTGGATGGACCTACTCCCCTCAATCCATGTCCGATTTGAACCGGTCAGATCTGCCGACCCTCCAATCATCTCCGG
>JAWAQK010000035.1:0-25741 GCA_038893995.1 Candidatus Thorarchaeota archaeon | reverse complement strand
ATGCCTTCGAGGAGCTGACTGGGTCTCGGCACACAGTGTCCTACAGCACTCCTGGCGGCGTCAGGTATGACTTCACCGAGAAGTCGGTGGCAAGGCTCGAGCAGGCGGTCTCTCGTCTCGAGGAGAGGCTTCCCAAGTTCCGCGACATGCTGATGGGCAGTCCGACCTTCCGCCTCCGGACAAAGGGCGTGGGACAGTTCAGTGGAAAGCAGGCTCTCAGGCTGGGTCTAAGTGGCCCGAACATAAAGGCCTGTGGCATTCCCATGGACCTCCGGAAGGACGCCCCTGACCCCAATCTTGCCTACGACATGGTCGACTGGGAGGTGCCAGTGGTTGAGAGCCCAGAGCATCCTGGCGAGAGTGATGCATATGACAGGATGGTGCAGCGCTTCTTGGAGATGGAGACCTCAATCCAGATCATCAGAGGGCTACTGCGTCAACTCCCGAGTGGACCCATAGTGGACCCCAAGGCCCGAGCCAAGACCAACAGACTTCCTGCGGGCGAGGCATATGGGCGGGTCGAGGGAACAAGAGGTATCACCACAGTCTGGCTCAAGACGACTGACAAGGCACAGACTCCGTACCGGGCCAAGGTCAGAGGACCCTGTTTCAACTCATACTACGCGCTGAAACACCTAGTGCCTGGGGCCAGATTTGCAGACTTTATCGTTATCTTCGGTAGCCTAGACCCATATCCAGGATGGTGGGACAGATGACGGACGGTATTCAGAGCATGGCACCACTTCAGTTTGACATCTTTCAGTGGCTGCGTGGCATTCCAGACTGGATATGGGGGATCATAACGTGGCTGTATTCGGTCCTCCACGGAGTCTTCGTCTGGGCCTGGGGCGTATTCGTCTGGATCTGGGGACTCGCCATCGACAACTTCTGGTTCCTGTTCAAGTCCATAGTGTTCCCAGGTCTGGTATTCATCGTGTTGGGGATAATCTATGCAGTCTGGTTCACGAGAAAGCTCTGGGGTCGGATCCAGGCAAGACGCGGACCATATCACATGGGCAAGTTCGGCGGTCTGCAGTTATTCGCGGACGCCATCAAGCTTGTGTCAAAGGAGACCATTATCCCCGTTGGTGCAAGGCGGTGGATGTATCGACTTCTACCGTCAATGCTCCTCGCGGTCGTCCTGATCCCATTTGCCTTCATCCCCTGGGACAATGAGTGGTACATTGCTGACCTCTCAGTGAGTCTCCTACTGGTCTTTGCGTTTCTGACGGCTGTACCCGTAGTCTCCCTGCTGTCAGGTTGGTTCTGTGGCTCCAAGTATACGGTCGTCGGGGGCTTCAGGGCCGCAAACAACCAATTTGCCGCAGAGATCCCCCTCATTCTCTCGGCAGTGGGGCCCGCATTGTTGGCTGGTAGTCTGAGCCTGATGAACATCTCAGCCTCCCAGAGCAACGTCTGGTACGTGTTCCTTCTGCCTGTGAGTTGCGTCACGTTTCTGGTCAGCGCAGAGGCTGTCACCGGACTGGTTCCCTTCGATGCTCCGGTTGCTGACTCGGAGATCATCTTCGGGTGGCGAACCGAGTTCTCGGGGATCTACTTCACCCTGACGTACTTTGCTGAATTTGCAAAGCAGTTCCTGTTCTCAGCCATGACCGTGGCACTGTTCCTGGGTGGCTCCTACGGACTGCCTTTTCTGCCGCCCGTGGTGAACTTCATGGTGAAGACCCTCATAGTGATGTTCTTCTTTGTGATACTGACGTCCTCATTCTTCAGGATCCGACAGGATCAGGTCGTCTACTACTCCTGGAAATACCTGTTTCCGCTCTCAATCCTGAACCTCGCCGTGACTCTGTTGGTGCTTGCCTACAATCCGTGGCTGATCGCCATTGTGACAGGAGGTGGGTGAGAATTGACGTTCTTCAAGGCACTGGGCGACATATTTCATGTCCTGAGGCACGTATTCCGTCAGATATTCGAGCGGCCCATCACGAATCTCTATCCGTACGAGGACCGTTACTACCCTGCTCGTACAAGAGGACGGCACATACATATCAGGGAGAACTGCACGGCCTGCGCCCAGTGTGTACGTGCCTGCCCCAACGTCGCAATTCGGATTGACAAGAGCGACCGGAAGTTCGAGAAGGACGCCGCCCTGTACTTTGACTACACTCGGTGCATCTTCTGCGGGCTCTGCGTTCAGGCCTGTAGGTTCAATGCACTGTTCCACACACCGGTCACCGACCTGAGTGAGGGTGAACGTGAGGACCTGGTCTACGGGCCTGATAGGATGGCGACGCTTGATCGCGAGCCTCTCAGGTGGCGTGGAAGGAGGTTCAGGTGATGCAGCTGGTCGAGATACCATTCATGGGTCTGTCACTGGCAGTGCTATTCCTGGGAGGGCTCGGGATATACCTCGCCAAGGGTCGTCTGGGACATGGTTGTGGAGTTGTTGCGAGTACGGTCTCGCTCATCGCAACGTTCCTGATGGTCCCTCCGTTCTTCCGTGTCATGGTGGAACGAGGCACTGCCTACGAGGGGCTGAGATGGTCAACCATCCTTGGAGAGTTTGGGCTCAGACTAGACGGCATCTCATTTCCAGTGACGCTCGCAGTGGTGGTCCTCGGGCTGACGTCGGTGACCTACGCAGTGGGCTATACCGAGCATGCTGAGAACAGGCCCACGTTCTTTGCGAACCATCTCTTCTTCCTCATGGGCATGCAATGGGTCACACTGGCCACGAACCTGGTGGAGTTCTTTATCGCGTGGGAGATCATGCTGGTTCCAACGTACTTCCTGATCCTGTTCTGGGGAGTCCCCGAGACGAGGACACGGACTGCGATCAAGTTCTGGCTGTATACACAGGCAGGTGCTGTGACCATACTGATTGGATTCGGTATGATCGCGTACCTAGTGTCCGTTCAGACAGGTACACTCACACTCGACATGCAGGTCATCCAGACTGTCGTTCCAGCCCTGACTGGCTCTCTGACCACGTTGAAGGTCATCTACGTCCTTCTTGCTGCGGGGTTCCTTGTCAAGATGGCCGTCTTTCCACTACATTGGTGGTTGCCACCCGTCCACGCAGAGGCTCCAACTCCAATATCCGTCCTGCTGTCTGGTGCAATGATCGAGACCGGTGCCTATGCAATGGTCAGATTCAACACAATCATCCTCAGCTCAGTTGCCATAGACCTGTCGTTCTGGGTCGCCATGCTTGGTGTGTTGACCATGTTCTATGGCGGAATCATGGCTCTCGCACAGAGAGACATCAAGAGGTTGCTGGCCTATTCATCGGTCTCTCAGATGGGATACGTCCTCTTTGCGATTGGAGTATTCACCGTGTCAGGCGTCACGGGAGGTCTGTTTCATCTCGTCAGTCATGCTCTCTCTAAGGGTCTCCTCTTCATGTGTGCTGGCGCCGTCATCCACCAGACACAACTGAGGGACATAGGCGCAATGGGCGGGCTGTCGAACAAGATGCCAGTGACGGCCTTCGCGGCAGCTGTGGGTGCGATGAGCATTGCAGGCTCGCCCCCGCTGGCAGGATTCGCCAGTGAGTGGCTCATGTTTCTCGGGGGCTTCCATGCGTACGAGTCCACCGGCAATACTCCCTTCCTGGTACTCTCAGTGGTGGCAATATCCAGTATCATTCTCAGTGCCTCATATATGCTGCGCTTCTTCACCACTGTGTTCCTCGGACCCCACCCCGAGGATCTCGAGGAGGTCCACGAGGCTCCCCGTTCCATGACACTCTCGATGACCGTCCTTGCTGTCCTGACACTGATCTTCGGAGTCTTTCCAGCGCTGGCGGTCGATGTCATAAAGCCCCTCGTCGAGATCATCAGTGGAATACTACCCTGGAGGTGACGGTCAACATGCTGCTCGGACTACCCTACTATCTCATCATCGTCTTGCCGTTGGCAGGGTCCGTATTGATCCCCCTGATAGGTAGAGTGAATCAGGGGCTCAGAGACTGGACTCCAGCCATCATCATGGGTGTGACAATGGTCTTCTGCTGGTCCCTGCTGGTAGAGATAGGCTCTCCAACCGGTCCCACCTCCTGGATATGGATACCGTCACTGGGTCTCCAGTTTGAGGTACTCCTCGACCCACTCTCCGTGATCATGGCCGTGCTCTCGAGCACGCTCTGCTTTCTGATCTACGTGTATAGCGTCGAGTACATGGCTCATGAGGGCGACCGAGACCGGTTCTTCTTCCTGATGCTGGCCTTTGGAGGCGGGATGCTGACGCTGGTCCTGAGCAACAACCTGCTGATTGCCTTTGTGGGTTGGGAGATCATGGGCTTCTGTTCCTTTGGCCTGATTGGATTCTGGAACGACAAGAGGAACCCACCGGAGAGTGAGGCAGACCCAGTCGTCTACAAGAATCCCCTGTTGCAGTTCAGGACGGAGGGACACTACAACACGCACTGCGGGACGAAGGCCTTCATGGTCACTCGGTTCGGAGATGCGTTCATGCTGGCAGGTATTCTGCTCCTGTTCTCATTTGCTGGTACCTTCTCCTTCACCGGCACAGGAGGGCTCGCAGACCCGGAGAATGGCTGGTTCCAGTCGATGGCCTCGATGGGCATCCTCGTCCCGATGCTTGTTCTAGTGTTTCTGGGTGCAATGGGCAAGTCCGGTCAGGTGCCTCTGCAGGTGTGGCTGCCAGAGGCGATGGCCGGTCCAACATCGGTGTCCGCACTCATCCATGCAGCGACGATGGTGAAGGCGGGTGTGTATATGACCGCCAGGCTCCTGCTCACTATGGCTGGAGCATCATCTGGTGGTGGGTCTGGTGAGCATTATGTCCCCCTGCAGCTGTACGGACTCGAGACAGTGTCAGTATTCTTCATGATCGTGGCAGTCGTCGGTGCCCTGACTGCGTTCATGACCGCGACAATGGGCATGGTGTCCAATGAGCTCAAGCAGATCCTGGCATTCTCGACCCTGAGCCAGCTCGGCTACATGATGCTGGCAATCGGTACAGGAGGACTCCTAGCAGCCCACTACGAACCAGCCCTTGTGAGTGGAGTTCTGCATGTAGTCAGTCACGGTGCGTTCAAGGCCCTGCTCTTCCTGGCCGCAGGCGGAGTCATTCATGCGGTCCACACCAAGTATGTCACAAAGATGGGAGGACTGAGAAGGTACATGCCACGCACCTTTGTGGTCATGTGGATAGGGGTCTTGGCTCTCTCAGGCGTCCCACCCCTCTCAGGCTTCTGGTCGAAGGACTCGATCATCGAGTACACATACGAGCTTGCGCTCCACGAACCCATTGGGACCATCCTGTTCCTCCTGTCTGTCTTGGCTGCTGGATGTACTGTGTTCTACTCCGTACGCCTCATGGGTCTGGTGTTCTACGGACGTGAACAGTTGGTCCACGAAGACACGCACGAGACCGTACATCATGGGTCCAGTCCAGACAGTGCCCATGACAGTCCCCACGATCCAGGTCCAATAATGATGGTCCCACTATACATACTTGCCGCATTCACAGTCATTGCGATTGCAGTGTTCCCGTTCATCCAGTCCCTGCTGGAGCACTCGGGCCCATTGACACCCGATGCCTACCTCTCACTACTCTATGATGCTGTGGCTGTGAAGTTCTCTGCCTCAGGAGTCGTGCCCTTTGGGGCCACGATGCTGGCCCTATTTATAGGAGGTGTTCCAGCCTACGCTATCTATGTCAGACGAGCCGATGAGCGTCCGAGGCTGATTCCCGATCACGGACCTCTAAGACGCCTGTACACGTTCCTGAGGCACAGGTGGTACATCAACGAGTTCTACTATTGGGTGGTCGGGAAGTTCCTGGCCCTTGCCGAGTGGTGGAGAGTGCGTGTCGACAACTCAATAATCGACGGCATAGACATGGGAATGGCATCTGCAGGGAAGTCCATCTCACGTCGGATCAGATGGTTTGACGACCACGTGGTCGATGGCCTTGCAGAGGAGATCGCCTCGTCGAGCGTCGAAGCCTCGAGACGGGGACAGAGAATACAGACTGGCCACGTCAACGACTATGCGGCTGTGATGGTTTTCGGTCTAGGTCTCATAGTCATCCTGGGTCTCATCGCGATGGGGGTGTTCTGATGCAATCGACAACAGTCCTACGTGACCTCCTGAACATGATCCCAATGGGAACACTCCCCTTCCTGTTGTTGTTACCACTCCTCGGTGCAATTGTCGCCTTCATGTCAGGGGAGCATCGTGCAAGATACGTGGGGGTCGCTGCGACTCTTGTTGAGCTGATCCTATCGCTTGCAATGCTGTCTGTGTTTGACCCTGCTCTGGACTCCTATGAGGCGGTCACGTACACAGTCCTGGTGATGGGCACTATCATGTCTGAGCCCATTGCCATCACTCTTGGGGTCGATGGTATCTCGGTGGTGCTGGTCTTGCTTGCAAACCTGGTCATGTTTGTCGCAATCCTCTCGGCCAGTCACATAGAGCATTCTCAGAAGTCATTCTATTCTCTGATGCTCCTACTTCAGACAGGACTCGTCGGCGTCTTCATCTCGACCAATCTGATAGGCTTCTTCCTGTTCTGGGAACTAGTACTGATTCCAATGTTCTTCGTGATTGGAGAATGGGGCGAGGAGGGGGCTCAACATGCTGCTGTGAAGTTCTTCGTATACACACAGATCGGTTCGCTGGCGATGCTGATCGGATTCTTCGCAGTCTTTGTCACCGCTGGCTCTCTGGACATGTTGCGACTCAGGACACTCATGTCAACTGTGCCACTCGAGATCCAGGTACTGTTTGCGATAGCAGTGTTCCTCGGTGCCGGAGTCAAGTTGCCCGTCTGGCCGTTTCACAATTGGCTTCCCTACGCTCATGTGAAGGCGCCCACGCCGGGTTCTGTCGTCCTGGCTGGTATTCTTCTCAAGATGGGTGGCTATGCCTTTGTACGTCTGGGCCTCTGGCTTAACGCAGGAGCATTCTTCCGTCTTGCAGTCCCGTTCGCCCTACTGGCGGTGTTCACCTGCATCTACGCGGCCTTCACTGCAATGGCACAGGGTGACCTCAAGTCACTGGTGGCATATACGTCGATCAACCACATGGCATGGGTGTTGCTGGGGGTCGCCGCAGGGTCTCAGCTCGCCATCGTTGGTGCTGTCTTCATGATGTTCTCTCACGGGGCCATCATCTCGGTCCTGTTCATAGTCGCAGGTCTATTGAAGCACTCTGCTGGATCTCGAATGATCGATGAGGTGTCAGGCCTAGGCTCACGTGCACCCCGTCTGTCAGGGGTGTTTGTACTTGCATCGCTTGCGGCATTCGGGCTCCCCACGCTCAGCGGGTTTGTCGCGGAGGTCCTGATCCTCTTTGGCTCGATCCAGGTCTTCGTCTGGTCCGGACTGATCGCGTTCGGCATATTCGTGACGGTTGGCTATTTCCTATGGACGCTCAATCGCATGGTCTATAGTGAGGGTCGGGAGGACCGTGCGATGTCTGATGCATCGCTAAGCGACCTCGTGGCTCCAGCCGTGATGCTAGTGTTTGTGGTGGCACTGGGCGTGTGGCCCGACCTGATACTTGTCATCATCTCAGAAGCAGTGTCTGACATTGCAGGAGTTGTACCATGATGTTGCAGTCCCCTCTTGATCCGATCATCTCAGCCATCGCATGGCTCAGGGCAATTGCCTCGTCATATCTGACACCAGCCGCCATAGGACTTCTACCAGTGATCATACTGGTACTCTTCGCCCTGCTCGCACTGGGTGTCGGTCTGCACCGCGACCCCCTCCCATTCAGTGTGCTCGGTGTAGTATTGGCAGCGGTGGCATGCCTTCTGACTGACAGCTCGAGCTATCCGCTCCAATGCTATGGGCGGCTGTACATCAGAGATGTGTACTCGGATTTCTTCATCATGATAGTCCTTGTTGTGAGCGTCATGGTACTGGTCGCATCGAGGGCTCACCATCAGTATCTTGGCTGTTACAACTTCATGTTCCTAGTGTCGTTCGCAGGTGCGATCCTCGTCGTGATGGCCAACGACCTGATCGCGATATTTGTGGCCTTTGAGCTCATGGCCACTCCGACCTACGTGCTTGTCGCACTGAGCGAGAACAGGGGCGCGATTGACGGGGCAACGAAGTACTTCATCATGGGTCTTCTCTCGATTGCATTGATGTTGCTGGGTATAACGCTCATCTATGCCGCAACGGGCGAGACCGAGCTTCATGCAGTTGGCCTGGCCGTGTCTGGGATATGGTCTGGTCCCATTGACGACCGAACGTATTCGCTTCTGGTTGCCATTGTCCTGCTGATTGTCTCGTTTGGATTCAAGATAGGAATCTTCCCCGGCTGGATGTGGGTACCCGATGCCTACGGTACTGCAGACGGCAGCGTTGCGGGTTATCTTGCAGGAGCCAGCAAGAAGACAGGAATCGGAGCACTCGTAAGGATATTCATGGTATTCCCTGTGGTCGCTCAGCTGACACTGTTGGGCGCCGTTCTTGCAGTGGTATCAGTGCTGACCATGACGATAGGCAACGTGCTGGCGCTTGCGGAGAGACGCATAGCAAGGATGTTGGCATATTCGAGCATTGCCATGATGGGATACCTCTTCATGGGTCTTGCCGCAGGAACAGCATCAGGTCTGGCTGCTGCGCTATATACGGCATTTGCGCATGCTGTGACCAAGAGCGCTGCATTCATCGCCGTATGGACACTGGGCGCAGAACTCTCCAAGACGGTGACCTACGATGACCTCTCGGGTCTTGCCCGACGTTCTCCGATACTGGCTGCCTGTCTCTCTGTACTCGTCCTTGCGCTGGCGGGTATGCCATTCACGGTCGGTTTCCTGTCGAAGTTCGCACTCTTCTTGAGTGCATTCGAAGCAGGTCTGCTGTGGCTAGTGGTAGCGGGTGTCGTGAACACGCTCTACTCCCTGGGGTACTACCTGAGGGTGGTGCGTCACTGCTACTTCGTGGAATCAACAGCTTCTGTGCAGATCCGTGTTCCGAGGACAACAAGGCTGGTCTTGATTGCTGCAGTTGTCGTGGTGGTGGCCGCAGGGACAGTATTTGGTCCTGTATATGACTGGGCTGTTCTGGCGGCCTCGGTCCACTACCCCTGAGCTTCCTCCGACAGCTCCGCATTGCGGCCTCCGCAGAGATGATCCTGGGGGTCCTGTCGTTCCGGTCCCGATCGGTCGTCGGAGGTGAGATCGTACAGCCATGGCCAATTCACACAGACCTACTCTGTCTTGTCCCCTACCAATATTTATAAGAAGAACCTCGCACATGTTCGCCATGTCTGTACTCCCACGTCATGTTTTGTGTGCACTGTTTGCGTCTGTCATGATCTTGTCATTGTGTATCCCGATTGCTGACCTTGCTAATTCTCGATCTGATGGAGCATCGTCAGCCGCAATCACAATGTCAGTGATGACCTCGTACGTCCCCCATGCACCGATTGTGATAATGTCCAACTCTGACTTTGCAAGTCAGGGCTTCCCAGGTAGCGGTACGGTGAACGATCCATACATCATCCAGGGATTCAACATAACTAGCACTGAGACATGCATCTCTATACGGGATACCACTGCCTACTTTGAGATAAGGGGATGTCTCATCTCGTCTAACCCCCAGTCAAACAATCCGGGTATCAAACTGGACAATGTCATCAACGGAGCCATTCACCACTGTATCATTGAGAATCACTACGACGGTGTCCTGCTCTTGAACTCGCCCGGCATCACGTTGATGAGGAATACAGCATCGTACAACACTCATTGCGGGTTCTCACTCCAAGTGTCCGGTACTGCTACACTGCTGAGCAACGAGGCAAGGGCCAACTCCCTTGGATTCTCGTTGTTCCAGTCGTCTTTCTCCACTCTGACCAATAACACCAGTGATGGCGATGATGAGTACGGTTTCTACATCCTCCAGTCTATGTCCTGTGAGCTCAGAGGCAATCTGGCCATTGGATCGTACGGGACAGGTTTCTACTTGTCCTCGAGGTTTCCAGTCCTTATTGGCAACAATGCTAGCTACAATGGCCAGAACGGCTTCGAGATCTCAGCGTGTGAATCGGCCACGCTGATCAACAACACAGCCGCTGGCAACATTGAGACAGGGTTCTATGTGGCCCAGTCTGACGACTGCACTCTGTATGGGAATGTTGCTGAGTACAACAGACACGGTCTGCAGATCTATCTCTCGAGCCAATGTAATGCGACTGACAACACGTTCATCGACTCAGGTGTGATGCTCTTCGGATCGAGCCTGTCGCAGTGGTCCCATACCATGACAGGGAATACCGTGAATGGCAAGCCGCTCGGATACTTCAAGAACCTCACAGGAGGCACTGTGGACGGTTCGCTGTACGGTCAGGTGATCCTCGCCAACTGCACGGATGTAACTGTCAAAGATGGTGTCTTCCCGCATGCGTCAGTCGGGATCTCCGTGGGTTTCTCCTCTACGTGTACTCTGAGCAACAACACTTCAAGTGAGTCATACTGGGGATTCTACCTGAGGTCTTCTACATCCTGTACTCTGACGAACAATACAGCATTCCGAAATGAACAAATTGGGTTCTATCTCCAAGGGTCTCCATCATGTCTCTTGACGAACAACCTGGCAGTGGGCCATGCTCAGGCTGGGTTCTATCTATACGACTCGGCGTTCACCACCCTCACGAACAACACATCGACTGAGAGCGTAGTCGGGTTCAGGATATATATGTCAGGATTCTGTGTGCTGAGTCACAATTCCGCCATTGATATCACGTCCGCTGGTTTCTACGTGTTCCTGTCACAGTCCCTTACGTTTGAGAACAATTATGCATCCAAATCAGCCTATGGGTTCTTCTTGGAGCAATGCACCTCCCTCACGCTGAGCAAGAACATCGCCTACAGGAACGTACAGAACGGATTCTACGTGTATCTGTCGAACGCCATATCACTACTTGGCAACACCATCATCGAGGGCGAGCGTGGGGTCTATCTATACCGATCACCATCTTGTGTCCTGACAAACAACACATTCTCGGGTTCTGGTCTCTTCATTGATGGGGTATCTATCACCCAGTGGTTGCACACCATGACTGGGAATACCGTGAATGGCAAGCCGCTCGGATACTTCAAGAACCTCACAGGAGGCACTGTGGACGGTTCGCTGTACGGTCAGGTGATCCTCGCCAACTGTACGAATGTCAGTGTCAGCAACGGCGTCTTCTCATGGGCGTCAGTGGGGATCTCTGTGGGCTTCTCATCGTACTGCACATTGACGAACAATACAGTGAGCCTTAACCAGAATGCTGGAATTCGTGTCTACTTCTCATCAAACTGCATCGTCAATGACAACAATGCCACACGGAACGTGTCGTGGGGCATCGTCGTGGAGTACTCGGACAAGGTCACTCTGGTCAACAACATAGTATCCTGGTCAAGCATTGGGCTTGGGATACTGTATTCGAGTCAGTGTACAGTCCTGCTCAGTACCGCTACCGACAACCTTCACTACGGCATCGCCATCGGCTGGAGCTCAGGGTGCGTACTGTACGAAAACAGGATCGGCTACAACATCCTGAAGAACGCGCGTGATGATGGCAGTTCCAACACATGGGACGACGGCGTATCAAAAGGCAACTACTGGAGCGACTACTCTGGCACAGGCACCTATCCGATAATGGGCGCTGCTGGCAGCGTTGATCGTTACCCCAATGTCCTTGACATACGACCGCCGAGGATCGAGGGTCCTCCAGACATCGAGTACGAGTTTGGTACTGTTGGTCATATGATCTACTGGCTCCCGGAAGATGATCACCCCGGCAACTACTCGATCTACAGGGATGGCTCGTTAGTCGCGTCTGGTCAGTGGAATAGTTCTGGTATCACTGTGGGAGTTAGCGGCCTTGATGTTGGCACCTACAACTACACGCTGCTCGTCTTTGATGCCTATAGCAACTGGGCTCGTGACACGGTCATTGTGAGAGTAGTAGACACCACTGCTCCGCTGGTCACCGGTCCAGACGACATGCAGTATGAGTGTGGTACGACTGGCAATCTCATCACTTGGATCGCATCAGATCCACATCCCCAGCAATACGAGATCTATCGGAATGGCTCACTCGTCAGTTCTGGTGGCTGGACGAGTCCAACGATAGTCGTGAACGTAGACGGTCTTGCTCCTGGTACGTACAACTACACGTTGGTTGTCTTTGATGCCTATGACAACCAGGCCAACGACATGGTCCTCGTGACAGTTGTGGACACCACTGCTCCCACGATTGACAGTCCGGACGATCTGCAGTACGAGCTCGGCACTACAGGCCACAGCATCAGGTGGAACCCCAGCGACCTGAACCCCGAACGATATGAGGTCTACAGGGATGGTCTGCTGGTCGACTCTGGCGTCTGGGATGGCTCAGACATCACCGTCAACATTGACGGCCTCGCTGTCGGCATCTACAACTACACTATTGTGGTCTACGATACATCTGGAAACTGGGTCAGTGATACAGTATTCGTGACTGTGCTTTCACAAGACATGACAATGATTGCGGCTCTGGGGATCATTGCATTCGCTGTTGGAGTCGTTGTGGTAGTGTTCGTGGTGAGGCCTCAGCTGAGAAAGCGCCCGTGAGACTCAAGACTGACTTGAGCACCAGTGCGGGTCATACCTTCACCTGCACTGGTGTCACGGCCTGCCTGAGCACAGTCTGGTGACACGACCATAACATGACCGGAGCGGGAACTGCAGTCGAGCGTTTCCGTACGCATGGTTGGGACCCTGACTGCAGCTCCTGTTCATGTCGCTTCGCAGTATCTTGTCCAGATTCGTCGGTCCTAGGTTTCTGAGGCTAAGTGCTCGATGGCATGAATGCTTATTACCCTCATAGACCCCTTCACCGGGGAACGACCTTGTGCAGAAGAGAGTACTTGCCGTTGGCTCTGATCCTTGTCGTCCTCACATCATTTCCGACATTCCCAGTCGTCAGCGCCCCAGGAGCTGACTGCGACTCGATACGTGTGCGCATGCACGATGTGTCGTATACACCGCACGCACCGATTGCGATATCATCCAATGAAGACTTCAGCGCGCAGGGCTGGCCTGGGGCTGGCACCATAGATGATCCCTATGTGATAGCAGGACTGAACATAACGTCCGACGAGACCTGTATCAGTATCTCTGGTACAACGGCACACTTCGAGATCAGGGATTGCCTGATATCGTCTACATATTCCTCGTCGAAGAGTGGAATTGTCCTGGTCGATGTGGCCAATGGTGTAGTTCGCAATAACATTGTTGAACGACACTATGATGGTGTGTATGTCTATGACTCGCCAGGCACAGTACTGACCAACAATACTCTCACTCGGTGCAGGAGGGGCTTCATCCTGTACCTCTCAAGTTCTTGCTCCCTGGTCAACAACACCCTGGTCGACAGTGCTATCTACCTACTTGAGTCCAATTCGTGCAATCTGGCTGAGAATGTACTGACCAATGGCGGGGTCATCATCGTCGGAGACAATGTTGCTCACTGGTCGCACGACATGTCGGACAACCTCGTCAACGGCAAGCAGCTGGGGTATCTAGTTGGTCTCACCAACGTGACCCTGGATGGCTCGCAATACGGTCAGATCGTTCTTGTAGACTGCTCAGATGTCACTGTCCGAGATGCTGTCCTTGAACACACCTCCATTGGGGTGCAGCTGGGCTTCTCTCAGGGCTGTGTGCTGACAAACGTCACTGTGCTCGGCGGTATCTATGGTTTCTATCTCTATGGGTCGGTGTCGTGTGCCCTCCACAACTGCACGGCCGTTGGAAATGACTACGACGGGTTCAGCATAGATCACTCTGCACAGACTGTCTCAACTGGTAACAACGCCACCAATAACTTCCGAAGTGGAATTGCCATGTGGTATTCCCCCTCGTGTCACGTTGCTGACAACACCGTTCGGGCCAACCGGTTTGGCATGATGCTAAGTCAGTCGTCCTATAGTACGCTGGTCCGCAACAGCGTCACGGACAATGACCACTACGGTGTCCTCGTTGATGCCTGTTCCGGTCTCACTATCTACATGAACGAGTTCTACCACAACGGAGTCGAGAATGCTTGGGACGACGGTAGCTCCAATTCTTGGGACGACGGTGTGTCTGTGGGAAACTGCTGGGACGACTACCAGGGAACCGGAACCTACTCAATACCCGGCTCCGCTGGAAGTGTGGACCATTATCCAGTCGCCTGTGCCATCTCCCCTCCAGTCCTGGACCATCCTGCCGACCTTGAGTACGAGTTTGGTACCACTGGGCATACCATAGTGTGGACCCCCTACGACTCAAACCCGGATCGCTATGAGATCCGTAGAGATGGTTCGACTGTCGAGTCCGGCTATTGGAATGGTTCCAAGATTGTGCTCGTGGTAGATGGTCTCCCAGTGGGTGTGTACAATTACACAGTCATCGTCTACGACACCTATGCGAATTGGGCCAGTGACATGGTGTACGTGATCGTTGTGGATACGACGTCCCCTGTCATAGTAGGCCCGGACGACATGCAGTATGAGTCTGGTACGACAGGGCACATCCTCGTATGGGAGGCATGGGACCCTCATCCCCTGAGATATGAGGTCTACAGGAATGGCTCGCTTGTCGCGTCTGACAACTGGAACGGTTCGAATATCCAGGTCAGTGTCGACGGGCTATCTCCGGGTGCCTACAACTACACAGCGGTGCTCAACGACATCTACAACAACAGGGCACGTGACACGGTCCTCGTGATCGTAGTAGATACGACACCTCCGGTGATAGACAGTCCGGAGGACGTTCAATACCTGCAGGGGACAACGGGACACCTCATTGTATGGACTGTGTGGGACTATCACCCCTCAAGATATGAGGTCTACAGGAACGGTTCCCTTGTTGATTCAGGTGACTGGGATGGCTCGCAGATAGCAGTCAGCATTGATGGTCTCACTCCTGGCATCTACGAGTATACCATCATTGTCTATGACGCGTACGGAAACTGGGTCAGCGACACTGTGTTCGTGACTGTTCTTGCATCCGGCCACCCGACGACTGACGGACAGACCCTCCTGCTGGCGTCGGCGATATTAGTCGGTCTGGGGGTGGTGTTGTCAGCGTCTGTCAAGAAGTTCAGAAGGAGGGCATGATGTCCTCAGGGAGGCCGAGTGATTCCTCTTGGAGATGGGCCCGGTAGTTGCGCAGTTCAGTGCACGTACCGGTCTGTGACAAGACTGTGCAAGTAGCGAAGCATGTCTAGACAACGATAGAGGCGTGCTCTGTTTCGTCTGTGCGTCGGGATGATGGCTCAGGGGAGGGCATGACCGGGGACGGTCGCCCCCGGTCGTCAAGGACATCAATCTCGAGCTATGGCTGAGGTCCCACTCTGTCACTCACTGGTTCCCTTGGGAACTCTGGACCGTCTCAGTACGATGATCAGTGCCACGACACCAATGGCAGAGACTGCTAGGATGAGATTGTAGTCCAGTGCACGGTTGGAGGTCGTGTATGTGAGACTCACAGAGAGATTGTTCCCAGCGTTGTCGTAGGCCACGATCCGGATTGTGTGGGTCCCGTCCGCCACAGATGTGGAGTCCCAGGTGAATGAGCAGGATACCTGGGTGTAGTTGGCCAGTAGGACATCGTCCACATAGAACACCACAAAGGCAATCCCACTCCCCTCGTCAGTCGCAGTCACTGCAATAGACAGGTTTCCAGAGATGACCTGCGATGTCGGAGGCGCGGTCACTTCAAGAACCGGCTTGACATAGTCGGTGACCGTGTAGACGTACGGAGACGCTGGCGATCCCACATAGTTCATGTATTCATAGATATCGAACGCCAGGATGTAGTATTCCACGACTGTGCCGTACGGCATGGCTGGGATGACACCAGAGTAGTACCCTGGACTAGCGACGCTCATGTTCACAGGTGTCCATGCACCCCCGGCCGCCCGGTACCAGAGTGTCACGTTCTTGATGCCGGTGGCATCACTCACCTCTACGATGACTGTCGCTGACTGCCAGTACTCCGGCCAGAGAGGCACTCTCTCAATCGATCCAATATAGGGTGGGTCGAGGTCGTTTCGGGTGCGGACCTGCACACTGTCCTCCGACCATAGCATCTCTCTGTCATAGGCCCGACACGTTACAGTGTGAACCCCGTCCTTCACAGTGGAACTGTTCCAGAAGAACTCGTATGGGGGTTCACCAACACTCGCGACGAACTCGTTGTCGATGCGCAGCTCAATGTGGTCGATGCCGCTTCCCGCGTCCGATGCATCAACGATAATGTGCAGGGTACCGGTCGCGTTTACAGGGCCCGCCGGTTCAGTTATCTTGACAATCGGAGGCACGTTGTCCTGAACGATGTATGTGTACATTGCTCCACCATTGTTGTCGACATACCAGTTACCCGAGCCATCCTCGGCGTACACGTACCATTGGACCTCCGTGTTCCAAGGGTAGGCAGGTATTTCAGCCTCGTAGACCCCTGGACTCATTATTACTCCGTCCACGTACGCGAACATTCCCCCAGTGCCGTGGTAGACCCTCACTGTACTGACTCCAGGACGCGCATCAGCCACTGTCACTCTCACACGGACAGCCTCATCGTAGACAGGGACTGAGGTCAGTCGCTCAACGGAGAGTATTGTTGGTGGTTCTCGATCATAGAAGTGGACATCGTCAAACAGCACCTGGGCGGCCGAGCTGGTGCTACTCCAGACAACCAGGTATACGACACCGGCCCTCCATGCGTGGTCTCCAAATGCCACCCTGTAGTCCTCTGTGACGTTGCGCATGATACCTAGCCATGTTCCAGTCTGGTTGTACGTCGGCGCCACGAAGTAGTACGTGGAGGTCCCATTGGCATATCTCGACTTGTCGTCAGTAGACAGCACATATCCCAGACTCTTTGCTGCATCGAAGGAGATCAAGGCGATTGCGTGGTATGCTTCTGGGGACGGTGGTATGCTGTTCACAAGGTAGTTGAGTCCAAAGAACACGCTACGACTTCGGTGGAGCTCCATCGAGGTGTAGATAATGTTCAGTTCCGACACAGCTGTGATGCCTGCTGAATACTGACCACTGTGTGCATTGGTCGAACGCCAGACTTTGGGGTAAGAATCAGCCAGCCATCCGGGCTGTGGGTCCGCAGACTCGGGCATCCAGTCCTGTTCAAATCCGGGGTCTCTCGTGTGGTAGTCAAGGTACTGGAGATCGTCTAGAATGAGTGTTGCATGGTCGACTCTTGGCGTGCTGCAGAACACGTAACACCGTATCGACGTGAGAAAGCCTGTGGTGGCTCCTGCAGTCGCGAGTAGCTGTGACATATTGAGAGAGACGTAGTTCCAGACTTCGCGCCGATCGAAGTTCGGTGCCCTGATATTGAACGCAGCGTAGGTCGGAGAGCTGTAGTTGCCCGGGATGACATCTTCCGAACTGGCACCGAAATACATACCTACGTTTACCTGGTACGTGCTGTTCCGGAAGGAGATCTGCAGGTAGGCAAATGCGGTTCCTGCTGCTGGTCTGGTGTCACCGTACCAGTACCATAGCTTCAGGTGGCCCACATTGCCGGCAGTGGGGAAGTATCCGTATAGGTACCCAAAGTCCTTAGACACGAGCACGGATGAGCTCGTACCACCTGATATGGCTGCAGTCATGTTCATCGCGAATTCACCCTGGACTCTCATGGTCGACTGTCTTATTGAACCAGGGTCGCTCTGTTCGTAGGTGTCCCAGCCGGCATCAGTCCCTGACTCAAAGCCCCCATTCATGGCGTACTCTGTCAGTGTGTAGTCCCTGAGACTGTAGTCATCAATCAGTATCTCGACCGGATCCGTGGTAGAAGATGGTGTATATGACGCATAGAACCATACTGATGTGATCCTGGCATCAGCCACCGGAATGCCGAACACCTGTTCAAAATCATAGGTGACATTTCTGCCAAATCGATTCCAGGTGTTGATGGTCGAGTTCAAGAGCAGATAGCCATACTGTGATGAGTTGGAATCACCCACCTGATTAAACAACAGGTGGTAAGTGAGGCCGTATTCCAGACCGGACCTCGAGATCAATACGACCATCCAGTGAACTCCACCTACGATTGGCTGCGGGACGCTAGTGACCTTCCACCAGTACTCAAGATACAGCCTCCCAGACAGCAGTGGGGCGCCCGGTATCTGACTGGTGTACGTCTGAAACAATATGTTCATTGAAGCGCTTAGAGTTCCTCGAGTCAGCATCCACGCAGAATACATACCCGAATGGGTCTCAGCAGTGTAGTTGAACGCCGTTCTTCTGGTTGGTGACGCGATAACACCCCAGTCACGGGGTTGCGATGCAGACAACCATTCCTCGAAGTTGCCCGTCGGAATGACGTTGTCGACCAGTGGACGGTCTCCATACCCATGGCTGTCCGCTGGATGGGCCACCTGGTCTGAGACTCCACTGCTCTCTTCAACAGAAGATGCATTGTCAACTGACCATGCCGCGTTGACTATTGCTGTGGATGACACAAGAAGCATGACAACTATTAGGAATAAACAGCGATGAGCGTGCATTGCAATGACCGTGCTGGTCAGGGCTCTGGTACGGATATTTGTCTTTCGGGGGTCTGACCGGGCTGCTGAAACGTCAGTTCTTTGTCTGGTGGGCCTCGATGGCTGCCCCCTACGACCTCCGCTCGACACCGTGGGCCGGTGCTACCCCGGTCGGTGGGAGCAGTCTGTCGACGTTCTCCCCACGTCTCATCTCATCTATCCTGAGACTAGATGTCCCGCGTTGTCTTGATTGGGGCCCCCATTGAGACCTAAGCGTCGTCGTAGTCACCAGTAGCACTCTCCTTCAGAATCATCTCGCACACGCATCCAGTTTCCCCCCGGCTCGTGTCCTGATGCGTCAAGTCAGCATGGAGTTAAAATCCAAGTCAGCAATCGACCTGATGGGTCTGATGAACAGCTCGATAGAGTCTCATTCGGGAAAGGGTCGGAAGACTACCACAACCCATCTTGATTGGATCCTTCGCAGTCCCACCATACGACAGAGGATATTCAGCAGTCGTGGCAACCATCTGCTAGTAGCAGACTTTGCATCTGGTGAGAATGCAAGTGTGCCC
The DNA here is from genome assembly GCA_038893995.1 of Candidatus Thorarchaeota archaeon. Taxonomy (GTDB): domain Archaea; phylum Asgardarchaeota; class Thorarchaeia; order Thorarchaeales; family Thorarchaeaceae; genus JAWAQK01. The sequence goes on along the minus strand of JAWAQK010000035.1, from coordinate 6,684 downwards.
ATCTTCTTTCTATCTTGTATCAGCCCGCAGCTACGACCTCGTCCTGTCGTATATTGCATCGATTCGCACGAGCTACGACTCGAGGGGCTCACATCACGGCTCATGGAAGAGGGCATCCTTGATGGGTTCAGGACTGTGCATGCGAAGTTGGAGTCCATGAGCAAGTCGGCACGCATCACTGGACCTCCTGCTGTGACAGGCAGCGATCGTCCAGCCAGCTGGAATGCACTCGACACTCACATTGAGGCACACTTGTCGATACCGGCTGGCGTGTTCGATGTTGGAATCATGAACAACGACGTGATAGGCTTCCTCAGTGAGTACTACTGCATGCACGATGGTGTGATGGAGTGCCTCAGAGAGATCCAGAGAGTGATGGCCGACAGTTCGACACTGATAGTGACACAACCCGGCCTTCTATATCCGCTCGACAACGTAAGCCTCCTCAGGGCGGCGGGGTTCATCATTCTCGAGGCAGTGGAGGTGGCCCCCCGCCATGGCAGTGTGAGCATCTACAGAGACCCCTCCGAACTCCCGCTCAGGCATCACAAGGACGAGTACAGGTTTCTCGTATTGAGCCCTGGCCCGTAGACCATGAGGATCGACCCCCGTCGTGTGAGCAGGAGTGTCACCCTCCCTGGGGATGCCGTGACTGGACGCCATGTGCCACACATCGCAGGTTCGTGTCTCGCACAGGCCCCGAGGCCCCATGTCCATCTCTAGTCTGTCAGAGAGGCCAGCTCCCTCATCCTTGCTATCACGAGTCCTCTCAACTCATTGATTGCAGTGTCGTAGTCCCTGAGTGGGATCACGGGAACGCCTCTCTGAACGGCCACATCAACGAGATACTTCTGTATGCTCCTCGCGGCCTCCCACTCGCGGGTCCTCTCGGCAGAGTCCTGTGTGACTGTATTCAGGCCACTGCTCCTGCTCTTGTCTATGAACATGGCTCGGTGAACATCTTCTGGTGGGTCTATGACTGCCTCAATTACGCCTGGCACCAGCTCAGTTGCATCGCCAGGAACGATGTGTACACCCTCGACAACTGCGTCGGCTCCCTCTCTGACGATCCTCTCGACTGTGTCAAGCACATATGGCATCACGACACGGGTCTGGGCCAGATACCCTCTGACCATGGGGTCTAGTTCCTCTGGGCCCGCGAGTCGTCTCTGGTAGGCCTGATAGGTATGGCAGAACAGTTCGGGATAGGTCTCCTCGTCCATGATCGTCCTCAGCACCTGTCTGACCGTATCCGTGGTCACGACGCGGGTGGCTGCCAGGTCCTGTATCAACTCTACTGCAAGAAGTGACTTCCCCGTGGCCGACGCACCCTCCAGCAGCAGGACTATGGGCTGGGTCCTTCTCCCCAGTCGTTTTGCATAGAATCCGAACACGACCTCGATTCGAGCTAGAACGTCTGCGTCACTCACGATGTTCCTCGCAAGTGATACCGTCTTGCCAACAATCTGTGGCTCGTCGAGTATCTTGTCCGAGTCCGCAATGATGCTGCTGATGATCGTTTCTATGTCTAGGGACCGTAGGCCTGCGAGTCTCAGTCTCGCCCTCAGTACCATGTCTGGGTATGGTATCTCTACACCATCGACTTGGATCCTCACTCGACAGACCCCTGGTCCATAGGGATCTACCCCAAGAAAGGACTTGCGGTCATCAGTCAGAACTCTCGTTGATCAGAACGTTCCCCATGAGCTGGCCCGGTCGTTCCGTCGAACAGTCTGACGGACAAAGGCATTGATACTCTCCTCCTCTTCCCGAACAGAGGCTCACTTATGTCCGGAGAGTCTGCGGTCGCAATCTCCATGTCTGTGAGTCTGATCAGGCAGCCGCGACGAGATCTGTTCAGTATCATGCACTCATCTCGGACTCTGACATATCCTGCAGTGAGCCTATAAGTGCTCCCGACTTCCACCTCGGCGGCATCCTCGTTCCACAGTGCCATAGTCATCTGACCTGTCGGGTCCGCAATCTTCACATTCGTGACAAGCAGTCTCCTGCCCATCCTCCTTGAGAAGACGATCCGGGGCCTCTCCTTCGAAACGACTCTGAACACCAGACTGACCAGTCCTCTGGTCCTCGGAAGGTCCACTATCCTGACTGATGCGACATCATCGACGGGCGCCGTACACGAGAGTTCGTCCGGTTTCATCATATTTCTCTTGAATGTAGAACATTACTTAACCACCGCTCGTGGCCTGAAAAAAGTGGGCCTGGAGGGGCAGTCACCCTACCAGGTCACTGAATCTATTCTGAAGTAGACCGTGTATCGACAATCGCCAAGATCGACCCTGGAGCCAGACCAGTACCATCCAGCATTGATGTATTGATGCCACGTCGATGGCGACCAGTACCACTGCCAGACTGGATACTGATCGTCACTGTCAATATCGTCGTCCTCCCATGCCTCGATCCGGACCTTCGCATCCCGTCCGTAGTTGATGATGGTGTAGAAGTACTTGTTCCATACGAGCGGACCTGCTCCGTCACGTGACCAGTAGCCGTCCGGGGTGAGGCCTATCTTACCGCTGCCCGGATAGCCCTGTTCGGTTGGGAAGATCCCGTCACCGGAGAAGCTCTTCACGTACATCTCACCAGCACCCAACGGCCATGGGTCATAGTCGTTGTCGTAGTATATCTCGTAGAGATAGACGGTCAGCTTGTATAGGCCTGCTGATGCAGACCACGTGGAAGCGCCTATCTCTCCAGCGATCACGGATGTATACTGACTGTGAAGGAGGTCGTCGGGAGATACTCCAAGACCTAGTGGGCTTGTCTCGCTGTCGAGATCGATGCCCAGCACTTGGTAGTATGCGGCCCATGCCGCCTCAGAGCAGTAGTAGCCAGCCACGCCGGAGAGGGGGTTTGTCTCGCTGGCATAGACCTGCTTGCTCGTCCAGCCCCAGTCGTACGCGGGTCCAACGGGGTATCCGTCAGTTCCGCCAGACAGCTGGGACTTGAGGAAATTGACGACAGCCGCTCTCTCTGAGGATGTCAAGGGGGATCCATTTGGCTTGAGCACTCTCAGAACGAGTGCATCTTCTGCGTGAGCGTTGACGGCCGTGTACCAGGTGTCATATCCAAGACCGTTTCCCTGCACGTCACTCTTGGTGGAATGGATGCAGTACGGTGTGCCAACAGCCATCCAGACCTTGTTCGTGCGGTCCCATATCTGTTCTCCAGGCTGCACCAGCCCACAGTAGATCACCGTGTGCTGGAACTGACCTGGTATGAGATAGTCGAAGAACGATCCAGGTGTGCCGAGAACGATGATGTCCCCGGGCAATGCGCCGTTATAGCTCACCTGATTCACGCCATCACTGGCGAATGCCGATACCGACGCCGGTGGTGCTGACACCACGACCAGCATGAATGCGGTCAGTATTACCAGGAACAGACCCTTTCCTCTGTTCAAGCGTCGGCACCTTGTCTGCCATCATTGTACAATCCGACTTAAAGACGTTCCTGGTCCCTGCGCATTCGAGAGCGGGTCATCGACAGGGCTGCATCATCCCTCACGCTTTCGTACCCCAACCTAGAGAGACACAAAATGCTTAACAGAGAATGAACACAACCTCACTCTGACCTGAAGGTGGCATTTGATGCGCACACTAGTTCACCTCATTCTCGTTCTGCAGTTGTTGGTTGTCGTGGCCGGCTGTGACACTACTGCTGCTACCGCGCTGACACCAGGTGACTGGTTTGGCGATGCCAATATCAAGATCTACCTCGCAGTCGACAATCGTAGTATCACCACTGCAGATCAGACTAATCCCATCGAGATCAATACGGGCCGGCCCACTCTACTGACTCTGAGAGTCAACGTGACCAGTAGTGTGGCCGTCTACAATTTCACTGGTGCGATCAATTTCCACTATCAGGGCTTCAAGGTGTTTACTATCGACATCCGGCAGGCGTTTGGGGAGTACATGATCCCTCCCAACACATCGCTTCCCGAGGTCGACGCTGAGCTCAACCTGGCAGAGATACTGACGACTCAGGTGGGCACGCTGTCCATCTCAGCTGTCACCGGGATATACGAGACGTCAGTAGACTTCTACTACTATCTCGATGGGGATGACCCCGCGACCCAGTCACCACGCACCTTCAATAGAGTGTTCTTCGTCCTGATTCCCCCTGGCAATCTGTTAGATGTAGTGACGTCCGTTGTAGGTGCAGTCACGACCGTCGCCACAGTCGGTGCTGTGAGTGGTGTTGCCATCAACTTCAAGGCCCTGCTGGACGGACTATCTACTGCTCACAAGATTCGGAGCATTCAGAAGAAGGCAGGCGAACTCCGAACTCTACCAAACCTGACGGTAATAGGGGCACTCCCCGCTCTGTTCTCGCTGACGGCTGTCACGCTGACCGGTGGAGGCGGGAAGAAGGGCAAGAAGAAGTCATCTGACGGGGTGAGCGAGTTTCGACTCAACCAGCGTCTTCGCGAGGTCGCTCCTGATGTATTTCCACGGAAGAAATGTCCCAAGTGCAAGGCAAAGTGGCACAGAGAGCTGACAGAGTGCACCAAGTGCCACATCAGTCTCACTGAGGCCTCGCAGATGTACGCAGAGTATCTGATCTCCAAGAGTCCGCAGGCAATCAGGGTGTTGGACAAGAAGAAGGCCCTCTCGATAAAGCGGCTCTCAAAGGCCACAAAGCTGAGTCAGTACAACGCAGGGGTTGTCGGAGCTGCGATGGTGGACACTGGACTGACTGAGATCACCAAGGTTGAGACCCCGTTCAGGGGCTTTGTGACCAACAGCGCTGGGCTCATGTTTCTCATCCTGACATGGCAACAGCTACTGGGGGGTGCTGCAAGCTCGTTCCAGACCACGCTCACATTTGTCGGTGCAGTGCTCTCCGTTGCCGTGATGGTCTCACTGTTCTTCGCCCGAAAGACCCAGATCCAGAAACTCAGGGTCACTATTGAGGAACATCCTCATGAAACACCTGGGGAGAGTACGGAGACAGAGGCTGACTCCGGTGCAGAGACAGGACCTGCAGCTGAGCCAACTACCAGGACTGGGGACTCCGATACCACAGGGAGTCAATGAAGACTGAGTCGCATCCAGGACTCGTGAGTCGGTCACGAATCAGTCCCGGGACACCGGACAGCATAGACGCGGTCCTCATGGTTGACACGTCCCAAAGATTGATTTTCTCCTTCCGCACGACACTTGTCACCCTCCCCAGATGGTGAGTCCGATTGACAGAAGGAATTGTGATCATAGGCTGCGGAGCTGCTGGGGCGACAGCGGCCATGCAGGCGAGGAAGTTCAACAGGAACATCGATATCACGGTAATAGATGCAGAACCGCACTCACAATACTCACGATGCGGACTTCCCTACACGATATCAGGCAGAGTGAGAGACTTTCGCGATCTCGTCCTGACGCCTCCTGAGAACTGGTCGACACTGAAGATTCGTGCGCTCTTGGGCACATGGGTCACGGGCATTGATTCAGGGTCACACATCCTGACAGTTGTCGGCCCAGGTGGAGAAGACAGACTCGAGTACGGAACCATAGTGTTTGCGACAGGCGCCTCCAACGTGGATCCCCCCGTGATAGGCCTGGACAAGAGACGCATCTACAGACTCAGGACTATAGATGATGCAAAGTCTCTTGCACAGGAGGTTGGACGGGCAAGACGCATGGTCGTGATTGGAGGTGGTCTGATCGGAATGGAGACCGCTGAGGCCCTGAAGGAACGCGGTATTGATGTCACCGTGGTCGAGTTTCTACCCAATGTGTTGCTTGCGATGGTCGACCCCGATGTGGCTGAGATGATTGAGAAGCACTGCACCGAACACGGACTGCACATAATGACGAATACTGCTGCAATGGAGGTCCTTGGCGATGCGGAACCAAGATCTGTCCTTGTCAAGCACAGAGTGACTGGAGAGACCTCCGAGATTCCGGCCGATGCAGTGGTTGTCGCGACGGGAGTACGACCCAATGTCGATCTCGCGAGGTCAATCGGTGTCAATGTGGGTACTACGGGCGGGATCGTGGTGGACGATATGATGAGGACCAATTTGGATGGGGTCTTCGCATGTGGTGACTGTGCAGAGCATGTCGACTTCGTCACTCGTAGACCCACTGTTGCAGGCCTTGGTACCGTGGCGGTACGTCAGGGACGAGTTGCTGGGATCAACGCAGCTGGCGGTGAGGCAAGGTTCCCCGGTATCGTCGGTGCGAAGGTCACAAAGCTCTTTGGACTTGAGATTGGTAGCACGGGTCTCACGGAGGAGCTGGGTAAGAAGTATGGCATTGATCTCGTCGTGGGCTCCGTCATGGGACTCACGAAACCTCCCTACTACATTGGTGGGACCAAGATCCGAGTGAAGTCCTACTTCAGCCGTGAGAGTGGGAAGCTCGTTGGTGGTCAGGTGGTCGGCCTTGAGGATGCGGCCATGCGTCTCAACGTTCTCACGCTAGGTATCCAGACCGGGCTCAGAGCAGATGGTCTGTTCGACTTTGAGAACTGCTATGCCCCTGCGGTGTGTGATACGTGGGACCCGCTTGTCACTAGCGCTGATGCAGCGAGAAAGAGACTCCGACTGTGAGACCTCCGACCCCACGTCCGCTGCCATCAGTCCCTCTCGGAGCTTCACGGCATTCTCCCGTCGGCCTCATCGACAGTGGTCACGTGACGATGCTCCAACAGCTC
>JAWAQK010000034.1:0-26516 GCA_038893995.1 Candidatus Thorarchaeota archaeon | reverse complement strand
GTACTCTATCCTGTTGCAAGTGTGATCTTTGATGGTGTTCTGAACGGACCGGGGAGTTCATTTGTGGAGGTCCTTACCTCTCCGGTCACACACAGGACCCTGGTGTTCACAGTGTCTCAGGCCGCCCTCAGCACAGCAGCAGCAGTCCTGTTGGGCCTGCCAGCAGCATTCTTACTCACGAGGATACGCTTTCGTGGCCGCGGGGTCGTGAGAGCAGCCCTGCTTGTTCCCTTCGTGCTGCCCCCGATTGTGGTGGTAGTCGGCTTCATACGGATGTTTGGTCCTCAGGGCATTCTCGACAGCATCGCAATGACCATCGTCGGCACTCGGACATCCGTACTCAACCTCTCGTCGGGTCTGACAGGCATAGTCCTTGCGCATGTGCTCTATAATATCCCCCTTGTTGCACTGATGGTCTCGGCCTCGCTTGATAGGCTGTCAGCAGAGATCGAGGAGACTGCCGAGATCCTTGGTGCATCGACAGTACAGAGGCTCGTCAGGATCGTGCTTCCCCATATCAGGACTGCACTGGTCTCGTCCGCCCTGCTCGTATTTCTGTTCTGCTTCATGTCGTTTCCAATCGTGTTGGCCCTGGGTCAGGGCGAATACATGACAATTGAGGTCCAGATGTGGAAGGCCTTCAGGACATTTGACTACAGAGAGACCAGCTCACTCGCGCTGATGCAGCTGTGCGTGACCCTAGCGCTCGCCTATGCCTACCACCTCAGCAGACGGGGGATGGGACAGGTGACGCGGACGCTGTCACCCAGGACGAGGAGCATCAGTGAACTGAGCCGTTCAGAGAGAGTTGCGGCGACTGCCTATCTCAGCTTCATTCTCGTTGTCACCTCAGGGCCGGTCCTATCGGTGATCCACTCGTCTGTGTACGACCCGCTGGTTGGAGAATACACATCAAGGGGATTTACCAATCTGCTGAGTCCCGGCCTGGGAGGCGGACTCACTCCCCTACTGAACTCGCTCCTATACTCGTCCCTTGCCACGATACTCTCCGTCACGATCGCACTAGTACTTGCGACCTCACATAGGGGCCCTCAAAGGGCGCCTCACAGTGTTGAATCGCTGCTCACACTACTTCCTCTCGGGGTGTCCTCGATAACACTGGCCTATGGACTCCTCAGGGCCATTGCTGTCCCACTCATGCTCAGCTACAGTCCCTGGCCCCTGATCGTCATCGCTCAGACCGTGATTGGACTTCCTTTCACCACCCGTGCAATCGAGACAGCAGCATCCAGTCTTGACCAGGACTATCTGGACCAGGCAGACATCCTCGGCGCCTCGAGGCTGAACAGACTGTTTCTGGTAGAGATTCCCCTGATGGCTCCAGGAATAGTCGTGGGGGCGGCCTTTGCATTCGCCATGGCGATCGGAGAGATGTCCGCGACCCTGTTCATAGCAATGCCGCAGAACACGACACTGGCAGTGGCGATCTATCAGTACCTGGGAGTCAGGAAGTTCGTCGAGGCAGGAGCGTGTGCGCTTGTGATAGTCGTTGCATGTTTCGTCGCCTTCATCTTGATGGATCGCCTTGTGTCAGGAAGGGCAGGAGGTGTCCTCGGTTGGTCAGAGTAGTCCTCAAGGAGGTCATGAGACGATTCCAGGATGGGACCAGGATTGGCCCTGTGAACTTGACCGTGGAGGACGGAAAATGTACCTGCCTGCTCGGGCCCAGTGGCTCGGGGAAGACGACCATACTGCGAATTGTGGCTGGACTCATAAGGCCCGAGGCTGGAACAGTCGAATTCGACGGCGTAGACGTCACCGACCTTCCCCCGGCCAAGAGAAGAGTCGGCATGATGTTCCAATCGGTCGCACTGTTTCCCAACATGGATGTGTTCCAGAACATCGCCTTCGGTCCTACCGTCGCCGGATGGGACCGTCAGAGGGTGATCGAGAGGGTACTTGAACTGTCTGAGCTGTTGGGGATCAGGAACCTGCTCCACAGACGTGCGAGGGAGGTCAGTGGTGGAGAGGCGCAGAGGATCGCACTCGCCAGGGCATTGGCCAACGAGCCGGACCTACTCCTACTCGATGAACCACTGTCATCGCTCGACCCGGAGCTTCAGATTCGTCTGCGTCGAGAGATAAGACAGACTCAGATGCGTCTCGGAAAGACCATGATCTACGTGACTCACAGCCAGGACGAGGCCTTTGCGATGGCCGACCGGATTGCAGTGCTCAACGACGGAGTTGTCGTGCAGGAGGGGACCCCAGAGGACCTGTACGAGAACCCAAGTTCTGACTTCGTTGCCAGGTTTGTCGGAGGGGGAAATGTGTTGACCGCAGAGATCGTGTCTCAGAACGATGGGGGGACCGTGCTGAGAGTGGGAGAGATGAGGTTCGAGGCGAGAGGGAGTTCACACGGTAACGATGGACTCGCACACGTGTCAGTCAGGCCAAGAGACGTTGTCGTGAGACAGCACGGGGGAGACGGCTTCGTGGCTGCAAGGCTCCTGTCTGTGGACCGTCTGACAGATGTCCTGCGCATCGAGGTCGACTACTGCGGAAACCATATCACCGCAGTCACTGACCAGAGTCTGGCCAAGTTTCTGACCGGCTGCAGGTCGGGCGAGCCTGTCTACATCAGATTCAGGGACAACGGGCCCGTGATACTCGGACAGACGCATCACACCAGGTAGGGAAATATCTACTCTCGCGCGGACCTGATCGTGAACCGTCAGACCATCAACGAGCATATCAAGGGCCTCATAAGTCCAGCAAAGAGTAATATAGGTCAATGCGCGATATCGTGAGTGTGCGCCCAGTACTGGAAGTACCTTTCAGACTGAGCATCCTGACGGCAAGTTAACATCGAGTCAGTTGTGATGGAAATGACCATTGGCTACGAAGTCTACGAGGATGGTACCCTCCATGAGATTGAGATTACGAAGGAAGGACTCGACTCGACAAAGGTACTCTGTGTTGTCGACGACTCCACGAAGAGCATCTACCTCTGGAAGGGAAACAAGGCAGGAGTCAGGAGCAAGTTCATTGGTGCGAGGGTTGCCACAAACCTCAGGACAGAATACGGATTCCATTTCAAGGTCAAACCCATAGACGAGGGGAGCGAACCGCCCTCATTCTTCACGGCGGTCGAGGGCACCACCGCAGCCAGACCAGTCATAAAACAGGGAGCGCCAAAGGCACAGGTGCAACCACAGGCTCAGCCGCAGGCATCGGCGGCCGCAACACCCACAGAGAGCACGTCACAGGCCACGCGCGAACAGGCTGCTCCGACGGTTGTCGAGACCCAACATGTCCCAGAGCCGAAAAGGACCGCCACCCCGGCCACGGCCATGCGAGCACCAGAACCTCCCAGGACTACTGCTGCAGGAACATCTGTGCCCCCTGTTCCGTCAGCAGACAGAGTCAGACTTGGAGCCCAGCCACCATCGGCTGATGTCTCTACTGCTGACGAGATCTCCCCTGAGATACAGGAGATGATAAGGGAGCTCGAGACGACGGAACCCCCGGAGGGGTATCAGCGTGAGCTACTCATCGTCTACAACCAACTCTTCACTGTCGTAGAACGTAAGATCAAAGTATTTGGGCAAGAGAGAGTGGACAGGAAGATCGAGCGTGTGAAGGACCCTCCAGAGGGCACATTCATGGCGGAGGGGTTCATTCCACGTGTGATTGTCAAGGACGGGCGTGTACTCGGGATAGAACTGCTGAAGGGCACGCCCGACGCAATCCTCAGTCCGATCAAGACGGAGATGAAGGAGCGACTCAGTGACCTGATCAGCTTCTTCAAGAGCGAGCTTGAGGATGCATCTGCTTCGGCTGAGGTCTCTAGGAAGGCTGCCAGGAGAAAGCTCGTTGCCAAGTGAGCTCCAAGTAGACCCCATCAAAGTATTAAAGCATCACAGAGAAGAGTAGTCTGACTGCACACTGAGGCGATAACATGTCTATCCAACTCGACCCCGCAAAGGAGAAGCAGCTGATCGAGCTTCTGATGGGACTCACAAACTACACAGACCTTGAGGCCATTGCAGTAGTCAGCAAGCAGGGTGTCAAGGTTGCATACTTTGCAACTGAGGACTCTGATGCAGACCCGGACCTCATGGCTGCAGTGAGTGCAGCTCTACTCGTGCAGGGCGAGATGGCAGCACAGAAGCTCAACCTAGATGAGCTTTACGAGGTAGTCATACGGGGTAGGAAGGGTTTCGTTGTCCTGTCGCAGGCAGGAGACTACCTGGTCATGGGCTCTGCTAGAGACCTGACATCCATGGGACTGGCAGTGACCCAGATGAGAAGATACGCAAAGGAGATCAGCGATCTACTCAATCCGTGATTCCAACCTGAATACCACTGTCCGTGCATCCTGATTCTTCCACCGAACGACAGGGAGGCCATACTGGTATGACCTATCGTCATGCCCGGTCAAGCTCCCAAGGAACGTATGTGGTGATGACGCTCAGACTTGAGCGCAGGGACGACCATCGTGACATGCCCAGGGCCTGAGTCTAAGTGGGCTTATCCGCGAGTCCCGTCTTTCGGAGACGGACACCAGCTGACCCGTGGGGCGTCCGGAGTACAGAGTCACCTGACTTCTCGATCTCTCTTGCCTCATCTGCCAGCCTGGACGCGGCTCGAAGCAGCTCGTGCGCGGCGGCCACTGCGGGCACGTAGACGTTAGGGTCGGTGTCTTTGAAGCATGCCTTCGTGGTGATATCTGCCACAGACTCGGCCATTCTGAGGGCCGCATGAGCCTTTGCATGTGCGTAAGGATTGCGAAAACCTGCAGCCTCAAGCGCCACCTCCGGGGTCAGCGTGATGGTCGGCAATTGTGGTTCTTCACCGGCCTTCAACTGGTCGATGACTCGATCCAACTCAGACTGGAGATACCTCATGACTCCGGTGCACGAGAGGACCCTGATCAGCTCAGCGTTGAAGAGGGCCATCTCGACAGGATCTAGGAATTCCTTTCGTGCGCCTATCATCGGATCCATCGGGAGTATGATGAACCCACTCCTGGCTGGCACTGATGGCACACTCTTGCCGGAGTTGTCCTTTGCATAGAATGCCCTCTTAGATGGTGAGTCTGAGACTGAGATCACTCGGAGACCTCTTCCAAGAAGTAGTTCACGAGCGCTCGTAGGTCCGGGAAGCGAGGCGTTGGGACTCACTATCACGACTAGACGCGGTTCGGCATCGGCCAGTCTCCTGGCCACCTCCTGACAGAGTTCGGGATCCATCTTCGCCCCTGTACCCGCTGCGATCACCTCGATGTCCTTTCTCTCGGCCCGCTCGTCCAACAGCAGGTCCAGCAGTGGTGCAGCCCCGATACAACCTAGCTTCAGGAATCCTATGCGACAACGGTCAGACATTGCATCACATCTAGATGGTATCTCCATAGGAATCGTCTGATAAAACAGCTACATCTGTCTACATCATGTCGTTAGGGGAGCAGACCAATTGCTCCCCTCCTAGTTCGCTCGGCTGAGTCCGTGCGGAGCCGCCCCGGCGCTACGTTGCACCCGCAACGGGAGACCGACCCTCAGAGCTTGAGCATGAATGCATGCTGTCCATCCTCGATACTCAATCGACCCTCAGTGGCCTTTCCCGTCTTGTGAAGTCAATCGTCAGGACGTTGTTCGGATGCACACGAGTGCCCCGTGTCATGAGGGGGACCCGATCCTCGAATACGTATCTCATATTCTTGGCGGTTTCAAGCAATTGGTCTCTGGACTGTGGATGCGCGATGGCATGATAGAATCTATAGAGACCTGCACATGGGCTCACTCTCGTGGTCCGTCATCGGTGGAGATCAGCGCTACTCCTTAATAGGAAGGAGTACGTTGGCATGTAATTCAAGGTCGTCAACACATGCTGCCCTGACCTCAGCACCGTTGAAGCGACCAGTATGTATCAGAGAGGAGAGTGAAGACTTGTCAAACAGAGAGTTACGTACAGTCTGCGCAGGACTCGGTTTCGTTGGTAGCTCGGCCCATGTCCCATCATTCCGAAAGGTACCAGACTCGAAACTGCTGGGTGTGGTCGCGAGAAGGGGCAGAAACAGCGAGAGGATTGCGTTACAACTGAGAGAGAAGTATGGACTGAACATATACTACGACTGGGAGGCAGTGTGTCAGGACCCCGAGGTCGATGCTGTCTGTGTCGCAGTACCAACGCCATCCCACTACGAGATGGCGAAGAGAGCTCTTGAGGGCGGGAAGCATGTCCTCCTGGAGATGCCGATGGCACCTAGACTTGAACAGGTGGAAGAGCTTGGAGAGCTCGCCAAGAAGAAGGGGGTAGTCCTGATGCCCATTCTGAACTTTAGACGCGCGCCGGGCTACGTGAAGGCGAGAGAGCTACTCAAGTCCGGAGCCATTGGAGAACCCATGGCGTTCACATTCAGAGAGCTGGTCGCTGCCGAGGACCTGGCGAAGCAGTGGCCCCCGTCATCATGGGCGTGGGACAAGGAGAAGAGCGGGGGCTATCCAGACTTCACGCTCTCTGTCTGGTCCCTTGACATGTTCAGGTGGTTCTTCGAGACCGAGATCGAGAATGTGAAGTGGGCTGCGAACTACAGACAGGTCACTGGAGTCGCCGACTTCAATGCATATCAGACAATGGGTGTGATCAGGCTTCGCAACGGCGCTGTGGGCAGCCTGACGTACGGGGCGTCAGTCGCAAAGGGGCAGGACACGAGCAGGTTCGAGGTGTTCGGCAACAACGGCAAGACAATAGTGGTCGACTGGAACGATAGGGTCACTCTCGTCGGCAGGGGAGATGAGAGAGAGTCCTGGAAACTCGAACCAAAGGGACCTGAGGTCTGGGGTCACAAGCAGTGGGTAGCGCACTTTGTCCAGGCCTGTCTGGGTAGGGAGAGGCCAGAGGCCACCTACAGGGACGCCATCGCAGCACAGAAGTGGTCCTCCAAGATCGTCACGGAGCTCATCTGAATACCGTCTAGGAACAGCCCTGCTGAGGCTCACTGGAGTCATCCATACCCGCTGAGGGACTGAGAGTGTATCCCACATGACGTATCAAAGTCCTTCCAAGAGTCACTACGACAGCCACGGCCATGAGCAGGTTCAGCGGACTCACGAGTGCTGCAGCCATCCAGATCAGCCGGAGGTCCTCTGTGCCAAGACCGTAGAAGATCTGGTAGGTCCCGCAAGATATGAGGATAGATATTCGTGTCAGCGTGTCGGACTCCAGACCGATGACCGTACTGAAGAGGAGCCCAAGATTGGTCGCACCGTGCTCCTCCCGCAATCGCCATCTCAGCCGGCTGCGGACTGACAGGATCAGGAGGAGACCATAGCCAAGCAGTACGTCCCATACGCCCCAAAGGGGCAGGGCCCACGATACTGGTGTGACAGAGTAGGTCAGCAGAAGGGCCGAATAGAGCATCAGTGCGGGCCGCCACCGCTCGAGATACACGAGTCCAGAGACTGCCGCCCCTACGGGAGCCCCAACCATGAAGACCAGTTCAGAGGGGTCACGGAAATAGACGAGGTGACCCACTAGCGTTCCAATTCCCACTGCAACCGCACCGCCATGGGGTCCAAGCAGTACCCCCACTAGAGGGCTGAGGAGGAATAGCCACGAGTCCCAGACGCCGCTGTACAGCACTGGGATAATGGGGACAGAGTCTAACGCGGCGATGGTCGCTGCAAACACAGCAACATAGGCAGTTGACTTGGCTGGTGTCATGTGACGGTCTGTGACCCACAAGATCTAGCTCCCACCATCAGATGCGTGGGCGACTGTAGTCCTGGCTGAACAACCACGACAACAGGACGGTCCCAGGCGACAGTAGGAGTGGTATAAGTACTTCTTCTCGCGTCCTACGCAGGAATCGAACTGGCATCGACAACCACCGGACTCTCAAGAGGGGCCCTGTATCGTTGCGGAACGGGATAGTTGCTGAATGAATGGCTGAACCACCTGCCCATCATCTCGGAGAGCTCCGTCTCAATCCTCTGCCAGAGCTCGTCACTCAAGCGCGGCTCTACTGACAGGACTCTAGATGGAACAGTGGCGATCACCGTGCCATCCCTGGCGACGACATGTCCTCGCCGGACTGTCATCCTTGCACGAGAGAACCCGTTGATTATCACCTGAGGGTTGTCCGCCAGGTCCACTCTCCGAGGGTCGAAACCATAGACGGCGATATCGGCGTCTGCTCCAACACCGAGGTGACCCTTCGTCCTGTCGATGCCGAGTATCCGTGCGGGGGCAGCTCGAGTGACTGTCGCAATCTCGCTCAGGGTGTACTCGCGGTCGATCTCCGCAATGGACGACCTCTCGCGGACCAGCCTATGTGCCTTCTCAATCCAGCCTGCACGTTCCTTCCGGCTCATGAGCCATGCGACGATCTGAGGGTACTTGAAGAAGGGACCACCGTTGGGATGGTCGGTGCTCAGAGCACAACGCCACAGGTCCCTGATACTCAGGGCGAACTCGAGCGGAATGGCCCACTGAATAGAGTTGGCAGGACTTGTCGGGACAAAGTTGAATGGCACCACGCCTGCGCCCCCAGGGAGCTCGACGTCTACCGGTATGTTGGACCACTTTGTCTTCCCTCCCGTCAGCCGGTACAGTGAGAACTGGAACGGACCATCACCAGTCATCGTCATCGCCGGCCCGTAGGTGATCTGTCCGAGGTCGACCGTGAAGTGTTCGCGACTGTTGTAGTAATCAGCGAACCTCTGACCGCCAGATGCCACGTCCTTCCATTCCGGGGTGCCGCCCTCCACCATGCCCAGACAGTCAAATGACATGTGTGCGAGGTGCACGATGGCCTTACGACCAGACCCATTCCTGACATCTCTGATGGCCTCCAGTTGGGCAATGGTGGTCTCCACGTTTCCAACTCTGCCGAGGTTGTTTGGGTGGAGATGCAGGGTATGTGGCAGACCAAGCATCTCGACGGCCCGGACCAGGGATGTGGTGATCTGCCTGGGTGTGATGTCCCATTCAGGTACAGGTGTGTCCAGATCGGTCACGTTCTGTCCGTAAGCCCACGCATAGGTCCCACCTGGGTTGACTGCCTTTGCTCCCATGCCCCCAACCCTGCTCAACGTCCACGCGATATAGGCTGCTAGACCACTGAGATCTCCCCTGAGTATATAGCTGAAGGTGATCATGCTGTTACAGAACATCGGGAGCATGCCTATGTCAAGACAGGGGATATCCCAGATCTCTTCCCACGCGCTCAGTGCCTTGACAGCCGGAAGTGCAGGCTCGACAACGGTCGTGTAGCCCATCGCCGAATACAAGTAGCCCGTGACGTAAGACGAGGGAATCACCCCGGCAACACCAGATCTTGCCACCGCTGATGCCCTGAATGGGTAATCCCTGTTGCTCTCTGGCGATGTCATCCTGGCGACATTCAGCTTGGACCCAAGTATGTGAGAGTGGAGGTCAACACCACCGGGCATGACTGTGCAGCCCGATAGATCGATCACCTCAGCGTCGGAGGACACCTCTTCTACGATCCTACCATCAGAGATACAGATGTCAAGGACCTCCCCATCGATCCCGTTCATCGGATCGAACACGAGGCCGTTCTTCAATAGGAGTTGTTTGGTCACCCTCGCCTCACCTCTCTGAGCCTCTCAAGTATTAGGGACAACACCTCCCGGTCGGGAAGGACTCCGTCCGGAGGCTCCACCAGCTTTCTCAGATACAGCGGCAGGCCATCCATTCTAGTAGCAGCACCGTCGCACTCGATGCCTGCAATCGCTGACGGGATATTCACCTCTGCCACCATCGACGTCATATTGATCTTGGGATCGATGTTTATGACAGGAATTCTCATGATCTCGCGGACAGCCCCGTGAGGAAAATGGGCCACTGGGTCAGCCGCAACATTGAGCATCGCATCGACCTCTCCGCGTGAGAGCATGTCGACTGCACTGTACTCTCCAGGCTGATATCGCGGGTATCCACGTGCAAAGTCCACTGCAAATGGATATCCGGTGACCCAAGTACAGGTCTTGTTTGCCCCTGTCACATTGTAATGACCTCTCATGGGCATCATCGTCCACTTGGTATGGGAATTCAGGTCCTGAATGAGACGGATGGCAGCCTCGACATTCCTGTGACGACCAGGACTCTGAGTGAGGCCGAGACCAAAGAACAGGACTCCATACCTTGCGGACATCATGGCATCCGCCAACTCTCTCAGCTCTGCCAGTGCAACCCCGCCTACCCCTGCAACGTCCAAAGTATGTCCCTTGACGAGGGACCTCAGGGACAGTATGATCTCAAGGTCAAAACCAGGCTCGACCTGGATGAAACGATCGACCATCTTCGACGTCGTTGTGGGTCGGACATCGATAAGCCAGATCTTCCGGTCTTGCCTCGGGTCTCTCACGTACTCTCCTGCCTTACGGACGTAGCGTGGGATATGTCTGGGATGTGCTGCAGCCGGGTTCGAACCCCAGTAGATGACCATGTCCGCACGGTGCCTGACCTCGGCCAATGCCCCCGCAGACTCGCCAGTCTCCTGTGTCCCGAGGATGGTGGGACCATGACATACTGAGCTTGTGTTGTCAACCACGGCGCCCACAAGCTCGGCAATTCTATATGCCTCGCGATGAGCATCGTTCTCGGTTGAGCTGAGCCCATATATCAGGGGACGTCTGGCAGAAGAAAGTATCTCTGCTGCTCTCTGCACCGCCTCGTCGAGAGTCACCTGACTCTTCCGGATCGTTGGACCTGTGGATCTGTTCTCACGAACACTCATGAACCGTTCTCTTGAGATGGAACAACAGTTGGTGACCCCCGAGATCTCACCATCAGTCACTTCTACAACGATGTCATCACAGAGACATCCGCAGAACGTGCATGGAACGTCTCTAAACACTTGGACTGTAGTCATTCGGACACCTCCTCTGTCTGCGTCAGGAGACTGCGGAGATCACATACGCTCGCTCCTGGGGAAGCAGTGACTGTGGCCTCAAGGTGTTTGAAGTAGGGCATGCCTGTCTCATGTGTGTCGGCGTCGACGAGGAGATTGAAATACGGTCCGCACGGGATGAATGCCAGACCCTGTGGCAGTTCGCTGTTGAGCCTTGCACGAAGGACAACTCTGCCTGCGCGTGACTTCACCAGCACAGTTTCGTCATTCCGAATGCCCAGGGTCTGAAACGTGTTGGCATCAAGCTCGCATACCGCCACTGACTCCACATATCTGGGGTCTTGCTTGCCCATCTCGATGGCCCTGCCCTGCATGACAGTCCTGCCGGACGTGACCAACACACGGACTTCCTTCGCACTCAAGGTGGTCCATCACTCGGACCTGAAACAACTGCACCATTGAGATATGGATTGTGTCCCGACGCCATCCGAGCAGGTGAGGACGACGATTCTGGGACGCGGATTGTCCCAGTCATGGCCCGACAATGGCAGTCATTCATGCCTGCAGATGGATCATAGACCCAGCTCGTGGAGATGTATCCTGTACTTACCGAGCGCGCCTCCAAAATTGGCTGCTGAGACCTTGATTATGCCAGGGTGACGGCAGACCTCCAGGATGGCGACCCTCATTGCCTCTGCCACTGCTCTCTCATTCAGGCCATTGATCACAATCTCAGTGACAAACTCACAGTCTCTGGGAACAAGGGTATCAGGCACCTGGGCGCGAATTGTCGGACAGTACCTCTGATTTGTAGAGGCGACAATTCCATTGTATCGAGACGATGGCTTTGAGCCCGACCCGACAAGTCCTCCCGGAAAGGGAGTATATGCCCCCTCGACGTGTTCAATTGCCCTCACTGCAGCTCTCCCACTCGTCATGCCAGCCCTCATGTCCCTGCAGAAATAGATGATATTTCCACCCGCGACGCCCTTGGTCCTACCAAAGCTCTCCTGGATCACAAACGTGCCGCTCATTCGGGGTACTAACCAGAGAATCCGTCCATCAATGGGTCCCTTCTTGACCTGATAACCATCTCCGAACATGGATATCTTCTTGCCAACCGGGTACCATTCTACCGCGTCCGGGGTGTCATCGTATGCGCACGCGGTGGGGCTGGTGAGGACACACTGCCCGAGACGGGCGAGGAGCTGTTCCTCCAGTGCCTCCTTCTTCGCTGTCGCAAATATGACACGGACACCAGGACGACCATCTGGAGTCTCATCTGGACTCAGCACATGCTCAATGCCAGCCTCCGCGGGCGTCATTATGACCGACGTGGCAAAGCCGGTAGCCTCCTGTGCTGTGATCCTCGCCCATTCCTCGTCGTAAGCTGTGATTATTGTCCTGTTCATGTGCATGCTGAACGCTTCGGCATATGTGTCCTCAATCGGCACTCCATTGATCTCCAACATGACGCGCTCTCGACACCTGGTACATTGCTCTCTAATCATTGTTACTCAACCAGACTCCGGTCGCACTGGAAAATATGGTCGAGACAGGGACACTGCCCAGACAGCCGGTTCGTGACTATCGCAAGTCATCCAGACCGAATTCACAGGACTTATCTGAGGGCGGAACAACCGGGCACGCTCGGGCGCCCCTCAACCATGACAGTCACGTTGGTCCTGAAACAAGTTCCAGACATTCCGATAGAGGCTGAGTCAATAACTCCATGCAACCTTGCAGGAAAATCACTGAAAGAGATAGGTGCGTTAGAGGTCTACCAGGGGAATCAGACGTTGACCCTCCGTGAGTTCTTTGAGATAGGCGGCAGCGCAGGCGATGATCCGTCGAGGACAGACATCGTGGTGACGGGCGACCTCAGACGGGTGAAGATGATCGGGAGAAGGATGAATGGCGGGAGCATCACGATCGCGGGAGATGTCGGAATGTACCTTGGCGCGGAGATGGTTGCTGGCAGAATCCATGTCCGTGGAAATGTGGGCGCCTGGGCCGCAGCCGAGATGAAGGGTGGCAATATCCAGATAGAAGGGAATGCAGGAGACTGTCTCTGTGCGGGGTACAGGGGAAGCCAGGATGGTATGACTGGAGGACGTGTCTTCGTCGCCGGCAATGTCGGCACAGAGATGGCATCCCACATCAGGAGAGGTCTGATTGCTGTCAGAGGTGACGTGTCCGAGCTCTGTGCGGCCAGAATGCAGGGAGGGACCATCATTGTGGGGGGACAACTCGGACCACGAGTTGGGATCGAGGCCTCACGGGGGATGATCATTGCCCTCGGCAGAGTCGAGAGAGTGCTTCCCACGTACCGGTATAGTGGGACCTCGGAGAGAGAGTTCATCGGCTACTACCTGAGGTACCTGAGGTCCCGTCGGCCGGACTTTGTCCCCAGGACGATAGACGCCTCGGAGAGGTGGGTGAAATACGTCGGGGACTTTGCAGAGAGCGATCCGCGGACAGAGCTGTATTTCCGGCCCGGCCTCACCAGGCAGAGTGAGGGGTGATAGCAATGAGTCTTAACAGAGAAGCGAAGAGGATCTTCGACAAGATTGAGGAGAGACAGGAAGAGCTGGGATGCTCGGTGAGCAGGTGTCCAAACGGAGTCACTCTGCTGGATGCGGGCGTCAATGTCCCCGGTTCAATCGAGGCGGGCAGACTGATCGGGGAGATATGCATGGGGGGCCTTGGAAAGGTCGACATCGGGACCACGAGAGTAGGCGACCTGGAGCTCGCGGCTGTAGACGTGAGCACCGAGAGAGTCATGCTGGCAACCCTCTGCGCCCAGTATGCGGGCTGGAGCATCAAGGTCGACGGGTATTTTGCAATGGCCTCAGGGCCTGCGAGAGCGTTGGCCAGAGTCGAGAAACTCTATGACGAGCTGGGTTGTCGGGATGAGTCAGACGTCGCTGTGATTGTGCTTGAGACTCGCCAGCTCCCGTCCGATAGAGTCACCGGTCACATCGCTGAGAAGTGCGGAGTGTCGACATCCGACCTATACTGTGTCGTTGTTCCCACTGCCTCTGTTGCAGGTTCGGTTCAGATATCATCGAGAGTGGTCGAGGTTGGCGTTCACAAGCTGCACTTGCTCGGGTTCGACCTCAGAAAGGTCAGGCGGGGGCGAGGCAGGGCGCCCATAGCCCCGGTGGCAAAGAACGACAGTAGGGCCATGGGAGTCACAAACGACTGTATCCTATACGGCGGAACTACAGTCTACGACATCGAATCGTCCGGCGAGGATGACCTTCAGAGGCTAGTGACCGAGATTCCCTCCTCGTCGTCGTCACAGTATGGTACTCCCTTCTACGACCTCTTCAAGAGTGTTGAGTTCAACTTCTACCGACTGGACCCCCATCTCTTCAGCCCTGCAGAGGTCACACTGAGAGATATGACGACCGGCAGGGAGTACAGAGCGGGGTCACTCAACGTAGATGTATTGAGACGTTCCATAGGTATGTGAGCCCATTGTCACTCGGCCCCACGGCGGGTCGAAGAGAGACCACGAATGGTGCTAGGGGTCGAACCCCATGCTGTGTTGGACGACAGTACCTCCGGACAATGTGTCAACTGGTCTGGGGTTCAGACTCCTCTGGATAGAGGGGCAATGGCAGTTGACCACCGGAGATGATGCCCATCAATGAGGCCAGCACCAGTGTCAAGACGACTGATACTGCAAGTCTCTCCAGGGGATAGAAGACTGTGACGGCGATGAAGAACGGAGCAATCGTATCAGGCGGGAACAGTAGGACGTATACAAACCAGTAGGTTGCCAGTGTACCACCGACCAGATGGTCTCCCATCACCGCTATGAACCCGAGGAACCAGATCGGTAGAAGGAGTCTGTTCACACTCACTCCGGACCTGGGAATGGGTAAGGCTCTGACATGTGCACGGAATCGTGGAACGACAAACAGTGCCATCAGAAGGAGCAGCGCCGTGTGGAGCCATATGTAGGGAAGAGCAATGAGTCCAATAGGACCGACTACAAATGCCGCGATACCGACGACATAGACCGCGACGACATGGGTCAATCTGCCTCTTCCCAGAGACCCTGCAATGAAAGCGGAGACTGCCGGGGCCACGATTGGGATCACGGGGCCCAGGATGCCACCGACGTTCATCAGGACAACGCCAATCGTTGACCCGATCACAACAGCCACGACTCCATATACCGGGCCAAGCAAGAATCCAATGAGGGGAGCCGATACTACGCCCGCAGAAATGAATCCACCACCACCCGCTAGGACAAAGAGCGGCAAGAACGTGAGCACCATGTGCATTGCAGCGAAGATGCCAGTCAGTGCCCAGACATAGGTGTGATGAAGACTCATAGACGACACTGTTCTCGCCTCCTGCAGGCCAGTAGATGCGCGGGACGGTCCTCCAAATGCACTATTAATGCCTTCCGAGTCATCATGATGTGATGTGCGGACTATTGCGAGGCCACGGATGGCGACCCTCTTCTGCGATACGTCGTGACGAAGAGAGAGTATTGTGGGAACAGTAGCAATGATGACCTGCGACTAACATGTGGCTCGAGTGACTCCAGGAACTCGACCAGAGGCATCGATCTCTTCCAAGTATGCTGTTGACGGGACATGTGGCAGTGATCGAGAATAGGACAAGATCAGCGATGCGCAGTTGCCCAAGTCGAACTATGTATATTAGGAACGACTGACTGAACATGATGGGGGAAACGACACCGTGGTTCAGGTCCTACCAATAGCACCGGTCCAGATGTTCAATGAGACAAGGGGGCGTATGACCGGAAAACCCTCAGAAACTCCACTTGAGGGTGACATTGGACAGAATATCAAACGACTGGCGCTGGAGATGTCGTCGTCTACACTAAAGCATATCCGAGAGATCATTGACAACATCACGTTGGGTGACTGGCACAGAGCGCTCGATGAAGTGAAACACTTCCATGGTATGTTCACGAAACAGGATATACAGAGAGTTCTTGAAGAGAAGTACGGTCCAGTGATTGCATCGAATTTCGGTCTAGCAACAAACACAATGATGTCCTTTCTCAAGTTATTGATAGACAGGGCGGACAGCATCATAATAGAGAGAAACATACCAGACCCGGATCTGATAGCGTCTGCATTGAATAGCCCAGTCATAGAGAGCTATGCACGTGATAGCGAGATGCTCTACCCCTCAGAGGTTCCGCGGGATATCGATCCCCGAGTGCGCAAGATAGTCCAGTCTCTGATATTCACATCCAACATGGCTTCGCTGATCGTACTTGTGGCTCTGACAGCCAGCACAGTCGAGATTGCGTACTCAGTCACCCGGAGGCAGATCGAGCAACTTGAGCGACTTCTACGGGACTGGGCATTGGACATCCTGATTCAAGTCAGAGAGGAACTCAACTTGGAGCTTGAGGTACGAGGACCCTTTGACATATCTCTGCCAGCCCTGACAGAGGATCAGACACTGGCAGAAATGGGCCTCGATGACTATGTGGACGACTTGGGGTGACGCGATGGGTCTCGCGGTCATTCGGCCAAACGATATAGTCTACTTCAACCTGGATCCGACAAGGGGACATGAAACTTGTAAGATTCGGCCATGCTTAGTGGTCGGCATTCCCACCGATTCACAGGGCAAGAGAGGGCCTTCAGGGATAGCCATCATCTTGCCGATCACATCGAGACAACACAATTTCTGGACTGAGGTACCCATCAGGAAGAGAGGTCAGATGAAAGGTGATTCATACATTCTCTGCCACCAGATCAGGGCGGTGGACCTCTCACGGGCTGGAGACAAGATTGCAGAGGCAGAGCCCAGCGAGCTGAAGCGTGTGAAGCAGGTCCTCCGGATATTGCTGTCGATCTAGGTTTCCTGCCCTCACGAAGTGCGTCTGCAGGACGGTCGGAAGCAGAGCTTGGGAGCGTCACGACACTCATACCGAGGGCTCAGTCGGAGGGACGCGAGGACCACCAGGCATCATCCGATGGACGTCGTCGTAGACTGCGCTCCAGCGGGACTGTTGACACTGTGCCCTCGAACAGACTGCGATTCACTCTGCAGTCGATGGTCCTCAGGCAGCACTCAGCTCAGACGTTCTCTTCTAGTCGTGGGGGTAGACTTGGTCCTGTAACAAACGATATATGACGGAGACTGCCCGCAAGCCCCCGGTGATTCCCGTGAGGATAAGGATAACTCCGCGCGCAGCCGGTCTGGAGTATGCAATCCGTGACATAGTTGTTGCAGCCAAGAAGTACGAGAGGCAGAAGGGAGAGAGGCCGCTCTATCTCAACATTGGCGATCCCAACGTCTACGACTGGAGGACACCCGAGTTCATGGTCGAGGCCATGTGTGAGGCGGTCAGAGCACAGAAGAACTACTACTCCCCCTCGGAGGGACTTCAGGAACTGAGAGAAGCTGCTGCGGAGAAGGAGAAGCGGGTGAATGGAATCAGTGTGGATCCGGCCCGAATGATAGTCACAAATGGTGTCTCTGAGGCAATCCAGTTTCTGGCCGGCGCACTGATCGAGTCAGGGAGTGAGCTGTTACTGCCCGGTCCAGCATACCCGCCGTACATATCCTACACGAAGTATTTTGGCGGCATTCCAGTCACATACAGGACAGTCGAGGAGAAAGACTGGAGCCCGGATGTAGATGACCTCAGGTCGAAGGTCAGCGAGAAGACTTCTGCAATCCTCGTGATCAATCCGAACAATCCGACTGGCGCAGTCTACGATAGCAAGACACTCGCGGAGATAGCCAACATTGCGGGCGAGTATGGACTTCCTCTCATCAGCGACGAGATCTATGACCAGCTCACGTTCGACAAGATGCAGACACCCATGGTCCGAGCGGCTGGGGACGTCCCAGTGATAGGACTGAACGGTATCAGCAAGGTGTACCTGGCGCCGGGTTGGCGCGTAGGATACATCTACTTCAGTGACCAGAACGGAGAGCTTGAGCCGATCAGGGATGCCATAATGAGGCAGGCACGTGTGAGGATCTGCGTGAACACACCTGCTCAGGCTGCGTCAGCAGTCGCGCTAAGGAGCGACGGCAGCCACCTTCAGGAGGTCATGAGACGACTCAGGGAGCGGAGGCAGGTCATCTACGACAGGCTCTCGGGCATAGACGGGATCAGCACCAGACTACCACAGGCGGCCTTCTACATAATGCCCAAGGTCGAGCTTGACGGTCGTTGGCGCAACGACACCGAGTTCGTGCTCGACGTGCTGAACAGCACAGGAGTGGTCTTTGTCCCCGGTAGCGGATTCTGTGAGAAATATGGAAGAAATCACTTCCGGAGCGTATTCCTTCCACCCGTCGACATGATCTCGGAGGCAATGGACAGACTCGAGAGATTCATGGCAAGGGCCGGGAGATGAGACCATTCACGACAGTTCTCTCCGCTTCATGGAGAGTTGCCTGTCAATCTCAGCACTCAGCGCTGCAACTATCTGAGCGGCAATTGCTGTCTTCTCAGGAGTCACTGGGCGAGTACCGGGCGAGAACATCGGGTCGCTGGTCATCATACTCAGATGAGATGACACAGACTCAATCCTCGATCTGAGGGAGTCTGCCAACTGTCTGATCTTCGTCCTACGAGTCGCCTCGTCAGGACTGGTCGCTGTGGAAGCATCGGGCAACTGACTGTACAGTGAATGCAGGTCTCGTGTCAGAGCAGAGATCTCGGATGATGCCTCTCTCAGAGCGTTACCGAGCGACCTTCGTCTCTCTGCATCGCGGTCCCACTCCGCCAGACTGGACCTTGACAACTCAGCTAACGTCCGCTCCTGTTCCGTGAGATACTGCCGCAGCCCGCCAAGCACGGGTTCTATCACTGAGAACGCGAAAGCTCTCTTCTCAGCCTCTCGTCGGCCTTGTACGCTTGCGGCGAGACTGTCATCTCCCAATGTGGCATCAATGGCATCGACGAGCTGATTGACTACGCTGATCCGGGTACGCGCGCCCTCCAACTCCTTCCTGGCAACCTCGTCACGGGCGGTGACCAACGACGACGCAAGCGCGGAGATCAGCCTTCGGAGCACGTCCTTCTCAAACGGCGACGACTCCAACGTGGATGACAGCAGACCAATACGGCTATCACTGACATCAGCGTCGTGGAGCAGTTTCTCAGTCATCTTGAAGTCACGTAGGACGAGCCTTCCGGGGCCGGCCTGAAGGGAGTACTCGGTTCGAAGCATGTCGCTGTAAGTGCCCTTCACTAGGACCTCGTAGTCTCTCTCACCAACAAGGTTCTGCTGAGTCGCTCGGACCCTGAGCTCTAACCGGACATGATCGCCCGCACGAAGAGCAGGGATCGTCTTCCTCATGTCCCCCGACACTAGGGACAGCCCCTGATCGACTAGCCACTCGATATTGATAGCAGAGGCGTCACCGCTTCCGGCATTGGAGATCTCGACCGTCAGTGGCACAGTCTCCTTGAACGTGTAGTCCACTGGGAGGTCGAGGCGAGTCACCAGCTTAGGCACCTTGATCTTACCCCGCAGGAGCTCTCGGGCCATCTCGAGGCCTCGGTCCACGTACTTGGCAAAGTCCTGCGCGCCACTGCCACTCAGAGCGGCCTTGAGCTCAGTGACGACGGCGTTCTCGGCGCTGGAGAATGTCTCTAGATCTACATTCCTGATCGATGCCTCAAGCATCTGGGGGATCTGACTCATGCGAACGAGTGCAGGGTATCTGAGTTTTGATGCGTTCCTGGAGGCAAAGTTTCTAGAAGCAGAGAAAGCGAGGTCGTCACGACCTATCATCATATAGATCATGGAAGCTATCACAGCGAGCGCTGTGGCCTTCTGAGTCTCGGCAGCCTCACCCCACATTAGGTGCTCCTCTGATGCTCTCAGTAGGTCTTCAGCAGCTGCAGAATAGGCTCGTATCGCCTTCTCAGACTCAGCCAGGTCAGAGTATAGGTCACCGGCAGCGCACATGTTCAGTGCGGCGTTCTTGTAGCTCTTGGAGCTACGGTACTTCTCCGCGGCCTGGATGAATGCGGTTGCAGCCTTGCCGTAGAGATCGTCTGCGGCTGCAATGTCACCCTTCTCCTCCGAAACACGGGCAGCCTCCAAGTACTTTCTGCCGGCCTCTGTAAAGGACTGGTTCAACGATTCCTTAGTTGCTTCTTCGATCAGTCGCCTCAAACCTTCATCTGTCACTCGGACCTCTCCTCCATGAGCACTGACAACAGGACTGCTACGGGTGGTCTAGGCATGGACTGCCGACTGCAGGTCACTCCTGAACTCAGTAGACTTCACGTGGTGACTTCCTGAGCCGGTCTGGCAGGGCACCACCGTGTCCCTCTATGACTAGTTCGTAACCCCTTCCAATCCTGCCACGCTTGGCAGTCTGAAATCCAGACTTCTCAATCGATCTGGCACATCTTTCAGCAGCCCTTGCAGTGACAAGATTGACGCTGCTTGGGATCGTCAATATGAGCTTCTTCGCTGTATCATCCACCTTCAGGATGACCTCCGCGTTCGGTTGTCCGACGCATTCGTGAAACTGATTATCCCTGTATTCTAGAACAGTCATCTGGACAGACCATCCGTGGTTTTCTGTTCAGAAATGAGCAGACGTGCAATATATGGATTTGGTAGGTCAGTCAAGTGGAGAGTCGAGAAGGAGTGGCTCACGAACGAGACTGACCCGTTCGGAGCCTATTTGGACTGTCTAGTCTCTAGGTGGGGGAGGTGGAACGTCGTCCTGTCTCGTGTCGACCTTCTTCAGGACAGAGTCACGTTTCTTCTTGGTGAAGAAGAATCCGCAGAGCACAAGCAGGAGCCCCAGCACTGAGAGTCCTGCACCGACATACAGGGTATACCCCGTGATCAGGTCGTAGCCCATCTGTGACATGAGGGCCAGGATGGCACCAACAATCACAAGCAACACACCCAGACAGACAGGACCTGTACGAACATACTCTCTCCAAGTAAGATATGACATCTCTTGATCTCCTGACCGAGACCAGTTTCTGTGTCTCTCATTTCTCAATGGCGGGAATTTTGATTTAAGAGTGTTGTCTGCATGGCTGAGCGAGGTCAACATCCTGCGCGAGAGAGAAACAGGCCTCTAAGAACCAAGATGATATAGTCACAGTGGTCCAG
The DNA here is from genome assembly GCA_038893995.1 of Candidatus Thorarchaeota archaeon. Taxonomy (GTDB): domain Archaea; phylum Asgardarchaeota; class Thorarchaeia; order Thorarchaeales; family Thorarchaeaceae; genus JAWAQK01. The sequence goes on along the minus strand of JAWAQK010000034.1, from coordinate 5,561 downwards.
ACAGATGCGGCCTGGGCGGTCGTCCCTGGGTCTCTATATCGATAGCACCACTGTGCACCCATTTGAACTGGTGTTGATAGAGATCTTCGTCCCGACCAGTGACGATACCTTTCTGGCAACCATCTCGTGGTAGCGGCATGGAAAGCCCATTGGGATGATCTTCGACGAAGGATCCAGTTCTCTTGCCACCCTGATGAACTCGCAGTTTCCGATTATCAAAGACGTGCGTCCACTACCGGTACGCTCCACGTGGCACTCGAGGGAGCAGCTCTGTATCATGGCTGAGAACTTGCGTAGTACCGATTCGGAATCGCCCCTGGCAGCCCACATGTGGACGAGCGACTCAGCAGCATTCTCAGATATCGCCTGAAGGTGATCCTGTGACAGAGCAGCTCCATAGGTGACCATGGCGCTCAGCAGCAGGGCTGCGTTCTCAACGCTGTTGAGCCAGAGCTGCTGGGGGGCAAGCTGCGAGATCTGGGGAATTCCACCTACGGGGGTCATGCTATCGAGACCCTGACTGTATGCTGCAGAGGCGGCTGAAGGCTCGCTATTCGCGGCAGGTTGGGGAGAGACAGCGGAGAAACCCGTCGCGCCATCTTCCTCGACCGGAGAGTCCCTTGTGAGATCACCGACCTCATAGTTTGGACATACTCCTGACTGCTGATACTGACGCGCAAACTGAATGAGACGCCCTGCGCACATTGCCACCGCATGCCGGCTCAGACCCTCCACCCGGGCGTGACCGAAGATGACCCCCACAAGATGGTCGAGGTCAAGCTCCGTCATTGTCTTCTCGGCGATAATCTTGCGACCCCTGACTACTCTTGCAGCCCACTTTCCATCCATCACGCCAGCCTGTGCGGCGTAGCTCGTGTTTGGTATTCCGATCAGGGGAGAGACAGGGAAGAATCCACCCATCTGACTAGACTCCCTGGCCATGTGTCGGAGCACACTGAATCATTCGGATGTATATCCTTAGCGGTCAGGCCCAGCCTAGCCCAACACCACACGAAGAGTGATTATGGAGTGTCTGTCAATGCTCAACTCTACCGTGTTTCCTGCGGGAAACAGCGGCCCAACGTCCCTCTCGCACAGGTCGGTCAGGACAACACTTCTCACAGGACGTGAGAATGTCAGCCTGGAGACCCCCTCGCGCCCGGCCGGTTCGAAGAGACGGACTATGTATTCGTCCTGGCGGTCTGTGGGCTTGAAGCATGACAACATCAGCTCGACTCCACTTACACTGAGGTGAGAGACACTTGGGATCGAACTGTCCAGCGGGCAGGCAGGGACACAGATCAGTGGCAGACGGTGCTCTGCAGCCGCCCGCCATACTGCTGGACCTTCTGAGTCAGTTGAGTGCGGCACGAGAGAGTATCTGAATGAATGTAGTCCCTGATCCAGCGCCATGGGCAACTCGGGAGGAGCGCTGCTGTCACCCCGCATATACTGGTCCACACTTCTCAGCAGAGTCAGTCTCAGCTCACCGTCTGACATTCGGAACTCATGCAGACCGAAGGCAATGAGTCCTATGCCATACTCGGGACCGTTGCAGTCCACCCAGTCAAGTGCCGCAAACGAGACTCCGGGTGATCGGGCATCAGGACCCCGCGAGATATCCCATAGTACACGCTGCTCGGACCCGAATTGGGAACCAGCCTCTACCCGGTCAGAGAACACAGTGAGTGGGAATGAGACACACACCTTGGTATTGCGGCCGCGAAAGTCCAGATCAGTCTCGATATCGACCCTGTGAAGGCCGTCATAGATGAATACTCTCTGCATCCATTCGGACCCCTTCAGGGTGCCATTGACCTCAATTGCGGCCCTCACCGGACCAGACTCTCGAACTCGGACCTGTGCAGGAGTCCTCACCGTGCTGGCCTCCGGTAGATCAGCCTGGCAGACTGCTCCTGAATGCCGATGGAGGTCCCCGAGGTCAGGCTCAAAGATGAGACAGTTCCCAGCGTCTCTCAGCACATCGAAGTTGTTCTTCTTGTCATAGAGTCTGGTGAGTGACCCAGTGAGTTCGTCGAACTCTAACACAAAGTCTGCCGATTCTATCCAGTTTTCGCCAGTCTTGATCGAGGACTCGAAGTCGGGTCTCTTGTCGGCTGGCACGATCCTGTATCTCTTCATACCCACACTGGGAACATCCTTGGCGCAGAAGATCAGGTGGACGGAACCCTCCTGCTGTTCAACAATCTGGTAGGGAACACTGTTGCCCTTCTCATCCTGAATCTCAAATGACCCCGTGGGGAACTGAGTGAGGTCGATCTGGACTCGCACAATGCCATCGCGCACCCACAAGACCGGGTTGAGGACCGTCAGGAACCTGTTGTCATCAGACGGACCAAGAGAGGCGGCGGCTCTGACAGCCGACTCCAACAGCATCTCGGCCCTATTGATGGCATCCTGGAACCTTTTCCGTGCCTGTAGGTAGGGCTCATCTGCGATCAGTCCGCGGATGATGTTGTGGTCATGGTTGAACAGGAGGACTCGCCACAGATTCGCAAGCTCAGTATTGCATTGGTGGTCTCTGGCAAGGGACAGGTACAGCTCGAGCAGGTAGAGGAGTCCCTCGAGCGTCCTGCTCAGGATCTTGAGGACTGAACGAGATGATAGGCCTCCGGGGTGCACTGACACGAACCGTTCAGATGTGAGCGGACCACTTATGGTCGCGAGGTTAGACTGAGTGGCGAGCAGCTTGTCAATGAACTCCCTGGGAGTCAGGACGGAGATGCGCGCCTCAGGGAATACCAGGTTCCAGTGTTTCAATGTGTCAGAGAGGTTTGCTGGGAGCGGGACGAGACCCCCTCCAAGGGGGATAAAGACGTTGGGAGACGCCGATATCTCTCCCGTCCTCTCTACCAGCTCAAGCAGGGTCGTGATAGCCTCTCTCTGGTCCTCAGATAGCCACGCCAGACAGTCGTAACCATTTCTCAACCATACTGTTATGACCTTGCTCCCGTCGACACCCCGCCACATGAACTCAGACGGACACCTGTAGGTCATCCCACGCCAGAAGAAGTACGAGTTGATGCCACACTGTCTCAGAATCTGGGGCATCTGTGAACAGTGACCTGCCGAGTCAATCATCCATCCTGTCTTGACTTCAACTCCAAGTTCTTGTCTCACAAACTGAGTGCCCAGCAGGAACTGGCGGACTATCGACTCACCATCAGGAATGATGAGATCGGGCATCACGTACGTCCCGCCGACGACCTCGACACGTCCATCGAGTACCATCTGATGTAGTAGGTCCCAGTAGTTAGGAAAGAGTCGTCTGAAGCCCTCCAGTAGGGTCACCTGATCCACAGCAAGTCGCAGCTCAGGCTCGGCCTCCAATTGGTCAAGCATGTTCTTGAGATTCCAAGAGGCAATTCCTATGTTGTGTTCGTAGTCCTCGAGACCCGAGTTCTCGAAGTGAAGCATGGGTACTAAGTTGACCGACCATCTCTTTCTCATTCGGGAGCCCACCCGCTCTGCACCCTGAACAGAAAAGAGTAGACGGGCTCCTTATAGAGGTTCTCCGCAGGGAGCCCGCCTGTCAATCTCATCACGCGTACATGGCCGATTCTGTTCTCTTCTCGACCTGGCGACCCTTAAGCCTGGCATCGAGGGCGTCGTAGTAGGCAAGCACCTGGGGCGTCAGTGTAGGTCTGACTGTCTTCATTGCCTCCTCAAAGTGGCGCATCTCGAGCTCATGCACCTTCCAGTCCTTGGATATCGCAGCCATGACTGCCTCTCTCACGAGTCCCTCCAGGTCTGCACCAGAGTAGGACTCCGTCATCTCGGCGAGCTTGTCGAAGTTCAGGCGTTCGTGGCCTGGTATGCCCTTCTTCGCCACCAGGATCTCGAGGATCTGCTTCCTAGCAGCCTTGTCAGGTGCCCTGACATAGAGTAGGGCATCAAATCGGCCAGGCCTGAGCATTGCCTCATCAATCATCTCGGGCCGGTTAGTCGCACCAATCACGAGTACGTTGTTGAGGGTCTGAAGACCATCAATCTCGGCGAGGAACTGGTTGACTATACGCTTGGTGACGCCAGTCTCGTCGTCCATGCCGCGTCGACTGAGCACCGCATCGATCTCGTCAAAGAAGATGACGCAGGGGGCAGTCTGACGCGCCTTCTTGAATATTTCTCGGACTGCCTTCTCAGACTCACCCACGTACTTGTTAAAGATCTCCGGACCCCTTATCGATATGAAGTTCGCCTCGCTCTCCGTCGCGACTGCCTTGGCCAGGAGCGTCTTTCCGGTGCCGGGTGGGCCGTACAGCAACAGTCCTCTCGGGGTGCGGACCTTCATCTGAGCGAATACGTCCGGGTACTTCAGTGGAGCCTCAACCGCGGCCCTGATCTGGAACTTCACATCCTCAAGCCCGCCAATGTCATCCCATCTCACATTGGGCTTCTCGACTAGCACCTCCCGCAGCGCAGATGGCGCAATGCCCGACAGTGCGGCCTCAAAGTCAGCCTGCGTCACAAACAGGTTGTTCAGTTCACCTGGCGGCAGATCGCCAGTGACCGGGTCGAGCTTGGGCAGGACCTTTCTGAGGGCCTCCATGGCCGCCTCGCGGGCGAGCGCAGCGAGGTCTGCACCGACGAACCCGTGAGTGACAGACGCCAGCTTCTCGAGATCAACATCTTTGGCAAGAGGCATCGAACGCGTGTGGATCTGAAGTATCTCGAGTCGTCCCTTCTTGTCAGGGACTCCAATCTCAATCTCTCGGTCGAACCGTCCGGGTCGTCGCAGTGCCTCGTCGATGTCGTCAATCCGGTTCGTCGCACCTATGACAATGACCTGACCCCGGGGCTCAAGACCGTCCATCAGTGACAGTAGCTGAGCAACAACCCTCCGCTCCACTTCGCCAGTGACCTCGGCCCTCTTCGGGGCAATGCTGTCAATCTCATCTATGAATATGATGCTCGGGGCGTTCTTCTCGGCCTCCTCAAAGACCTCCCTCAGCTTCTGCTCAGACTCACCGTAGAACTTTGACATGATTTCTGGGCCGTTGATCACACGGAAGTGTGCGCCAGCCTCGTTGGCGACTGCCTTCGCGATCAGGGTCTTACCAGTGCCTGGCGGACCATGTAGGAGCACCCCCTTCGGTGGAGTTATCCCCAGTCTCTTAAACAGCTCAGGAGACTTCATCGGGAGCTCCACCATCTCTCTGATCTTCTGAAGCTCCTTTCCGAGACCGCCTATGTCCTCGTAGGTCAGCTTGGGCAGAGTGAGCGTCTCTGGTGACACAGGCTTCGACAGGACCTCGATCACCGTGTCAGGTGTGATACGTCCGTACTTTGCCGGGAGGACTGTAGTTGCCGTGAACTGAAGTCCCTGCCCTATGGAGGCGATCTGGATGAGATCGCCACGGGTCACAGGCTTGTTCACCATGTTCTGCTTGACATACTCCTCAAACCCGGACCCAAAGCGGATAGGAGTCGTGGGAGCAAATACGACCTTTGTCGCGTCGGGCACGTTCACAGATGACACCTCGACGAGGTCGCCCAGACGTACTCCCGCATTGTTCCTGATGAGACCATCTATCCGAACG
>JAWAQK010000033.1:0-27179 GCA_038893995.1 Candidatus Thorarchaeota archaeon | reverse complement strand
GATCATCTCGCTGACGACTAAATCTACGTAGTCGTCCGTACGTCCCTCATACTCAGGAGGGACCATGTGCGCTCCCATGAACGTAGACACTACCTCCATGGGGACTTTCTCGGAGGCTTCGTCCAGTGCCACGAGCATCTTGATCTCATCTCTCGTATTGAGACCGTAGCCGCTCTTGCCCTCGACACAGGTAGTACCGTGTTCGAGCATGCTCAGAAGACCCGAGAACGTGCTACTTCGGAGTTCCTCCAATGTCGCCCTTCTGGTTGCCCGAACAGTGCTGAGTATACCTCCCCCCGCCTCTAGGATATCCATGTATGTCTTCCCTGCGAGTTTCATGATGAAATCGTTCTCACGAGATCCTGCGAACACGACGTGAGTGTGACTATCCACAAATCCGGGCATTGCAAATCTTCCGGCGAAAGTCAGCTCACTCACCGGTTCTGCAGTCAACTGGTTGAGTACATCTCGAGTAGTTCCAACTGCTGTTATCCTTCCGTCTTCTATTGCCACAGCGGCATCCTCGATGATGCCAATGTCCTTCATGGACTCTCCTGTCTTGGGAGAGTTGCTGTTACCTGCAACAGTTGCGAGCTGCCCTATGTGTGTGATGAGAAGATCTGGTTTCATTTCTCCCAGCCATGGTGGTGAGATACTGGCTCATCTGGATTATGGTCATGTCTGCTGACATCCTTAATTAGGCAGACATCTCGAACACACGCAGGGCGTTTCTGCATTGACCGAGTCGAAGTACATAGTATTGAACTGGGAGGACGTGTACAATCTCACTCTGCGCCTCTCGGAACGAATAGTCGCAAGTGGATTCAAGCCCTCAGTGATAGTGGGTATTGCGAGAGGAGGCTGGATTCCAGCAAGGATACTCTCTGACGTATTGTATGCCAACACTATGTGGAATGTGCGTATCGAGTACTATACTGATTTGGGACGAAAGGGACGGGAACCGAGGATCACACAGCCCCTGCTTGTTCCCCTTGAGGGCCAGAGAGTCCTAGTGGTCGACGAAGTAGCCGATTCGGGAGAGAGTCTCATGCACGCGGTCCGTCATGTGGAGAAACAAGGTGTGATAGAAGTCCGCTCTGCAGTACTTCATCTCAAACCTCACTCATGCATAACGCCCGACTACTACATGGAGTTGGTCGATTCCTGGACGATCTATCCTTGGGAGATACGAGAGTCCATAATCGCATTGGTGAAAAAGTTCACTACCGAACAGCCAGGTATTGACATGAACACGATCCGCGAGAAGCTTGTCTTCGAAGTTGGTTTTGAGCCAACGATCGCAGACTACTTCATCAGACGTCTATGAGAGGTCATGGTGATCTTGATAGTTGAGCAGCTAGATGATACTGAGGAGTGCTACGTTGGCATCGGCGAGTATAGGAACGTCGCACTGATGCCGCGTGAGAGACTGATCGCTCTCTCTGCAGAGAGTTGCGCTGACACGCTGGCCGTTCAGCTCATGGACTCCACCTATGTGGCCGGTGTGGTACATCTGCTGTCATCTGCACAGAATGCACTTAGTGCGGTTCGTGGAGGATACTCCCGGTCTCGTAGCCTAGGACTGGAGATACTTGTCTACGCGTCTGCTCAGAAGCAGATCAGTCGGGCAATAGAGATCATGGGTCTGCATGACTCTAGTGAGTACATTGCAGCTGTCATTGTGGCCAGACGCCCCGAACGGGTGAGGGAATGTCTGCAGGTACTATCTGAGCTAATTGGTCCCGTTAGAGATCCCCCGTTTCCGCCTGAGCCGTCTCGTACTGCACGAATCTGTGCACTGTTTGGCGTTGATGACACCGAGATAATGAGTATCGCGCAGTCTGATGACTCTCAGGAGATCCAGTCTGTGCTGGCACGTTGTGTAGCGAATCGTGTCTCGCTGGTGGCTATACCTGACTGAGACGATTGTCAGACTCCATCTGCAGTGTGGCTGCCGAGAATATGTCTGAGAGCGGGCTAAGCACAGATACGCCCGTAAGATCTCCGACGATCTCTATCCACAGGTGTTTGTCAGGTTCAGATAGGTCCACCCGTGCCGGTATTAGAGATGCGACGGCATCGATCAACTGGGTTGTGTTGAACTTGATGCCTCTTCTTCTGATGGTGACCCGGAAGGACTCGTCTGCAGCAATCCTGTGGCGTACCTGTTCGACGGCGGAGATGATCTTGTCTACACTTGTAGGCACGCATCTTTCGATGGGCGTGAATCTCAATGCATACCGGAACTGGTATGGATTCTCTTTAGCGAGAGTCCTCAACCGATGCGTCACATCAAATGGATCGAGGGCCGTATGGCACGTGACGATCCCCGGTACTCCGACTCTGTTGATGACGAGTTGTGGATCGTCGAGCAGGTCTCCGATGAAATACTTGACCTCAGCTCCAGCTGCCCTCTCTCTATCATGAGGACAACCTACTACCAGATTGAACAAGTACCCCTCTTCCATGCGGACTTTGCACCGCCTCATGCAGTTATCCTTGTACTCCAGTATCGAAGTGCGTCCTTGTCAAGTCGGAGCCTTTCCCTCAGCTGCTCGATTGAGACCTCTCCCTCTCTGTGCACCCTGATACTGGCTGGGTCCCCTGGTTCGACTTCGACTATGGTCGAGTTCTTCTTTGCAGACGATGGCCCGGAATCCAGGTAGAGCTCTACCAGATTGCCAAGCTGAGCTCTTGCAGTTTCAATGTCGAATGGGCTTGGTCCCCCGGTCCGATTCGCACTGGTACCCACAATTGGACCACCCAGCATCCTCGAGATCGCCCTGGGAACAGAGTGGTCCGGTATCCTCGCTGCAACCTTGTCGTGTTTGCCAGTGACGCTGTATGGCAGACGTGTCCTGGCGGTCACTACAAGTGTCAGCGGGCCAGGCCAGAACATCTTCGCAATGACTCTCTCGAACTCATTCAGATCGAGGTACTGGTCGCACATTGCCAGGTCCGAGTACAGTAGTGGAAGTCCCATACTTGCAGGACGTTGCTTGGCCTCGAGTAGCCTCAGTATAGCATCCTCGTTGCTGGGATCGCATGAGATTCCGTAGCTGGTATCCGTCGGATATACCACAAGTCCTCCGGACCTCAGAACCTCCACTGCCCTCTTTGCAGCATCCTCCACATCCTCTGAGCTGCGTACAGCAACTGTCTCGCCCATCAGTTCCACGGCTTGCACTACTGCATATCTACATATGTTCGTTGTGTTCGGTTTCTTGGGGGTGTTACCATTCAGGCTGTAGTCCTCGCTGCTGGTCGTGGTCTCCGAATGTCTTGCCTGACGGCTCACGTGCCAAAGGCCCTCATGCCTGTAGTCGATGTATGTCTCATTGACAGGCTGATAGCAGTCCTTCATGCGTCAGACGTACAACATGTGGTCATCGGAGTTGGGTGGAAGGGTCAAATGATCGAGGAGCACATCCGTGAATCCTATCCTGACTCTGAGGTCCGTGTTGTTCATGTTCATGACTGGAACAGTGGTCCTCTGACAACGCTTGTGAGGGCTCTCGAAGCGGCTCCCGTCGAACAGTTCTTGTCATGTCCTGCTGACTGTGTGGTGGAGCCCGAATTGGTGATTGGCACACTTCAGGCTCATGGGTCGGCTCAGGACTGTCGAATTGCTACTCTGGCCGTTCACCCTTCAATGAACGGAGGCACCAGGGTCTACAGTAGGGCACCAAACGAGATAGCGAGCATTGATGGTCAACCAGACAGTTGTCACGATGTCGGTCGGTCCGCCATGATCCTCGTGGCACACCCCTCTTTCGTAGAACACTGCAGAGAGGCTCTATCAGTGGGTTGCAGCAGGGTCACTGATGCATTGAATATGGCCCTGGCCAAGGGTGCGCGAATCGGATATCATACATTCGAGTGTCCGCTGTTCGATATCGACGACTTTTCTGATCTCCTCGCCGCCAATCGTCATCTCATCATGCGTGGTTGTCGGTCCGTGAACAGAGGCCTCTGTGTCCCCTCCGGAACGCATGTCGACGCAGGGGGTGTGGGGGCTGAGGAATATGACATCCATCTGGCCTCCGGCGCATCCATCATTGGTCCGAGCTATGTAGGTCCCGGGAGCAAAATGGGACATGGTGCGGTAGTGGGGCCACTCGCCATCCTGGGTCCCAGTTCCAGCGTTGGCGAACGTACGATTGTCCGCGATACTGTAGCATTTGGCGGTGCAGTGTTTCTATCTGACAAGATCTACGAGTCAACAGTGGTGTATGGCGACCAGACATGCGGGAGAGATGAACATTGACCCCCAGCAGGTGGAGAATGAGGAGAGTTTTCAGACCAGTGGTTCTGAGCATTGCTAGCATGTTCATCAGGTTCGGTGTTGACGCAACAACGGTGACCTATCTCTCTCTACTCACTGCGCTTGGCGCATTCCTCTCATTGACATCGATGCACGACTACATACTGTACGGAATACTGGTGTTCTCTACAGGCCTCCTTGACGGTGTTGACGGGGCTGTCGCCCGAATGAGAAACGAGGCAACACCTGCTGGCGCACTTACCGATTCCGTGGTCGATCGAGTCAGTGAGTTGATCATCCTGATGGCTCTGGCTATTCGCTTCTATGATGTGATGATTCTGGGTCTTGACTCGGGACTGTGGATGGCTGTCTGTGTTTCATCATGGCAGCTCACCAGCTACGTCAGGTGCAGGGCAGAGAGTCTCGGGGTGAAAGACTTGGACATAGGACTAGGGGGCAGATCCGAACGGGTGTTCGCCCTGTTTCTGATGGCCGTGTTCAATCTCCTTCACTATGGTCTTCCACTTCTTACTGCGCTAGGCGTGACAACCGCCTCGTATCGTTTCGTCAAGTATCGACACGAACTCAGGTCCGGCTCCGGAAACACACCTCTGAACCATCAGGCTTAAGTGTGGGCACTCGGCGACCATCGACAGAACAGCATGGGGTTTTCGTGATGCCGGTATTCAGAGCAGATCACTACCTGGTGGCTGAACTGGAAAAGGTGACTGACTTACCATCTGCTGGCAACAGTGTCATGGAGGCACTGAGAGACTTGCCAGAACTGAAGGACCTGTCCGTTGTTGCCCGTCGAATGGAGCACAAGCAGTGGTCTGAGATTACTGGTCGTTTGGCTGTCCCCCACGGTTCTAGGGCATTCTGGGCCATGGTTAAGAAGGAACTGACCCCGAGAGAGCCGTACCATCTGTTTGTCAGGATTGATATCAACATCGATGCTGGGACAATTGAGGAGGCCCGGTCCAGGGCCAAGTCCTGGATAGACTCAGAGTTTGCTACCAGGATTCGTCAGCGAGTGCCCGTCAAGACTATTCGGATACTCCAACCCCAAGAACTCTACATGCCGCAGATCAAGTAGTCACACATGCTCTACTGACAGGATGTTTACGGTACGATCTACTGCATGGTATATGAGGCTGCCATGCTCTCGAGGCCTGCCAATGGCCAGTAGGGGTCTAAGACCAGCACTCCCTGTCCGGAGGCTTGTCGTGGGGACCAGTCGTCTTCCCTCAAGTGACATGATCGTCACATTCGAGTTCTCATGAGCCACTATTATCTGATCGTTCGAGGTACCGCTTCCCACAACGTTTCCTGTCTTTGCCGAGGTTATCTTGCTGGTCGCTTTTAGATTATCAATCGCCTTGATTGCGTTGTTCTCCGCTGTGAATACCGTGATATTGATCTCATCTGAGATACACACAATCTCGTCAAGCCGGCCGCCTGTGATGTTTCCTCCTGTTACCGATGTCACGGCTCCTCTGGCCGCTGCTCGAGCGATCTCGTGCAGGCGGTCGTCTGCATACTGGTACAGATAAAGGCCCTTGTTGTTGTCTCCAATAACAAGACGCGAGTAGGGGATTCCCCTGGCCCTGTACTCCCCTATGGATATTATCGGATAGTCTACCGACTTGTGTGCCATCTTATCTAGACAGTCCCCCAACCAACCGTAGCATCTGATGGCACAGTCGTTAGTCGCGACGACAACTCCCGCACGATCGGTGCCCAATACATCGAGGACTGCCAGAGCAGTCGGTTCTGTTCCCAATGGATACACTCCAACTTCATCGAGAGCCCCATTGTGCAGGGACACTATTCTCAGTGTTCCCCCCCGCTCAGCCATCACAAAGTCAATTCCCTCGGTCCCCGTGACATTTCCAGCGCACATCGAGGTGGCGGAAAATCCCCCCATGCTTGCGATCTCGAGAGTTTCTCTGGATTTTGAGTCCAGCCTAAGGACCCTCAGATTGCCTCCAGCTGTCATTATGGCTATCTCGTCATTGTTGTTCCTCTCGAAGTCTCCAACGACTATTGATGTGATTGCCTCTTTCAATACAACACTCTTCTCGAGTGCCAATCTGATCATCTCGGAGGCACCCCGACGAATGTGGTTTCAACACCACCTCTGTATTTGATTTAAGGGTTATTGGAGTACACCAGACGCCTCTGCAGTTGACGTTATTACTGTAAGTTTCATATTCTCAGTTGATGTGAGTGAATGCAGCGAACAAGGATGGGCCGGTCTCAGTTTCTCTCATGTTGGAGAGTATCTCCAAAGGAGATCGAGAACGCGATTCGCATGTTTGCTGACGAGTTCGGTTCCTTTGACCCTGATCGATTCGCTGAGATCCGATTTGACCTATTGAAACCTGCTGGGCTCACCACCTCCGCCAGAGTCGGGCTCTGTCGTGTTTCAATCCTTGCAGACCTTTGTCCAAGATGCGACCAGCTCTATTCTCCAAGGGAATGTCTTCTTTGGTCCCGTCTATTTCGAGAGGCACGACGCATCGGACTTGATCGCGCCCCTCCGTGCATAAGAAACGCGTTTGAGGTCAGGAGGATTCGGATAGTCACCGACTTCCTAGTACGCGCTGGGTTGATACAGCCCCCTCACTATCGTGTTGGTTTCCGTTTCAACTGCAAGAGGATGAGAGAATGGGGATACTGTAAGCCCGATGAATACTGTGCCGCCATTTCTCACGGGGATCCCATGGATTACTATTCAGCACGTGATAGGGTCAAGTTGTCACGAAACCTTTGACATCTCAATCGGTTGGTGCAGGCACTAGTGATTGAATCGATATCTTCTCATCCTCCGATGTACTTGTAAGTGACCATGAAGCCCAGGGGACGCATCCCTCGTGTTGATTCATCTCGGGTCCAAGATGTCAGTTCCGATATTGTTCGACTTGTCCAGGTCACTGGCATGAGATTCTCGGACATTGAGGCTGCCAGTGCACGTCAGGATGCAGTATGGGCGTCAATTCAGCGACTCAAGGCACGGCATGAGAAGATGCTCTGCCTTGCAGAGCGACATTCCCGGCAGAAGGCAATTCAGGATCCAGTATATGGCGCAATAATACTGGCTCCGTGGGAGCTTGATATCGTTTCAACATGGGAAGTTCTGAGGCTTCGTCACATCAAGCAACTGGGGCCAGCTCACATAGTCTATCCTGGCGCGACTCATACGCGGTTCGAGCACAGTCTGGGCACCAATTATCTGGCACAGAAGTGCATCGCTGTGGTCAGTTACTGCGATGACCTTGCCCATCCCTGCTTCCGCCCGATCTCCGAGCTAATGGATGGCTATCACCAGAGGGTATTTCGCGCTGCCGCTCTTCTCCATGATGTTGGACACCCCCCCACTTCTCATACGATCGAGCCTGCACTTGAGTCATGGTGTGGTCTAGATCACACAGACATTGGAGAATATCTCATTCTGAAGAGTGATCTGGTCGATGTGCTCGAGAAGAATGACATTGACCCGAACGCAGTCGTTGGCGTCCTGAAGCGGAGGACTCAGGATCCGCTCCTATCCCTCATCTCGGACTTCTTGGACTCACCACTGGACATCGACAAGACCGATTACCTGATACGGGATGCACATTTCAGTGGAGTACAACTGGGGGTGTTCCCCGCAGAACGTGTTCTGCTGACGAACCGGGTAGTACTAGACTCTGCAGGCCAGTGGGTTCGGGCCTTCATGCTGAAGGCACTGCACTCGCTTGAGTCACTCATCCTGAGCCGTAACTGGATGTTCAGCGACCTGTATCTCCATCATGCAGTGAGGGTGGCCGAGGCCATGACCTGCAAGGCCACATACTCTAGAATCAAGGAGACACAACTGTCCAGAGAGGAGTGCATAGGCCTCTTCACTCGCATGACGGATGACGATCTCTACCGTTGGCTCGAGAGCTCTGAGATCGATTTTGTATCTGATTATGCAGCCCGCATCAGGTACCGTCGGCTGTTCAAGGTCGTGGTGTCTAGACCGAAGGGGATGTTCTCTCAGGACACCTGGAATGAGATCCTCAGGTTGTCAGAAGACTTGGAACGGCTCAGTGAGGTTGAGACGGAACTATCCGGAGATATCGGTGGCGCGGTGATTGATGTGCTAGACCCGGAAGTTGGCGATAAGGGCATTGGTTCCATTCCCCTTCTCGTGGGAAGCGAGTCGTCCGGCTATTTACTCAGAGAGTTGAGAGAGCTTAGGGAAGGGAATCCTCTGATCGCAACACTCAGACAACAGAAGAAGACAATACCCTGCATCAGGGTGTACAGCGATCCAGTGAATGCCGAGCAGGTTCGCAGACGGTTCGATGAGGTGTTCCGTACGGATGTGGATGTGACCGGGTCAGACCCCCAGTTCTGATTTCTGCATTTCGTCGAGAGCTAGGATGTACCCTGTGGTCTTCACTACTCCGTCGATTCCATGCTCGACGTAGATTGCTCCAATTATCGCCTCCACAAGCGTCCCCTTGACGCGATCTATCTCTGACCTAGTGGTGACCTCAGGATCAAAGTGGATCCTCATCTCATACAGGCCCCATCTGTCGCATACCTGTGCGAGTTTCTCATTGCTCACAAGTTTGGCTCTTACCTGTGTGAGGCGTCCCACGCTGAGCACCGAGGGGTTCCACAGTCTATGTACCACAGCAATTGACAGGGCGGCATCCCCGACTAGGGCCAAGACGCGCGCCAGATCACTGATCAGAGAGAGTCTCCTTGCATGCTCGCACTGAACACTCCTTCCCTGCCTGCAATGATGAGTTTCAATCTCAAGAAACACGTTTCTGGTGCTGGGCTGAAACATGGCAACGGTCAGCAACTCCGGATCAACATTCAGTGCTACAGTTCCGACCAGTCTCTCATTCAGAGTCGCCGCGGCCCTGTGTATTCCCTCTCTTATGGTGACGAGCTGGTTGATCCATCTCGTGAACTTGGCCCTTAGCCTCGAGTCAGTTGCACTCACCGCTGAGAGATCCTTCGTGACAAGATCAATGAGGGATGAGAGCGCAAAGTCGATGTCTAGTCTCTCGAGCGGCAGATGTCTGTTCTTCAGATCAGACCAGCTCCTGGAATGTAGTGCGTGATCCCTGTCTTGGGACCGACTCTGCGCCTGATGTAGATGGCTGGAATTGCGTAATCGTTTGATAGCAGACAGAACGCGATCGCTATCACGGGTGGTGCTGTAGAGAGATCGAACACTACGCTCCTCTCAGGTATCTCCTCCATAAGCATCCTCTCAATGTGCGCGTATGTCGCCATCAGGTCTCCCTGTGTACCCCCGTCATAATATCCTACTACATGCTCTGGCAGTTCGTCCCAATGACTCGACCATCGTTTGGTGCTACCCTCTGCCACGAATCTCTCTAGATCCTTTGTCACGCCCTTCGAGAATCGCTCCTTCTCCACTATTAGTCTCAGGCTCTTGAAGTGTGATTCTGCCTCTGCAGTGAACCAGTGCATTAACGGCCTTATGTCATCGGGTCGGGTCATGGACGTAAATATGACTGTGGGTCTTGTGACGCCAAGGACGCGACGGACTGCGTGGACTGACTTCGGATGTAGCATGAATACTCTCTGCTGGGACTCCTTATGACTGACTATGAGGCCCATCGACTCGAGATGTCTTGTGTTGAAGTAGAGCTTCGGGTCCGTGACTACGTACTCGTCTGGATCGATCGTCTTCCCTGGGTCCTTTTCCCTCGCCTGCTCAATCATATCCTCCTGTATTCTCTTTCTGAGCTCATTCCCATTCCTTGATCCTTTCTCAAGCTCCTCGAGAATGATCTTCCTAGCCCTTACACTCTCTATCTCCTTGCGGACGAGTTCGTCGATGTTACGGTGCATAGGTCTCGAATATATTGAATATAATTCTCTTATATATCTTTGACATTTCTTAGGTCGTTCGTCGTCAGAACTGTATTACCCTGATAATACCCAGGTCATACCAAAGACGCCTTCTGTCGAGTCACGACCACTCACTCCCCAAAGATTGGCTTCACCGGGTTCAGCCGGGCAAATATCGCTATATAATATATACATATGTAATGTATATATAACGCCTATTCAAACAACCCTTAAATAGTATCACATGCCGTACATACTCACCGATGGTGGCTGGTTGGACTCGGTGATCGTGCTGTCAGTACTCCTGACATGAAATGACCCGTTTCCACATACCCGCATGACAAAGAGAAAGAGGAGCGAACCAAGATGGCTGAAGACATGTTTCTAGGCAGCAAACCTATCGTCATTGATAACGGTACTGGCCTGTCGAAGAACGGCTACGCTGGTGAGGATCAGCCTCGCAGTGTCTGGCCTACACTGATTGGATATCCGAGATACGAGCACATCATGACGGACGTGGATCACTACACCAGGGACTACTACATTGGTGAAGAGGCCATAAACCTCAGGGGTGTTCTCCGTCTCGTGTATCCAATCACCCATGGTGTGATTGATGACTGGGATGCAATTGAGAAGATATGGTCTTACACGTTCTACAACGACCTCAAGGTAGATCCCAGCGAGAACCCTGTCCTGCTGACTGAAGCACCTTTCAACCCCCGTGAGAACAGAGAACGCATGGCGTCTGTGATGTTTGACAACTTCGGTGTTCCCGCAGTTTACGTTGCAACACAGGCCGTCCTCTCACTATATGCTTCAGGACGCACGACCGGTCTGGTTATCGACTCTGGTGATGGTGTCACACACATTGTCCCGATCTACGAGGGTTTCTCAATCAACCATGCAATTCGTCGAATTGATTTGGCTGGGCGAGACATAACCGAATACTTGCGTCGGCTGCTGAGACAGAGAGGCTATTCCTTCGTCAGCGGAGCGGAGAAGGAGATTGTCCGTGACATAAAGGAGAAGCTTTGCTACGTTGCTCTTGATCCGGAGCGTGAGCGGACGGTCGCCGACAAGGCTGGTGTTGACAAGCCCTACATGTTGCCCGATGGTGAGGTGATCACGATTGGCGCAGAACGTTTCCAGGCACCAGAGTTGTTCTTCAACCCGAGTGCTATCGGGCTTGACACTGTACCTCTGGACGAACACATTGTCGAGTCTATCAAGGCCTGTGACGTGGACCTGCGACGTGATCTGTACGCCAACATAGTGCTGTCCGGCGGTTCGACAATGTTCCCGGGCCTGAAGGAGCGGCTCCACAAGGAGATAAGCGAGCTGGTTCCCGAGAATATCGAGGTGCGCATAATTGCTCCGCCCGAGCGACAGTATTCCGTCTGGATTGGTGGGTCCATACTTGCCTCGCTCAAGACCTTCCAGAAGATGTGGGTCTCGAAGAAGGAGTTTGAAGAGGCAGGACCAGAAGTGATTCACCGCTGTATCTAGACGTCCTAGTCCAGTCGAGGAGGTGGGGGAGCGACTCCTCCTCCTCACATTCCAGTTCTCTTAACCCAGTGTTCTTGATTCTCCCCAAGCGCCATGTCTCCGTTGGAGGATTCATTGATTCTAAGGAGTCCTGCTACATGCCAGAATCCCCCGCATGCACTCTCATATCCACGATGAGAGAGAGCCTGTGCCTCAACCAACGCAAGACAGGGTCTTCGCTTCTACATCCTAGGCTCAAAACTCATATGCTGACATGGCCTACACCGACCTGATTGTGCTTCGGTTCCAGTTCACCGCTCCTCAGCTCAAGAGCTGGACGCACAGAGGCTCTCAGTAGGTAGTGGCAGGAAACGTTTCTCAAACGGAGCGCCCCGAACACAGGTGGGGACTGACTATGGAAACACGGGGTCCTGACATTCCAGGCACAGAAAAGCGCGACCCTCTCGAACAGGTCGAGGGTAAACGAGACGTGTTTGAGAGGGAGAGCGGTTCAGAGCTTGCTGAGTGGGAACGTACCTTCGTGAGTGACTTCAGAAAACGCATTGGAGGACAGCTATACAGGTTCCGTGGCTTTGTGCGCCACACTAGGTACAGATCGCTATTCTTCGTATCGCCCAGTCCCTGGCTTGCAAGTGGCACGCCCATCTGTCTGGATCCAGATGAGGACGCTCCACCGGACGGATCGTTCGTAGAGGTCATTGGTCGACGGCTGGCCGTTCCACACCTTATCGAACGCAATGGAACTAGTGTTGAGGCATTCATGGCTGAGAGTGTCAAGAGTCAGCCTCTCGATGTGACGAGAATCATTCCCCGGCCCATGCAGCTCTCGGAGCTGTCTGAACTGCTGTTCGAACATGTAGGTCTGGAGGAGTCAAGCAAGGCGGTCTTCACTCGGCTCTTCATATCTAGCCCTCCATATGCTGATTCGGTCGGAGGGCTCACCTGTGGGGTCCAGGCGCAAGCGTCACAAAGACATATCCGACAGCTACTGTCATTCATGAGAGGAATAGTACCACCAAGTTTCCGAAACAGGCGGAGTCGCTCCATTGACATCAGTGGTATTCAGGTGGACATCCCCAGGTTGTGGCGACTTGAAGTGGGAACATACAGTCCCGCTCATCTGCGGAAGCTCTGTGTTGAAAGGAGGGACATGTCTGGATTCAGAGAAGTTTCACTGAGCACGTTGACAGATCCGAATACGTCCACGCTGCCCGACATACCTCTGGTACTGACATCGGACGACTTCTGGATTGAGCCGCGCGACTGGGGGACCCTCAGACTCCCCATTACAAAGTCAATTATCACTTACCAGCTTCTCTCACCGCAGGTTTCTGAACAGACCATAGTTGCAAGTGTCAAACACGTGCTCCGACGGATTGAGCACATCAAGGAGATCTATGGCCTCCCTGACACAGTAATGTGTAGAGGGGGTCTGCTTGATGCTGATCAGGACGGGCGTTCCTTGAGTGCAATTCGTGTCGCGAGATCGACAGCCAGGTCACAGTGGAAGGAACGGATTGTAGTCAATGATGTTCGGGGCTCCTGGGACAGAGTGCTTGAGCCGGCGCTGAGGTCATATATAGAGCTGGTACAGGTCAAGGCTGATGCGGCGGACAGGTGGGGTGAAGAAGCTCGTATTGAGAAGTTCAGCACCAAGTTACTAAAGGTGCTCAGCCGGCTTGACTCTGGGACAACCACAGCATTGGGACCGACTCTTGACGAGATCGCTGTCGAAGCAGGTATGGATGTTCACCAGGTCGCAGCAGAGCTCTCCAAGATGAAGGAGGCTGGGGTCTTGTACGAACCTCGGCCTGGTCACTTTCGTCTTGTCTAGGTGAATGGCCCTTCGAGCTATTCGAGGGCCTTGAAGAAGTCAGGAGGTTCCTGTCCCTCGTCAACGATCACGATCTTCTGCACCCCAACCCTCTCGGCATCATAGCTCCTTGCGATAAGGGTGGCGTCAAACCGTTCTCTTGCCGAGCTCCTCTTTCCTCTCCACACGTAGATCTTGTCCCATGTGTCGAGTACAAATACGTCCTCGCTGTCAAGGGAGCTCCTCTTTATGGGGACCTCCACGTAGTATGAGTCTCCAGCATCCCTGCTCAGCCTCCAGAGCTTGTATTCATGTTTCTGAAGTTGAACCTTCTTGAGGATGCTCTCTGTATCCTCATCGGTGATCTCGATCTTCTGAAAGAGCTTCCTAAACTCAGCTGGTTCCTTCTCACCCTCGACGTGTTCGATGCGCGCCTCGCCCATCCTCTTGACATCACGGAACACGGCCTCTGCGGCTGCGAGGAACTTCTCGTCAGGCGTCGATTTGGGCCCTATCCACAGGTAGATCTTGGGTCCCGCATCCACAAGATAGCAATCACCTCTTCCAAACCTTCCAGGGTTTGGGACTCTGACCAGCTTTCCCTTCTGGATATGGTACACTTCGACCATACTACCAAGTGTTGCTCCGCTTGCTATTAATGTAACTGAGTGCATATGCATCTCCGTTCCAGTGAACCAGTGAATGTCCCATTTTCGGGTCCGAGCCAAACATGGCTCGCATCACCGCTAGGCCTACCGGGACGGGGAGATTGATCCTGCCCATGAGATGATGTTCCGTACATCCCTGTGCGCCCGATTTCACAACACTAATGAGAGAGCACAGTCATGACTACATTTGGTCGTAGATGAACAAGTGGGAAACCAGTTTTCTTCGAGAGATTGTAGAACTTGACACCAACTGTGATGAGAAACGCAACTATTCACAATGCACAGATGTGATCCGGAGATACTGTGAGGAGGCCGGTCTTGGCGTCGAGATCTACGACTCGAATCATGATGGCATACCCCAACCAAACATCGTTGCGAGGATGGATGCTGGCTCCAGCACTGATGTCTTGTTGTGCAGCCACTATGACGTAGTTCCAGCGGGTGACCTGCCCTCATGGACTCGTCCTCCGTTTGCTCTGACGATAGAGGGAGATCGGGCATACGGACGGGGTGTCAATGACGACAAGGGCAACATAGTCGCCTGTGTCAGCGCAGCGAGGGAGCTGGCTCAAGACAAGACTTCTCGAGTCAACTACGTGATCCTTATCTCTCCCAATGAGGAGGCCGGAGGGGTTTGGGGAATTGACTATCTTGTCAATGGTCCTCCAAGAGTGAGAGGCGACTTCTGCATAGTGGTTGACTCATCACCAGCATACGTCAGCATAGGCTCAAGCGGTGTACTCGCCGGAGTGATAACAGTCCACGGGACACAGGGACATGCAGGATATCCGTATCGATTCAACAACGCGATACACCTATCTGTGCCGCTCTTGAACGTGCTCTTGGACTATGTAGACATTCGGAATAATGTAGTTTCACGATTACCTGCACCCCCATTCTCACCAAACAAGAACATCTGGGGTCGTTTCTCGTTGACGATGTATCATGCGGGTAGTAGGACCAATGTCATCCCCGGAAAGGCGGAGATATCGTTCGACTGCAGGCTGATTCCGGAGGAGGACCCCGAGGTTGTTGCAGCCGAGTTCTCCACATTCTTCGAGAGAGCGAAGGAGGAGACATGTGTCGATGCAGACCTAAGGTTCACTACGAAGGCCCGAGGCTGGAACTCTGACCCATCCAATCCGTTCGTGAAGGCTTTTCTCCGCGCCGTGCAAAGCGAGGTGTCACCATCTATCACGCTCGCGGCGGACCTTGGAGGAAATGATGGTCACTATTTCACGGCGGTGGGCATACCGACAGCCTGCTACGGTACACTCGCCGAGGACACCAATATTCACGGCGTCGATGAGTTCATGCGACTTGCTGACTTTGAGAACGTGAAGCGAAGCCTCATCCGGTTCGCGAGGACGTGGCAAACATGAGCGACATACATGATCTGGCCATTGGTGTGCCAGGTCCTTTTCTACCTCCATGGGAGAATGCCCTCAAGAGCGCCAGGCTGATTGACTCACTGGGATACGACAGCATGGCATTTCCCGATCACTTTGCAGGGTTCATTCCCCAGTCACTGTGGACTCCCGATATTACCCCACTGTGTCTCTTCCAAGAGTCCCCTCATACGTTCTATGAGATGAGTACGGTCATGGCCGCCTGTGCTGCTGTGACAGAGAGGGTGAGGCTGATCTCGGCAGTCACAGAACCTATCAGAAGGCATCCAGTCCTGCTAGCTCAAACCTTTCTGACACTTGACCATATCAGCAACGGCCGGGTGGTCATGGGCATTGGTGCCGGAGAGATCGAGAATACTGAGCCCTACGGGCTAAACTACACTTCACCAGTCGAACGGCTGAGGGAAGCGTTGGAGATCATCCGGACCATCTGGAAGGTGAAGGACCCATTCAGCTTCGAGGGAAAGTACTTCACTCTGAGAAACGCTGTCATGTCTCTTCGACCTGCGCGTCCGGACAAACCTCCTCCAATATGGATAGCCGCCCATGGTCCGAAGATGATTAGACTTGCAGCTGAGTTTGGCGATGGTTGGATCCCGACGCTCTTGGATCCGAGGACCTACAGCCGATTGTTGGGCTCAATTCGCTCTCTCCGCAAACAGTACGAACGTACTGGGCCATTCACTGCAGCCCTATGGAGGTGGCACATTCTCGACGAGGACCCTGCCGAGTGCGATAGGCTGGCAATGACCCCGCTTGCTCGTGCTCTATCTCTATTGCTACCAGCATCCGAATGGACGCGTCTTGGTTTTCGTCATCCACTCGGCGATAGATTCTATTCACTCACAGACTACGTTCCCATGAGGTATGATCGTGAAACAATGCTCAATGCCATCAATTCAGTTCCTCCGGAAGTCTTGAGAGCGTTCTATTCCTGTGGCGATGCTGACTCGGTCATCAAGGAGTTGGAGGAGTACTGTCAGGCGGGTCTCGATCACATGATAATCTGGAATGTGACCGGTATGTTCGATCTCAACAAGACCAGAACTTCATACAAGGTTCTAAAGGATGTATTGTCATATGTCCGGGGCTGATGTGGTACTCGTTACCAAGAATCAGAACAAGGTGCGGGAACTGACACCCATCTTTGAGGAATATGATGTCAGGTTCGAGGTTTCCGCAATCGAGAAGGAAGAGGTGCGTTCAGACTCGGTCGAGACTGTCGCACTGCACGCGGCCATGAGTGCTTACCGCATCATACACCGGCCACTGGTGACCGAGGACACGGGTCTCTACATCAGTGCACTCAAGGGTTTCCCACGAGCCTATCCCTCCTTTGTCCTGGAAACTATTGGCCGTCAGGGAATCTTGAAACTGATGCAAGATGCTCGCGACAGGTCTGCAAGGTTCGTGACAGCGTGTGCCTATCATGACGGGAGCACAACGATGGTGTTTACCGGGGAGCTGTTAGGTAGGATATCTCACGTTGAGGCTGGCACTGGAGGCTTCGGTTATGATCCAATCTTCGTTCCTGAAGGATATGACCTCACGCTTGCTCAGCTAGGATTTGAGGAAAAGATCGCAATATCGCATCGGACGCGTGCCTTCCGGGCACTACTCTCGTGGTACCGTAAGTATCGAGAAGGCTTATGTTCCAAGTGCTGAGTTCCTCTAGCTGATGAGCGTCAGAATCAGCGAGGCTGTCATGAAGGCATTCAGGGAGCTTGGTCTCACCGAGTATGAGGTCCAGGCATACGTGACATTGGTTGATGGGGGAGAAATGTCCGCATCCGAGGTGAGCAGTGTAAGCAGGGTTCCTTTCAGCCGGATCTATGATGTCTTGGGCCGACTAGAAGAACGGGGCTTCATTCAGATAAACCGTGGGCGACCAACGAGATACATTCCCAAGGCACCGTCTGAGGTCATGAAACTGATATCGCTCGAGTGGGAGACTCGGCTCCGCTCTTATACGCGGGCCATTGTGGACGAACTTCAACCCCGTTTCGAGAGAGACATCCAGGCGACTACACGGGATGTGTGGCTGCTTCACGGACGCTCGGCAATACTTGCAAAGGCATTTGAGATGCTGGATGACGCTCGAGTATCCGTCATGCTCTCGATTCCCTCTCTTGACACGGGTTCTCTGGCATCCTCTGACATGTCGGACATAGTGAACAGAGTTCTGAATCTACGCACTCCGAGTGTGCGAATACTCACGTCGGCAGTGACAGAGGACCTGCCTTCTGTGCTGCCTCCCGGATTTGAAGTCCGGCTCAGAAGCAGAGTCTTCGGTACAGGTCTTGTCGTTGATAGGCAGCATACACTGATAATGCTCTCAGGTGATAGAGACGACTCGTTTCTTGGAATATACGCCTCTGCACCTATCTTTGCAGAGATGTCGTCCCGGTATTTTGACAGCCTCTGGTCCGAATCGACCCAAGCCTAGATGTCGGGAGCTTATATCGCTGTACCAGTAACATCTACATGGGTGTTTCTCGATACTGGTGACGACAGAAGCCATGGCAACACGGGGGTCTGCTGATGCGGTCTTGCTCTCACTCTCGCCAGCAGCCCAGTCCCTGATGAAACATCTGCTCTCGATCGAACAGGGCGCAAGCCCTGACCTGTTTGAGGATGATCCATACAATCGTCGCCTTGAGATGATGTGTCTGACAACTCGTGGCAGCCTATACAGTCAGATCCTCGAAACGATACGTGAGAGTCTGTCTAGAGGACATGTCTCGATTGTGACCCAGCATGATGTTCAGTTCATCGCTGAGTGGATATGGAGAAGTAACATTTCCAGACTCAGTAGCATCGAGATCCTCTGTATCGGAAACCTGGTCAGGGAGCCCACAATGAGCCTGTCCAACCTGAGTGAGCGGACAGGAGTGGCATATGGTCGTATTCGCAGGGCATACAATAGGCTGACCCAGTCGGGAGTCTTGAGGAAGAGGGGACTGCTGAGATATGATGCCATGGGTCTCGAGAGAATACTGGCTGTGCTCGAAGAGCCCGCGTTTGTACTCCAATCCGAGTTCATTGAGCACACGCTCTTCGTCGATGGGCCAGTCTCGTTGGTCCTTCTTGTGATAACTTGTCCCATGGATAAGAGGTCTGCTGTGATTGATTACCTTCGAGCCCTCCGCTCATCCGCCTCCAATGTCACGATGTGGCGGCTTGCAGAGGGCAAGACACGGTTCTCGCCCCTGTACTATAGGGCACAGCCTCTCTCGTGGGCCCCTGACCTTCTCCATTTCCGGATTGCGCTCAGGGGAGGCGACAGCAAGCTAGTGCTAGCACCTGATTCGATGCCCATGTCGGTATCCCCCTCGCTCAGCACGTCTGAACTCCGCGTCATTGATATGATGCGCACGAACTTTGATGCAACTGCCTCGCAGATCTCGTCTGTCTCTGGTCTCTCACGCTCCGCAGTATTCAGGATCAGGAGGTCCGTGCTCACGAGAGGTCTGCTGGTCCCCCGAATTACAGTAGATATCCCACTTCTCAGTGAGAGGGTGGTTGCAATGATACCCGCCGACCGAGCCGGAGATGTCCTACCCGCCTGGTTTCATTTACCCCTCACTTACGCGTCTCGTATCACTAATATCGAGGACACCAGCGATCAGAGGGCCATTCTCACGACCGCGTTGCCAGCGGGTGCAGGACGTGCAGTCGTTGACGCACTGAGATCCGAACTCAATCTGAACAGGGCCCTCTCTGCGCACGTCGTTTCTTCTGGTTCCGAGAGGAGAATGCCCCTGTCACTCCTATTTGACCGCAAGAGGAAGGAGTCTGCATGGAGTCACGGTGACATCCTGGATGTGTGCTCTTACGCTGTAGCGAGACAGGAAGCAAGACGTGATACAGCTCCTCTTGACTTGGCCTAATGAAATCCTTTATGTCGTCCAAGTCCAGCCACTAGACTTGGTGAACCAGATGGAAGTGGTGTTCCTGGGCACAGGCGGTGCCATACCGACCGCCAACCGAATGCACCCAGCAATCCTTGTCATGCATCAGGGACTCCACATCCTCCTGGATGCTGGAGAGGGCACACAGATTCAGTTTGACAGGGCCCGGATTGGAGTCAACAAGAGAATGCTCATTTTCATCACGCATGCCCATGCTGACCACTGTCTGGGTCTTCCAGGACTCCTCCTGAGGCTCTCGCTGCTTGGGAGGCTGGCGCCTCTTGCCATATATGGGCCCAAGGAACTGGTGGACTTTGTTAGGGCAGGTGTTGCCACGATCAATCTTCACACGCACTTTGAGACCACTGTGTATCCAATTCTTCCGGGCCACGAGGTCACGATCAACGACCTGGTGATCAGATCATTCGAGGTCCAACACCATGGACCTGCGTTGGGCTACCAGATCAAGCATGAGCGACCCACAGGAGAATTCCTACCGGAGCGAGCAATATCGTTGGGCGTGCCCCGCGGTCCTCTCTGGAGAGAACTGGCTTCGGGTGTTTCGATCAGACTTGACGACGGACGAGTAGTGACGCCGGCCGAGGTCACAGCCTCCAGACCTTCGCCGATAAAGATTGTCTACTCAGGGGACTCCAGACCCTGTGCCGGTCTGCGTGAGGCAGCCAGATCTGCTGACCTATTCATCTGTGAGTCCATGTTCTCGTCTGAACATCAGAAGGAGGCCGAGGAGCGGGGGCACATGACGGGGGTCGAGGCTGCCCAGATTGCATCAGAGTGTGGCGTGAAGACACTGGTCCTGACACATCTGAGTCCCAGGTACGATCTGGTTAAGGGTCGACCTGTGCTTGAGGAGGCTCGGGCCGTCTTCCCCAACTCCATGCTCGCCCGGGATCTGATGCGTCTACGAGTAGACCGGAATGGTGTTGCCCTTCTCGACGGTGGCATTCAGTGACAGTCGTGTGCTGGTATTCTGGGGGCGGCTCGCCTTTGTTCTACACCATCTTGGAATAGCTGTCGTGCCAATGATTCTCTCACGCCGCATGCAGTCGATCTGATGGGCTGGGGTGTGACATGTGCCACTGGTTCGGTCTGCGGGCCAACATCTATAAGATTCGCTCAGTGGAATCATCTCGTGAGCGAAGGATCAGATAGAGTTGCAGTTGTCTCTCTAATTACAACTGGTGGTACGATTGGTAGTGTATATGATCCCGCCACACAAGCACTGCGGCCGGGTCTGTCGATTGATGCACTTCTGGACAGTCTTCCCCGAAGACTTGCAACAATTCAGCTTGAGAAGCACGAACTCTTTCAACTCGACTCAGCCAATGCACAGCCCCACCACTGGCAGGAGATTGCGGCAGCCATCAAGCAGGTCCATGAAGAGAGTCCTGACCTAGCAGGCATTGTCGTGACCCACGGTACTGACACGATGGTCTATTCGGCAACGGCTGTCAGCTTCATGCTGCAGAACTTTGGCAAGCCTATTGTCTTCACTGGCGCACAGGTCCCTGCAACAGTTCCATGGAGCGACGGCGCACGCAATCTCGTAGATGCAATAAGGGTTGCAGCCCTTGCAGATCTGGGTGAAACCTGTATCGTGTTCAATGGTGAGATCCACCGACCATCTCGGACGAAGAAGGTACGTACCAATGCCTTTGATGCATTCGATTCTGTTGACCCATATCCCCTCGGCATGCTGTCACGTGACATAGTTCTTCATCAGGAACATCGTCGACGACAGGCCCTGATTCCCAACTTCGACACCCGCCTTGATGACCGGATATTCCTGCTCAAGATATTCCCTGGCATGCCTCCTAGGATAATAACCCAGATTGTTGATATGGGCTGTCGTGGTCTGGTCCTTGAAGGATTTGGTTCAGGTAACATTCCGACTGGAGAGAATTCTCTTCTGGGGAGCATTCGGCAGGCCGTTGACCAGGGGTGCACAGTCGTAGTGAGTTCTCAGTGCGCCTTTGGGCAGGCCGATCTCTCACTCTATGAGATGGGTAAGGAGGCGCTGGATGCGGGGGCCATCAGTGCCCGTGACATGACGTCCGAGGCCACACTAGTGAAGCTGGCCTGGGTACTGGGACACACACACGATCCCGCCCGTGTGAAGGAGATGATGTACAAGAATTTCGTCAACGAGTTTACCATGAGTGCATCATGAGGCCAGTTCAAGTTGTCTCGAATAGTTTGGCCAGTGCATGGACATATCACATCTGTTACTGCATGGAGCTCTATTTCTTGCAGTTTCGGTGCCAGATTGTTCGACGAGAGAGATGAACATGCGAATCCGTGAACAGACGAGAACAGAAACCGGTAGTGGCGCCCGGAATGAGATTCGAACTCATGCCTCCCATCTGGGAGAGTAGCTCTCCAGTTCTAATGCCATGGGCATCTCCAGGCTACCGCCGTAAACCACTTGGCTATCCGGGCACTGTGTGCCCTTGATTATGAGATACTTTTCACCTTTTCTGTTCAGTGTGAACCGTGACTGAACTCTGGACTGAGTACTGTCCGGAGAGTTCTGATGACAATGATTATAAGGCATCCCCGGGGAATGCGCAGTCCTAGGAGCAATTCAAGACGAGGACTATCACATGTCAGAACAGGAATACCGACACATAGTCCGTGTGGCAGGACGAGACATCAGTGGTCAGGAGAGCCTGCTTCAGGGCCTCACCAGGATCCTGGGAGTTGGACTGAGGACCTCCAAGGCAGTCTTGACACAACTGGGCTTCGACCCGACCAGTAGGCTCGGATTCCTGTCTGATACAGACATCGAGCGGATAGAGAAGACCCTCTACGGGCTCCAGGAGTCTGGTTTTCCTGAGTGGTTTGCGAACCGATCACGCGACCGCACAACTGGTCGGACCTTGCATCTGATTGGTGCCGATCTCGACTTTGCCCACAGAAACGACATTGACAGACTCAAGCGTATACGCTGTTGGAGGGGCGTGCGTCATTCGCTAGGTCTAAAGGTCAGGGGGCAGCACACCAAGAGTACTGGCCGTGGTGGGGTCGCGGTAGGCGTGTCGAGGAAGAAGGACTAGATGCTGGTGGTTTGCAATGGGAGACATACGTCGCACGACACAGAAATACTCACGTCCCAGGCGTCCCTTTGAAACGGACAGGTTTGAGCAAGAGCTACACTTCATGGGAACATATGGTCTGAGAAACAAGAGGGAGCTGTGGAGGCATCGGACCGAGCTCTCCCAGTATAGACGTCAGGCGCGTTCGCTACTAGCGAAGAGTCCAGGAGAGCGCGCAGTGCAGGAGAAAGAACTTATAGACAAACTTGCCCGTCTTGGAATCCTGAAAGGTGACCGGACACTTGACGGTGTTCTCGGCCTGACCTTGGCCGACTTGCTGGAACGCAGACTTCAGACGATCGTCTTCAGAAAGGGGCTCGCCTCCTCGGCATATCATGCTCGTCAGCTCGTTGTACACGGACACATTGCCCTAGACAATGTCCGGGTCATGACGCCATCGCGGCTGATACGTGTTGACGAAGAGGACAAGATAGGTTACGCCCCGGGTTCTAAGCTGAACGATCCTGCTCACCCGGCCCGAATAGCGGCATCGAATGCGGCCCAGAGGTTAAGCCCTGTCCCATCTGGTGCGATAGGAGAAGGCGAATTTGGCGGCCCAAGAAAGGCAGTCCGCCCCATAATCCTGGCAGAGGATGTAGATGGCGACATGGAACCCGACAAGGACGAAGATGTTCACGATTTCACCATGGAGGATGAGAGGATTTGAGTGAGACCAAGGAAAGATGGGGAATTGCGCACATATTTGCCTCATACAACGACACAATCGTTCACATAACTGATCTCACTGGTGCAGAAACCATTGCTCGATGCAGCGGTGGTATGATGGTGAAGGCTGATCGCTTCGAGTCATCTCCCCATGCAGCAATGCAAGCTGCGTTTCAAGCAGCACGTGAAGCAAAGGACAAGGGCATCTATGGCATTCACATCCGCGTTAGAGCTCCAGGTGGTCACGGCCCCAAGACTCCGGGACCCGGTGCACAGGCAGCAATCCGTGCTCTGAGCCGTGCAGGCCTGAGGATAGGAATGATCGATGAGGTAACACCTATTCCCCACGACGGAACTCGTAAGCCTGGCGGAAGACGGGGTCGACGAGTGTAGCTACCCTGTGCCGCTGTCATGTCGCGAGCACAGGTCCAGTATCATCTACGATTCTGTCTGGGTGGCGGCACGTCAGTGCATACGATAGTTTCATCTGGAATCGTGCAGGCACAGGATGCTTCCCATTGTCGCTCGGTTTCACTGAGCTAGGGAGAATGCCACTCAATAGTCAGATCGGGCCTCGAATGTTCGTTGTTCAGTGCTAGTCTTGAGTAGGGCCTGCTCAGGTGCCTCTGTGCCCGTGGCGGCGGCAGATATAGACCGAGTGGTGGAGGGTCGTTAAGCACGAGTTCAGTCCTCTGGACGGCAGTGTTTCTCCGTCCACACTTCTCACACTTGAATCCCTTTCCAGTTCCAGCACTCTTCATCCTATGACCACAGATACATAATGGATTGATCCACTGGGTTCTTGGCACCACTGACAGTATCTTCATCCCCTCGATGTTCAGAGTCGGACCATGAAGACGCGAGGCCGGTCTCACACCCGCATATAGCGCAATCCTGTCACCGGGCCACAGCCTCAGTATATGGTTTCTGAAGCTTGCAGTCGGTTCGTACGCGGCGCAGTCTATCGTACCGTTCTCGTCCCCCAACCGAAATACAACGTGTCCTCCCTCTATCATTCTGGGCGTGGAACGGACCTCACCAACTACGGTGGCAGCCATGTAGGGTCTCAGGTCAGATATGGGCACCTCATGGACCAGATGTGCACCAGTTCCCTGGTTGGTACGGAATATCATCCACCTCTCGATGTGATCCTGAGTCTTCACCATCCGGGCCGCCTCCCTGACTGCTATTGAGGTCTCGCCTCTTATTCCGAAGATCACCGGATCCGGCCCATGAGGTTCCACTAGGACTGTACCGGTCTCCGGGTCGATATTGGAGTATGTTCGACCCCTGGTCAGGCGATCCATGAGTGCGACTGACTCTGGGTCGACTCCTCTGTGGCGTGTGTGCCGATCCAGAGAGCGGTAGGCAAGATACTCAAACGTGTGATCTCCCGAGAGGTCGTTTCCGATGGCAGACAGGGCCCCCACAAGTCCTCTTCCGTTTCCCTTCTCTATGTGACATATCCGTTCTCGCTCCACGACACGCTTAGCAAGGGACAGTGGTACGAGCCTCCACATTGCCGCCTCAGCCAATCTTCTCACTGTCTCTGGAGTGCTTCCAGCCAAGACAACTATTCCCGGATTGGTGTTAGGATAGTCGAGTTCCGAATACCTCACCACGCTGTCCTCGAGGATACCGGCCACATCGTCCACTTCGCTCTGCTCGGCTTCGAATCTGAGTGCTACGGCTCCGTTTCCTCTTGTTCGAAAGGGAACATTGGGATTTAGCCTGACGAGGTTTGGATAGTCCAACCAGCGTACACCGATTCTGTCGAGATGTTCCACTATCAGGCTTGCGAAATGAGTCGTACAGCCTCCTCTTGGACTGTCAATGTCGTCGAGTCCTACGTGAATCAGCGTTTCCCTCAGGCCCCACGAGATTTCATCCTATGTTTCAGAGCATTGGTCACAGAGGGTGGCCTCGCCGACCCTCCTGCCGTGATCCTCGCAGACTAGCCTACCACATCTCTCACATGCACGACTTGATAGGTGTGTCCTGCAGTCCTGACACAGAGCCTCTGCGCATGCAAGGCAGCGTCCTTCTGAGTCCACACAGCCCTCGCATGCGTTGGCTCCGCATATTCTGCACCTGAAGGTGAGACATTTGCTTCGTCCGCAGATCTCACAGGTGTCTGATCGAGCTCTCCATGCTACTGTCCTCATCAGGTCGTCAAGAAATGACAATATTGAAATCTGTTGTGCAATCACCAAGTATGCTCTAAATGATGGGCTCTCCGCGAGTCATAGTCTATCATGCAGATCAGTGTGACCGCAGCAAATGCACGGGCCGTCGACTGGTCCGGATGCGAATGGCAGAACTAGTACGCAGTACCTCTCAAATACCACGAGGTGCAGTAGTTCTGAATCCTGCGTCAGATACAGCACTCTCTCCTGCAGACAGAACAGTGGCTCTCAGATACGGTCTTGTCGTCTTGGACTGTTCATGGAGTCGTGCTGAAGACATCTTCAAGAAACCTATGTCTGGCGTTCAGAGGGCCCTCCCCTATCTCCTCGCTGCCAACCCTGTAAACACTTATCGACCAGTACGACTGTCTACTGCCGAGGCTGTTAGCGCCTCTCTGTACATCATGGGATTCAAGAGTGAGGCTGAACGTCTGATGTCTGTCTTCAGCTGGGGCCCCGCCTTCATCGCAGTCAATTACGAATGGCTGGAGTTGTACTCACAATGCAGTGATAGCCTGGAGGTAGTATCAGTCCAGTCCCGCATAATGAATGAACATAGGAGGCTTCAACATCGCAGCAATCGCGGCGAGGCCTCCTCGCAAGAATGAGCGTGGCCTTGGTGCAGAGAGTAACCCCGATTCTGTTACGTTCCCCCAGTTGCCCGGGGGTCCCTTGCGACATCAGACTGTGCCTCCTACCCTACGCCTCTTGTCGACAGGTCATCGGCGTATTCTTGGAGTTGCTACCCGGTGTTGGGCCGTTTCAACCCGCTGGACCAGTCCTCAGCAGTCATCATTGCTGCATCACCGTCATCTCTGGTTCAGTGGTGACGTTTCTGTTCCCAGAGCAGGGCTCTCACCCTTCAGCTTGCGCAGAACCGGCGTCGACCTGTAGTCGGGAGTTTCCTCAGCGCTCTGTGTTTTTGGCGAGCACCGTCAGTCGCACTTCTGCTCCGAGGCCACTTATCGTGACATTGTCCGAACCTCTAATAAGCTCTCGCATACGATCTCAGACTGGCCAGAACCACCCTGTAGAGGTACTCCCCTGTTGTCGGAGCCAAAGAGTAATCTTGGGATCCGGCCAGTCTCATGGTGATGTCTGAAATGACTCCGGCAGAACGTGCCATCAGGGTGTTACAACTGCTCTCTGAAGCGTATCCCGACGCTCCCCCGACTTACCTCTCTTTCCACAATCCGTTTGAGATGATGATATCTACGATTCTATCTGCTCATACCACCGATCGTTGCGTGAATTCCGTAACACCCCGTCTATTCTCAAGATATCCCGATGCAAAGTCTCTTGCAGACGCGGATCCTGTCGACGTGGCTCAGATCATCCGGCCCTGCGGCACCTACAACAAGAAGGCAGAATACATCTGCGGTGCATCTCGAATGCTCATGGAGAGGTTTGGAGGTGAGGTACCGAGATCACTGAGGGAGCTCGTGCTTCTCCCTGGGATCTCCCGCAAGACGGCCAACGTGGTGCTGTCCGTGGCATTTGGTATCAATGAGGGCGTCGTTGTCGATACCCACGTCATGCGTGTTTCGCAGAGGCTTGCACTGAGCACCAAACGCAGTCCCGAGAAGATTGAGAGGGACCTGATGGACCTGATTCCCAGGGAGAGTTGGGGCGACTACTCAAGACTTGTCGGTGCCCATGGAAGGAGAACTTGTACTGCAAGGTCTCCCCGCTGCTCGTCTTGCGTCCTCTTGGCTCTATGTCCGTCTGCAGGGATGGGTCCGTGATCCGTGACATACTGATCCTCCGCTCAG
>JAWAQK010000032.1:0-28108 GCA_038893995.1 Candidatus Thorarchaeota archaeon | reverse complement strand
ATGCGCTCATGTTGGGAGATGGACGTCCATTCGTTGTTGAGGTGACCGAACCCAGAATACGCAGCCTGAATCTCGCTGAGATAGCTACTAATATCAATACCAGGGCATCCGGAAAGATCGAGGTCGACCATCTCGAGTTCAGTGACCGTCAACAGAGTCAGGTCCTTAAGATGGCATCCTCTACTAACGTGAAGGAATACAGGGCACTGATCGAGGTCGAACATGAGCTATCTGACGAGGCTCTCTCACTTGCTGAGTCTGGACTCAGTGGCACAGTAATCGAACAGCGGACTCCACTCCGCGTCCTCCATCGAAGGAGTGATCGGGTCAGAAAGAAGACCATATATGAGGTCCGACTAGTGCGCCAGGGTGGGCCCCGTCTGGAAGGATTCTTCAAGGTTCAGGGTGGGACTTACGTGAAGGAGTTGATATCTGGCGACGAAGGTAGGACACGGCCGTCAGTCGCAGAACTACTGGGCGTCAAGACCAGATGTGTGGAGCTCAGTGTTGTCGCAATTCGTGACCAGGACTCTGACCATAATACTTAAGTGGCATCCACGTGGGTTCCACTGGACCTCAGTCGTATCGATTGCCTCGGCCTCTCATTTGGCCCGAGTATCTCGGTCGAGGATGATGATCATGGTCAAGAACAGTCATGGTTACCGCTCTAGGACTCGCGAGTTGATGTCCAAGAGGCCAAGGGACAGGGGTGTTGCTCCGCCAAGCAGAATACTCATGACCTATGAGGTAGGCCAGAAGGTCGATGTGATAATCGATCCCAGCTGCCACAAGGGAATGCCCCATAGACGTTACCATGGCAAGACGGGAGTAGTCGTCGGATCCAGAGGACGCGCAATTCTAGTGGATGTATCGGCAGGAAAACAGATAAGACACCTGATTATTCGGCCTGAGCATCTCAGACCAAGTCGAGGCTGAGTGATGCGAAATGCCCAGGGAGATCATCAGTGAGGAGGAAATCCCACTTCCGATAGTGAAGAAAATCGTTAGCAAGCGTGGAAAGGAGGGGGAACTCTCTTTCCAGCAGAACATAACCCTCGAACATGCAACAACTTTCTCGAAGATGACTCCTGCCACCGCTGCCAAACTGATGGAGAAGCTCACTGAGTCATTTGGTCTCACAAGAGTTCAGGCAGCACA
Source organism: Candidatus Thorarchaeota archaeon (assembly GCA_038893995.1). Lineage (GTDB taxonomy): Archaea > Asgardarchaeota > Thorarchaeia > Thorarchaeales > Thorarchaeaceae > JAWAQK01. Next base: position 26,950 of record JAWAQK010000032.1, on the reverse strand, counting down.
GATTGTGAACATCGCACCCAGGACAATGGAAGAACTCAGGACAATCTTGGATCGGGAGTCCACCAGTATTACTGACGAGCAGCTCTCAGAAATCATCGCACTCGTATCTAAGAGCGTATCATGATTGTTAAGATCCCCCTCCATGGGTTGCCCCGATTTGTTTTTATCATATTTATGAGTAGGTTAAGCCAATGAACATCATCCCACCATGGAGTGACCACACATGGCTGACAATCAGACTAGGCGACACGAAACACATGCCTACGTGCTATCAGTCGTCACTCCAAGGAATTTTGGTAGGGGGCCGAAGGGTGAAGTCGTCATTCAGGCGATAGGTGAGGCCTTTCTAACGCTTCTGGAACTCGCTCCGGTTCGTAATACTAGGGTGAGGTTACACGAGCGTGTCAGTCTCGAGCGCAACAAGGAGGGGTCGAAGATCGACCATGTGGTCAGGAGAATTGCATACAAGGACCTATCTCCCGAGGCTGCAGCTGAGCTTCCGTTCGTAGTGGAGATGATAGTCACCAAGCACGAACAACGATATGTTCAGTTCTTTAATGAATCACAGCCCATCACAACACGTTTGCACTCACTCCAGCTCCTGCCTGGTATAGGCCCAACTCTCATGTGGTCAATCCTCGAGGAGAGGAAGAAAGAGCCCTTCAAGAGCTTTGATGATATTGCAGCCCGTACAAAGCTGCAGAATCCCAAGAAGACAGTCACGGCGAGGATCCTGGAGGAGCTGCAAGACGATGTGAAGAGGTGGCTTTTCACTCGACCTCCTCCAACTGATGAAGAACGGGAGCACAACCGAAACAGAACAAGGTGAGCCTTCTGTCGGAGCACAGTGTCCGTCAAACTCTACTCAAGTATGGAGTCCGGCCGCGGCGAAGCATTGGTCAGACATTCCTCGTGGACGAGTGTGTTGCCAGGAGAGTGGTCGAAGCTGCGTGTGTGAGTGAAAACGATACGGTGCTTGAGATAGGCGGTGGGCTTGGCATACTGACGGAGTGCCTTGCTCAACGTGCTAGGAGAGTTTACGTGGTCGAGATTGATCCGAGGCTGGTCAGAGCCCTGCGCGATCTACAACAAAGATACCCCAACATGACCGTCATTCACGGTGATGCGCTTGAGGTCAATTTGCCACCCGTAGACAAGTGTGTTTCCAATATCCCCTATCACATCTCTTCTGATCTCACTTTCAGGATACTGGAGATACCACTGAGTTGCGCCGTGGTGATGTACCAGAAGGAGTATGGTGAGCGTCTACTGGCCAAGCCCGGGACGCCCGACTACTCCCGCCTGACGATTGGGGTTCGATACCTGATGGATGTAGAGAAGGTCTTCGACGTTTCGAGAAGACAGTTTTATCCAGTCCCGCTAGTTGACTCAGTCGTTGTCAGAATGACTCCACGCTCTCATGGTCCATTTGCCAAGAGCCGTGAGGTCTTCCAAGAAACTGTCCGGGGCCTGTATGCCCATCCCAACAAGCAGCTAAGACGGGCACTCGTGATCTGGGCACGGGATCTCGCGCTTCCTGAGACCCTACCCGAGGAGGTCCTGAGCCTGTGCGGACGTTTCACAGGCTCTGAGCGACTTAGACAGCTCAGCCTGGACGATCTGGTAGTGATTGCCGATGCGGTCCAGAGTCTCGTCGGAGAGGATCTACAGCAGATTCGCCATCAGGGGGAGATGAGTGATGAAGGACTTTGACCTCAAGATCAATGTCCTTGATGGTGTGTATCCTCCCTCGGAAGACTCCTTTCTACTTCTAGACTGCATTGATGTGGGTCCGGATGACTCTGTACTTGACGTAGGATGCGGGACCGGTTACATTGCCCTCAATGCGGCCTGTGTGACTTCCCATGTTGTTGCCTCTGACGTGTCTCTTGAGGCAGTAAGAAACGCCCATCTCAATGCGAGGCAGAATGACATACATTCTTGTCAGATTGTTCAATCAGACCTACTTCGATCATTCAACACATCAGCCAGATTCTCAGTCATATCGTTCAACCCTCCCTATCTTCCCTCCGACGATGATAGATCGTCTATCGATCATGCTGTTGTCGGAGGTGTGACTGGTACAGAGGTTCTCGAGCGCCTGCTCAGCGAGGCATCGGTGCATCTCACGCCAGGTGGTAGTGTCTATACGGTGGTGTCATCGTATCTCTCGGTGGAAAAGATCGTTGGAGTGATGTCAAGATACCAGTTGCGGGCCGAGGTGCTGGATAGTGAATCCTTCTTCTTCGAGACAATCTACGTTGTCAGAGGAACGGCCAGTCGAATACCGACGGAAACCGTTTTAAAACAACCGAGACCTGAAGCCTTGGGTCCATTCAATAGCTAGAGAGGCAGACACCGATGCCCAAGGCCAGTTCACAAACACGAGGAAAGAGCAAGACTCCCGAAACAAGTGCCGACACTACAACAGAGGTTGCAGACCGTGACACGGTTCCCGTGCCCCCACAGCCTGAGGAAGAAGCAGATGTGGTCCGTAACGACAGCATGATCTATGTGGACTATGTACTCAGGACGAAGGAGGACAATGAGATAATCGACGTCACGATCGAAGAGGTGGCAAAGAAGGAAGGTCTCTACCGGGAGAGTGATCGCTATGAGCCTGTCCTTGTGGCAATCGGTTGGAACTGGCTGCTCAGAGCGGTGGAGGACTCCCTGATTGGCATGAGGGTCGGGGAGAGCAAGACGATTGAGGTCCCCCCCGAGAAAGGCGCCGGCCAGAGGGATCCCAATAAGGTCCTGTCCATACCCATTCTCAAGCTCGCCAAGACTGGAGCGAAGTTGAGAGTTGGAGAGCGAATCCGTTTCGGCAATGATGAGGGCGTGATCCGACAGATCGTCGGACGAAGGGTTCGTGTAGACTTCAATCGACCGTATGCAGGAAAGACACTGATATTCGATGTGACAGTGAGGGAAATCGTAAAGGGCGTTGAGAACAAACTGCGGGCAATCGTGAAGAGACGAATTCCTTCACTCCCTAATGACAAGTTCGGAGTGTCAGTTTCCTCCGACATGATCACAATCGAACTACCCAAGGAGAGCCGCTACATCGAGGGTGTACAGTTTGCTGAACTCGGGATAGCTGCTGACTCTCTCAGGCTAGTGAGCGAGGCCAAGCGCGTCCGAATCGTCGTCGAGTTTGACCGAGTCACTGAGACCCACGTCCACTCGGACAGTCACGATCACGAAGAGGAGAACAAGAGCAGTACAGACTCTGCTGGACAGTCGTCCACTGCGTAAGCTTTTTAATCATCTGTCCGCACCATCGCCTGTCACTAGTTCTCCAGGACATCCCTTAACTAGGTGAGGAGTCACCCAAGTTGGAACAGCAGATGCATGCTCAGGATGAGGTCAAGACCGGCACAACTACAGTGGGTCTTATCGGCAAGGACTGTGTGGTCCTAGCTAGTGATCAACGTGCTACAATGGGCACTCTCATTGCCAATAAGACAGCTCAGAAGATCTACAAGATCACAGACCGAATTGGAGCCACCATTGCCGGTTCTGTCGCAGATGCTCAGGCCATAATGGAGCTGCTGAAGGCAGAGGCGAAGCTCTTCGAGATACAGAGGGGCCGGCCGATGAGAGTAAAGGCACTGACTCGTCTGCTGAGCAACATTCTGTTCCAAGCAAGGGGAACTTACCTGTTACAATGTCTTGTCGGAGGATTTGACGACGAGGGGCCTCAGGTCTACTATACAGACTTCATTGGATCCGTCTTGCCTGACAAGTTCACGTCAACTGGGTCAGGTTCACCGGTAGCCCTGGGTGTTCTAGAGGCTGGCTACAAGGACGACATGCCCAAGAAGAAGGCCATCGAGCTCGCAGTTCGAGCTGTAGCTGCAGCCATTGAGCGAGATGCCGCATCTGGAAACTCGATCCTTGTAAGTGTGATTGACAAGGATGGCTACCAGGCACTAGACAAGGAAACAATAATGAAGATCTGGAAGGGTGAGTAGGGACCAAATCCTCTGTCTCCCCTTCGCGACTTGTATTGGCCTGGGACGCGCCTCTCTAGACACTAGTGACTAAACGACGGACATCCGATTCCGGAACCTAGATCCGAGATGTGACTCTGAATGAACTCAGAAGATACCCAGTACACTGATTTACGGGAGATGGTCCTCAAGAGCCTTCCACGTTCAGCGGACATCAGCGCAGTGGAGTATGAAGGACCAGAACTAGCGATCTACTCGAAGGCACCCAAGATCCTGCTTGACGATGGGGATCTGATCAAGACGCTTGCAAAACAGATCCGGAAACGCGTTGTCATAAGGTCATCCCCCGAAGTTCGGCTGACTCACGAGGAGACCGAGAAGATCGTACGGCAGCTTGTTCCCGCAGAGGCTGAGATCACCTCGATCGACTTTGACGACTCGAGAGGCGAAGTGCTGATCGAGGCTCAAAAGCCCGGCCTAGTAATTGGACGCAATGGGGTCACGCTCCAAGAGATAACCCGGCAGACATTCTGGAGACCGAACGTCATGCGGACTCCACCACTGGAGAGCAAGCATATCAAGCAGATTCGGGCGATCATTCAGGCGGGAGCGGCAGATCGCGACAGGGCATTCAGGGAGATAGGGAAACGAATTCACAGAGCGCCTCTGTTTGAGAACGGTTGGATACGCCTGACCGCACTAGGTGGCTTCAGAGAAGTGGGGAGACAGTCCATACTCATTCAGACCGCCGAGAGTAGCATTCTTATCGATCTAGGAGTCAATGTTGGTTCTCCCAGTCGTGCCTTTCCTCTTCTTGATGTGCCGGAGTTCAGCATCGACAATCTTGATGCCGTGATCGTCACCCATGCACACCTCGACCACTGTGGGATGGTCCCGTTTCTGTACAAGTATGGCTACCGTGGTCCAGTCTATATGACCGCACCGACACTGAGCCTTGCTACGCTTCTTCAGCTCGACTACTTGGATGTTGCTGAGCGAGAGGGCAAGCTGAAACCCTACAAGGACAGAGACATTCGTGAGGCCGTACTCCACACGATCCCACTCGCCTATGGTGAGGTGACTGACATCGCGCCTGACATTCGACTGACCCTGCATAATGCAGGACACATACTTGGCTCAGCAATAGTTCACCTGCATATCGGAAACGGTCAGTACAACCTGGCGTACACTGGCGACTTCAAGTTCGGCCGTACAAGGCTTCTGGAACCCGCCACGTTCACCTTCCCCCGTCTTGAAACTCTCATAATCGAGAGCACCTACGGTCATCCCGACGACAGGATGCCTCCCCGGCAGGATGTTGAGAAGAAGTTCGCCACCATTGTGAAACAGGTGCTCGAGCGGGGTGGTAAGGTGCTGATACCTGTGCTTGCGGTTGGACGAGCTCAGGAGATCATGCTCGTGCTTGAAGACCTGATGTCTAAGGGACGCATACCAAAGGTGCCAGTCTACACCGAGGGAATGATCGCCCAGGCAACAGCTATTCACACAGCGCACCCCGAGTCCCTCAGCAAGAAGATTCGAGAGATGATATTCCATCAGGGTGTAAACCCCTTCCTCAGTGAGATCTTCGTCCAGGTTGACAGTGCTGAACAGCGAGAGGCCATCGCAGAGGGTGAACCCTGTGTGATTCTGGCCACCTCTGGCATGCTCGTAGGTGGCCCAAGCGTTGACTACCTGCGTCTGCTTGCTCCTGATCCGAAGAATGCGATCATCTTCGTGTCCTTCCAAGGTCCGAACACACTTGGTGCGAGGATCCAGAAAGGGTGGAAAGAGATGCAGATGCGTGACAGAGACGGCCAGACAAAGGTAATCCCCGTGAATCTGACCGTTGAAACAGTCGAGGGTTTCTCAGGACACTCCGACAGGAAACAGATCCTGAACTTCGTGAAGAGAATCACTCCGGTGCCTGAGCGTATACTTACCTGTCATGGCGAGGCCTCTAAGTGTCTGCACTTGGCCTCAACAATACACAAGTCGATGAACATAGACACGAAGGCACTCTTGCTCATGGAGAGTGTGAAGCTCAGGTAAACCACTGATGCATGCAAGTACTCCCATTGAAGACTCTCGCGATACCCGTAGTGTGCCGTATCAGCACATGGAAACCGACCAGATTCGTCGGCAGAGTCATGAAAGCTTACGATTGCCAGCAAGACGTTACGTGGCTACGGTCTGCATTTTCACAAACATGGGTGTGACAATCAAGCACCCATCATTCACCAGTGCCATATCTGCTGACATCCCCCTGGTGGCTCCCCGGATTCGCTCTACGATCCTCTTCAATTCCAGATAGTTCTGGGGATTGCCGTCGTTCAGTCCTGAGATATCAAGCAGGACGATCTTGCCATTTCGGACTTCATTGACAACCTGAGGTACGTCATCGAGTGACTTCAGACGTCTGCTGCTGATCATTATTTCGTCCAATTCTCTCAGCGTCTTGCATTCGCACTCGATATCGTCCTGTGTCTGGCCCGACATGGGTGAAAAGACTCCAAGTCTTCCGGCAATGGCCCCATTCGTGCCCGATGCTGAATCATCGTGAGTATTCTTTCGTCCGAATCTAAACGATACCATCTTGGTCCAATACTGATTGACTATGTGGTGAAGAAAAGCTCGAGTAATACGTGGCAAGATTCTCTAGTCCCTCTGCTGGTCATTGAGACAGGGGGCCACATACATTCTCTGAGCCAGTCGCAGAGTAGCCCAGACACCGACATCCCAAATCATGATAGGACTATGATCGCGAAGGCGTCTGAATTGGGCGGCGTTGTCAGAGTGGATCAAGGAACACGGAGTCGAAGAGATGGCAGAGTCTGTAGTATACCAGAGAATCGTATCGTCTGGTGTGGCCAGCATCGTTGAGATCGACGACAGTGACATATCAGAGTCGGACCTGCAATGACAGTTGAGATACGGAATGGATGGAAGGTTCCCTGGTGTCACTCTTTACCGTGTGCTTGCAAGAGGTTTCGGACTCCCTGCAGGACGATACAGACGCTGAGTGCAAGACGGCACTATCTGTCCGACATCACGAATCTGAGTGTTCCCCGTGGTCGTAGAGCCATGACCGGTCTGACTCTGGCTGAGGCTCGAGTCCGCCTTGACGAAAGATATTGCCAGACCGACGACTCTGGTGATACATCGACCCTACTGGGCCAGGTCTGGCACGATTGCAATTCAGACAATATTATGGCCCGAATCATGCCGTGCCTGGAACTGCATGCATTGCGCGTACATAAAATGTATATGAAACGCGAGAGTCGTACCTCATGACTTATTGAACTCCCATATCTCATCGCCAACATGGTGTACCGAGTTGACGACCTTGCCAGACGTGGCCTCCTTGATCTGAGCCGCATTCATCAACGATACTCCTATTGCTAGAGGCTTGTGATGGGTCTGGTCAATCACAGCTACGACTTCTCCCGTGTTGATCGAGTCCTCTAGAGCTGTCACTCCCGGGCGCATTATGTCCGCGCCGTTGACCACATATCTCACAGCACCCATATCGACCGTCACGGTGGGCAACTTGACCACGCCCATCAGAAGTGCGTTCAGCGATGGAAAGACACGTCCTGCGCGCTCAAAGAAGAGTATCACTCCATTCAGCATGATGACCCGAGAACCGTCTTCCAGAAATCCCTCTTCGAGATGTGGTTGCTGACCTGGGAGTGAGATCTCCGTCTTGAAACTCCTGGTGAGTTCCTCGATCTGGTCTCTCTGTTCCTTGGACTTGAGCAGACGACGTTTCTTGATCCTTTCAATTCGTGGCATTGATCGCGAGTATCAACAGCAGAGCCTTTTCAAGGCTGCGTAATGTAGACTAGAGGTTTCAACGTCATATTTTTAAATACCCCCTGCAGGGACTCAGCGGGTCGTGGTCATGAAGCCCACGCAGAGACCTACCGGTGGTGATTCCAACGAATTCTGGGCGGCCAATGGAGCTATTGGAAAAGTCGTTAGGCTTACAGGTTCTCGTAGAACTGAAGGGTCGCAGGAAGTTAAAGGGTCGACTGCGCGGTTTTGACCAGCACGTCAACCTCATACTGGACGATGCAGAGGAGTATGTCCCAGCTCCCGATGATGGCGGTGAAAGAGTGGAGCAAATTGACAGCATCATCGTGAGAGGCGACAACGTCGTATTGGTGTCACCTCCAAACACATCAACAAAGGAGTAGATGATATGGGAAAGGGAACTCCCTCAAAAGGCAAGAAGAATAATCCTCACCATATTCGTTGCAGACGCTGTGGTCGCAGATCATATCATGTCAGACGGAAGCGGTGTGCTGCCTGCGGTTATGGTATATCGAGTCGGCTACGCAAGTACAGTTGGGCACACAAGACCATCTACGGCGCCAGGATACGTGGTTAGGCCCAACCGCCTTCCTCATCTGAACGAAGGTTGTCCAGTCATCGTATGATCCACTGCACGTTGGTTGCCTGATTACCCGTAACTCTTTTAACGAGATACGGGCGATTTTGTCAGCACGACGTGGGCCGGTAGATTAGCCCGGTCGCGACCTCGTCTGAGAGGCCGCGGGGAGCTAGATCGCCTCCTTGGCATGAGTGGTACTGTACCACTCACCAAAGTGGAGGAGGTCCCGTGTTCAAATCACGGCCGGTCCACCATTCAAAAGAATGGCTCCACCTCTCATCATTTTCCTGACCCTGCCCGACAGGTCATTGCCCACTTCTCGTCTGGGCCAGGACATTGATTGTCTGACCGTTATTACCGGGTCCTATCTCTGATTGTACAGCTTCTGGATCTCCTCAATCAGAGCAGGAACCACCTCGAACAGGTCCCCAACAATGCCGAAGTCGGCCACTGAGAAGATGGGCGCTTCTGGATCCTTGTTTATTGCTACGATTATGTCGGACGACGACATTCCGGCAAGGTGCTGGATCTGACCCGAGATACCCAGTGCGAAGTAGAGCTTTGGACATATTGTCCTGCCTGACTGTCCGACCTGTTGAGTCGGTGGCAACCAGCCCGCATCCACGATGGGCCTCGAACCTCCTACTGCTGCATCGAGTAGACTCGCCAGTTTCTTGGGGAGCTCGAGATTGGCCGGATCCCTTATTCCTCTGCCACTACATACAACGATCTCGGCCTCCTCGACCGGCTTCATGCCCTCGCTGACCTCTGAAACTCTTTCCAGTACTTTTGTCCGTATCTGGACCGGACTCAACTTGATGTTTACCTGTTCAATCTCCCCCTTTCTAGAGGTGTCTGGAGGTGATGGCTTGAACACGTTGGGTCTGACCGTAGCCATCTGCGGCCTCGTATATGGGCATAGGATCTCGGCCATGATGTTCCCTCCAAAGGCCGGTCTAATCTGTACGAGCTGTCTCTTGTCGTCTATCTCCAGCCCCGTGCAGTCTGCAGTGAGACCGAGCTTGAGCCGCGCTGCGACACGGGGCGCCAGGTCTCGTCCATTTGTTGTCGCACCAAACAGCACGATTGCTGGTTTCCGCGCTGCGATCAGAGAGGTGACAGCGATCGTGAATCCATCTGTTGTGTAGTGCTCGAGTAACTTGTCATCCACCACTATTACTCGGTCTGCACCCTGGTGGATAAGTGATTCTGCCAGTCCTCCGACCTGATATCCCATCAGTACTGCGACCACTCTCTCACCGAGCTGGTTCGCCAGCTCTCTTGCCTTTGTCACGAGTTCGTAGGCAACATTCCGGAGCCTGCCATCATGGACCTCGCATACTACCCAGACATCCTTGTACCGTGCCAATTCCTCTGCATTGACAGCCTTTCTCTCAATCTCTATAGCATCGACTGGACATATCTCCTCACAGGAGCCACACAATACGCACTTGTCAAGGTCGAATGCGACCTTCTCGCCATCTTTGGAGATTGCTCCGAAATTACAGACTTTCGTACAGAGCATGCATCCATTGCACACATCTCTCTTGTAGATCAGCCCCATCTCTCATATCGCCCCCTTGCTGGCAAGAAACTCAACTAGTTTTTTCGCCGCGCTTCGTGGATCCTCCCCCTCCAGTTTGACCCCACCCTTACGCTTCTCCGGGCTGAAGACCCGTCGTACTGCTGTGGGAGAACCCTTTAGACCGACAAGATCTTCGGAGACTCCCAGAGTGGCTGCATTGACCTCCTGGAGCGGCTTCTTCTTTGCTTTCATTATGCCCATGATGTTGGGAAGTCTGGGCTCATTGAGCCCCTTTGTTGCCGTCAGAAGTACTGGCATCTTTGCCTTGACAACCTCATATCCCTCATCTGTCGCACGATGACATATTACATGTTTTCCGTCAGGATCAATCTCGAGGTGCCTCACATAACATATCTGCGGAATACCCAGCAACTCAGCGAGCTCTGGCCCAACCTGTGCGGTGTCCCCATCGATGGCCTGCTTTCCACATATGACCAGATCGTACTCCATCTTCTTGATCTGCTGGGATAGTGTGAACGCAGTGGCCCATGTGTCTGCGCCAGCAAAGGCACGGTCGGTCATATGGATGGCGCTGTCTGCTCCCATTGCAAGAGCCTTGTAGAGCGCATCCCTTGCCTGTGGTGGTCCCATCGTGATGACGACTACCTCTCCACCATACTTCTCTTTGAGCTGTACAGCCGCCTCTACTGCATACTCATCGAACGGATTGAGAATACTGGGAACACCATCCCTGATCAGTGTCCCCGTCTTGGGATCAACCTTCACCTCTGAAACTTCAGGTACTTGCTTGACTGGCACTATGATCTTCATCTTCATTGCCACTCCGTAGGTGATTGCTAGCCTGGGCCCCATTCGCAACATACAGTGATTATAAGTGATACGCAAGGGGCCAAGCATGCTGGCTGACTTAGAGGGGCTGACACTACACAAGTTTTTTATCATACTCGCTCCGGACTGCTACCTAGTTACATTCATAGTCGGTCGTGACACAGTTATGGTCAAGGAGAAACTCATCGGAACACTGATCCTCATTCTTGCACTGTTGTTGTTGCTATACTTTACATGGGGGCTTGTACTCTTGCAGGTATTTCCTGCTCTTTCTACATGGGTCGATTCGATCTTTCCTCCCCCAGGCATCTTGAACAGCATCTTTAAGCCGGATCCCCTGATGCTGGTCATCATCCCTGTCTATCTAGCAGTGGTTCTGATTGGCGTGATTGCCATGTGGATAGGCTGGACCATGATCACAACACCCGCCCCAGAGCCATTGGATGACTTTGATTTCGAAGAGAAGCCCGAGAGTACGCCCAAGGAAGGGGAACAGAAGACACAGTAAGTGACGCAGGTGATAAACTCGATCCGGAGGACGTATGGCCTCCGGGTTCGTCACCCCTGTTGGGCAATTGCTGACTATTCTTGGGAGCATGCTCCGAAGTAAAGTCAATTACCGGCATCATCGGATCTCGGAGATTTGTGTGGGTGCTCGGTACTCTTTCCTGCTATGATGCATCTGCGGTGCACTAAGTACCTGAGGCAGTCCTGACAAGATGCTCTGCCTCACTCAACAGGGACTCTGCAGTCTGTTCCTGTTTGCCCTCCGCGAAACATCTCCATATCGGCTCTGTTCCTGACGGGCGCATGAGGAACCAACCCTCTTCTCGAATCACCTTCACTCCGTCTATAGTCACACGTTTCTCTCCTCTCGTGAGTTCCATCAGAGCCTCCAGTGTCTTTTCTCTCCTGTCAAGAGGTACTACCAACTTCGATTTCCGACTGTAGTACCTTGGTAGTTCCGCCACTATGCCCGAGAGGGTTCTGTTCTCTAATGACATGATCTCTGCAATCAGAGCAACTGTCATGGGGCCGTCTCTCACAGGTTGATGTCTGGGATAGAAGACCCCACCGTTCTCCTCCCCTCCGAGATCAGCCCCTGTCTGAACTATCCTGTGCGAGACAACAACGCTGCCGACCTTTGTCCACTCGATCCTCGCAGAGGCATTGTTGACGACATCTTCTATCAGTCTACCACTGCTCACAGGTGTGATCAATAATGAACCCGGCTTCAGCTTCCTCGAGGCAACTATGGCGAATGACTGGTCGCCCCACAGGACTTGTCCGGTTTCATCTACAAAGGTGGCCCTATCTGCATCACCGTCATGAGCCACGCCCAGGTCTGCTCCGACTGCTCGTACGCATGCCCTCAGAGTCTCCAGGTTCTGAGGTATGGGCTCAGGCTCTCTGCCAGGAAAGTGACCGTCCAGCTGTGAGTTGATGCTCACGACCTTGCAGCCAAGCTCTCGAAGAAGAGTTGGAGTGACCAGTGCTCCGACGCTGTTGGCGCCGTCGACAACGACCTTTAGCCGTCGGCGACGAATTGCCTCAGTGTCGACCAGTCCCTTTATTGCCTCAATGTATCTGCGGATTGCACTACGCTCCTGAATCACCTCGCCGATGTCTCTCCATGTTGCTATCCTGAAACGCCTGGACGTAAAGACAGCCTCGATCTCTGTTTCGATGTTCCTATCGACCTCGATTCCGTCATGACCAAGGACCTTGATTCCATTGTATTGGGCCGGATTGTGTGATGCGGTCACCATGATTCCTGCGACACAGCCGAGTCGGGGCGTGATGTACTGTAATACAGGGGTCGGGGCGGGACCTATGTCGACCACAGAACACCCTGTGGAGAGAAGGCCTGCGACAGCGGCCCTCTGAAACATCTCTCTCCCCATCCTGGCATCGCCAGATACTGACACCAGACCTGGCCCGAGAGTACTTCCCACTGCCGCCGAGAGTCTGAGCACAATGTCCGCAGTCAAGCCCTCGTTGATTGTTCCTCTGACACCATTGGTTCCGAACAGTACTCCCATTCCTGAACGCCTAAGAACATGCGATGGGTATCGACTTAAGAGTGTACCCCATGTTAGTAGAATCGATGTGTGTTGCGTTTCCTCAAGAAGAATGATTGCTACAACAAGGCTGCTCAGATGCTTCTCGAGTCCAGACTGGACGAGGCGATCACTCTCCTCAGAGGTATTCTGGAGAAAGATCCAACTGACTACAAAGCTACAGTCACATTGGCCGTTTCGTTGATGGAACTTCAGAATCCCCCTCGTGAAAACAGTGCAGAGACCAGGGAGGCTCTTGAACTGCTGGACCGCGCAATCAAAGATCGACCAGACGACCCCGTCGCCGTATTCAACAAGGGAGTCTGTCTCCGGAAACTGGGGAATCTGGAGCCGGCCCTTGAGTGTTTCAAGGCAGCCCTTGAGTTGGATGAGAAACTCTCGATTGCATTGTTGCACGTAGCAGAGATAAACTACGAACTGGAACGCTGGAATGAGGCCATCGAGTATGCACGGAAAGCGCTCACCAGAGATCCAGGCTTTGAACACAGTCTGACATGGGTCCGAGAAGCAATAAGGAAGGCATCGGCAAGACAGGATGGCAGTGATCCGCCGGGGGTGTAATGAAACAACAGATGGATAACCTTAAATCTGGTTGCTAGACTCACTCGATGCTCCAGTGGACTCTAAGAATTCCACATACCAGGTGATATAATGTCCCAGAAGGGAGTCTTCACATACCGCGGCTATCAGCTTCAGGAACTGACCCAGATGAACATGGACGAGCTCATAGAGCTACTTCCATCTAAGAGAAGGAGAACGCTGAGGAGAGGCCTTCCTCCGAGACATAAGAAGCTCATCCTGAAGCTCAGGAATGCACGTAAGGCACAGAAGAAAGGCAAGGATGTGATTGTGAAGACTCACTGCAGGGACATGGTCGTCCTCCCAGAGATGGTAGACCTCACAATTGCCGTGCACAATGGAAAGGAGTATACCAAGATCAGAATCATCCCCCAGATGATTGGTCACCTCTTGGGTGAGCTTGCGCCAACAGTCAAGGTGGTCAAGCATGGTAACCCCGGAATCGGAGCAACAAAGAGTTCACAGTACGTACCGTTGAAGTGACCTACGTGTCCATGTTCGCGAGACAATGGGGCATCGTCAGACGGAGGTCTGTGGACGGGTCGCTCATCGATTTCCCTTTCTGTCTTCCACATCACGAACACAGTTCGGTTCGTTTCGCATTACTGTCGGTCGCCTAGGGTGCTCAGAAGAGCATATCACGCTCAGACAGCTGTTTTGGCCGTGCTCGCATGATGTTGTCGGGCACACTAGTAAGTGTATCTCAGTGGGCACTCAGGCGACACGATATGTTCAGTACATCCGCTCTCCCATACGATCTCCACTATGGCAAATAGAAGAGTCCCCTCTGGTACGTTCGGCGAGAATATGTAGCTCCTGTTGTTTGTCAATACAAAGGTCACTGTGGTGTTTGGTTCAACAACATATTCGTCAGGCTCCACTAGACTGAGGGGTAAAGTCGCTATTGACACATTCGTATCTCGATAGAGTATCGTTATGCTGGGAAAACGGAAGTATCTCAGCTGGTATGGTCCTGAGTTTGAGATGTTGATCCAGACGACGACGTGGAATGGAGCCCCCTCAGGGGGGATCATCGGCATGAAGTCCTGCCACATGTAGATATCTGTGACGACAATGCCATTCATGGTCACACCAGGAGTGGGTGCGTTCGAATATGGCCATGACACTCCTGCAAGACTTACGGAAATGACCATCATCACTGGAACGAGCAGGACAAGCGCGGCAACGACTGTTCTCTTCATGCTACCATTTCTATTGATCTGAACCGTAAATATGCTTCTTGTGACCGTAGTTACACATTGGTGTTTCATGAGAACCTTTCCACAAGCTCCTCTGTCCACGCGCGTACCATTCCCATGTCCCTGAGGTCAATCACCTCAGGAATGTGCTCACTTTTCATCTCGTGTCTTGGTAGCATCCGCTTGATGATGAAGCGCACCAGCGGACTGTACTTGCTCATGTCGAACATTCCCGGAAACAACCCGGTCGCGACGACCTTTAGTTCGGGAAACCGGGCCATGATTGCATCCAAGTACTCTGCTTGAGCCTCATGACGCTTGTCTGGAGAGGCCGCATATCCACAGACCACGAAGAGGGCGATCTTGAGCTGCGCTAGGCTGTCCCTATTCTTCTCGATGAACTTGATCGCCTCGCTGGTCCAACGCCCTGCCTGAATACCGGTTCCGATCACAACGAGGTCATACTCAATAAGGTTGCGTGGGGGCCTTTCCCTCTTCAGGTCCACAAGGTCGACATCCGCTCTGGCCCTCAGCACATCCGCGATCTCTGTCGCAATCTGTCTTGTGGTACCGTAGCGGGTGCCATAACCGAGGAGTATCCTGTTCATGCTATGCCCTCCATTCCGGTGTGTATTATGGTTTTCCTATGATCGCCTTGACTCCTGTGTCTCGTAGTTACAGGGGAAATTTCATCGTCACTCCGATATCCTTTTCAGCGAAAAATTAACTATAGTTATCAGATGATATGATGGAGCGAAGCGACTCTGAGTGGAAATTGCTGCTCACACCAGAGCAATATCGGGTGCTGAGAGAATGTGGTACCGAGCCGCCCTTTACTGGTAGACTGCTGTACAACAAGAAGACAGGGGTCTACGTGTGCGCTGGCTGTGGGAACCCGCTGTTTGCCTCCGAGAACAAGTATGATTCTGGCAGTGGCTGGCCGAGTTTCTGGGCGAGCCTACCGGACAGCATCGAAACCCGGACTGACACGAGCTATGGAATGTCTAGGATAGAGGTCAGATGCAAGAGATGCGGAAGTCACCTGGGGCATGTGTTTGACGACGGTCCCGAGCCAACTGGACTCAGATACTGCATAAACTCGGTTGCCCTCGACTTCGTAGAACGCAAGGAACCGATTGATACGGGGCACTGATCACAGACTAGTTGACCGGAGTCACGGGGCAATGGAGGAGTTTTAGAGTGAGTTCTGCATATCTGACCACGATACAAGATGACAGTCTCGATTCGCTGGTTGGGTCATTCTGGGTTCCAGATACGCAGTGAGGCCAGTGTGGTCTATGTTGACTACTACCGTCCGAGTGAACTGGCAAAGAGAGTGGCAGAGCCCACTGAGAAGGCCACACTTGTGCTTGTGACTCACTCGCACGACGACCACTGTCACTCCGAGGCCATAGCGAGGATCATTGGCCCAGACACGGTGATAGCTGGTCCCGAGGACTGTGCCAAGAAGACGGGACTCCGATTTACAGCCATGAGGCCTGGAGAAAGCCTCTTCGTGAAGAACATATCTGTTCGTGCGGTCCACGCCTACAATGTCAAACGGTTCAGGAGTCCTGGGAAGCCGTTCCATCCGAAGGGCTTTGGTGTTGGCTACGTTATCACCATTGATGACAAGAGTATCTATCATGCCGGAGACACTGATCTCATACCGGAGATGTCAGAGCTGAAGGACATTGACGTGGCACTGCTCCCGGTTGGAGACACCTACACGATGGACAATGCAGAGGCTGTTGAAGCTGTACGCACTATCAATCCAAGGGTGGCCATTCCCATGCATACATGGGACAAGGGTGTTGATGTGTTCAAGTCGGGTGTGTCTGGAATAAAGGGCGTCAACTTGGTGGTACTCAGAGAGGGGCAGGAATACACAATTGTCTGAGTCCGTAGTTCCGGTCGGGTGACCAGTGAGTACGCCCGGTTGTTTGCGCACGTGGCATGCGCGAGATCGTCTGCCAAGATGACAAGATAGATGACGCGCCGTATCTGCGGCGTTACGGAGGCCCACTCGATCCCAGAAGTGACGTAACACAGGAACCTATCTAGGGCGTGATGTCAAGACATACATGGCCCAGCCCAGCAGTGAACTCCATCGAAGGTGATACGAACATGAAACCGGATGAACCCGTAACAGTGAGAGTGAGGCTGCTTAGCCCATACGCGAGGACACCCACAATGGCAAGGGAAGGCGATGCAGCCTTTGACCTGTACGCCGCGGAGGACTACGATCTCAGACCTGGGGAGTTTCACGCAGTCGCCACAGGCATCGCTCTGGAGATCCCTGAGGGATATGAGGGGGAGGTCAGACCACGCAGCGGCCTCGCTGCAAACCATGGAGTGACTGTGCTCAACTCTCCGGGAACCATTGATAGCGGCTACCGCGGCGAGGTCAAATCGATCCTTGTGAACCTCGGTCCCGATGTATTCCAGATACGAAGGGGGATGAGAATCAGTCAGCTTGCGATACGTCCCATTCCCAGAGTGAAGATGATGAATGTGGAAACTCTTTCTGACTCCGAGAGGGGGTCATCGGGGTTTGGCAGTACTGGGCTCTAGGATATCGAATCGATGTATGGTTCGTTTCATACATCACCATCTGCAGCAGGACTGTGAAACCCACGTGTCCGTGTAATGTTGCCCTGTCGGCACAGTCTCGCAACGTTTTTAATGGCGGCCTAGAGAGTGTCATCCAGTTGGGCCGGTGGTCTAGCCCGGCTATGATACCGCATTGACAGTGCGGGGATCGCTGGTTCAAATCCGGCCCGGCCCACCACTGACTGGGCCAATAGTCGCATTCTAGATGTACATTCCCGCCCTCATCGGATATCTCTCTCGGAATATTCTGGTTGCAGAGTGTTCCAGCAATTCCTGGACCTCCTCTGAAACTGATACAACGTCGGTGAGATTGGGTCTGGATATCACCGGGCCTGTAATGACGTGGCTCACGTCCTGGAGTTCTGTCGATGACGGACTGACTGGTGGTCTCTGGAACAGTCTCTGGATCCTGGGCAGGAATGAATCTGGGTCCGCTATCGTCCCCAGTAACGCCGACACGTCTCTATCACTCAGAGGGCGCACTCCAAACTCCGGAGATGAGTTGAACCAGTCTGGTCCCCTATCCGCATTGTCTATCTCTATACCTGCTCCCGTGAATCGGAATGGATCAAGGGGGATCAGTTTCAGCTGGTACGAAGACTCAGGGCCTGAGATGAGCACCTCCCCGGTGGGTGTCTGAATCACTCTCCAACCTCTGGGGCTTGCAGAGAAGTTCTTTAGGATTCTGGGCACAATCTCTTCGATTGGTTCCGGAGATGTCACTGAGTTCTCACCCCTGAACTGCGTCAGCCACAGTCTGTGATTAAGTTTCTCTCAAGTGCATATCAATCTGCCACTTCGGGCCCGGCGGTCTGGATTCTTGCTAGCAGCTCCCCCATCGAGGTTTCTACATCGACCGAACCACGAATGACATTTGGGGATGATTCGATCTCGCTGACAATGTCTAGCAACCTCTTGGAGATATCATCCGACTGGTCACGAAGGGGCACGGATGGGTCTATCATGTCCTCATAGGACAGGACGTACCTGAATGTCATCGGAATCCCGTTGACCCTGACACCCACTGCTGCAACTGTGACACGCTTCAATCGCCTTGCGTCGTCGCGAAACGGCGTCTTGAAGTACTCGGGTCTGTACACAATCAGGGCAGCTCGTCTTGCCATATCACGAAACTGGCTGTAGTCGTCGACTGTCACCGGGCCTATGCAGATCGGCTTCTCGAGGCTCATTCCATTCACCTTCCACGCCCACCCCTTCGTTTCTCATGGAGAAGGTCGAGCATTCTCATCACTGAAACACTGGCACTCCATATAGACACAACTTATCTTATATACTTATTCATTGTTCTATTCTAATAGACAAAAATTTGCGAAAAAACTGGAACACGTGTTCTGACGAAGAGCGCGGTCAGAAGGTCTGGCAGACGCGCCTGATTCGGTCGATCTGCTTGGCCTTCAACATGGCCAGGTGCTGAAACAGTCTACTGATGAGCTCAGACTTGGCACGGGCTGCTATAGAGAGATAGAACGTGTATCCCTTGATCTCAAGGTCTAGGATCTTGTTGCACAGATAGATCCGTTTGTCCTGCTCTGCACGGCGCAGGTCGAAGGGTGTCTCGTCTGGGCCCTCGTCCGGGTTGAACTTGGCGGCCTGTTGGACGGCAGTGGCAATACCGTGGATCATCATTTCCTCGATCGACGCCGCTATCTCCTCCTCCAGTTCTGCCATCACTATCAGCAGGGCCCTTGTCTTTGGATCTTCATATTCGTTCGACGCACTGAGATAGAAATCGAGATGATTGAGTGAGGTGGCGAGGGCCAGGTTCAGCATGTTCTCAATCGTCTTCTTGTCAACACTCATCGCTGGCTCATCCTGTCCCTCATACGCTTGCACTCTAGAAATCCGTTTCTCCATCATCCGACGGGACACTGGCCTGCCTTGCTTCCGGTCAGATATGTCATTATGCTCTCGTACTCTGCGTCAGACATCAGGTCTCTTATGAGTGGCAGTCCTTCGTCCAAGAACTTGATGACAGAGTGGAGTCTGATACCCTCTCTCCTGGCAGCATCCTGGGCTCCCTGTTGCCGGTCCAACAGCACAGCGACATCGTCACAGACGATATTCCGGATTCCCCTCTTCCCTGCCTCTGCGAGAACCTGTTTCCTTGCTGCAATCTTGCTGTCGAGTCCGGTGACTAGGTCGTCGACAAGGCATACGACATCTCCCTCCTCCAGTATTCCCTCTACGAGGGCATGTTGACCATACTCCCTCAATGCCTGTTCCATCTCTTGTTCAGACCTTACCCCCACAAGTTTTCGTGTGTGGCAGGCTGGGATTCCGGACGCGATTGATGCTGCTGTGGCGATCGGGATCCCCGCGAAGGCTATCCCGACAAGTCGATTGACCTCAGGAGCCTCCTCTTTCAGCATCGCCGCGATTGCCTCACCGACCATCCTGAGTACCGGTGGATACGAACTTACCAGTCTCAGCTGAATGTAGAACGGGCTCCAGACTCCAGAGATCAGCTTCCATCCCTCCGGTCTGTCGCGCTGCGCAGTAAGGATCAGCCTGTTCTCATAGAGGGCGCGCATGATGCTCTTCTTAATTCCCGACGGTACTCCAGACATCCGGTCTGGCGAGTGGTATGCACTGACTCTTAACCTTGCCCCTGCCCGAATCGGGGTAACTTGCCCCCGTGCCGATCGTCAAGAGAAGATGCAGGCCCCCCCTACCCCTGCCATTGATCAGAGTGTCTCAGCGTCTGGTCTGGTTGACTCCCTGGGTGGGATGTGCTTTCCGAACACCCTGTCCGGTCCCCATGTTCCTCTCCACCACCATGTTCGGCCCTGTTTCATGTACATCGTCATCTTTGCTGCTGAGAGCATCATGTCCCACACGCTGGTCATTACTATGATGAACACTATTCCTATCCAGATCGTGGCAAAGACGACCGACAGGACGGGTTCCATGACCACGAGGCTGTCAAGGGGTATGATCATCACAATCCCATCGTATGTGACCATCAGATACTGAAGTGGAAACCTGAAGTTGATCAGCACAAAGGACAACAGGACCCATGCCGCGCTGGTCAGGGCGGTGAGTAACAGGATCACATTGTTCTCCCCGATCCGAAACTGGACCAGGCGGATAATGGCTGACAGCACAAGGAGTGCCACGATGAAGTTTAGCGGAAGCAGGAAAGCACTGGCAAACAGCGACTGAATTCGCGGGAGTGCCAGTATGGAGGCCATGACCGCACAAAGGGCACACTCAAAGAGGATGTCCAGACGTGAACTTGGCTGGAATGCCTCAACTCCCACCCCTAGTATTTCCTCGAGAGCAGTCTTCTCGCTGGGAGGCCTATTCTTGTGTAGCAGCCTGATCCGGCCGACAGTCACTACAGCGTAGAGTATGCCCAGTACTGCGATTCCGAGGACTGCATACCACAGGTAAGGCACGAATGGCAGTGCCTCAGGCAAATATGCGCTCAAGGCAATCCCAACGACATACGACCCCATCAGGAAAGCGAAACCGACTGCAACAAGGATGATCATCGTTCTTAGTACTGCGACCACGTATTCCGACGGTATTGGTCCCATCTTCCTGCCCAGACGAGCATACTCGTTTGCAACGTCTCTGGGGTCTCCAAACCTCTCTACTGCCAACATTGCGGACCCATGCGTAACTTCTCCCTGTCCAAGCTTCTCTGCCTCCTCAATCAGGTGGGTCCTCATCTCAGCCAGACGGTCCTCCGAGCCAATGGGGAGATACAGTCTGACTCTCTCGAGGTATTTCTCAATGATCTCTGTTGGTGAGTCTGACATTGCGCTAACTTCCTCCTAGCAGTTTCCTCATCTCACTTGCCAGCACAAACCATGTCTCTGTCATCATCGCGAGAGCTCTCTTGCCCTCCTCCGTGATGCGATAGTACTTCTTAGGCTTGGTAGGATCGTCGTAGTTCCACTCACTTCGCAACAGCAGTCTCTCCTCGAGCCTTCGAAGGATTGGATACACGGTGCCCTCCTCAAGCTGAAGGAAAGTCACAGTCTGTTCAAGATGCTTCACGAGCTCATAGCCGTAGGATGGCGATCTGTCCACCACCGCAAGAACAGCCAGAGTTGCTGCTCCGCGCCTGGTTTCTCTGGACCAGCGTTCGAATTCATCCTGTACCTTTCTCGATTCTCTACTCATGTCGACTCCTGGCCACCATGCCTGTGCTATACAGCGTATACCATTAGACATGGCACTGTACTGTGCAACAAATAGTACTATGTATGGCACATATATAAACATTACTCAACACTGTCTTCGCATAAGACGCCGCTGTGGGGCAGCTCCGCATTTGAGTGGCAAGTACTCACGGGCATGGCGTCCTATGCGAGATACAGTGAGCTCGCAGATCCCCTCTGTTCATGCCTCAGCAGGTCCTGATTCCTCCTCGAGCATAAGATGTCACAGCCGTTTGACCACGCTGAGCTGACCAAGTCCCTGCTGCCTTGTCTGCAGACCATACCACATAATGAAGTCTGACTGCCCCGACAAGCTTTTTAACATCGTCGGGCCGGGAAGGAACTTGGAGCGCCCGTTGTCTAGGGGCTATGATGGCTCCCTGCCACGGAGCCGGCCCGGGTTCGAGTCCCGGCGGGCGCACCAACCCTCACCAACCATTAGCTTTCATACGCATGTCTATTTCTGTGTCCATGTGGCCCGCTCAAATCAGACAGCTGCAATTCAAGAATGTTGGACCATGTCCTCTGGCAGTGGGTGATCATTCTAACAACAAGACGAAAGCGATAAATCCCCTCCGATTGTTTCCGAGGATCGAGACAGTCATGATGAGCACCACATCGAGTCAAGCAGTCCTGTTCGTGTTGCTGACCTACCTGTTCTCATGGATATTCTGGATCCCGATGGTGCTAGAGCACGTAGGTTTCCTATCGCCTCATCCTCTCTCAGGATTCCTGAACAGTCCGTTCAATCCTGCCCCCTTCGGTCCCCTCATAATCTCGATCGTCCTATCATATGGAGAGGGCGGGACCGCTGGCGTCAGGGCGTTGCTAGGTCGCGCAAAAATACTGGACTTCAGTAGGATCTACCTGTTCCCCATGCTCCTCCTGCTCCCGTTTTTTGGTCTGGTATCACTGTCAGTTGGTATCGCCTTTGGAGGCCTTGTCCCGTCGTACATGTGGGGAGGAGACCCCACTGACCTGATCTTCTGGATCCCTATAGCATTCGTGATCATCCTTGTATTGAACGGGCCCCTCGGTGAGGAGTTTGGATGGAGAGGATATGCACTACCAAGACTTCAGGCTGATTTCAGTGCGCTTGTGTCGAGCATTGTCCTAGGTGTGGTATGGGCCTGCTGGCATATGCCGCTATTCTTTGTGTTCTCGGAGATGTACTATGCACGACCGTTCTGGGAGCTCTTGGTGTCTGCAGTGGCGGTGTCAGTCCTGATGACCTGGTTGTTCAATAGCACCGGGGGCAGCGTCGCAACTGCATTGCTGTTCCACACTAGCCTCAACCTCTCTCATTCACTGACTCCGGTCACTCAGTCCGATCTCGCCAGTCTCACGTACATGGTCCTTCTGGTCTTAGCTGCTGTCGCGGTTGTCCTATTGAAGGGGCCGTCTCGTCTTTCCAGTGAGCAGCAACAAGAGTGAGCGTCTGAATCAGAGAGCATGTGAGTGGGCTGGTTCCCTTCAGCTGCACGTAGGCGGTCGCATGGACCGGGCGCGTGGCCTCGCATCATGAGGACCAGCCCCTGACATCTCACATATCGCAGTCCACCTCTAATCTCATGTGATTTCATGACAGGTCGACACGACTGGCGGAAGTGGCCATCACTCGTGGTCCTCACGGACTCCCCACTATTGTACTCCGCCGGTACGTCGTCAGACAGACCTATTAGTGGGAACTGCGCCTGAGCGATTGGTTCGCATGTCAGGAGGAAGACCCCAACGGATCGGACGTGATGACGTACTGCTCGTGTTGTTGTCTCTCGTGATGATGTTTGCCGCATTGTGGATGTGGTTCATGTCCCGATCAATCGGGCTTGAGGTAGTACTCTTGGCGACTACCGCTGCGCTGGTGATCTCACTTCTGGCAGTCCTAGCGACACTTGCACTACTCATCCTCAGACTCCAAGAGAAGATAGTTGACCTGGAGCTGAGAGTCATGAACTCGTTGGAGCCGTCAAAGGACTCTGCCACCGAACAGGTCATTCTCGTGGCGCTCAACAATGTCGAGAGACGGATCCTCAACTGCCTTGAGGAGCACGGAGCTCGCATGACGCAGGATGACATTCGGCGAGCAGTGGGTGTGAGCAAGTCCACCCTGAGTACGGCCCTATCTTCCCTTGAACGCAAGCAGATCATCGAGAGAGAGATCGATGGACGTAAGAAAACCGTGATACTACGGCGGTCGGTGGTGCGATAAATCTCCAATGCCATATTGAGTCACTCATATCACCAAACGAACGATCGAGGTCTCATTGAGCTTCGATATTCAGTACATCAGGGTTAATTGCCCCCTACTATGAGATTGTAATGAACTGTTTATAGAGAAGCTCTATCTTTCACTGTTACTCCATTCTCCACGAGCATTTCGAGGTGATCCATGAATGAGTCTACATTCACAAAGATACTGTGCGACGGCACTGGTCCTTCTTCTGGCACTAGGAGCTGTATCAGTGCATTCGTCTGCAGTGACAGTTGAGCCGGGAGCTACGACGAGGCAAGTCGCAGGACCGTTCAGCGAGATGGCCCCTGGTGTATATCTATACTGGCACTGGTGGAATGAGAGCAGCGACGATTGGAACTATACCTACTCCTACCGTGGAGACTGGTTGTACTACCACTCCCTGTACGACATTTACAACAACACCTATCTCATTGAGGTCAGGGGCTCAGGTGAGTACGAGTTTCGCTGGGAGTTCACCAATCTGCTGGTATCCATAATCGTCGATCCTGATGCCTCCTATGTACGCTGGCTCGGCACTACATCTTCCGAATTGGACATCTGGACAATCTACTGGAATCCACAGTTGGACGCGCTCACGGGCGACGAGGTGTTTGTGTACTCAGGCTTCTACTATGACTACTGGTATTCCCACTGGGCCTACTCCGAGAACTACACCTGGTATGACACCAACTGGCAGACCGTTGATCCTTACCTGGTCATGCCCCGTCTCTCAGACGAATACTCATGGGCACCGTACTATGTGGAGCCACAGGAGTACATGGGAAACAGTGAGTATCGCAGTTTTGGCTTTGATGTCAACGAGATGCTCCTACAGCAGAACCGTATTGAACGGATGAACCACTACTTTGCTGGGTTGAGTGTCTTCAACGACAGCAATTCTAATGGTATCATGGATATGGTATACAGTGAATTCCCCGTCGACTACGATCTGGATGGTGTGCCTGACTACGTGTATCAGGTACTCAACTCGACCCTGTCAGAGCTTGTGTTTGACTTCTACCCGTCCAGCGCTTCTCTTGGAGAGGTCGTCACGCCTCACATCAATGACAATGGACAGTTGGAGTGGAGTGCCGAGGTGGTCAACATCACCGGGATGTTGTCAAGAGGGTCTCCTGTGGTCTATCTTGTAGACGTCCTAGAGTCTGGAAGAGGCTCATACCTAGGGTTCCAAGGGTTCGCAGAGATTCCTGCGTCGCTGGAGAGCATGAAGCTGACTTACAGATTCGAGGTCAGCCAAGAGGCAATCACGCTGAAGATTGATCAGTACCTGGGCAATTTTGTGGACCCCATTACTGGCAACATACTGCCTGAACTTCATGGACTTGGTCTGTCGGTGAACTACTGGAGCTCTTTCTCGAGCGCCGACCTACAGCCATTGACCTGGAACTCGACAGAACCCACTCAGAACGAGTCTCGACCAGATGCTCCATTACTAACAGACTCCACCAGAGCTATTGACATACCAGGAGGTACACTGGTATTCGACTCCATGAGTAGACCATTCCTGGACATTCAGTTCGGTGGCACCTATGTGTGGGGCGGCGATGGAGGCACCTACCCTGTCGGTACTGCTGTCTACCCCGGATATGCATATGGTCAGGCAGACCTTGCAGCACCAGCCTCATCCGAACTCACGGGAGAATACGGTTGGTCCTCTGTTTCCTACTACTACAGCTCGTGCTATGCCAAGTGGAGCGGCCACTCGATAGCTCACGACCCTGTGTACATAGCATACCCAAGAGTGAGTCCGGGCACTGTCTGGAGCTTTGTCAACACAGTCATTGTGATATCGTTCGCCATAGGCTCCTTGGGTATCATCGTGATTAGAGTCGCCTACGTTCGGGCCAGAAACAGTCGCCTACAATAGATCAAGAGGGGATCTCTCCCCTCTCTCTTTCTCTGAACGCTATCCCTAGACTGGGTCGAAGACCCAGACGACTCCTAAGACCTCCATGCACTGTCTTTACCGGTTCGACAATTGCCTGGCCTCAGACGAAGTATCTATAAGGTGGCCATTTCCTGAAACGCCCGCCATCAAGAAAAGAGGTAGTTGACCATGCATTTTGAAGAGTCTGATGAGGAGCGGATGTTTCGCGAGTCAGTCCGCGAGTTCGCTCAGAGGTACGTCGCGCCTGTGTGGAAGACCTACGATGAGAAGACCCACGAGATCCCGCGCGACCTTGTCAAGAGAATGGGCGAGCAGATGCTCTGGGCTCCAACTGTTTCAGAGGAGTACGGCGGTGCAGGGCTATCGATGACAATGGCCTGCATTGCAGCTGAGGAGCTGGCGAGAGCAGATCTCTCCATTGCATTGCCAGTCATGTATCTTGTTGAAGCCTCATGGGCGCTGATATTCGACATGTACGGTACTCCAGAGGCCAAGAGTGAGATTCTCCCGAGAGTCACGAAGGGTGACCTGTTCTTTGGAATTGCCACCACCGAACCCACGGGCGGTTCCGACCTGGTCAATACGACCAAGACTGTAATTCGACCCAAGGGGGATGGCTTTGTTGTCAATGGCGAGAAAGTCTACATAAGCGGCGTTAGAGAGTCGGAGAAATACGGCGGCGTATACTGGACGCTTGCAAAGTCTGACCCGAAGGGCGACCACAAGGCTTTCGATGCCTTCATTCTGCCGCTCAATATGGGCAATGGACTTACAAAGGGAATAACCACCACACTATTCGAGGACATGGGCCGAATGGGCGTTTCAACCGGTGGCTTCAACATCGAGAATGTTGAGATCCCGAAGCACTACATCATCGGTGAACGTGGAAAGGGCTTCTACATGGCCATGGAGGGCTTCTCTGCTGCAAGGTGCCTCATCTCTGCGACTTGCCTGGGTGCAGCCCAGTCCGCATTTGACATCGGCGTTGACTACGTGAAGCAGAGGAAGGCCTTCGGTCGGCCGCTAGCTGCCTTCGAGGGTATCATGTTTGAGGCAGTGGACTCCTGGATGGCTCTTGAGTCGGATCGACTGTTGACCTATCGTGCCGCCAATGCATGGGACCGGCATTACAGGGACAAGAGCAAGGACGTCACAAAGCTCGACATTGCCAAATGGACTGCTGCCGCAAAGTATCGGACTCCCCACGATGCACTGGACATAATCACCCGATCGATGACATGGATGGGTGCATTCGGATACACGAAGGAATGTCCGCTGGAGGCGTCCTACAGGGGAGTGAGGTCATATACCATCGGAGCCGAGGGCGGTGCCCACATCCAGAAGATAGTGATGGGCAGAGAGATCTTCGGTCCGGAGTACCTCCCATATCGCCAGAAGGGCCAGTTCGATTAAGACAGAG
>JAWAQK010000031.1:0-28592 GCA_038893995.1 Candidatus Thorarchaeota archaeon | reverse complement strand
GCTGAGAAACGCCCTCCCAAGTATCAGACTTGTGATAGCAGGACGTGGTACCGAAGAATCAAGTCTGAGAAGACTTGTCGCTCGGTTTGATCTTGGTAAGAATGTTCAGTTTTTCGGATGGGTCGACTACGAGCACTCATTTGCATTCCAAGCCGTCGCTGATATGCTCATCGCTCCGAGAAGGCCACTTCAGAACAGGGGTATCGACATATCGACTCCAATGAAGATACCCTCCTATTTGACTGCCAGCCGACCAATCATCGCATCCCGAGTAGGTGAGATACCCTATATGGCTCGGCACATGAAGGAGGCCTTTCTTGTGCCCCACTCAGATCCGGGCTCACTCGCACAGGCAGTCCTTACAATCTGGAATGATCCAACCCTCTCCAGACATCTGTCAGCCGGGGCGAGAGCGCGAGCAGAACAGTACTCGTGGAAACTAATTGCATCGGAGCTTAGCGACCTGTACGAGAGGATCTTGACTGTATCCTGACTGGTCAGTAGACCAAAGGTTAAGGCCTGTGAGTCGATGGTACCTCCAAAAAGTGATCGTGTACGACCCTGTATGTAGGGGGCCCAATGTGGTCAGGTACCGTTCCGACTGGTAATAGCCATCAGTCGGATTTGTGGGTTCTGGAAACATATCCAAGGGTCGGAACCGTGCAGTAGGTGATCTTCTTCTGAAGTCACTACGAATCCTGCGGCGCATCTCTGTCAACGGTGTACCGTCAGAGTCAGCCGACCCACTATCGGAACTAAGCGCATCGTCGCAATGGGCGGGAGGATGTGAAGAGTCTAAGTACAATACAGAACTGGCCTGGTCTCTGCACATCTGTTTTGATATCCCAAACATACGAAACGTTGCCACAGCGAGGCTTCACCCTTGAGAGTAAGGGGGAGTCTGTGTCGTCGATGTCTGTGTGGTGGGAGTCCTATGCGTCATATGACATGATTGGAGTGACAAGTCCTCTGGAACTCTACGGAGGTGGGCTTGGAGGCTCCAATGCATAGATGCGCCACCAAGAGTATTCACAGAGAAACCATCCCTCATTTGAACTCACAACCACTTCGGGAAATGGAATTACGTCCACGAAGCGACAGTAGCTAGGATATAGATAGCTTCTAGGAGAGGGAATCACGACAAACCGTATCCCATACTCCCACAGTCGTATATGTATCTCTTCCGGGTCTGTGAGGTTATGTAGCAGGGGAACTGCATACAATCCGCCACGAAACAGATCAATGACTCTAAAACCTCTATAGGACAGGACCACATCTCCATACGTCAAGATCACATCATCAGGACCAGTGATATTCTTCAGATAACGGGCAAGATTGTGATCGGATCGATTCCAGCTGCCCAAGTCGTCATAGCGGGTCAGATCCCCCCCTGTGATGTAGATCGAGTGTGCTATGAGTGGTGCTAGTGACGACGACGAGAGGACCAGTGCTAGAATAACATACGGAACTAGACTAGTTGGTTGCTTCTGTTGACAGAGTTTCCCAAACAAGAAGGCAAGGAGAAGACCTCCCGAAGCTAGAACCAGACCGACTGACGCAAGATGTAGAACCAAATTGGGCGTGGTGTTCCACCCGAAGTTTGTGGTATACGGAATGACCATCAAGGAATACAGCGGGTCGTCCTGTAGCCCCAGTGCGCGCACAGCGAGTGCTGTGGTCATCATCTGGGGAACTGATGTGAGGCAGAAGAGTACTACGAGGACAGTACAGCTGCATCTGAATCTGGTCGAGGATAGACTGCTGCACAGAGACACCATGCCGATTGCCAAGGCCGAGCACAGGAATAGGAAAGACGGAATCAAGTGTCTGCCCGAGGGGTAGTATCCGAGAAGTGAGAGATATCCAATGTACCACACGACACTGCACCAGATCGCGCCTCCGCCAGTCCTCCTTGCAGCGCATACAAGGATCATCAGAAACGACAACCAGACGAAGTATCCGTTTGCAAGAAAGTGAAAAACGAAACCGATAGGAGTGAGCAGAGTGAAGTAATGAGCACTACTGACGTCCCCGATGGCCTGATTCAGCAGATCTGTAATCTTCGTGGTTTCTTCGCTAGGTCTGTACAGCCGGAACAACTCTATGCCGAATAGAGCCCCCTTGTTGGCTAACATTCGGACACCCCATATCAATGATAGGGCTCCACCAGCCGCAAGTGACAGGACCAATCTTGCCAGGTCTCTCGAGCAGGTAAAACGATCGAAGCTCTCAGTATTCCAGAACCAGATCAATACTGCGGTCAAGAGTATGAATGACATGACTGAGATCGGATTAGACAGAAATGACCATTTTCCGTTTCCCAGAAGTACGAGAGTGGTCACGATACATACTATTGTCAGTACCGAGAACACTCGTGCATACCGGGAGTTCCCTAGTAGAGCAAGCATCTGTATGAACATTATCAGCAAAACCAAGATTCCAAGATGGTATCTGCTGAGAGTTGCAGTGGCCAGAAGTAGTCCTGCAATGAAACCCCATAGGTTAGATTTCTTGACGATTGCGCTTCGCCACGCAGCAATTGCAGTGAGCGAAATGAGAGATGCAATTGCGTCCACATAGAAAGCATATGCATATACCAAGTAATCGAGCGAAGGAAGATACGATGCAAGGGCTAGCGCCACATATGACGCCTTCTCATTTGATCCCCACTCTCTTGTGATATGAAAAACCGCCAGGGGAATGCAAAGAAAGAATGGAATCGGAATACCACGAAATGTCTCCGGTTCGGCTGATCCAACAATGAACAGGCCCCATGAATACAGGGCGGAGGAACCAGGCTCGGCGTTATAGTGAAGAAAATGGTAGGGATCATACATGGGTATCTGATTCATATTGAAGAACACGCGCGCCATCGAGAGCCAAAGGTACATTGCATCGCCCGAAACGATAGGTCCCAGCAGACACATGAAGAAAGTCTTCAGTCCAAACATGACATAGCTCACAGAGGCCCATACAACAATGGTATTCGCACTCCGAAACCAACTTTTCAGAACAAGTGGAACAGCTCTCAACATGCGGAGCATCTTTGACCGGACTACTATCATGGCAATTATTACAAGGAACGAGTGGAGTATTACGAACGCACGCAGTGCACTCGTAAGGATTCCTACTAACACATAAGGCAATAGAAAGAGCGTGTAGCCGAAGGACACCCATAACAGTATCTTCTGTGGAATCGACGTAGAACCTAGGCGACTGGATATTGTCCTCTCGAGTACTACCCCAGATGCGACCATGAGGAACGGAGGGATCAACGAAACTAGGGCTACATCAAGACCGACCATACTTCCCCCTGATGGTCATATCGTTGTCACACATAAGAGCCTTTCTCCGCAGGACCCGACGAACCAGAGAGGTGATGAACGAACTCATTGTGTGACGAATGACTTTGCCTATCTGGTCGGGGACTTGATCCGTTCTCTCCTCTGTCATTTCGCATGTCCAACTGGACTTTGGGATGTCCTGGGAACGATACATACAACTCAGTTGTAAATCTGCGACATACAGTCTTCCTGAAATATCCCCGAGTGTCCGACCATCGTCCTCCGCGGCATGAGTCTTACGGTGTCAGACAACCCACCCACGCGGTTCCGGAAGGGAGTGCAGTCTGCCGGCGGATCCATTTGTTCATACTGATGTGATAATCCGGAACCTCTCAAGAGGTGGTCTCGTCTCTCCCCGCTGCAGGTATCCAAATGCCAAAGCCTTCATCGACGGGATCGCACGACTAACTCCAATCGACCTTAATGAGGTCGCTACAGCATCATCGCTTCTGTGTCGTCCTCTGCAGGCGTTACTGGATCGCGACGCTCTACTGACTTGAACAGCAACGTTTTTGGCCAAGGAAATGCGGGTGGACCCGATGCTCCGCGTAGTCATGCTTGTCACAAATGATGTTAATCCGGACCCCAGAGTGGAGAAGGAGGCAATGTCCTTGTTCTCCAGAGGGGTCAACGTGATAATTGTGGGAACGGGCGGACAGCCTAGACAGCTGCCTGACACCGTAGCGAGCAGGGTGCCTATTATGCGTCTGCAATTGAGTGAACCCAGGTGGCTTTCAAGAAAACCGGGGTGGATCCGTTCCCTGTTTCGCCTTTCCCAGTACAACATCTGGTGTCTCAGGAAGAGCAAGGACTTATTGGCGGGGACATCAGTGATACATGCAAATGACTTCGATACGCTTCCGGTAGCATGGTTGCTATCTCGTATGAGCGGTGCCAAACTGGTATACGACGTACATGAGATATACACTGGCATGTTCTCTCCCACAGTACCACGAATAATCGTAATCGTGATAGACGCCGTTGAGAGAATCTTGTCCAAGAAGGCGGACTTGATACTCACGACAGGGCTCATGATGGTCAAGAGAATGAACTCCTTGACGGGGCGCAGAGCCATCAGTCTGAGAAATGTTCCTTCGCGTAACTATGGAATGGGGGTCGTCCGCAAGAAGCCAGACCGTTTTACAGTTGGTTACGTAGGAGGTCTACTCGAGGACAGGAATCTGGAAGAACTCATAGAGGCATTCAAGTGTTTCAACAAATCCTGTCCTGAGTCAAGTCTTGTGATTGCTGGATGGGGACCATTGTCGACAAGCATTCAGGACCACGCAAAGAAGAGTGATGGAAAGATCATCTTTCTTGGGAAACTGCCCGCAACACGCGTGCCACACACGCTTGCGTCATGTTCGATCGCCGTCGTCTTCACGAGCAAGAGAAAGATTAACCACTACTACGCATGTGCAAACAAAGTCTTCGAGGCGGCTGCTGTGGGAACACCTGTATTGGCCACAGACATAGGCGAACTCGGGACAGTTGTCAAGGAATACTCACTGGGGTTCGTCACGGACTCGGACAGCGTTCGTGCAATAGTCTGTGCCCTTAGACAGATCGCTTCTCGGGATGACTTGGAAGAGATTGGGCGACATGCTAGAAAAGTCTTCGAGGACCACTTCTGCTGGGAACTGTACGAGCCACATTTGCTGAGTGCCTACAACGAGCTGTTTAGCTCCGTGAGATGAGGTATCATTCCCTTGTCGACGGTCACACTAGAACTTGATACTATTAGACAGCAGCTGGAAGTACTCCATGGGCACTACTGGCCGAAGCATTGGAGTGGTATTGATCCCGCCCACTTTCAGGAGGCATTCATCAATCTTCATGTTCCAATCATTAGCCCCGAAACACTTCTCTATCTTCTTGACGGGGGTGTTGGAGTACCATTCACAAACTACAGATGGTTTCAGAGAGTACTACAGATCAGAGAGAGGCCTGAGCCCAAGGCTGCAGCCATCGCAGTACGAGGGTACTGCACGTTAAGAACAAATCACGTGGGAGTCCTTGGTGATGTCGACATAGTAAGTCTGTGCGACCATATCTGGAGGCTGAGGAACACAAGTACACTGCATCCTTCGTGGGGAGCCAGCTACACGTGGAAAACCGCCCTGGGATGGCTATTCCCCGCCGGTGGTCCGTCTGTGCTCATAACATCTCTGGTGGGTCTGGCATTCCTTGATGCATACAAGATCACTCGTAATGAGGTTCTTCTCGAGAGGTCTGTAGAGGCAGGAGAGTATATCATGAATGAAAATGGCTACACAGTCCACTCAGATGGCTCACTCTGCTTTCACTATTCTCCCCTCGTGCCCGCTCAGATAACTAATGCAAGCGCCTTCGCCGCCCTTTTTCTGAAGGCACTCTATGTCGAAACGGGGTACACAGAAGCAGAGAAACTATCCAGTGCCTCTGTAGATTTCATAGTGAGAAATCAGAGACCTGATGGGTCGTGGTACTACTATCCTTTCAGGCCCCCCAGGTCAAACATAGTCGACAATTATCACACAGGTTTCATTCTGGAATCACTGATCGAAATCTACCGGCTTCAGCCAGAGACACGGTTGGCTGACTGTATCCGGCGAGGGATATCGTTCTACAAGACCATGTTTGAAACGAATGGTGCGCCACGGTTCAACAGGAAAAGAAGGTTTCCCAGGTGCATCCATGATGCCGCTCAGGGCATATGCACATTCGCCCTGTGTCATGAGATCATGGGTTTCGGTCTGAAGACAGCTCTGACGATCTGGAGATATGTAAGAGGCGCAATGATGGAACCGGATGGGAGTTTCATGTCCCGCAGGTATCTACTAGGCAAGAGTAGTCTTCGAAGCCCGAGGTGGGCAGACAGTTGGATGTTTCTGGGGCTTGCACGGACAGCAGCAGTGCTGAGATCAGCGTACAATCTCCCGTGAGGAAGATTCCTCCTTCATTCACGTACGATTCCTTTGGCCTGCTCTTGATGTGAATGGGGCCATCAGCAATTCCATTAGACGTTTGACAGGACCAGGAAATCCATCCATCATTCGCATGACGAAGTTTCTGTCCGAAGATGAAATGGGTTTGAGAATGGCTTGTGCAAGTAGTGCACCTGCACCCACGACACATATAACCAGAATGTCCGAACGAATCTCAATCTGTCCAAGCAGGAAGATCACGGCCCTATGCCAGAGAGTCGTCATGACTAGAAACACTATCGCTCCTATGATGCGAGAGAGGCTTGGGTCCACCCGAATTCCGACCTTCCGCCTGACCAATTCGGCACTCCCAATTGCCATTGTCAAGAATGTTGTCCCAGTGGAAAGGGCAGGACCAATGATGCCCAGATAGTGCGTCATTAGAACACACAGGGGGATGTTCAGAACAGAGGCCACAACATATACGGCTCCGGCAGCAAATGTGTTGCCATTGGCCACAAGCAGACGCCAGAATAGAAAGTGGATGGCGATGGCAGGGCTGAAGAGAGAGAGGATGGTCAGAACAGGCGCCCCAATAACAAACTCAATCGGGAACAGTATTGTGAGGACCTCACCAGAAGTCACTGAAACGATCAGGCAGAACGGCACGTAGACTACTGTGATCACCTTCAGTGCAGTTGAAACTACTACTCTCAGTTCACTCGTTGCCGAGCTTGCAAAAGCAGCCGCTGATATAGGCAACAGTATGACTGAAAGGGGCTCTGCCAAGTACCTTATGAGAGACGCGACCACAAAGGCATTGGAGTAGGCACCTACAATACTCATGTCATTAGTCAAGACCCCCAGAACAATGGTCCCAGTAGAATCGAGGAGCGAACCTGCGAGATTGGCCAGCAGCAAGGGGATACCTGATATCAGTAGTTGTGACGTTATCGCTCTCGAGGGCAGACCCCATGCCACCTTGGGCGTGTTGGCAATCGAAACAACCACTGCAGCTGCGCTGGCCACCAGCGACGCGGCTATTGCAGTCAAGGGGGTGAGTGCATCGTACATGAGTACAATTACAAGAAGGTTTGTTACGGGCGCAACCAGGAGCAGCCCACCATATTTCTTGAACTGCATTCTTCCTCGCACAAAGGACATTGCAATCGCACTTGTGGCCCCCAGCGGAACTATGAATGATCCCAGAACGATTAGGGGTCCAAGACCTAGGTCCCCTGTCTGCATGGCTATTGGCTCGGCGGTGATCCAGATAGCGGCAATAACAACAGCGGACAAGAACATTGGCGGGACGACTGATGATGCCATGACCGATGAGTGATCATCTTCCACTCTCGACGCTACATAACGAGACACAATGGTCGGAAGACCCAGTCCCACCAGAGCTACGGGGACGGACACCAGACGCAGGACAAATGATACAGCTCCAATGCCCTGATCTCCCAGCCGATGAGATAGCAAGACGGTACACATAAACTGCAGCAGAAGCATCAGGACCGTACTGATATAGACCACTCCTGACCCGGAAAGGAATAGCATTGCGCCAGATGTGGGTGGCTCATTACCATGGTCTCGATTCTGAATGACGAACACTTGCACATCACTCAGTTCGTTCTCTGACTCAACAACGACAGGGAGCCCATGATATCGCTGCAGTCAGAACATGACTCAGGAGAGAGCTAGGGCCAGGAAATATCAATCTACCTGGGCCATCCCTGCAAATCGTTTTCTATGTCGATTACCCCTGAACTCTGGGGAGCATATCTTCATCAGCCACCGATTTCGATCCAGTTCCGTACCGAATGGAGCATACATATTAAGTGTTTCCAGTTCTTACATACTGTGGGATGTGGAAATATTTACGACCCGATGCAACCCGTGTGTGGAGGGACCCTGAAGCACTCAGCAGACTCGCCCGCTACCGTGACATAATTGACGGAAGTCGCACTGCGAAATACCTGCTTGCCAAACAGTATGCCGCCACAATACCCCCCGATTCCGAAACCGACGAGCTCTGGAGGTACCATCAGCGACTCTCGAAGGAGTTTCGTGATCACGTACGTTGCATTGATGCTGGAGAGGCAAGTCCTTCTGACCTCGAGCCGGGCATGACCAGCCTGCTTCATCTCAAGTCTGAACTTGCCGGTAGAGTCCTGCGTTCCTGTCATTTCTGCGAGCGGAGATGTGGGGTCGACAGGACACGCGACGGTCGTGGGTGGTGTCGTCTTGGCGCCGAGTCCAGAGTCTCCTCGGCCTTCTTACACACCGGCGAGGAGGCGCCTCTGGTTCCCAGCGGCACTATCTTCTTTGCCTCATGTTGTTTCGGCTGTGTGTTCTGTCAGAACGAGGACATCTCGACAAATCCGCGAGCGGGATACGTGGTCACTCCTCAGAAGTTGGCCATGGTTGCAGAATCTCTCTTTCAGGAGGGCGCACTGAACATCAACTACGTGGGAGGAGACCCAATCCCGAATACCCATACGATCCTGGCCTCCATGCTCCACCAGACGTCGAATGTCACTCAGTTGTGGAACTCAAACCTATACTGTTCGACCGAGACAATGAGCCTGATCTCGGATGTGATAGATGTCTGGCTTCCAGACTTCAAGTATGGAAACGATGAGTGTGCTGAGCGCCTCTCTGGGGTACGCAGATACTTTGAGGTGGTATCTCGAAACCACCTGCTGGCCTATGCTTCTGGAGAGGTGATCGTCAGACATCTCGTCCTCCCCAACCACGTCGAGTGCTGCACATTTCCGATACTGGAGTGGATCTCGAATAACATGCCGCGGTGTATGGTCAACATAATGGGCCAGTACAGGCCGGAGCATCTAGTCCTCCGGGATCGGGAACGATTCAGAGACATCAGCAGACCCGTGAGCCGCGAGGAGATGCATCTGGCATTTGAGAGAGCCACCGAGCTAGGAATATGCTGGACCCCTGTGAGCTGAGCGTCTCTTGCAGGTCTCCAGGCCCCGAGGTCGGTCTGACGATTACCCCTGGCCCCGGGAACGTGTCTGGGGTCGCGACCTCGGGTAAGCGCTCGGCCATGTGTCTAGTGCAGCGGTCCAACGGCGTTCTCTCATACACTAGACGTGGTTGTCAGTCCAGCATCGAGCCCACATATGAGGGGAGACAGATGACCAGGCTCAAAACGACACTTGGTCCTGCCAGCGACATTGACACTACATAACGTTCTAAAGCAATCGTGGCATGGTGTCCTACGATATGTGATGTGCCTTGCCATACCAGGTCTGGTGACTGAGATAGATGGTGAGTTTGCAGAGGTCGACTTTGGAGGGGTCCGAAAGAGAGTCTGTGTCACTCTAGTCCCTGAGGTGAGAGTGGGAGAGTACGTCATTGTTCACACCGGGTATGCCATAGAGACCCTGAAACCGGAGGAGGCCAGGAAGACCCTCGCGCTGTTCGAGGAGATGGCAACGGCAGAAGGGGATGATGCAGGGCAAGACTAGGCAACTCCCACGCGAGGTGTCGCATCTATGCCCGACAGTCTCGAATCGATAATGTCTGAGATACGCGCGAGGATCAACACCGAGCCTCCACTCATTGAGGTACCACCCAGTGAGGTCAGTCGACTGAAGTCTGAAACAGTCGTCGTGATGCCTGCGGGGGGACGGGGCACTAGGATACGCAGTGAGACCCACAACGAGGGCATAAACAAGGTGATGATATCCCTCGGTTGTGGTGAGAGCATGATTGAGAAGGCGGTGCGAGAATACTCCGAATGTGGCATCACAAGATTCGTGGTCTTGACTGGCTTTCTTGCAGAGAGAGTGGAGTCGCACCTTGGTGATGGCTCACGATGGGGCGTAGAGATACGCTATTCCAGGGATCCAGATGGACGCATGGTCGGCAGCGCTGGCGCCATATTGAACGCCATAAACAATGGAACACTCGATGACCAAATGACCGCTATAGTCCACAATCCTGATGACGTGATAGTGGGACTTGACCGACCCTACGGCGAGGTCTTCCTGGAGGGCCATCTACGTGCTCGAAGGTGCGGCTGCATCGCAACCTTTGTCGTTGTTCCGTCAACCCCATACCAGTACTCGGGACTCGTGATAGAGCGAGGGATCGTCCGCGACATCACAAAGTATCCGCTGATATCAGTCCCAGCGCACACGGGAATAACTGTCCTTGGTCCCGAGGTGTATGATTACTTCCGTCGACTTGTCTCGCTGGACAGGGAGATGTCCTTCGAGAATGTCGTTGCGCCAGAGGTAGCAAGGGATGGACGACTCTTTGCCATCAACATACCTCCCGAGTGTTGGATTCCAGTCAACGATTTAAAGGGCTACGAGAAGGCGTGCGATGCCATCAGAAGTTCAGGACGACGCTAGGACAAGAAGGATAACCTGTATGACGACGATAGTGGTACCCACTCTGAACGAGGTCGATAACATTGGCCTGTTGATCGAGCGCATATACGGAGTTCTTGACAGAGAGAGCACGGCAGTGATAGTGGTCGACGATAATAGTGTAGATGGCACCCACGAAGTAGTCCGATCAGCTGCAGAGAGGTATCCGAACGTACAGCTCATTGTTCGAAGACATGAGAGGGGACTAGGAAGTGCCGTCAGACTGGGTGCTTCACAGGCAAGAGACGGCCCCACAGTCGTCATGGATGCTGACCTCTCACACGACCCCTGTCACATTCCCTCAATGTTGTCAAGGCTTGCAGAGGGTTTCGATGTTGTAGTCGGCTCGCGCTATATCGAGGGTGGTTCCGTTATTGGTTGGCCTGGCAGCCGAGTTGCAGTGAGCCGTGTCGCCACCCTGATGGCGCGGATCCTGTTTGGTCTTTCGGTCAGAGACCCGATGAGCGGATTCGTCGCAAGCCGAGATCCTCACCTGCTAGCACATGGATTCAGACACGGAGACTACAAGTTTCTTCTCGAGCTGATTGTCAGGAACCGTGGCATTCGTGTGGCCGAGGTCCCGATAGTATTCCGAGACCGTCGACGCGGAAAGAGCAAGTTCGGTGGACGTACTGTCGTCAGGTATCTCAGTCTACTAGTCCATCTGTTCGTCGCACGTGTTCTGGGGAGGGAGTAAGGCAAATCACTGAGGGAGCACGATTGGTCAGGTCCGAAGAGGTACTCATGGTCCTTGTCGTGGTACTCAACTTCGCTGTTGTCCTTGCCCTGAGACAGACGGGTGCTGTCATGTACCCGTTCTTCGTCCTTGTGTACGCCTGGACCTTCGCGTATGCAGCGCTTGTCGCTCTCTTGCTGAGGATGTGGCGCACTCGGCGTACGCCCCCCATGTTTCATGGATCGAGAGGAATGGTCTGCATTGTGGTCATGACACTTGCCCTGCGCCTCATCATGATAGATATCAACGACCTGATATCTCTCGATCCGCTATGGTATCTTGATTTCGGGAAGTTCATGAGGTCGGGACTCAGGCCATATTTCGGCTTCTACTTCCCCTATCCACCAGTCTTCGCCTATGTGATTCTTGCACTGACCTATGTGTCTCCTACTCTCCACTCGTTGCGGTTGCTCTCTGCCTCGTTGGACTGCATCGTGGCGATCCTACTATGGAGACTTGCCGAACGAACGGGTATGTCCGGCCAGGGTGCACTCGTTGCACTCGCGTATGCCTTCCTACCGCTCTCGGTACTCGAGTCTGGTTGGAATGCCCACTTTGAGCCCCTCGTCAATGTGCTGGTGCTTCTGGCCGTCTGGTTCCTGCTGGAGAACAGACATCGCCTCTCGGGTGTAATGTTGGGACTTGCGGTTGCGACCAAGGTGTATCCCCTATTTGCTCTACCACTGATGCTGCTGTATCTCAGAGGCCGCAGGACTCGGGCCGAGTTCACGATGTTCGTTCTGGGTGCGGGGGTATTGACATTCATTCCAATCGCCCTGCTCGAGCTTCTGTGCGTGAGTGATGTGGTCCCGCCTGGACCCTCAATCTCTCTGGAATCAATTATTGCGTTCGCCTTGATGTTCATAGGCCTACACAACATCCTCGTTCCCACAGCGCTACTCTCGCTCGCCTGCGTCGTAGCGGCGTATGTGACAGTCATGAGAGTAATGACGGACAGGTGTGGCCGCATTCCTGGAATGTCCTACCTGTCTGTGTCGTTTGCGCTGGGAGTGATCATTGCACTGCTCGGTATAGTTGCTGCGACCTATCCGCTCTTGCCGATATCGAAAGTCGCGTACTGGCGGTATCCTGCCGATGTCGGCATTGTGAGGGGGGCAAGTACGTCAGCTGCTGGCCTCTGCGTTGCCTATTTCTCCTGGAGTGATCGTAGGACCGGTCGACGCCGTACCGTTTCAGTAAACGACCTGTTGATACTTGTGATGGGTGTTGTGTTTCTACTGACGACGATGATTCGTGATGTCTTCTATGGTTGGTACCTTCTCTGGTCTATCCCTCTTTTCCTCTTGATGCGGGACCGCCGTACCGGGATCATTGTGGTACTGTCGCTCTTGCTGCTCCATCCAGGGTACACTCACGATAGCTTCGTCAGTTCAGGTCTTCCCGAGCAGAGGACTTGGGTCAATGACTTCGAGACAGCCGGAAACTGGACGGTCTCTGTGAACTCATCCATTCCTGAAGTCGATCCTGCATCAGTCCATGCGGGCGTCGACATCGAAGGCGGCGTCGGCCGCTACTGGTTCGATACTACCTCGGTCGAGAATACTACGCTACTAGCGAATGTCACAATACTCTTCACGACTTGTACAGAAATCCCCTTCGACACCAATACGGACTTTGTTGTCCGCATAGGATCGTCATGGAATCCCACCTTCGGACAGCTTGCACGGTTCCAACTCGATTACAGAGGACTCAATACAACCGGAGGCTCAATCAATGGTACGATTGTTGCATCAACAGGCATCTTCACGAATCTCACCTTCATCCTGTGGACACACTCCATCGGGTTCTGGAACACCGATCCAGCTGGTGGAGTCATAACTGAACTGATCATAATCATATTTCCACAAAGGTCGGTACGGGCTGAGTACGTCATCGACTATATGTGTACGGTCGATATGGAGTTTCCCAGTCTGGCAAATCTGTTGGTCATCCTCCTGACTGGGGGATTGTCCCTTGCAGCCTGCATCATCATCATTAGGGAACTACGGCATGACGACATGGTGCCCCCCAATTGTCCGGACGTGGAAAGGCGTTCCCAGTATCCGACTCAAGACTCAGAACAGACAGGTCCTACTTGACAGTCCTCGATTCACTGTAACGGGTCAAGCACGCGTATCCTTCACATGATGATTGTTGCAGGATATAGCCTGTCAGCCCGTCTTCTGCCTCGCTAGGCGGCGATTGTGCCCTATAGGTGGGCGGTGCCGCAGCAAGGCTGAAGGCGTTCTCTCTCAGATCGGTGTGGCCGCGGACTGGAGGTCAAGAGTCAACGGTCCTAGCACAAATTCAAAAGCATCTCGGATGTGGCATCTAGTGGACTGGGTCAGGATGTCCTCAGACAATCTCACTGCAACTGCTGCAAGGGGGACCTCCGCCTTTCTGACTCAGGCCGTCTTCCTAGGTCTCTCTCGGGTTATCGTGGTAATGCTCCTCACACGACTCATGTTGCAGTCAGAGATGGGTCAGGTCGCGATAGTGGGGATCATCTATGGTGTGATGCAATTCCTCGGAGCCGCTGGACTGAACCACGCAGCACCTCGGATCGTCGCAAGAGCCGACGCCATGGGTGATGGGGGGTCCATCAGGAGCTTTCTTCATCAGTCAGCAAGAATAGTGTTCGCGATCTCACTGCTACTTGATTCGGTGTTGTTGGTGATATCTCCTCTGATAATCACAGTGGCCGCACTCAGGAACGAGATTCTATTTCTCATCCTCTTCATTGCACCCCTCTCCTCTTTGAACGTGTTGCTCGACTCGTTTCTCATGGGTAGATACCGTGTCCGAGATCTTATCGTCGGGAGGACCACGTTTGAGTTAGTCCGAATGACTGTCGCCACTGTGCTAGTCTTGAGTAGACTGGGTGTCATGGGTGTCGTCATCGGCTGGGCAACAGCGGAGCTGGCAGAATTTGTCCTCTATGTGAACTCATCCACCAAGGGACTGCCATCGGTGAGCACGAAGATAGACATGCGTCCCGTCCTGGCCTTTGGTATGCCCAGCCTCATATTCCAGACGACTGACGTGGCAATCCAGAATCTGGACCGAGTCATTCTGTTCTACCAGACCGATCTGTCGGTCCTCGGAGTCTATGATGTTCTGCTCGGACTTCTCTTCATGATGAGTTTTGTCTCGATCAGCATCTCGGTCTCGCTCTATCCCATCCTGACAAGGGTCCAGCACACAGTATCTTCATCCAGGCGTGAGAATGATGCGCTGAGTCATGCCACATCAATGCTGCTCAGATACGTCCTACTTCTCCTATTGCCTGGTGCCATCATAGTTGCGGTGAACGCCGAACTGGTCCTGCAGGTCCTTGTCGGATCTTCATATGCTCACTTTCCATACGCGTCGTTGTCGTTCGCGTCGCTCATCATCTTCTATGTCTTGTGGGGGCTTGTCTACGCGCTGCACTCAGTGTTAAGGTCAGTGGGAGA
This sequence comes from Candidatus Thorarchaeota archaeon, assembly GCA_038893995.1. Lineage (GTDB taxonomy): Archaea > Asgardarchaeota > Thorarchaeia > Thorarchaeales > Thorarchaeaceae > JAWAQK01. The sequence goes on along the minus strand of JAWAQK010000031.1, from coordinate 13,748 downwards.
GTCTCGTTACTTCTGGTCTGTGAGTCTGTTCGTGATATTCGTTGAGGTGGTAGGTTGCTGGTATCTGACCGCTGCCCTCGGACTGCTGGGTGCCTCCGTGACACGGTGTTTCTATATCACGTTACTCTTCCTCACTGCTGTGGGCCGAGCAAGACAGAGAGGGGTACGATTGAGTGGATCATTGGTCGGGTCAGCAGTCCGTATCGGATCTGCTTCGCTGCTGTCGGGTTACCTCATGCTATTAGTGTCTCCTTCTGGCCTACTACCTGTGCTATCATTCATTCTCTTGTCGCTGGCTGTCACAGCAGCTCTTCTGTTCCTCTTACGGGAGATCCGTCACTACGATCTGGACGTGGTCCGAGCCGTAGTACCATCGCGCCTTCAGGGTCTGCTAAATCGACTGGAACGTTTCTGTTCGAGCTGAGTGCAGAGACACAATGGCTTTGGTTGTAGCAAGAGGTCAGACTGGAGATGGGACATCACACTGCTGTCTTGAGTCCAGTCTCTTGATCATCTGTTCAACGATGTACCGCCGGAGGTAAACCCAGAACGATCATGACCAGTCCGCATGAGTTCGCCTTAAATGCGTCCCTCCCTCGGGGTAGACTGATGTCACATTGGCCCACACGAGCAGACTAGAGCGAATTGTCGTCTTCGTCGAACACTTTCCCCCATACCTCGGATCTGACAGGACCATATACGAACTGTGCACGCGTGTCGCCCGTCGTGATGTGCGAGTACATTTCATCGCGTCTCAGCCTCTGAGGTACCTCCTCAGAAAGCGTCCACGAAGATGGCGATACAAGCTGAACTGGGTACATCCCCCGACTCCACCTCACCATAACATCACCGTGACGTATCTGTTTGCGGACAGTTTCCTGAAGTGGTTATGGGGGCGGTTTGTTCCACTGGCATACGTCCTCACTGTGGCTCGCTTTCTAGTCGCATCTATATACGAACTGGTCCGGTTCGGTCCCGATCTGGTGATCTCAGCTCATGCGTCCCCCATCGTCGGCGCACTGTCGTTCGTCTCATCGAGGCTGCTACGAAAGCGACTGCTAGTCGGATGCCCGGATTGGATGTCAGAGTACGCCGCTGAACTCGATGCTGAGAAGAGACATAGTCTTGCCATGAAACTCTTCCGGATAGGCGAGAAAAGGCTCTACCGTTCATGCGATGCTGTGTTCACGGTCACCAACTACCTGGGGAGAATGCTTGTACGCAGTGGAGTGAGTCCGGAGAGGGTATATGTCATTCCCAATGGTGTGGACCCCGACATGTTTAGCCCAGCTGTCGACTGCTCTGACATTAGGCACAAGTACCGTCTAGACAACACACACGTCGTTCTCTTCTCGGGTCATATAGAGGAATGGGCAGGGATAGGTGTCTTGCACGACCTCGTGAAGGGACTTGAGAGAGTTCCTGGTCGGTGGGTGCTGCTGCTCGTTGGTACTGGAAGCGGTGTTGCCCCACTTCTCGAAAAGGTCCATGACGACGGCCTTTCGCATCTTCTTGTTGCAGCAGGCCTCCAACCATTCGAGTTGATGCCCAAGTTTAACGCCGTCGCAGACATCTCGCTGTGTATCTTTCCAGACACCCTTGCTGGCAATGCAGCATCTCCGCTCAAACTCTTTGAATATATGGCCTCTGGCTGTGCAGTCGTAGCAACGAGGGTCGCGGGAGTTGCTGAGGTCATTGACTCTGAAACTGGGTGTCTGGTTGACCCCAATGACGTTGAAGGACTGGTTGAGAATGTGATCCGACTCTGCAGTAATACGGAGGAACGTCAAAGACTTGCAAGGAATGCGCGTAGTCTCATCGAGTCCAGGTACTCATGGGGTCATCTTGCAGATGAGTTCCTATCGGTCTGTCACAGAGTGTTTGAAGATCCGCATCCCGCTGCTCAGGACCGAGCGATAGTGGCCTAGCGTCCTGACGGCGGCCGTTCTCCAGTCCTGTCTCCTTGCATATGAGGCAATTCTCTCTCCGATACTCTTTGCACGATCCGTGTCACAGAGTACGTACAGGAGCTTGTCCGCCAGGTCCCTCGGATCCCCTGCCCTGAATAGCACGAGGTTTCCGCCCAACGCTTCTCGCATGTGGTAGCCCGTATCAGACGCAACGATGGGCCTGCCGTAGCCTGCGAGATTATGTATGGGTCCGCTCGCTCCGACACTCTCCGTATAGGGGAAGAGCAGCAGCCTAGCGGATGCAATCAGAGACTCGACCTCCGAATCGGGTACGAACTTGGTCAGGAAGTGTATGTTTCCCGCGACTCCCACGTCTGAAACGAGTCTTTTCATCTCTGCCAGGTATCTCTCGCCATCCTCGTCAATGGGGCGTCCAGCAACGAGGAGGATCGCAGATGGCAGCGAGTCTACAACATATCTCATTGCTGATATCGCGGTTTCTAGTCCCTTCCCCCTGCGTATGAATCCAAACACCAGGGCTATGTCGCCTCTTGGGACTTCGATACGACTCGCGCTGTCTTGGCTGAGAGTCCTATGCACGTCCCTGCACGGATGTGGAATCTCTGTCACCTTAGCCGGATCGTACTTGAACTGATTGAGAAACACGCGTCGTAAGGTGGATCCCTCAGTGACTGTACTGATCTGCACCATGTCCGTACCGATGTCCAAAGCTCTCATGTAGAGTCTGAATAGGGCGGGCGCAAATACCGCAAGTCTGCCCATCTTGCCGTATGACCGGACCCGCTCACTGACTTGGGAGAGCGTCCATGTGCTGTGAAGTGTGACCGTTGTCCTGAGACCGCCCACACGCAGTAATACCAGCAGGACCAACATCAGCTCGCCGAATAGTCCACCATAGATCTTGCCGTGAGGACCAAACTGGACATGTACAATGTGTGGTCTTGATCTCGTTATCTCCCTAAAGAGTCGTAAGGGGTATAGCAGGCTTCTATGCTTCCACACAGATAGAGTCCGCACGAGCCCTCTGTCGCTGGCCAGTGGTGCCGCTCCCGTTCCTGCTATCGCGACTATCTCGACCTTCCCCGTTCTCTCCAACTCCCGGATCAGCGAGGCAGTATACTCCGACTCCCCAGTCTGTTCTGGAGGCAGAGGCGACACCATGACTACTCTGAGCATTGTACATGTCTCGGTCGCCCTATTCAAAAGCATTATGCGAGGTTCGCCTAGCATTTCCTACTATCCTGGTAGCGGCGACATTATCATGTGCGTTCAAGTCCTCTCTGACAGGGTGAGTCTGTGAGGCTCTGCTTGCTGGGGGCACTTCCCCGTGGTCCTGCACAGCTACACCGCCTGGTAGTCTCTCTTGCCTCAGTGACAATGTGAAACACTTACGGTTCAACGACCGTTTCATTATCAATGGGACATCGTCCCTTGGACAAGACTGTTCTCCACCAAGAATCCCGTCCATCATCAACGGATTAATTAGTAGACGAGATCGTTCGGGTCCAGCAATACCGATGGGATACTCATGACAGACATCGAAACATGGGACAAGGAGTCGTTCGAGGCAAAGTATAGGGCACTCATGGCGGGCATGTCCGAGGCGGACATGAAGAGGAGCGCAGCGGAAGTACTTCACTTCTGCAAGTGTCCGAGATGCCCAACAAATAGGGCCGCTGAAGGGGATCAGGCAGTCTACTGTACACTGGGCCGGCGCACGATGACACCGGAGAGGGAGGGCTGTCTCTGTTCCACGTGTGCGATTACCAAGACCATGAGCCTGCGCTGGGACTACTACTGTCTGAGAGGCTCAGCAGTGGAGCTATCAGATCTGTCCAGAAGATAGGAATCATGTATTTCATGGCAGTAGCCCATTCGAGACCAGCACCGTTCGACGGGTCAGAGGAATTGATGAAATGACGAAAGACATGAAGATGGGTTCTCTACTTGCAGTATTCGAGGCGTTGTTCGAGTCAATAAAGGTGGGCGTTGTCGTGGTGGACAACGAAAACAGAATCATACTGTTCAACAGGAGAGCAGGAGAGATGCTTCAGGTGGATCCCAAGGAGCGAATCGGGAGCTCTATCCTGAGATGTCATGGTGAGGCCTCTGAAGCAGCAGTACTCAAGATGATCGATGATCTGAGATCAGGAAGAATCAGCCAATCTGAGAGCTGGGTCAACTATCGCGGACGCATCCTCTACGAGTATATCTATCCTCTCAGAGACTCTGCTGGCAACTGCATAGGCATAGTGGATGAGCTCCACGACGCTGCCGAGCGGGCCGAGTACCTGAAGAGCAGGGGTGAATGGAAAGAGATTCACGTGAGTGGAGTCGGCAGCAAGGCCCCACGAAGTCCCTTTCCATAGGACCTAATCATACAGTCAAGAGTGCCCAAGGTGGTTTTCAGGATTGTCGATCCAAGCCATCAACGGGGAGGATCCTGAGGTCTACGAATGGATGACTGTGCAAATGTACACGCGGTATCATGCTTGAACCGGTGAATCTTTGGAAACAGATTCTGCATTACAGTCACCTATGGTGAGTTCTCCGTCCCGACCACAGAGAAACGTACTGACCAGCCAGGTACTCCCAGGTGAACCTGGTTGCAAAGGCACGGGATGTTTTCGATATGTGGTGCCACATCTGCTCGTCATCTAGCAACCTGGCCACCTCTCGTGCCACCCCATCCGAGGTTGACTGGACGGATATTGGTCCCCCTAGCTCTCTCACAAAGCTCAGATAGGCCATCTTCAGATGGCTCCGCGCCACACCTACCACGGGAGTTCCAGCTGCCATGGCCTCGAGGATGGACAGATATCCCGCAGCGAACGAGACTCGACTGCTCCCTACAGTATCAGATGGGTCCTCAACCTTTCCCCTGAGGTCCACGGTGACTCCGAGGTCTCTTGCCATACTCAAGATCTCTCCCTCTAGCGAACCGCTACCACAGACCACAAGGGTCAGTCTGTGTCCGTGATTGACGCGCAGTTTCATCAATGCTTCGATATACTCCAGGATGCCCGTGTCCCTCTCAAGCCTACCGACAAACACGGCCCCCTCTCTTGTCTCGCCCGGGCGACCAGTATCGACAGCACCGGGGGAATAGTCCTCACACCCTGCTCGGTAGACAGACCGCAGAAAGGTCCCAATGCACATGGTTCCATCTACTAGCAGGCTTGCAGCCCTCTTCAGGAGTACAAACCTGAACTTAGGAGGATCGCTCTCGAAACCGTGAAACGTCATGAATACGGGTTTCCTTGCCCATAACACTCTGAGAGGAAGATACCAGTAGAATAGCGGCACGGGGTCATGTATGTGGACTAGTCTGGGGTTCCCTAGGAGTCTCCGGTTTGTCAGCACCCACAGGAGCCCCAGCACTGGATGGTTCCCGTACTCGTGAGGGATCCTCACGATCTTGATGTTATCCGCCGTTTCCACGGTTGGAAGACCCCTTGCATGAGCCCATGTCAAGACAGTCGTTTCGTACCCGATTCTCGATAGAGTGCTGCTGAGCCCCCTGATGTGTTTCTCCACACCACCGATTGATGGCAGAAACCTCTGAGATATCATCAAGATTGACATTCCCTTGCACATGCTTGACATTCCAGGTTCTCGTGTTTGGTTCCGGCTCGTACTATATCATTTGTGATTGTGAAGTTCACTTGAAACTTGTCAGAAACAACTCTTGAGAAGCGTTGCGGGTGGATCGTATATGTCTGTGACCAATGTTGGATGCATTGGGAGTACGGCTACAGCCTGTGCCATGTTCAGACTTGGGTTGAGTGCAGTCACGGTGGGCTGGTAAACACGGCCTCATGAGTGCGCACCGCGTATCATCATAGCCAGCCCTCACTCTCACCAGGAATCCTGGCACATCTTCAGCACAGAATTCCGGAGTCTGTTGCGCATTGCAATTGATACGGGGATGTTTCCGCCAATGGTGAGAGGTTCCTCAAACTACGCGCATAGTCTTGCCGTCTGCAGGTTCAATCATGCATGCGACAAGAATATAAGCGCCAGCAAGGGGCCACGTCCAGACAGTACGTGCACACTGGCCTGGAAGCCGGTCTGGTGCCTGCCAGTCCTCAATACCTTGAGCGTCATACCCACACTGATGTGTCATGTCTCTGCACGTTGGGCAGGTTCCATCTCTGAATTAGCTAGACCAGATGCATCTGCACGAGGTGGAAATGATGACAGGATGTGAGGAAGATGAAACTCTCTCGAAGGGTCCTGCGGCAGGCAGGAGGCCAGTATGTAAGCTCAGTATCATCATTGTCGTTCAACTTTGCGGGTCTCTTGGCAGGCTTCATTCTGGCATCCAGTATTGAGGCCGTCGCAGCGGTCCCCTGGGGTCTCTTTCTCTTCCCATCCATAATCAGCGTTCGGGGGGCCATTGGAGGCCTGTTCAGTGGTCGCATATCCACAGCGCTTCATATTGGGACAATACGGCCCTCCCTGAGGGGCAACAATGGTCATCTGCGATTGCTCTACGACGCCACGACAGTACTCACACTCGCCATGGGTATTGTACTGTGGCTCTTTGCATACGGATTCGGATATGTATTGTTTGATCTCTCGCTGAGCGACGCACTCAGCATGTTGCTCGTGATAATGGTCACTCTTGGTCTGTCCACGCTAGTGGTTTCCCCGGCCACTGCCATCGTTTCAATAGCCTCGGTCAGAAGAGGTTTCGACCCCGATGTAGTCACGTACCCGATCATCTCAACGGTGGCAGACATCATGGTCACAAGCATCTATGTAGTTGTTATCATGGGTACTGAACAACCGTGGTCATCGATTGTCTATGCCGCCATCGCGCTAGTCTTTGTAGTGGTGTCATCCTCTCTGTTCTGGGTTGACCGTCACGAACCCGACATGATGGAAACACTCCGTGAAACCATGATTGTTCTTCCCACCATTGCCCTTTTCGTCAATATCTCCGGTTCAGCCCTTGACAGGATCAGTCAGTTCATCGCCAACGACCCTGTAATTTACATGATATACCCGGCTCTGATCGATACTGTTGGAGACGTTGGTTCGATCGTTGGTTCCACTGCCACAACAAGACTGAACCTCGGTACGGCAAGTCTGTCCCGCCGCATTTTCAGAGATCAGTTTCCCAACATTGCCGGGGCATGGGGTGCCTCTATTACCCTCTTTATTCTCTATGCCCTCTTGTCGATGGTTGCCTTTGGTCGCCATGTCTTGGCTCAGGGGTGGACGACTCTGGGGAGGGTGCTGCTGACCAACGTCATGGCTGTATCCCTGTGCGTCTTGATCTCCCTGACTCTGGCAGTGGGTACGTTCAGACGCGGCTGGGATCCCGATAACTTCGTCATCCCCATCGAGAGTACACTTGCCGATGCATTGACATCAATGAGTCTGTTCGTCGCAGTCATGGTCATGCGGTGACCGAGCGGGTCGTTGACGAAGACCCTCCACTTCGTCAAACTGGCCTCAGTCCAGCCCGATCGTGTATGTGCCTTCACTTTACTGCCGATACGGTCCTTTCGGTGCAGACCAGCATGGTGGCAGGGCTCACTGACACTCCTGTTCCATCCTGGGACAAGCCATCGCACGCACTTCGTCTAGCCCCTTCCTGTACCCGTCCACTATCAGGACATCCCCTGTCTTCAGCTGCATCTTCCCCTTGGGTCTGTGTATCCACTTACCATCTCTCTTCACGGACTGGACATATATGCCATGTTCGTCGTCCAGCGCAAGCTCGTCCAGTGTCTTGCCTACAAGTCTTGACCCTGGTCTGACCTGGAGTCTGGCCACTATGTCGTCTGCCTCTTGCATCACCGAGCGCATCACTTCGTGAGTTGGTAGCCCACGAAGCTGCACCTGAGCCATCTCCCATGCTGCATCTGCGATCTCCTCTGCAGCGAATACTACACCAGTCAGTGTCCACTTCCGGTTGACATCTAGATCCTCGAGGGACATGACCTCCTTCAGCACTCTGTCGCAGTCCTCGTCAAACTTGTATTCGAGATCCTCGACTTCTTGTGCCAGGTCTGAATCCTGGTAAGTCACGGCGGCGTAGGCAAGAGAGACCATGAACTCTGATGTCTCCTTCAAATTGAGTATCGCCTGGGCGAGTGTGTGTCTCGGCCTCTCAGTTTCGCCTGTGGGCGGCTGGGCAGGCTTCTCGCCGGTTGCCAGCTCCACAAACATCGACGTTTCCTTCTCGGATCCCCTAACAAAAACAATGTCTCCTGACAGGAGCTGCGACTCGGCCCTTGGGTTGACAGTCCAGCTCGATCCCCTCCTGATGGCTATGACGTCTGTGTTTGCTCCAAGTTCCTCCCATATGTAGTCGATAGTCTTGCCCTCCACGGCTGATCCAGGAATGACCTTGACCCTTACAAGGTGTTCTTCGACGTAATCGAATGCGCTCCTTATGAGCGGGTCAACAGGACTTCCTTTGTGGACGAGCTCTGCAATATCTGCGGCCGCGTCCGATATCCTGTTGGCTGATGAGGCCACTCGAAACAGGCCTACTGCGGCCTCTGCATCCTCTCTGTCTCGAACAGCCAATGATAGTGTCATCAGTAGCTGGTACCCAAACTGATCGACCTGTTCCTCGAGCTCCATGACCCACTCTATGAGTTCCTCATCTGAGAATAGCAGTGCGGAGTAGGACAGGTCCAACATCAGATCAGAGTAGGTCTTCATGTTGGTCAGCAGCTCTCTCACCGAAATGGGCTCAAACCTGATGGTCCTTCTCTTCTTCCTCAATCTTCTTGAAACCAATACATCTTCCCTCTGACATGAAGGTGCCAAGTGGGATATCGCACCCTTTCACCTCAGAAACGGCAGACCCGAACTGTTCCCTTTGCATCGTGACTTGTAAATCAGTCCGGGTGGACTTATATCTGATTTTGTCTAATATGCTTTCTCAATACGACTTCATTCGACATGGGTAGCACACCATTTGTCCACTTTGACCGTGACAGTCACCCGTTGAATCTCCCATGGACACCTGAATGATTGAGCCGAGCGATTCCAGATCGATGCATCAGGTCGTCTTCAGCGACATGTACTTGATACGACCATGTGACTCAGGTCAGTCATCCTGCTTTGAACCAGTTGCGTCCGTCCTGTGTACTGATGAAGCGCCAGATGTTGAGAGTCCGACCAGGTCTCGGACATGGAACACTCCTACAAGATTGGTCCTGCCTGGGATATGCCTCACTCCTGATGTGAAGACGATGTCAGACTCGATACCAACTAGTCCTCTCTCGTATACTGCACGGACAGACTCTCTGATGAGATCGTCGACATTCTCTTGGTCGTACGAGTAGTCCACAGGGAACACGCCCCAGAGAAGTCTCATCTTCCTCATCACCGAAGGATTTCGAGTGACTGCATAGATGGGGCAGTTCGGTCTGAACTTCGATATCCATCGTGCTGTGAAGCCACTGCGGGTCGCCGTGATTATTGCCTCTATCTTGTCCGGAAGAAGGGTCACGACACTGTAGGCGAGGTTGGCAATCACCTCCACTATCATCTTCTTGGGAGATGTGATATCGACCGGGTTGACTGGTGTGATTCTCTTCTCGGCGAGGGACACAATTCGGTTCATCATCTCTACTGCTGCTACCGGATCGTGACCAGAAGCGGTCTCGCCACTCAACATCACTGCATCAGCCCTGTCAAATATTGCATGAGCAACATCGCTGACCTCGGCCCGAGTGGGTATTGTCTCGTGGGTCATCGATTCGAGCATGTGTGTGGCCACTATTGTTGGCCTTGCCCACATGTTTGCGCGCCTTATGAGATCTCTCTGGATGATCGGCACACGCTCGATTGGGATCTCGATTCCAAGGTCTCCCCGCGCTATCATGACTCCATAGCACTCATCGAGTATTGAGTCATAGTTATCGATGGCCAGTCTGTGTTCAATCTTGCAGATTATTCCCGCGTCGTGTGGACCGTTGGCTGCGATTATCTCCTTGACATTGCGCACATCGCAGGCATCCACCACAAATGACAGCGCTATCAGGTCTGGCTCGAGTTCGGCCGCAAGGTCGAGGTCTCGCAGGTCCTTCTCGCTAGGGGTGTGACACGATAGTGCAATTCCCGGCACATTGACCCCCTTCCTGCTAGAGATGGGGCCACCATGCATCACTTCTGTGACAATATCACAGCCTCTGACTGCAACAACTCTAAGCCTGACAATGCCGTCGTTGAGTGCAATCTCGTCACCCGGTTTCACATCCTGGGGGAGCTCCTTATACGACACTGACACACGTGTATCATCGCCGACGAAGTCATCCGCTGACAGTGTGAACTGCTGCCCCTTCCTGAGGACTACCGGCTCCCTCATCTCTCCAATGCGGATCTTGGGTCCCTGAAGATCCATCATGATCGGAATGGTGTCGTCAATCTCTCTTATGGTGGCGAATGTGGCGCGGGCACTAGCATGGCTCTCGTGTGACATGTTTATCCTGGCCACATCCATGCCTGCCTCGATCATCCCAGCTATCACGTCTCTGCTCTTGGATGCGGGACCTATCGTGCAGACTATCTTCGACCTAGTCTTATCCATGTGCTTCAAGTCCGTCCCCACGAGACTCCCTGGCGCGGACCCTATTAGCGATTTGCCCCGTCTTCTCTCAGACTCCGTGGTCCATTCGCGGGAAGGACGGTCTTCCCGTGGTTGACATCTGACCGCGCCTGGACGACTCTTCACTCAGTGTGTCTTGATGGAACAGCATAAATCTGACCTCTGTGCGAGAAAGTGTCGAGATAACATCGAGAGTGAGTACCGTGGTCAATTTCAAGCGCATTGGAGCAATCGAGATCTTGGACTCGAGAGGAAACCCGACCATAATGACTCGCGTCGTTCTGTCGGATGGTAGTGTCGGCATCGCAAGGGTCCCCAGCGGAGCATCAACAGGAACCAAGGAGGCCCTCGAGCTGAGAGATGGGGGGACAAGATACGGAGGGAAGGGCGTACTCAGGGCAGTGGACAATGTCAATTCGGTGATAGCAAAGGAACTTCTGCAGGTCAATCCGCTGTCGCAGGGCGACATTGATGAGAAGCTCGTTTTACTAGACTCAACACCGAGTAAGTCTAAACTGGGTGCCAATGCGATACTCTCGGTGTCAATGGCAACTGCAGTGGCGGCAGCCAGGCACAGGGGCATGGAGCTCTTTGAGTATATCCGCGGCGAGGTACTCGGCCGCAGGCCACGTTATCTACAACCCGTACCCATGTCCAATGTGATAAACGGTGGGATGCACGCGGGGAATAATCTCGCAGTCCAGGAGTTCATGATACTACCAGTTGGAGCGAGGGACATCCTCGAGGCCGTGAGATGCCTGAGTGAGGTCTACCACACGCTGGGCAAGGGCATGGTTTCCAAATATGGTCGCATGGCAAGGCATGTCGGTGACGAGGGAGGATATTGCGGTTACGGCCTTCAATCTACTGCTGACGCCCTGGACGCCATAGTCAGGGCAATCGAGGAAGCGGGATACTCGCCCGGGAAGGACGTACTCCTCGGTCTTGATTCTGCGGCAACCAACTTCTACAGCAACGGTGTCTATTCTCTGGATGGCCGCACGATGAGCGCTGCTGAGTTGACGGAATTCTATCTGGACCTGGAGGGTTCCTATCCGATCGCCACATTTGAGGACCCGTTCCATGAAGATGCATTTGCCGACTTTGCTGAGTTTGCCCGTAGATCCCACGCGCAGGTGGTGACCGATGACATAACAGTGTCCAACCCCCAGATCGTGCGGAGAGCCATCAGTGAGAAGGCAGGGAATGCGCTCCTATTGAAGCTCAATCAGATAGGCACGCTCTCAGAGGCACTTGATGCTGCTCAGATAGCATATGATGGCGGCTGGGGGGTTGTCGTCAGCCATCGAAGCGGCGAGACCGGCGACTCGTTTATTGCAGACCTGGCGGTAGCACTTGGCTGTGGTCAGATAAAGACCGGCGGCCCTGCAAGGAGCGATCGAGTCGAGAAGTACAACAGACTGATGGAGATTCACCATCTACTGGAGGGTCGATGCGAGTATCCGGGTCGCAACTTCAGGAACGCATGGAGGGATACTCTGGGTTGACAAGTCGCCTAGTTGCTGTCCTTGTCGTGCTTGATGGTGCTGGAGACCGGCCTGTGCCAGAGCTTGGTGGGCGTACACCATTTCAGGCAGCCAGGAAACCTAACCTTGACCGACTTGCCAGAGAAGGACAGAACGGTCTGATGTACGTCATCTCCCCAGGGGTGACTCCTGGGAGTGATACCGCCCACCTTGCGTTATTCGGATATGATCCGTACACATTCTATCCGGGCAGAGGTCCCCTCGAGGCGCTCGGTGCCGGCCTGCCGTCCAGACCCGGTGACGTCGCATTTCGCTCGAACTTCGCCACGGTCGATGACGACCTAGTTGTTGTTGACCGGAGAGCAGGAAGGGAGTTTACAAGAGACGAGGGACTTGCCCTGCAGAGGGCGATCGATGGGCTTCGGATCGACGATATTACCGTTCACTTTGTCCACACTGTTGAGCACAGGGGTGCTCTGGTGCTTGAGGGACCTGGACTATCAGACCGCGTTACCGACGTGGATCCACATGCAGAGGGGAAAAGAATACTGGACTGCATGCCGATGGACCCATCTGCTCGGAAGACCGCTGATGTTGTCAACAGATTGGTCCGCATGAGTCACGAGGTGCTCGACGATCTCGATGTGAATGTCAAGAGGAGGGAGCGGGGCGTATCCCCAGCCAACGTCCTATTGCTTCGAGGTCCAGGCCAGCATCGCGACATACCAACTCTTAGGCAACGACATGACATCCGGGCCGCAGTCATTGCCGGAGGTGCCCTGTACATCGGTACCGCGAAGTATGTGGGGATGGAGCACCTACCCGTGCCTGGTCAGACCGGTACGATCGATACGAACTTCGACGGAATTGCAGAAAGGACGATCCAGGCCATTGAGAGTGGATATGACTTTGTCTTTGTTCACATCAAGGCGACCGACAACGCCAGTCACGACCACAACGCCCGGGAGAAGATCTTGGCCATCGAGAGGACTGATGAGATGCTGGGCAGGATAGTAGAGCGTGTCGGTGACAGGATTGTTCTTGCAGTCACGGGGGACCATTCCTCTCCAGTGACGGTCGGCGAGCACACCTGTGACCCGGTACCCATTGTCCTGTGGAGTAGGTTCATCAGACCTGATTCCGTCATGTGCTTCTCCGAGATAGACGCTGCTGCGGGCGCACTACATACAATACGAGGCACAGATGTGCTGCCACTTCTCCTGGGGTATTCTGGGCATACCGGAAAGTTTGGTTCCTAGCCGGGCCTCTCTACGACAGTAGTACTAGTGTGTAGGGCCAGTCATTTCTGACACCACGTTTGCCGGTCGTCCCTCACGAGGATGGCGGACCGTGGGCGACTCATCCCGGTGCGCTTTCGCGCCAATCAGATCCCCAAGCAGTTTCACAGGGGTATATAAACCGTGGAGTGCTTTATAAGGGGCGATGCAAAACTGCCTACTCCTCGCGGCGACCCGAAAAGGAGATATATGCTTGCTCCGTATGACGAGAGCAGGAAAAATCGGCCGGGTTGCAGAAGCAGATCCCAGATTGAGGGGATTGAAACGTCTCACCACCTCAGAGAGTAGTTCCTTTCCTGTGATATGTTGCAGAAGCAGATCCCAGATTGAGGGGATTGAAACTTGAGCATCTCTATCGATGTTCTGTCGCGCATGTGCTCATGTTGCAGAAGCAGATCCCAGATTGAGGGGATTGAAACATACCAGGTATTGGGCCCTACATCTACGGGCTAGT
>JAWAQK010000030.1:0-30056 GCA_038893995.1 Candidatus Thorarchaeota archaeon | reverse complement strand
GAGGCAGTTCCTCATCCGGAACGGGGGCACATCCCCACTCCTTTTCCAACACACTGGCGGCCGACTCCAGTGCCCGTTGTGCGCTGATGAATGCAGACACGTCCCTCTCTGTGACTTCACGATAGGATTTCCTCCTGGAACTCGAGTCTCGGACTATGACAGCAACTAGTCTCTCTCCTGCACGTCCTCCAATGAACAGCCTGCGAACGGTTCGTGCGTCAATCGAGGTGCCACACACTGGGCAGGTGACGATGGCTCTACGCACGGTCCCCGCGTCTGGATTGAACCCCTCGGGCAGACTCCTGTAGCCATCCCCAGCTATCAGGAAGTGCACATCTCTGTCTCTCGTTGTTGGAAGAAGCGTCACACACTTTCTGGGCCTTCGGGCCAGTCGGAATTGCCGTACAAGTGGAATAGTGGAGCCACATGAGGGGTTCTGACAAGGTATTGTGCGCGCCCAGAGATACCCAATCGGACGATTCGTTTCAGAGTCGTCGGGATAGAACTGACCGATGTCCTCCTTACACCTCTGGAATATCTTCTCACTCCACAGTCGGAGGTCGTCCATCAGCGATCTCGGCCCTGCGTCATGGGGGCCAACGACGCAAGTGCGTGTATTGGTGCCATATCTGTGCGGGTATTCCATCATGCACTTCTGAATAAGGACTGCAACTGGATTCAGATCAGAGGAATAGGTTTCACAGCCCAGCCTCATGGCCTCAAGAGGTATTGAACCTCCACCTGCAAATGGGTCTAGGACTCGAGGAGGACGCCCATGGTTCGACTCGAGGATATCCCTTCTGGCCTGAGCTAGGGTCTGTCCGCCTGAGATGCCCACGTCAGAGGCCAACCTGATTATGAAGTCACGTATGTCTGTTCTCGGTCTGGTGGATGCTGCTACCAGAGCTGCGTAGCACGTCGTACGCGACGCGGCCAACGGACGACGTGCCCACCACGTGTGGATCGTTGACGGGTTCATATGAGGAGTATTCTTCTCTCTGGTTGACTCGAGCCCGACCTCCTTCACGGGAAAGGACTCCTCTATGATTCGTCTGTCGCTCGTCACGATCACCATCTTGTCCTACTGGACCTTACCCAGAACTCGTTTCGCACTGGATGCGATTCGGTGAATGAGTGTTTCTGTTTCGTGCGGGTTCCTCTGCACCGTGGTTGTTCCCTCAACCTGCATTACGTTGCAGAGTTGGTGCACAAAATGCATTTCTTCGTATCCATCTCCGACTTCGCGAGCAGCCATGAAGAGATCGGAGAAGATTGTGATAGCGATTCCCACAGTCATCTTGACGATCGTAGTTGGTTTTCATGTGATGTTCGGAATACCCTTGGGCATTGATTCGCCAGTACTCGAGTTTCCGATCCTCGAGTCTGATAGGGTTGTGAGGCTCTCTGCATTCTACACGCCAGACTGGGGTGAACCGGGAGTATTTCACAATGGCATCGACCTGGTCATATCTGACAACGTTACCATAGTTGCTCCCCATAGAGGGACTGTCATCATGGTCAGTGAGCACGTGAACCCGTATGCAGGAAACACCCTGTTTTCCATCGACATAGCAATTAACACCGCGTGGGTCGTAGAACTGGTGATTGAGCCTGGCTTCCTGGATCCTCACAACAATTCTCGCCAGAGCAGTCTCATCTCTGCCAGAATAGGACAGCGAGTCTTGCCTGGAGACCATCTGGCCACACTGATGTTCAGCTCAAACTATCCTCATCTGCACTATTCAATGCGATTCTTTGGCTGTGATGTGTGTCCATACAACTACTCTAGTCCCTCGGCGAGAGCGACATTCGATGTGATATCTCAGACTTCTGGAAGCAGGATACTCTACCCGCATCCATCTCCTACGCCGCTGTCCTGTCCCCTCCTCGCCGGGACGTTCGTCTTCACAACCTTCTATGTGTTTGCGGCTGCAGTTGTGGTAAGACGATCAAGGCGTTAGGGGCTGAATGTGCCAACTAGAATCGGATGAAGTCAGCAGAGTGAGTGCGGTACCTGGCACTCTTCCGTGTAGGAGTAAGCGATCGCGTGCAGAAGTAGTGGTAGAATGGGATGCTCCCCCAAACAGCCCCGATTGGGCCGGGTGGTCGGAAACATCCCATTCTCAAGTTGATGGTTGCTACTGGATCTCCTGTCTACCAGAGATAGAACAGGTTCGCAGTGTCCCCGTCGTATTCCTGAGGATGGTGAGCGCCTCCGCGATACGGATAGGCCGACTCGGCCACGTCAAATGCAGACTCCATGCTCGTGTTCGGGTCCGAATCGAAGACTCCAATCAGCGTGTACTCGAGGAAGAAGTATGTCCACAGTCCATTGCTGTACTCGGCTGAGTCCCAGCCCATTCCCATGACATCACAGGTAACAGCCACGTAGACGTTTGCCGCATTGGGCATCGCCATGAGGTCGTCACCGAACCCACCTGAGAAGCAGTGGTCAAGAAACACGAAGATATTCTCTGCAACAGCGCTACTCAGTATTGCTGCAAGCTCATAGTCCCATAGGTAGCCGTCCTCACCAGACTCACCTGCTGATGCGTCCCACATGCACAGGAGGCTTGATCCCCTGCTGTCCCCGGATCCATGTCCCGATGATATGAAGGCCACAGTGTCCCCGGGTGCTGCAGTGTTGACGATATACTGAAGTGTCGTCTTCACATTGATCTCGGTTGCAAGGCCATCGTACTGTGTGTATACGTTGGTGTGGTCACCGAGTACGATGATATGCTCATAACCGAGGCCTGCAAGGTAGGCATACCAGTCATTTGCGTCATCATCGCAGAAATTGAGGTCGCTTATGGCCTTGTAGTCACTGATTCCAACTATCAATGCCCAATGGGTGACTCCAGTGATTCGAGTTGGAGGTCCCTTTGGCACGTCGATGGTAGCTGGAGGCCCCGATCCGAAGGCCCCTGGGAGCGAAGTGCCCCTGTGTTGATCTACGGATACAGACGGAGCTGCTGGTGCCATCGCTACTGAGAGAAGAAACAGCATCAGCAGTGGTGCCAACTTCACATATCTCATTGCATTGTCCCTCTTGGGATTGTGTCGCATTGCTCTGTGGTGGGGCACCGGGTCCGAGATGTATGGTCAAACCCTCTAGATCGCACCTGGCTCACACTCCCTGCTCCCGACACGTGGCTGCTCCATATGAGGAGCACTCATGATGATTTCATTTGTGGTATATATCCCTGTCCCTGAAAGTCCAGGCCATTTCGTATGGTCTCTCGAGGACTGGTACCGTCCGATCGTGCTACCGGACCGTAGCGCACACCGGAGCTTCGAAGGTTCGTTCCAATACGAATGCTAATATCGAAGGAGTGTTCTCCGGCATTGGAGTCAAGCCGATGAAGTCGGATCGCAAGGTAATGTATCAGGTCATGAATCTAGCTACCCCTCCGCTCTGTGCGCTGATCCTTCTGCTCAGCAATGTCGGGTTCTCAGGCTCAGTCTTTGGTAGTTCGTATCGTCATCTACTGAGCCCAAATGAACTCACATTCGCTATCTGGGGCCCCATTTTCCTCTTTCAGGCGGCCTTCTACTTCTACCAGGCCCGAGACATCCTTCGACCGGCGGAGGAGAAGCTCGATATGCCGTACGTCCTCGAGGTTGGCCCCTTCTTCATGCTATCGTGGTTGTCGTCCTCACTGTGGTACATACTCTGGGCCTCAGGGATGGTATGGCCTGCTATTGCCGCAATGTACGCATACCTGCTGACAACACTGGGGGCCTATCTAGGGCTGGGAATAAACCTACGAGGCCGTCCGATCAGAGATCACATCTTTGTGACAGTGGGGTGGAGTATGCTCACAGGATGGGTCACTGTCGCTACAATAGTCAACACAACGACGGGTCTCGCTCTGAGCGGGTTTGAGCCTGGTCCACTCGGCGAAGCCGGATGGGCTGCGATCTTCTTGGTGATCGTCCTTGGAATCTACCTGACAGTCCTCTATACGAGAAATGACTACGTCTTCACGGGGGTAGGAGCCTGGGCGGTCCTTGGCATCCTCATTGAGAGACTCAATCCTGTCAATCCTACTCAACCACTGGTGGTCCTTGTTGCTGCTGCAGGCCTTGTAGTGGTCATCGGGGCCGTCATATTTAGGGTTGTCAGGCAGCAAAGGACTGGAAAATTCCATCTCCTTCCCACGATGAAGACAGTGCAGTGAGATTGTCTGCTGTCCCACTGAGTCACTCGATGGCTACTCATGTCTACCACAACACCTGAGTTCACTCTCTGAATCAGCTGTATCGATTTGACCTAGTGGTATGTTGAGGCAGAGTTCATAAGTTGCCGTCGGTCTGCATGAACGAGGACCTCTTATTGACTCATAGGAAGGCGCTGGTGCTCGATGGGTTTGAGGACGAATGCTCTACTAGAATGTGCATTCACAACACCCTGATGTCAGAACTCAACTTAAGAGGTCTAGAAGTCAAGTGGGTTGATCTCGACCGTCTTCGGATTTCACCGTGCAGGGGCTGCTTTGGATGTTGGATCAAGACCCCTGGCATCTGCGTCATAGATGATGATGCAGTCAGTGTCACAAGACTGATGGCACAGTGCGACCTGCTCGTATATCTGACGCCAATCGTGTTTGGCGGGGTTTCACCCGTGTTAAAATCCATTCTTGACCGCAGTATATGTATGGTCCATCCATTCTTTCAGAGGATCAGAGGAGAGACCCACCACAGGAAGAGGTATGAGAGATATGCCCCAATGATTGCGATCGGCATAATGTGTACCAGTGACCCCGAGGAGGGCCGGTTGTTTGAACAGTTGATGCATAGGATTAGCATCAACCACCTCAGCCCAGCGCACTCATCAGTGGTCTTGTCAGAGTCTTTGCTCTCCGAAACAACGACTGAGGCCTCCCACACGCTCAGTAGCATGTTAGGTTCGCTCATAGACACTGTGGAGGTGAAGGGTGAATGACTCATGCGATACTGATGGTTGGGAGCCCACGGACAGAGAGGAGTTCCTCAAATGCAATTGCTGACTATCTCGGGACGCATCTGAGAGAACACGGAGTGACCATAGAGAAGTTGTTCATTCACCGGATCAACAATGATTCGGACCTCCTGAACCTCTCAACCTCGATCGCCTCTTCTGACATTGTGGTCCTCTGCGCGCCGCTCTACGTTGACAGCCTGCCGGCCCCAGTACTCAGGATACTTCAGAGGATAGCAGCTGACCGGACTCGAGACCCGCCCAATTCGCCGCTGTTTGGTGTTGTCATAAACTGTGGTTACCCTGAGGCATCGCAGTGCACTTGTGCCATCGAGATATGCAGGCTCTTTGCGTCTAGGGCACATCTCCGATGGGCTGGTGGTATTGCCTTTGGTGCTGGGCCCTCGATTGGAGGACGACCGCTGGAGCAGACTGGTGGTGCCACCCGCTTTCTGAGACCTGCTCTTGAACGGGCAGCTGAAGCACTCGCCAGTGGGGTGCCAATTCCAGATGATGCGATAACTCTCGCAGCGAAACCGATACTTCCCTCAAGACTTTACTCTTTCATTGTAAGGAGAAGATGGCTCAAAGCTGCAAGACATCATGGGGTTGATAAGAAGCTGGATGCTAGACCTTTTGCTCCGTAGCTCCTACAACCATCAATCGCTAGGTCCTGACGTGTGGCTATAGCCACGGGAACAACAGTGAGACTATGCTGATACCGAGTATGAACAGGATCAATACCACCGCAATCACGCAGAAGCAACAACCTGTACAACAGCATGATGTGCGTCGTCCACCTCTTCTGACAACACCGCGCCTTGGGGCAATCACGACTCGTCGTCTGGGTCCTACTCTCAGTCCAACCAGGCCTCCACGGGGTCACGCAATACTGTTGGGTCCTCCCTAATAACGTTGGTGCGACTGCTCGAAACTGTTTTAGCACCGAGAGGTGTCCGCAACGGGGGACAATGCATGTCACTACCAGTCCAGCGATGGTACTCCGCCATACCGAGTAGGCACTCTGTGAGAAGATACTCTGGAGAGCAGGTTCCGGAAGAGATCCTCGATGAGCTTGATAGGGTCGTCACGGGATTCAGGCCATTCAGGGGAGCAAGAGCCATACTTGTCCGTAGACCGACCATGAAGTTCGTGAGGCGATTTGTGGGTGTATTGGACAAGTCAGGTGTAGTCCACTACGTGGCGTTCCTCGGCGACACAACAGATGATCATGCACAGGAAGTGGCCGGCTACATTGGGGAGGGTGTAGTGCTCGAGGCCACCGCCCTGGGGCTCAACACCTGTTGGGTTGCTGCCTTACTCAGAAAGGAGAACATTGCGCGGGAGGTCGGTGCTACTCCTGACGAAGAAGTACTTGCAATCACTCCGATCGGGTACGCAGAGAATATTGCCGAACGCTTGGACGACCATGGAATCAAGACTGTACGACCTCACCGTAGGAAGGATGTTGCCGAGCTGATATACTCCGGAGAAAAAACGGGCGCTGAGTGGGTGCATAGAGCAATTGAAGCGGCCCGGCTGGCCCCATCTGCAGTCAATCGACAGCCTTGGAGATTCTCCATCGGAACGAATTCAATAACCATCTCTGCAGCTCCAACAAGATACGACTTTGGAGTATCACCGAGACTAGACTGTGGCATTGCTGCACTCCATCTACATCTGGGTGCGTTGAGCGCTGGCGTAGAGTGCACATTGGATCTACTCGATCCTCCAGATGTTGCAAGACTATCAATCAAGTGATGGGAGTTCGCCCCCTCCTCCATACAGCCCTGTCTCTTCTCAACCTCGAATGCTTCATCAAAGTTAACAGGGCTCACAGGGTGAGTGGCATGATGTTCAGCGAGAGTCCATGGGGTGAATCCGGTCGCGGCGCACCTACACTGTCTTAGGTTCTGTTGTGACAGCTCTGGTGCTTGGGGTGGCACTACCCCGGAACACAAGTCTGGTGAGCCAATGCCGCGATATCACTCGTTCTGCCAGGACCATCGATATGGTCAGAGCTATGATGAGTCGAGCTGGCCAGAACAGGAAAAACATGTCCTCATACATGGATGTAGTTCCCCCAAGTACCACAATGATTGCCGGAACTGCATAGAACATGAGTGGATGGACCTCGTACACCTCCTGAGAATAGCCCCCCAGACGGGTCAACATTCTGGTGAGCGCTGAGTCCTTGTTAGAAGCATAGCCGGTCACAACAAAGACTAACATTGAACCGAGTGCCCCTGTGGCGATGTAGATCCATACTGACCGACCCGTATTGTCTACAGCAATGTCGGTGAATCCGTTCATAGTGGACAGGATAAGCGTAGTTGATGCCAAGATGAGTGCTATCAGAATCCCCTCCGCATTGCCTCCGACCTTCCAGGTTCGCAGTCCTCCCAACATCCTCAGTCCGTTACCAATCATCATGAATGTGGTCGAGATCAGTATGGCGTTGATGTGCCATGGTACCAGCGCACCTCCAAATAGGGACTTTACCGAGTCCGCCAACAGAGGAAATAACACCAGCAACGGCAACCTGGAAGATTGTGAGAGGCTCGCCATCACACGGTCAGTGACCGCAAACAGGAGCAGACCGAAGAATAGCACCGGTAGGAACCAGAGGTGTGTGGCTGAGTCTGGAGGCCCACTTCCGTAGACCAAGGCAAAGACAAGCTGGTCCGTCGTAATGTTTGTGCCTGCGTACGGACCCAGCAAGTGACGGAGACTGATCATGGCGATATACAAGACGAAGTAGGGTATCAGGTACTGCTGTGCTCGAGCACGGACGAAACTGGCCAAGTCCGAGCGGTGTCGCTCGTTGTTATAGGTGAGTCCTGCCAGAACGAAGAATAGGGGTATTGTGAAGCTACTCAGATGCTGCGTACAGAGATTGATGTCAGGGATCATCGAGTGTACTGTAACTACCGATACCACCCCAGTACCCTTCGCCAGCTCTATCCAGTAGATTCTCGCCCGACTCATGATAGGCTCCCTGCCATCTGACTGTCCTCGGAGTTGGAAATGGTGTAAGTATCAATGGACTTATGTTTGAAGAGGTAGTTGCGGGACAAAGCCATTCAGACATATCGATAGAGTCAACGGATTGTGGGAAGGCGCGCCACAGTGGGTTCAAGAAGAGTTTCCCGTCATAGTCGTCGTGGATACCCTGTCGCAGTCCTAGTGGACGTTGGCGACCAAATGGCAGTCATCTGGATTGTCTACAGTGAGTCTCTGAAGATGTATAGGGCGGTCCATCGCGATGTCGATCCGGACAGTGACACTAGAGGATCCTACTACAACTTCTACGGATCGATCGTATCCGCGCTCAAACCCGTGTTCGCATCGGGTGTTTCCACTACAATTGTGACGGGACCCACTGATGGCCTTGGCTACGCGGAGGCATTCGTCGGCCATGTTCGAGGACATCACAAGTACCTTCTGAAGAGTGTTCAGATCTCAGTCGTAAGGGGTGGTGCAGGAGATTCTAGGGCAGCAAGAGCACTGGTTGACTCGAGAGACTTTGAGTCAGCTGTGAAGGGGGCAGTTGACACAGAGTCGGGGATGATCAACGCACTGCTCGGTGCTAGGCTATATGACGAGACAGGACGATTTGGTGTCCTGTACACCCTTGATGAGATTGAAGAGTGCCTGACGAAGCACTTCCGGGCTGGCAGGAACTTCACTGAGATACCAGAACACATCTTTGTCACTAGCACCTTCTGGACTTCTCATCGGACATCCAGTAGGTTTCGACGCATAATTGATCTTGCCAACAGTCATTCTGTGAAGACTCGAGTGGTGGAGGAAGACACCGACGCCGGAGTTCGAATCTCGCAGCTCGGAGGTATCGTATGTGTCACTACAAGAAGGGTTGCGCTGGACAACTGATGTAACCCCCATTGGGGTTGAACCATGCCGATGGGACATCAGCTTGAATGGACGGTGCCGTGGACAACCATGTTTGTCTTCAGAATGGAGGCACAGAGAAAGAGAAAGATGGGAAGTAGGTCCCTCTTTGGTCCTACTTCCTGAAGTATGCCTGGGCGATTGCTCTAGTTGATATGTACCTGCAACATGGTGTATCATTGTCAGAGCGTCTACTCCTAGATGCCATCCCTTGATCACCTCATGATTGTCATGTAGGCGTATCCAAGCGCCTCGGTTGACTGGGCCCTCATATTGGTCCTCTTCATCCGTCTGTTCCAACTTGGGTAACTTGTTGTCATGTTATTTCACAAGGAATACTGCTCGACCAGAGTATATAATCCGGAGCCACAATGCGGGGTCACTCCCGAGGGTCACAGTATGTTACTGTGCATATCCTCAATGCATGAACTGTTTACAAGGTAGTCAGAAGTGGAGGAGGAGCTGCATGCTCATCTCCTCCAATCGTGTACTAACTCCGCAGCATGTAGAAGTCGAGGATGTTCTTTCTCATGACGACCGGAAGCAGGACTATCAGCAGCACTGCAACAACGGCAGCTCCTATTGCAGTGTAGCTGATGACCAATATCGAAGAATGCTTGATTCCTATACCCACAGAGGCCCATGCGAAGACGAGACCAAATGCATAGTCATGTCTCTGGTATAGCATCAGGAATGTCAGAACAAGTGCGACCAGGACCATCACTCCAGTCGTTACGTGCTGTGCGCTCAGAGTTATGCCGGGTACTAGTACGTTGAGTACTGATGCAGTGTTGGCGATCGTTGCTACCGAGATCCAACCGAGATAGACGCTGACGGGCAGCTGAACTGCGAGCCGCTCGTTCCTTGACACCAGTATCCTGCCAACTCCTAGCCGGTTGTAGATGACTATCAGTGTGAGCAGTAATCCCACTATTGGTATGATGGTGAAGACGAACAGTAGATCGTTGCCGTAAGAATAGTGGAACATCACCAACCAGACAATGTTGGCCACAGCTGCAATGAGGTAAAGGGGGCCTATCTGACGGAGGTAGTTTGCCTCACGTTGGCTTGCTCGAACCTGGAACAGCATGAAGGCAATCAACAGTACGTAGATTACTCCCCAGATGGAGAAGACATAGCCCGCCGGAGTGAAGTAGTTGAAGAAGTAGTCCGCGATCTCTCCAGTGTACCGTCCATTGAAGGGCACTATGTTTGCAAGAGCATTGACGACAATAGTTGCAACGACTGCAATCACGTTGAGTGCTTGCAACCCCTTCGAACCAATAGCAACAGACATACGCCATATCTATTCACTATAGTTAAAATGCTTTTGGTTCTGCACATTGCCGGCCGTCTGCCTCATGAGAATCGCTGGTCACCGGTGTCAATGGTCCGATCTCTCGTACAGCGTTCATTTGTCCCGACCAGAGTCTTATCTCGTAGGACCATGTGGTGAGTATCCTTATAGGTCGGACCTTGTCACAAACATAGTTCGACTACGGACGGTGAACCCCCCTTGTGTAAGTGGTGCATGAAACACGGTAATGGCGGCAAGTGGTACATGAATGCCCGCCTCTACTCGGACGAACTTGCGGATGAGTATAACATGCGCGAATATCTCGAGGAACAGTGGAAAAACATGGAGACCCTGTTCATCCGAAAGATCATGGGGATAAGTTCGATTGGCCTCGGTTACAAGATGCGGATGCCAATAATCGGCAGGATACTGCGGGCTGCGGCAGAGCGACAGATACACAGCGAGAGCAAGAATCGAGTACCTGCCAGGGCTGATGGTCACTTCGGGCAGGTAGTGCCAATGGAAGATGCCATGCACATTCTAGGGAATCTCGCTGCCGAACCTATCATCAAGAACTACTGCGTCTGCAGATGGATGCAACGTGGTGTCAAGGATCCCGTGTGCATCAATTTCGGTCAGCTCTCTGGGATCATCGAAAAGCTGCACAGGTATATCCCAGAGAACGTGAAGTATCGTCTAGATAGAGAGGAGGCGATGGCTGCACTCGAGGAGCAGAACAAGAAGGGTTACGTTGCCACTGTCTGGTTCCAACCTGTGCCCTACATCAATGCGGTGTGTTCGTGTGAGAGTCCGGAGTGCGGTGGTCTTCGTCTTCGAAATGATTTCGGTCTTCACACTGTCTACAAGGCTGAGTATGTGATCAATGTAGACCCTGACAAGTGTCAGGGTTGTAAGTCCTGTGTGAGAATGTGTCAGTTCAATGCATTGAGGTTCTTACCATCTGTCAAGCGTGTCATAGTCGATCTTGACAAGTGTTTCGGATGTGGAGTATGTAGACATGCATGTAATCACGATGCATTGACTCTGGTACCGAGAGACACTGTTCCAGGTCAAGCTGGCAGGTACTGAGGGAGAGGATCGCATGAAGCGGACGAAGATCAAGATCGACTATGCAAAGTGTGGTGCCGATGGACGAGTGGACCCTAGGACCTGCAGGAAGTGTCTGAATGTATGTGACACTGCCGTGTTCCTGATGCATCCCACACTCGAGAATCATCCTGACCCGTACAATCCCGAGAGGTGGATGATAACGCCAGTCTGGCCATCGATATGCACAGGCTGTATGAGATGCGCGAAGGTCTGCCCTGAAGGGGCAATCTCCGTAGTCCCTGGACAGTCGCTGTACTACCTCAAGAACCCACCGGCCTAGTCGTACTTCGGCACAGAAACCCTACCGTGGGAACATTTGAGCCTCGTGGGCCTGGTCACGTTGTGAAGTCATTCGTAACCGAGTGACCTCCGACAGGCGTCTACTGTCCGACTGACGCTTGGCGGACCTCTGAGACTCGAGCTCCAAGGCCACCAATCAGTGCACTGATGAGCCAGATCCCGTACACAAGTGTTTCTGAACGGGGCGAGGAGAGTCCCAGTATCACCGCCACCCCCAAGTATGTGCCGAGCACGAGATCGGCGCCTACGGACTGAACGACTAGTAGAACTCCGACCAAGAGCCCCTTCATGAATGCACAGACATGGAATCTCAGACTGCATGCCCCTCCTGCAAGTCTCCTGTACACAACTGGGGCCACCAAGACTGGAATTCCGATGGTCATCACTTGGAGGTAGTGGTCCGTACCAGTCATAGCCTCCAGTATCATGCTTGCCAGGTTCAGTGTCGAGTATACTACAATCCAATGGACTGGGATCCATGTCCAGCTGCCCTGTCTGGTATCTACTTGAAACATGGTCACAATGACATGCTGAGTGCAATCGCTAATCACTCATTCGTTTTGGACATTTTCCTGGGAGGACCATAGCATCGCCAAGTGCAAGATCGCTGTTCCTTCATGCGAGTCGTCAGGGTCACGCGTCACCCGAACAGCCTGAGGACAGCAGAACCGAACTTCAGAACGTCAGCAGTTCTTGGTGAGTCATCATCTGAGCGACACTCTTTGGTCACGAATGAGTCTTCGTACGGGAAGGGGAAGATCCTTGCGGTCAGCAGTCTCAGCATCAATCACCAAGTTGACCGAGGGATCAACCTGCAACAGCTCAAGATGCGGGCATTCCGCCAGGGGTGTGATGTCAATCTGCTCGAGTCTGTTCTCTGCGATGTTTAAGACTGACAGGTTTCGGAGCTGACTCATGGGGGTCAGATCAAGATGTCTGAGACCGTTCCCCATTATCCGTATTGTTTCAAGACTGACACAATGACTCAGGGGGCTGACATCAAGCGAGTCCGTGGGATTTCCGGATAGGTCCAGCTCAGAGAGATCCGAGCACTTGCTCAGTGCAGACAGACTCAAGCGACTCAGCATATTGTGTGATAGGTCAAGCAGTCTCAGACGATGCAGATTCTCCAGAGGAGTCAGGTCCAGATCCTTGATTCTGTTCCTGCTCAGCCTGAGTTCCTTCAGCTGGCTACAGGACGACAGGTGACCGAGATCAATGTGCTCTAGGGCATTCTCTGACAGGTCCAGCCTCTCAAGTGCAGTGAGGGCTCTTAGGGGTGATAGGTCTACACTGGCAAGGCGATTTCGTTTCAGACTGACTGCGACCATTCTCTTGCATCTGCTGAGAGGACTCAGGTCGACCTCCTCAATCAGATTCGATGCGACTGACAGTGCCTCGAGCTGAGCGCAATTGGCCAATGGTCCCAGGTCCACCCGACGGACATAGTTCTCAGAAATGTCAAGCACCTGCAGGGACGAACAACGACCGAGCGGAGTCAGGTCAACCTGTGTCAACCGGTTAGACGAGAGAGACAGGTATTCCAGTGATCGACAGTCTGCCAATGGGCTGAGGTCGATCTCCAGGATGCGGTTCTTATGGAGGACTATCTCTCTCAGTCCCGTACACATCGCGATCGGCGAGAGGTCTACCGAGATCAACTGCTGTCGCATGAGATGAAGTACTGTGCTACTGACCGGAAGGACCCACTCTACCTCTCTTCCGCCCCACAACTTCGATCCGATGGTGATAGTGGAGATGTTCCACGCCTCCTCACGACATGACAAGTAACAACAGAGCACGCTCATCCAGGCATTGTTGACAAGTATGTTCAGGTCTGCACAATATGATGGTCTCCTGGCTTTGTCTCCTCTTATCAGTCTGTGCATTCATGAAGCTCCTGTGAGGCTCGAGTGGAAAAGGATTTGAACCCGACCTGCACGACACCGTGACATGAACGGTTTCAAGAACTATCTCTGGGTCATATACGGAGTTGTGAGCATTCTAATAATACTTGGCGTGTCGCTACTCTATGACGTGGTTGCACACGTGTCAGTCATGTTACACATGCCGGTGACTCTGGCCACGCCGCTTGACCTGATGATCCCCCTTGTTCCGTCCGCAATCATCGTGTATTGGTATCTCTTTTACTCCTTCCTATTCTTCAGCTACTTCTACTTCGCATTTGTACACAGGGAGTATCGCAATGCGCTCGTCCTTGGCTTCGTACTCGTCAATCTCATTGCGTATGCGATCTATCTCGTCTTTCCAGTAATTGGGCCTGAGCGCATAGTCTCCGGGACCGATTTCTTCTCACTTCAGATTCAGGCTCTCTATCAAGGCGATGTCCCTGTGAACTGCTTCCCAAGCCTACATGGGTCTACCTCACTCTTGACCGCCTATGCGCTCTGGAAGGCGAGAAAGGAGTATGGCTATATCTCGTGGCCAATTGCGATAGCTGTCATGATATCCACGCTACTCGTCAGGCAACACTGGATCGCGGATCAGCTGGCTGCGGCGCTCGTGACGATACCTATCTCGTATCTGGTCTTCGATCGTCTGAAGTACACCCGTGTGACAGAGTCCAAGACCATAGTCCGGCGATGGCAGCTTGCTGTTTCTGCTGTCGTCGCGGTCTTCTTCATGGTACTCTATATCTGGGCCTTCTATCTCCTGTGACCCTCAGGACATGTTCAGGTAGGAGGGGCAGCGGTATTTTTGCTGCTCCCCTCCGACCGGGTCTTTGTCCGCAGATGTTCTCGAGAGGGCCCCACGTGAGGGCCACGAGCCACACTGTCCTCAAGCAAGTCTAGAAGTCGGCTGATCCCTTAGGTGGTCTCACGCCAGTGCAGAGTGATGAGTACTCGATGAGTTTCCACTGGTTCTTGTTATTTCTTGCAACGGTCACTGGAGTGGGCATGTCCTTCCCGCTGCTTGATATGAACAGCTTCAGAGTGTTATCGCCCTGTTCCACCACCCTCACTACTGTGAGCCTGAGTTCATTCTTGGAGTACTGGTAGTTATTGTCTGGATTACCCCCGACATACGACCTTGCTATATGTGGATTCTTCCTAAACTGGCCCACATAGTAGGCTGCACTTGAACGCAATTTGAACCCCGAAGGGCTCTTACCGTCCTCTGTCACGTGATCCTTTGATACCACGACCGTCATCATTGCCTCGGCGAGTGCAGGGTCCTGTTCGACCATGAGCGCAGCCATCATGTAGTAGAGGACAGAATTCTCAGGACTTCCAGAGTCCCTCTCCCATGCAGTCTTGAACTTGGAGAAGTCACTGATCAGGGCTCTTGTCACTGTAGTTACCAATTCGCCATCATCTAGTAATATAGTTCACATGCAGAAAAGTGTTGGCGTGATAAGCTTCCGCATGGTCATCGCTACCGATGTCCTATTGCCTCCGAGATCAATGCATAGTACTGTCAACAATGGTCCTCATGACGATGCTCAAAGGATCTCAGCCCTTGCGCCTGTCACGAACGACTCACCC
The DNA here is from genome assembly GCA_038893995.1 of Candidatus Thorarchaeota archaeon. Taxonomy (GTDB): domain Archaea; phylum Asgardarchaeota; class Thorarchaeia; order Thorarchaeales; family Thorarchaeaceae; genus JAWAQK01. The sequence continues at coordinate 14,968 of JAWAQK010000030.1, read as the reverse complement.
ATCCTGTTGTTATGCCACATGATCCTGTGCAGCTGATCTGTGGCTTGGACTGATTCCATAGGCCTGTGACTTAAAAGGAAGTCACGTTGAATTCACGATTGTCTCATGGTCCGTTCATCACCGAACGAGAGATGGGCCGGGACCTATATGCCTATTCACGACCTTCGCTCTGAGCAGACCATGGTCGGGTTTCACTTGTCAAGGGGTTGAGCACAATCAATGATTGATCGATCCAGATCCAACGAGAGGAAGCGAAGGACTCCCTATGTTCCGGGTGTCGCTGCACTGAACTTCAGGCCTGATCATGACTGGGAATTTGACGAGGCAAAACAGCTCTATGAAGGGGCCAGTTTTCCATTCCAAGTAGATCATGTGCTCTACGAGGACTGCATTGCTGGAATGCATCAGTTGCCTCCTGAGTCGGTTGACCTAGTCATTGCTGATCCTCCGTTTGGGATTGAGTTTGATGGTCGTGGGTCACAGTACAACCGTAATGCCGACCTAGTCGTTGAAGGATATCGGGAGGTTGGAACTGACTATGACGTCTTCACCCGTGAGTGGATCACCGAGCTGCCACGTATAATGAAGGATACCTCGTCGGCATTCATCTTCTCCGGGTGGACACATCTGAGTGACATCCTTGTTGCCGTGAAGCACGCGGGTCTTAGTGTGATCAACCACATAATCTGGAAGTATCAGTTTGGAGTGTTCACTCGTCGCAAGTTCGTCACGAGTCACTATCACATCCTGTTCCTGGCCAAGGATCCCCGAAGGTATTACTTCAACAAGATTGAACACTACCCACTCGACGTCTGGGACATACCTCGTACGTATCGACCGGGTCAAAAGAAGAACAGCACAAAGCTTCCTGAACGTGTTGTTTGCCGCTGCATCGACTTTGCAACTAGGCCTGGTGATCTAGTCCTTGACCCATTCATGGGAAATGGCACCACTGCCGTGTGTGCCAAGGCCCGATTCCGGCATTTCCTCGGCTTCGAGGTAAATCAGAGCATGCGAGGCATCATTCAGGAGCAGATCGATGCCACGAAGGCCGGACAGGACTACAGGCCGTATCATACCATCCAGCCCTCTCGCGAGGCCCTTGCAAAAAAGTATCCATCAGCAATGCGTCTGCTTTCTGGGCCGGATAGGTGCGAGGATGACCAGCCCGCCGACATCTGATGCCCTGTCGCTTTACTATTAGGCCTGCATTGAATGGCTCTCCTGACGGTCGGTGCTCCACAGGGAGTTTGATGCCGAACAGTACTCAGGTCTTCGCACAGGGGGCCTCTTGTTCTCGTAGAGACCTTCTCGTAGACGCAATCGGCAGAATCCTCCGTCGGTTTCGTGTTTCCCTAAGACACACTCTCACTAGTACTCCGCCATCCTCAATATCCTCTAGTCTGACAACCCCTCGGCTTGAAGTCACCGCGGCATATACCATCGACATGTCGAGCCCTACCATTGGCGCCTGCACGCCCATGTGCCTCTTCAGCAGGCCCTCCTTGATGTTCTCCGGTATGCTGTTGCAGTGTCGGCGAAACTCTATCATCACCCATCTGCCGCTCCGTGAGGTCGTGATGTCGATCATGTCTGACTTGTTCCTGCTAGTGGGCATGCTTGCTAGGGACTCCAGAATACGTAGGAACACATCTTTCAACATGGGGACTGCAACTACTCGCAATGCCGACACATGGTTGAATCGAGTCCTGACCATGAATTGTTGCCGTTCGGTTGCGAACTGTTCTACAGCTGAGCTCAATGTTGATCCCAGATCTAATTCAGTGAGTGGCACTGAATTCGCTGTCAGTTCCTCGATTGTGGAATAGTCGTCTATGAGCCGCTTTGCCCGATTCACTGCAAATATTGCATCATCTCTCAGGTCTCTCCTCAGATCTTCAGGTATCCTCTCATCTGTTAGTAGCTCAATACATGCAGATATGCACTGTTCAATGTTCCGAAGGTCGTGTCTGAACAGGTCCCCCAACAACGACAGTCTTGAGGCCGCTTTCTTCACTCGTCTTCTCAGTGACCAACTCCACGTGACCACTGCCACAAGGGTCGCAAATACGATGACTGTGACATTCGTGACCACAGTGAGCATTGTTCGCAGGTTGGGGTCTCCCCCGTAGGGATACTCACCAAACCATCTCACCATGATCTGATCATATTCACCTGTTGCCTTCATCTCGTCTAGCGCCCTATCTATCTCGGTCAGCAGACCAACGTTGCCCTTCCTCACTGCTATACATCTCTCGCCCGCTGGTATGGGCTGAGCGACCATCTTGACATTGGAGTATGAGTTCTTCAGGATGGCATGACCACCTGCGTGCATATTGCAGAAGGCCGCAGTGACCTCTCCCTCCACGACCAACCTGATAGCTTCCTCCTGCGACTCTACAGGCACCCTTACCGCCTCAGGGCACAGGTCCTGGATGACCTCCTCACAGATATCGCCCGCCTCGACGGCCACCGTGTGACCAGCGAGGTCTTCAATGCTTAGAATCCCTGCGACCTCGTCTCTGACGAATACCCTGAGTGTTATGTTCATGATTGGTTGGCTGAAGTCGAATAGGAGTTCTCGTTCTGGGCTCCTAGCCATGCAGACACTGTCCACAGTGCCGTTAGTCAGTGCCTCATAGACTTCTGACCAGGAGAGCGGAATCCACTGAATCTCTCTATTCATGATCCTTGCAATAGATCGGACGATGTCCGTGTTGAATCCTTTTGCAGTGCCATTTTCCCAATACTCATGCGGTGCGTATGCCCTGTCTAGTGCGACAGTCCATCTCTCAGTGGCCGGGACGCAAAGGGGTGCCTGCAGCGTCAGGCAGAGGAGGCTCAAGAAGAGAAACGCACTTGACACGACCCCTCGCATACGTGTTGCATCAAGACGAAAAGAGTTATCTTTTTCGCGTAGGATGGTTCTGAGCATCCCATTCTAACTTGGACGTCTTACTCCCTGCGGCGGGGCTGGACTCATCTGACACAGTCACTGTCACCACCCACTAGCTCTATCTATTTATTTAAATAGTTCGATTATTTGATGGTTTCTCATGTCACAAGAGCATATGTCTCCCGGATCAGACAGTACTCGAATTGGGATTCTCGTCCCTACAAAGGGACTTGGTCTGCTTGACCGGCTCTTGCCTCTTTGGATAATTCTCGCCATGATAGTTGGCCTTCTTCTTGGGTATGTGTTCCCAGGGCTTGCTGACTTGCTCGACTTCTTTCGTATCGGAACTGTATCATTACCAATAGCAGTAGGCCTGCTATGGATGATGTACCCAGTACTTGCGAAAGTGAAGTATGAGGAGCTCGGCAAGCTCAAGCGCGAGCGTAAGATGTTTGGGGTTTCACTGACTCTAAATTGGCTGGTAGGCCCCTTTCTGATGTTCAGCCTTGCGTGGTTGTTCTTGGCCGATCTGCCCGATTACAGGACTGGTGTGGTATTAGTGGGACTAGCACGTTGTATTGCAATGGTCCTCATCTGGAACATGCTTGCGGGTGGCTGTGGAGAGTCTTGTGCAGTCCTTGTGGCGCTGAACTCCGTCTTCCAGATAGTAATGTATAGCCCCGAGGCGTGGTTCTTCATCACCTATCTTCCCTCCGTATTGGGGCTGGGGTCCGGAGAGGTAGTTGACGTTTCAGTGCTAGATATCGCCCAGAGCGTGTTCATCTTCCTCGGAATTCCTCTCATGGCCGGCGTAGTCACGAGGTACGTACTTATCAGAAGGCGTTCGAAAGAATGGTATGATCGGGACTTTGCTCCCAAACTGGGACCATATGCATTGATAGGTCTGCTATTCACCATTGTTGTGATGTTCTCGCTGAAGGGTGATGTCATCATCTCTCTTCCATTTGATGTGCTGCGGATCTCTCTACCTCTGATCTCCTATTTTGTCCTCATGTTCCTGGTGTCGTTCGGAATCTCGTACGCCTTGAAGTTTGCCTATGACAAGAATGTGACCCTGTCATTCACTGCGGCAAGTAACAACTTCGAGTTGGCCATCGCTGTTGCTATTGGTGTCTTTGGAATTGACTCAGGACAGGCCCTTGCGGCAGTAGTTGGTCCGCTGCTGGAGGTGCCAATTCTGCTCGGTCTTGTCTATGTAGCCCTCTGGTTAGGCCGACGATTCTACAATCTTCAAGTGGGCCAGGCGGCCGAGTGTGTTACAGGAGGTGCCTAGTAGTGGATCAACAGGGCTCCCGGCCAGTATTCATCATGTGTGTCTGTACCGGCAAGTGTCCCGGTTTTCAGAAGATGGACATATGGGACTTCATCAACAGAGTGCGTCTTGAGTTGCCTGTCGAGTACGCAGTCATTCATCCACAGCTCTGTGTCGAAGACGGTGACAGGTACCTCGAAGCCACACTGAAGAAGGGACGAGGAGTAATCATCGGTGGCTGTGCCCCTGCCATGCAGCACAAGCTCTTCAGGGACGCATTTGCCAAGCAGGGCCTTGACGTCAAGCGGGATCTCATCTCAATTGACATAAGGGACACGACTACCGATGATGCATTCGCAAAGGTGACCGAATCACTCAAGGAGAGTGGCTACAGTGTCTAGTGACTCATGTGGATCGACTACGTTCATGGGTGTGGACCGAAGACTAATACCATGGTGGCCTCGCATCGATACGACTCTCTGTGACGGCTGTGGCGGCGCCTACGACTGCCTGAAATTCTGTCCTCATCATGTCTACAGGTCTCGCTCAGGTCCTCCGTACATTGAGGTGGAAAATCCATACAACTGCGTTGTATTCTGCCAGGCGTGCAAGAAGATGTGTCCGAAGGGTGCAATATCGTTCCCCGACAAATCGGAGATCCTGGGCCTCATAAAGGCCGCTCGGATCGCTAGCGACGAATGTAGATGTTCGGGGGAATGCTGTCGGTGAATCGAGTATACATTCTGCCCTGTTGTGGTTTTGATCGCCCAGGGGGACACTTCACGAGGAAGGCAGCAGAGAAGCTGTATGCTTCATCTGATGCGATTGTGATAGGTAGTATTGCTGCATTGGTAAACGCGAGGGCGGGCGAGTTGAAGGACTTTCGATCGTCCCCGGTGATATGTATTGACGGTTGCGGAATGCGCTGTGCTTCTAAGATTGCAGATTCAAGAGGCGCCCATACTCTCCACAGCATCGAACTCGGTGAGCTGTCGGAGTCTGAGTTACCTGACTCTGACAAGGTCCAGACTGTGGTGGAACAAGTCCGATCCAGACTCGGAGGTCTGCTCGAACCCACAACTCCCATGGGACGAGTGAGTGCCCTCCAGGAAGAGAATGGACAATTTCTTGTCCAGAAGATTGACAAGTTCACATTGAGAGTCAAGGAGGGTCTTCGTTACAGTGACAACGATTTCTGGGTCTCGTTGGAGGGAGACAAGGTCCGAATCGGTGCAACCGACCTGCTCCAGCAGTCCTTGTCCGACATCTATTACGTCGAGCTGGTCGAAGCAGGACGCGAGGTATCGCTGGGCGATGATATAGGCGTGCTTGAGTCCACCAAGACGATGGTCGAGATAATATCCCCCGTATCGGGTGTCATTGTGGAGCGTAATGACCAGCTCAGGGAGCGACCAGAACTCGTGAACGAGTCGCCATATGACGAGGGCTGGCTCTACCTGATGAGTCCCAGTGACATCACTGAACTGGAACTGCTCAAGGATGCAGTCGAATACATGGCACGTGCATCTGAGAGGGCGAAACACGAACTAGGCAAGAAGGTGTCAACAGCATGACATCAGCTGATAAGATAGTGATACTACCATGTAGCGGGATAGGCAAGGCATTCGGCTCTGTTGCACGCGAAGCAACATACATGCTGACGGAGCATGAGCATCACGACAAGTACAGAACCCTGTGCCTTGCGCTCCTCATGGCTGAAGACGAGCACTCTGTAGAAACTGTGAGGACCTCCAGAGTCATCACGATCGATGGATGTCCCAAGAAGTGCGCAACAGTGTGTGCGAAACGCGTGGGTTCCAATGTTGTCAAGGAGATCCTGTTGCCAAGGGTGTTGGCAGCAAACAGGGAGCATAGCCCTGGGACTGTGCTCGACATAGGTGAGGGTGGTGTGCTTCTGGCCAGAGATGTTGTCAGAGAAATACTACCGGAGGGAAATCAATGACCTTCAAACCAAAAGTGGGACTAATTTCATGTAGTGGTGAAGACTGTATAGGAGGTAGTGTGTCAAGGGCCGCGACGCTTCGTGTACTTCACCAGTTGAAGCCAGACGAAACGGTCACGATCTGTCTTCCACTGTTCATTGCTGGTGATGCTGATGAGCGTGAGTTTGCACGGGTGTTTCCGACCATCACGATCGACGGCTGTAGCAAGATGTGCGCAGCTCTACAGACCGCGAAGTACAGTGCAGAGCCCTCGGCCAGGATCTGCGTCGAGGACTATCTGCCTGACGCGTGTTCCCCTGCAAAAGGTAAATGGAAGATTGACGAGTTTAGTGATATTGTAGAACGGGTAGCTGCAGATGTTGCATCTGCCGTCGACTCAGTGAGAGATAGATGGAGATGATCTAATGGAGAAGCGAGTGACAATCACAGTGTTCCTCCCAGCGGGAGTCTGTGGGTGCAGTCAGACCACATTTCTCAGCCGCGTGTATGAGGCTATTCGCAACCATCTGGACGAGGTGGAATACAGGGAGTGTTCAGCTGACAGCGAGGCTGCGAGGGAGGCAGGTGTCTCGTATCGTGGCGTACTTGTTGGCAACATACTCCTGGGGCCCAATCCCACTGTTGCTGAAATTGAAGCGGCAATAGTAAAACAGACTCAGTCGTAGGCAGAGTGAACACATTGACAGAACGACAAGACTCGGAGTGGATCGTGGAGTTTCTCAAGGCACTTGCCAATCCCCTACGCCTTGCGATAGTAGAACTTCTTGTCGGTCAGGAGCTCTGTCAATGCGACATTGGGAAATACCTGGATGGACCGCAGTCAGTCATATCCACATACCTCAATCAGTTGGTTCGAACAGGCATATTGGTCATGCGTCGTGATGGAACAAGGAAACTCTACAGAATTGCTGACCCTGCCATTGTCGACATCATTGCCAGGTTACGCGAGTTGACACGACAGAGGACTGTGAGAGGTCAAGGTCAGACCGAGACTCAGTAGGACTTGTTCAAGAGGAGAGGGTATGGCCATAACAAGATCGCACGTGGTCACAGAACTCGGAAACGCGGGGACTGACCGAGTTGTGGAAACAAGGTTGGACTGCACAGACAACTCCCTCCTGATCTATCGGACCATCTGGTCTCCCGCAGATGATGACATGAACCATGTAGTTCGGCGTCGCGCAGAGTTTGGCATAGGTGGTGTGAGCATCCCTCTTCAGAGCGGTCCCACTCCCATAGATCATGTCACAGTCCTGCGCGACAGTGGGATGACAACCTCAGAGACCAGTGCTGGTGCCACTGTCGATCTGACCGATGTCACGCATCTGTTTCTGGCAAACCGAGAAGACGGATGTGAGGTCTTCCTGGACGAGCCGTCTGCCAGATTCTGGGCCCGGAGTGCATCCAACGTGAGGCAGGTCTCGGTCCGCGCCGCATGCTCTGCGCTGAAGGTGGATCGAGAGACCGTCCTGGAGAGTGCGGTTGCTGCATCTGCGGCTGCATGGTCCGAGATTCATCTACTACTGTCCATCATCCAGTTTGCGAGTTCCGCACGTGACCAGTTGTGTGAGCTTGGTCTGTCGTCCCTGCTCTCTGACTTGGTCCCCTGAGATGAATACTCCAGCTCTGACCAGTATGGTCGCGAATTCAGTCCCTGACGACCACAGTCAAGACACATTCGCGTTCCAGTCTACCCCTGAACAGTTCGCGAAAATGAATCTTCGTTTCTCCAGGTCTATCTCCCTTGAAGAACCAACGACCGGTCTGAGAATCTCCCCCGGTCCATCCTGGTTTCATTCTCTCTGGGTAACGATACTTGAGCTCTGTATCTATGTGAGTGACGACGGATGTGTCCTCGATCTCAAACTCAGCCTCCTCTCCCACGGAGGCATGGCGGCCAAACTGGTAGTAGAATTCCTCCCCACACTTGATCTCAATGACATTGCTGTCCTCTGAGCATGTCACCCTCTTTGCCTCACTGTGTGCATTCTTCATCTGTTCTACTCTCCAAGTATCTGGACTAATGGCTTTCTCCTTCTTCCGTACAGTACTAGTCCAACTGCTACCCCACCAATGCCTGCGACAATGATGATCAGCAGATTGGTCATCTGGAACTCGGGCGGGAGAACAGTCGGCATTCCTGTGTGCCACTGGACGAACACTATATCGACCAGATCAGTTCCGTAGACGCTGTACCTCATTCTCAGGTACCTCAGAGTTCCGTTCTCCTTCTCGTACCTGATCTCCTGATAGGCTGAGACTGTGAGGCCTCCTGCGTCGAACGACACTGAACTTATTATGCCCCAGTCGGACTGGTCGTCGATGATAGTGACACCCTGAACTGATGTATAGCCGCTCTTCTCTGTGAGCAATGCCCAGTTCCCAACGGGAACCACGAATATGTGATAACGGCTCAGTATGATAGTGGAGTCATTCTCTCTCCTGACGCTGCAGAATGCAAGTGGGATACCATTCTCCAGCACATCAGGAATGGGTTCTAACTCTGTGATACTCACAATTGCCAGCTGGCCCTGGCTCAAGTTGGCCACAAAGGGTAGTTCCTGTGTCATGATTTCCTCCCATGCTGGGTCAATCGCGCGTCGCTGTAGCGCGTAGAAGAATTCCTCTCCTATGTTCACGCCCCACTCGAGGCCTTGAACCTGTGCTGTCACAAAGTTCGGAGCAGCTGCGTGAATGAAGAGGACCAGTATGATCAGTCCACATGGCCTCATGGCATGCACACGCCTCATGGGGCACGTCAGCCTAGACAGGTTTCGACAGATGCGACTCTCGGTGCGTGGTGGGATCATGGTGTTTGGTATTCACTCCAGCGGTGGAGATAGCAGATAGTCTCAGTGGGTTAGCAGTCCCACGTATTTTACACTTGTGCCTATCCGCAAACATCAAGTTCACTGTACGAGTGTGGTATGCCAGCTGATGAAGGTGACCACGAAGCCTCCCACGGACCGAGACCTGCTCGCGGCTGTTGAGGATCATCTACGGGACAGGCCTGGCGATGCAGCTGCATGGAATGCAAAGGGTGCGTTGCTTGCCAAGTCTGGTGATTTCGGAGATGCGTTGAGAAGCCTCGACACTGCCATAAGATTGGATCCCAGCCTGGCCGCTGCACACGCAAATAGGGGTCATGTACTGCTGGCCCTTGGACCCAATAAGGCATCAGATGCGCTAGTCTCTTTCAAGAAGGCACTTGAGTTGTCTCCCGGTGCAATCGACGCACTGAGGGGCGCTGTTCTCGCGTTGAGACTACTCGGAAGAGCAAGAGAGGAGATAGGCTATATCGACGAGATACTGAGACAGGATGGGTCGGACTCTCTTCTATGGATTCGGAGGGGTGACCTGGAGGCCGAGCTTGGCAATCCTGAGGCCGCACTGGTCAGCTATGAGCGTGTACTGTCCAGTGATCCTGACAATTCTATCGCGATTGTTCACAAGGCCGTGATCCTGGCTCGGCTCGGCAAATTCGACGAGGCCATCAAGTCTGCGGAACGTGCTGTCAAGATCTCCCCTGACTCCATCATCTCATGGCGGACGCTTGCAGATGTATACGTTCAGGCTGAGAAGTACAAGGCTGCCCTGAAGGCCTTGGAACGAGCATCAGTCCTGGATCCCACCGATCCGTCAATCGAGAACATGATGGGCGTGGTCTCCTACAGGGCTGGAGACATGAAGACTGCAGCCAGTCATCTTGAACGGGCAGTCATCATGGATCACAAGAACACATCTGCGCTGCGCAATCTGGCACTTGTGTATATGGAGCTGGAACGGTGGGCTGACGCTGCCAAGACCTGGTCTCGGTTCACCTCTGTTGTCAAGGACGATGCAGCAGCCTGGGACGCACAGGCACACGCCAATGCAAGAATGAATGATTTCTGCTCTGCGGCGGAGGCGTGGGAGAAGGCCAGACGTATCTACAAGTCTACGGGGTCTGAAGAAGACGCTGAGCGCGTGTCAGTCCTGGGACGTGCTGCCAAGTTCAACTGCTCAAGACAGAGGGAGGCCGATCGTGCCCGACGAGAACATGAACGTCTCACAAGGACCTTCTCCAGTAGATATGACCGTCGAAGAGAGAGAAGATCATAGTCGTGTGTTCGTAGTTCACTTGTCATGAATCAACGATCTCACAAGATGTTCGACACCAAATCTTCCACCTGTCAGGTCTACATACCAGGGTTGCTCGAAATTTAGTGAACGGACGATATCTTCTATCGACAGCCCCTCCTCGTATAGCCTTCTGACACGGGACTGGGTCTCCTTCAGGAAGTCTATCCTCTTCTGAACGTGCTCATGGGGTCTGTCGATGGGCCCATGGTGGCTATCGAACAGCACACTTATGTCCAGCTGCTGAATCATCTCCAGCGTCCGGAGCATCATTGGGATGTTCTCATCCGGCATTGCCAGCTTCTTCCTTGACGGAAAAGGTACGGCATCCGCAGAGAATAACCATTGTCTCTCGCTGTCGTAGAGTCCTATCATGGAGTCAGTATGGCCGGGAAGCCGGACGATACTGAACCTGAATCGTTCCGTTTCCAGGTTGTCTGGCAGCTTCAGAGGGCTCTTGATAGGTTCTGGTTGACCCCATACGAATCTGAAGAAGTCGTTTATCGCGGGTGGGCTGCGCAGAGCAGCGTGTATGGGGTCAGGCGCTAGCACGGGGACCTCAGATTCCAGTCTGGAACAGGCCCCGACGTGGTCCTCATGAGCATGAGAGATCACTATTCTTCCTATTTCTCTGGTAGAGATCGCCGACCTGAACTCGTTGGAAGTGTTTCCGCAACCAGTATCGAATAGGGTGTCGCCCACGAGATATGAGTACACCCAGAATATCGGTTGTCCGTTCTGTTCACTGGCTGTACGCACACACAATACGTCGTTGTCATAGGATACGAGTTCAATCACGTGCCATAGACCACGCTCCTCGCAATTGTGTCATTCGGTTGACTCCCGTTCGTGCTGACCGGTTTCACATACCAGGATTGGTGGAGCGAACTCTCTGAGCCTTCTCAGTGCAGTGACCTTCTCCCGTCTCCCCAACTTTGCCTCAGATATCGCATGTTCCATGAAAGATACTGCCTGATCATACTCATGTTTCTTGACTGGGAATGGCACACCATCCTTGCCTCCGAATGCGAAGGTCATTCGTACCGGATCTGACCATGACGGAGCGTCTCCGAAGATGAGTTCAGAAATGAGTGCCAGTCCCCTCACTGCGGCAGCACCCATACCCGGCACGTCGAGAAGCTCCTCGTAACCCGAGGGTTGTCTCTCATACGCCCTCCTCACAGCATCCCAGTTCATTCGTTGCGGGATGACCTTGTATTCTGGAATGTACCTCGGAGTGGACCCGGGGTCTATCCACCTATCCAGGGTGACCGCGTTGTATGACTGGATCTCCTCGAACAGACGACGGGTCCGCAGTGGGCCGTCGTTCACGATGTCGACGGATGTCTTACGACAGCCTTCAGACCTGCGCGAAGTCATATCAAGTGCTGCGCTTGCCACCTGGCCCGACACGATTCCTGAGTGTGGCTCATCAACAAAGGATGTCAGTCCCTCTGAGGTCCAGTGATATCTTCTGGCGTCTCCCTTCTGCTCATTGAGCCCCTGTTGGACCACAGTCCAGTTCTCTTCCCTATCTACAAAGAATACGTGATGGTACAATTGGTACCCGTCCTGAATTGCGGCACTGTCTATCTTAGCAACTCTTCTACTGACCTCGGCCAGTCTTGCGCCATTAAGACCATAGTCCTCGAGTGCCTTCAGCATCTCGGGCGTCCGTAGTGAGGCTGCTCCCTTACCTCCAACCCCCACCATGTCATGCTTTTCGAAGCAGAGCACGGAGGCCAGAACACCACTAGTGACAGTTGTAGAGCCCGAACTATCCCAGTCGTAACCAAGTGCATTAGAGAGCGCCTGGAAGTACACGGGGTCAGCCAGGCGGGATAGTAGCTCCGCCGAGCCAAATTCATCCACTATGACCTGACATATCGCGCTGGCCATGGGCATCATCCGCTTCACTAGCCACTGGGGAGCTCTTCCCGGATGAAGCCTGAGGTGAGCAACGCCCGTACGCTTCATTGATCCAAATATGACAGTCGCTGAGGATAAAAGCCCAACACCTGCCCGAAACTATCAGTGTTTACTCAATATTTCCGCCTCTATCGTATATGAGCCCCGGACGTACTCACTTGACACTGGTTTCACATGGCTGTTCCCAAGGCCCAGTGACTGTACACAGTCTCTGGCCGGAAGAACGTAGCTCGTCCAGATATCTTGCCGAGATTGGTGTATGTGGAGAAACCGGACGTTTATCACTCACGGTGCACACACAGTCATCTATACTAATCTAGATCTATCACTGTTGAGACGTGAGGCACGATGAGCAATTTGTCCAAGGCTGACTGGTCTGACCCCGAAAAGGTCAAGGCGCTGGCAGAGTCTTACGAGCAAAGGTATGGTCGCAAGTTCTGGAGTGCCTTTTACGCGTTGCTGGGATACAAGTTGTTCCCCCATGTGGTAGATCTTGGCTGTGGGCCCGGGCTTTTCCTGTCCGATGCAGTGAAAAGACTTGGAGCTACTCAAGTATGCGGTCTAGACTCAAGCGAGGAGATGCTGGGCTACGCTAGGAACATTCTCGGTGGGCAGCTACCTCCCAATAGGATCGGGATTCGACGTGTCAATTTTGACACTGACTCTCTTGACCTGGCTGGGGGAACTGCGGACTTGGTCTTCTGTGGATACCTTCTGCACGAGCTTCAGGATCCCAAATCTTTCATCCGCTCAGCGGCGGATGCGCTGAAGACAGGAGGGATACTACTCGCATTTGACTTTGTGTCGGGTGACCCAGATGGATTCGTCAGTGCAATGGTGGAACGCGGGATGAGCGAGGATGAGGCACGGAGAAGGTATCCCCACATGTGCAAACACTCACTGGACGATCTTGTCGCCCTGTTCAACGAAGCACAGTTGAGAGACGTATCATCCCAGATGGTTGACTCCTATCGCGCAATGGTCAAGGGCGTGAGGTGAACCTTGTCCGTACGCCATCAGGGCATAGAGATCTCGATCTGACCCGCTTCCTGCGATGGTGGACTTCGAGAACCTGCTACGAGGGGTCTGTCTCGTGTCAGTCGAAAACTCTATGTCAGAACTTGTACAGGCTTGACAACTGAGGAGGCACCATTGCCCTGAGCCTAGACATCCGTATCATGAAATACCCCTTCTCGCTTGAGGCGAGACAGGTGGCTCAGTCACTGGCCAGGGACGTCAACGTACTCATGACACTGCTGGCCGACGGTCGATACGAGTATGTCGTTGATGCTGCAGAGGCCAGAGTCATGGCCGTTATCGACAAGACGGACATACCCCTTGTCAACACTGGCGATCCGCACGACTGCCTCGTGTACACCACAGCTCGACTCATAGTCGAGAAGATCGGGAATCACTACCTGAAAGAACTGCAGGCTGAGGCTGAGTCGAAGTCAGTAAACCGATATCTGTCGTCTGAGCCCAGTGACTTCGTGGTTTCGCTGGCCAGGGAGTCCTTCTCGTGGAAAGTTGAGCAGATTGACACTACCGAGCGCCGCATGGCACCGCACCTCCTTCGACCGTACGAGTTCCGAATGAAGTTCTTCAACTACTTGGAGGTGGCTCCTGACTTCCATGACGATACTTGGAAACTGGTCAACCGTCCCGTGCGTCTAGGATGGGTACCACTCACACGGTCCGAGCTCAACAGGCTCATCTCCGGCAAGTTCAAGAAACTCATCCTACAAAGTTCGATTGAAGTACCGCCTGTCACCGAACGGATGGCACTTGCCATTCTTCGTATTGAGAGCGAATTATCGGCGGCGCAACCAGCGCGGCAGAGGGTGACAGGGGCCCAGACAGACCTGAAGGCCCTGCCTCCCTGTATCTCTCAGATGTATGAGGATGTTGGCCGTGGAAAGAGTCTGTCACACGAGGCGCGTTTCACACTTGCCTCTTTCCTCCTTAAGATAGGAATGAGTGTAGAGGACGTCACGAATGTATTCCAGACCAGTTCGGACTTTGTGAGAGGACTGGCTGAGTATCAGGTGAGACACATCGCGAGCAAGTCTGGTGGAGAGGGATACACTCCCCCCAGTTGCAAGAAGCTACAGAGCAGCTCTCTGTGTCCGGTATACTTGAACGTCTCGTACGACCCTCTGTGCGAATACGTAGTTCATCCACTGAAGTTCTACAAGACGCGGCTCTGGGAGATATCCAGTGGAGTCAGCAATCATTCATGGTATGGAGAGAAGATGAAGATCCGGCAGAGATTCAAGATCTCATGACCCACGGGTCCTTGCCATATTGTTCCGCGAATAGTAGTATAGGTACTCCTGTGCATATCCTGCGTACCGTCCAAAGTACTCACGGGCGAGCTGAGACTTCTTCGCATATGCCTTTGCTGAGGCAAGTATTCCGTAGTTGTCCTGAATCACTCGCTCAATCCAGACATCTATGGGAAATGCCTCGAGGAAGCCCAGTGAGAACAGACAGACACAGTCGCTGACCTTGTCGCCAACACCGTACAGAGTCTTGAGCAGAGAATGGGCCTCCTCGTAGCTGAGTCCTCGCAACTGCTCCTCGGTCACATCTCCACTTGCTATGGATCTTGATGAGGACACCACGAACTCTGCTCTCCAATCAAGGCCAATTCTCCTGAGGACTTCCACATCTGCCCCAGCAAGATTCTCTGGTTCGGGAAACCCATAGTATGTCTTGCCCCTGAACTTGTACCTGGGTCCGTAGTGTTCCCTCAACATCTGAACGGTCCTTCGTATGCTCGGTATG
>JAWAQK010000029.1:0-30656 GCA_038893995.1 Candidatus Thorarchaeota archaeon | reverse complement strand
GCGAAGGATCTCAGCGCCAGGGTGATAGACACGCGGACAGGGCCCATGCTCATTGTTGAGCTCCTCGTTGACACCAGGGATGCCATGGGAGCGAACGCCGTGAACACTATGGCGGAGGCAGTGGCGCCCCGGATAGAGAGACTGACGGGAGGGAGAGTACTGCTCAGGATACTCTCAAATCTTGCAGACAGGAGACTGGTGAGGGCCCGTGCCACGTTCGACAGAGAGTTGCTCGGCGGGGAAGAGGTCGTCGATGGAATAGTGGCAGCCTGGGCATTTGCAGACGCGGATCCCTATCGGTGTGCCACCCATAATAAGGGAATAATGAACGGGATCGACGCAGTCGTCATAGCCACTGGGAACGACTTTAGGGCCATCGAGGCAGGAGCACATGCCTACGCATCTCTCGGTGGGTACCACTCTCTCACGAGATACGAGAAGAACCAGGAGGGCGACCTCGTGGGAACAATAGAGCTACCGATGGCAGTCGGCCTTGTCGGAGGCGCCACAAGAGCACACCCGGGCGCCCGTGCTGCCATAAGGATTCTTGGAGTCAGTACGGCATCCGAGCTCTCACATGTCATCGCGAGCGTAGGACTTGCACAGAACGTGGCCGCACTCAGAGCACTGGTCGCCGAGGGCATCCAGAAGGGACACATGGCGCTTCATGCGAGGAACGTTGCGATGACGGCAGGTGCAACGGGAGAACTGATCGAGATCGTGGCAGAACGGCTCGTGAGAGAGGGTAAGATCAGGGCTGAACGGGCCCGAGAGATACTCGATGAGATTGCCCAATCCCGTCGATAGCGTCAGGGATTCGACATTCGAAACGATATCCGTACAAGGCACCAATATATACTGATGTAGCTATGCAGCTTCCGCTCGATGAGAAGGACGTGACTGCCTGATGGAGGAAGAGTGTAGTCAATGGGAGAACCTGGCCAAAGAGCTCGAGGAACGAGACAGGTTCTATCAGGCTGGCAACCAATACAGGCAGGCTGCCTCATGCTATCTTGAGCGCGCTGCCGAGATGAGTAGGAAGGCTGCTGAGAACTTTCATATTCAGGCTGAGGTCAGTTCAGAGGCCAATGACCACGACATGGCTGCCACTGCATACTTCGAGGCGGCCACCCAGTACAGGCAGATGGACGAATATGATACTGCGCTCACTCTGTTCGAGAACGCCGCTGAGCAGGCCCTCCAGGTTGGAAAGACTGAGACGGCAGCACAGTCATATCTCTGGGCAGCGTTCTCCTGTCACAGACTGGGCAACAAGGAGTATTTCCTGACGTGTGCTGAGAACATGGCGAATCTTTACAGTAAGGCTGCAGAGGAGGCATTCAGGGAGGCCAAGGCCGAACGCGCCGTGATGGACCTCTCTCTGGCGGCGATGGGTCTGGCGACGATAAACCGGACCTCTGAGGCACAGGAGAAGATCGCAAAGGCCAGGATGGTCATTGACAGGACAATCTGGGACTGGCTCAGGACGATCCTTGACTTTGCTGAGGCTCTGGCCAACCGCAGACTGAGCGACGCGTCTAGACTCCTTCGTCGATTCGAACAGGAGGAGACCATTCAGGAACTGATGGATGCCTGTCTGAGTATCGTCGAGGAGACAATCGAGTCTGAACCTCTGACATCCACTAGTCAGTAGGACCTACGTCTTTGGTGTCTTGACCCTCTCGGGTTTGAAATCAGGAAGACGCCTGTATCTATTCTCCTCGTAGTGGAGAACATGGATTCGTTGACGTCTGCCAATGAGGCATCCGATCATGAAGGCGAGGGCGTTCGGACATGAGAGGGCAATGTAGGCATCCTTCCGTACAATCTTCAGTAGTTTGAGAATTATTGAAGCCACCCTCGTTGCGATCGAGGGAAATTCATCGGGACTCATCTGCTGTGGATTTCCTATCTCGGCGAGCACTGAATATCCCTCATTCTCGAGGTCGCCCCTCGTGGGACGGGACAGACTGACGCCGATTGCAATGGGTCCTGGGACCGTTCTCATGAACTCATCGTCGATACGACCGGTTGTCAGGAAGCTGATCACTTTGGGATGGGCAGTCACATCAATGCCGGACACCCGATCTCTGACGACTCTTGGATCTTGCAAGCCGAACATTCTATGCCCCTTCAACACGTTCCTTTGAGCTTGACGGCAGAGCTCCTATAGAACCCACCGGAGGTCACGGTACTGCCTCCACGATACTCTTAAGAGTTACTGACTGCCACCCCCAGGACGGTGATACCGCCGTAGGCCCGGGCATGGGCACGGACGTGTTGTCGCGTAGTGATCGGGCACACTCACATATTCGACGGGGAAGCAACTGTGGAAGTAGGAATAGCGTCACTCATCGTGTCCAGCTTTGTCAACGTGATCACAAGATATCGGTCAATAGCAGACTGGATAAATGGGAGGACCAAGGTTCCAGTCATCTACGAACCAGATGACGGAAGGCCAAGAGCAGTCGCGGTTGTCGCCTCCGTAGATCCGACAATAGACCTCAAGTTAACGGGCTACAACGTGATCGCTCAGATCGGTCGGACCAAGGAACTCTCACCAGGAGAGATGACCAGATGGGCCGAGGTGGCAGCAGCAGTCATAGAGAATATTGCAAAGAACATCGACAGGAAGCCACTCGCAATAGCATTTGCATGTCCAACTGCGCAGGCCTTCATGATTGGGACTATTCTCGGACACGCAAGGGAATACAGGGTCCTCCACTGGACAGGCGATGAGTACCTGCTGCTCGATGAACCCGACATGAATGCATTTCGAAGATTACTCTGAGAACAGGTTGTCGAGGCAGATCAACCAGAACGCACTGAGGCAGTACGTGTGATCTCCGTGTCCTGACCCGCCAGGCGAAGACGGACTGTGACGAGCCCGCCGGCCCGGGAAGTTGGACGTACGTAGACTGGAAATCGAATGCTCTCCTCGACTCCGAGATGCTGCACGCTCCTACGGCTTGACCCCACTGTCATCTCCAGACCCTGTGACAACAACACCTCTATCTCGAAGTTGTCAGCGGGTCCATCTCCACGATTCTTCACAACGACATCAAACACCACCTCATCACCAATGTCACACAAGAGGGATGGTGGAGATATCGCCAGCTCCAGAGATGGGGGCGCGCTCTCTACAGTGAAGGTGATGGCATTCGTGTGCTTGTTGATGAGTACCTCTTCGCCCTCCAGAGTGAAGCGGAACGGGCCCAGCTGAGCTGCTCCGCTCAGGACCGGCCGCACTCTCAGGAGCCATGAGTCCTGTGTCCGTAGCTCTCTATCGAACCTGGGCTCTCTCTCAATGACGAGCGAGGACGATAGCGAGTACTTGTATGAGGACACTCGCACAGGCACCTGGCAAGTGTAACGTACTTCAAACTCAACGGGAGACTTGACCCTGACCATGGACTGCGACGGCCCTGCCCACTCGAGCAGGATGTGGGTTTCGAGGGCGAGCTGGGCCGACCTCCTAATGAACTCGAACAGCTGGGACTCCTGCTCGTTTCCCTTCAGCCCATTCGCGACCTTGTTGAACTCACTGATCCCAATCTCCTGGCCCTCACACAGTATCTGCACACAGAGAGAGCTGAACTCATAGATCCGTTCGGTGACACGGTCTGAACCAACATACCTCTTCTCGGCCTTGTGAAACAGGTTCAGGGCGGCATCAAACTTCCTCGCAGCCAGAAGACTCAGGACAGCAATTGCTGCGGCCCTGGCGGACTCGCTCACTTGACGTGCCCGATAGAAATGATCTGAGGCCTCAGAGTAGAGAAGACCGGCCTCTTCAAAACGGGACTCTGAGATGAGTACACCGGCTGCCGCCTTCTTCATCTCTGCAGCCCGACCGTGATCATCTCTCTGAAGGGCACAGTTGGCAGCCTCTCGGAAGTACTTGATGGCAAAGTCCGACTCCTCGGCGGTCACAAACAGAACCGCGGCCTTCTCGTACTCCTCGGAGGCATAGTCAGGGTAGCCGTCCTGAAGCTCCTTCATGGCCCTGTCAATGTGCTTCTTAGCCTTGACCACAGGGTCCTTCTTCAGAAAATCGAACATCTCACTGAATCCCAGCTGTGGGTCCCAGGAATAGTGAGTGTTTTATCGGTTTCGGCCTATGTTGACATGTGAAGATCCCACCATACTGGACGGACCCCCTGCGAGACGAGTTCGACGTCACCGTCATCGGCTGTACGAAGTCAGGTTCGGACTACGAGATAGAGGTCGACAGAGAGGTCGCACGGGCCGAGGGAGGCGGTCAGGCCAGCGATAGGGGAACATTGGTGTTTGATGGCGGTAGCGTCGCAGTGCATTCCGTCGCCAGCAGAAACGACCGTGAAGTCATGTTGTCCAGAGATCCAGCTCCAGTTGGGATCAGCGCAAGGTTCCTGCTTGACATGCCCTGGAGAAGGGCCATGATGCGCAATCACAGCGGCGAGCACCTGTTTGTCTCTGCCCTGAAGACGCATCACAGCGACATTGAGATCAGCCGGCTGTGGATCGACGGGTGGCACGGCACTATCTGGGTCAGATGTTCGGGACTGCGATTCGAGGATGTCATCAGGGCAGAATCGAAGGTCAACGAGTGGATTGCACAGGGCATCGAGTCCACTAGCGAGATTGTAGAGGCTGACAGACTGGACAGGAGCGTGAGGGCAAGGGAGAGCGTAGTGGAGAGGCACTCATTCGTGAGAGTCATCTCATTCGGCAAGCACGATCGTACAGCATGTTCTGGGACGCATGTGACCAACACGAGTGACATCGGCCTATTCAAGGTCGTCGATTTCCGGACTCATGACGACCACGCCGAACTGGAGTTCGTCACGGGCGACACCGCAGTATCGTTCTGCACGAGGCTCTGTAATGTCGTCCTTCAGAGAAGACACACTCACCCATTGGAATATGAACAGCTAGGTCCCGTGCTTGACAAGGCAAGGAATACTGAGAGCAAATACAGACAGCTGCTCGACACGTCGGAGGGACTGTTGCTGAGGTCGATGAGAGCGATGTCAGTCTCCGGTGCGTCGTTCGTCACCGAATACCTTCCCGGTTTCGAGCTCTCCAGACTCAGGGGCCTGGTCAAGAAGATGCCGATCAACGGACCGACCGTGGTCTTCCTCTTTGTACCATCTGAGAAGCCGGGCTTCTTGCTGTTGACGCATCAGGTTCCCCTCTCGGTCATGGACCGGACCCAGCAGGTCCTGAGGGAACTGGGCGGACGAGGGGGAGGGACTGGCGATATCTACACCGGCGGCTTCCCCGAGAGTACAGACCCCGACAGACTATATGCAGCAATGACCGATGTACTGCTCAGGGCCCTTCAGGAGACCTAAGACAGACCATACTTTCCAGCTATGTGCGACCAGAAGTATCTCACTGCCCATGGTACAGCATAGAACTCTGCCCGAAAGACATCGAAATTGAGACCCTGGACCATCGTTTCCTGAGATGTGCCTATGTTCGAGGTGTCAACATTATAGTCAAAACATACCTCTGGTATCTCGCGGTTACATCTCATGAGATCAATCAGTAGCTCCTGCAGCCTATCACGGGGCACTCTATCAATCGGACACAGGTCGGCAAAGATCTGAATCCAGGCATCTCCTATCTTGACCCGGACCATGTAGTTGAACTGCTGCGGGTCAGATGTTGTCGTCTGAGAGACTGGCAGGCCATCTTTTCTCTCTGTGAAGGCCAGCTCATAACACTGGGCGTCAGGCTTCCAGGTGTATTTCAGCCGCATGATCTTGAAGTACTGTTCTATCTGAGACCTGATCTGGGATGTCTCTTGTGCCATGAGAGGACCTATGAGCCCCTCCTTAAACCGGTTGTGCTCGTGTTCCGTCACAGTGATTGCACAAGGGACGGAAGTCCTCCGGTACTTACAGCAACTCAATGCAGTCCCGTGCCCCGACGCAGCCTGTGTGAATACTTTCTGCCATCTCTCACTCCGGGCTCTACGAGTACGAACGAACAGACAATGATGGCTGACAAACAACTTGTCTTGTCTCTCCCAGTGTATGAGCACGCAAGAGGTGGTATCGCTGTCAGTGAAGACAGTCCTCCAGGGAATGGACCACATGAGTCGTCAGGAGCCTCTACGTGGTACCTCCACGATTGTGTACTCCCCCCCTGGTATACTGGTGGAGCCACACAGGTTCCCAGAGTTCCTGACCGGTGTGCTCGTGTCCAGACAGCCATCCAGACACCTTGCGATCTACAACTATCCCGACGCGTGGTACGGCCTCAGCAGAGAGAGTATTCTTGCCATGCGACGCTCTCTATACAGTTTCACGATGAAGGTAGATGGGGTGCACATGGAACCCTCTGACATGGTGGGAGTCCTACAGAGGCTGGCACTGGCAGCAGAACCTGTCGTCCTGGAAGCCGACTGTGAGATCACGGAGCCACAATACGTCGAGTACAGGCAGGGTGCCCTTCCCACAGGGCCCAATGTGAGAGCCTCACGTATCCGTCTTGCATCAGACCCAGAGGTAAGCAGGGTCGCGGAGAAGATAGCCAGTAAGGACCTGGCATCCGCAGAGGCGATATGGAGGCTACTCAGCCACGAGTATTCACTTGATCAGGTGGCCCAGATGTTGTCTGTGGGCCTACTGGGACGACACGGGAGGCGCAGGATGGTACCCACTGCCGGCGCATATAGGACCACGATCAATGTCTTCATCAATCATGCAACACTGGAACTGGCTGACCGACCTGAAGTGGAGGAGGCGGGTCTGTTCCATGCCCGCATGCCTGGTGAGGAGTTCTTCGTCCTGCTTGCGCCAGGTCCGACACGTGTCGATTACTTGAGGGCAGGTCTGACAAGGGACGGACCAGTGTTCTCTGGCCAGTCAGATGTGGGCGTGCCACATGCATATGACCACGTAGCGTTCTCGGCACTCAGAGGACTGATTAGTCTTGGACGACGCGCACGTGTGATCGTCCTTCACATTCACAGACAGGCCGTGGAGAATGCACTGAGTCCCTGGACCGCAAGGGTCAGCGTTTCACATGCCATTGCCTCAGGGCCCATAGCCAGAGGCGAGACCAGCGAGTGTCTCGATATCGTATCGTCACTGCTGAGCCCGCCTCTGCGAGCTCTGACAGCGAAGATACCCGTGCTCCTGGCTGCTGCCCACGGTCCCGATGAGCAGGAAGTCCTTACAGTCTCGTAGACCGTGTGTATGGTGCCTCTGCTAGATCTGCTCAGCAGCCTCCTTCCTGGAGACGCCCTTGTAGAGCATCATCAGGCCAAGCACGAAACACATCGAACCACTGACTATTCCGGCCCCGATTAGACGCTCAAAGACCAGCGCCAGCGTGAGCAGAGCTGCACCTGCGAGCGTGAACAACGTGCCCGAGCACAGTGCAGCAGCCCTGAAGGACTTGGAACGGGGATACTTGGCCTTGATGACATAGCCGTTCGACGCGGCCACAAGTGCGGAGTACTTTCTGCTACCATACCTGTATTCCAGCTCCCATACTGGCACATGAATCAGGAAGGACTCGCGTACATTGATGTTGTCGTTTCTCGACTCGACCTTCTGTATCTCGCTCATTATCAGCTGGGTCTGCCTGTCGTAGGCCTCCTTGCGGGCCTGCTCAACCGCCGTCTTCTCGTCCATCTTGCTGTGGAGTACCTTGCCATTGTGCTCCTCTGCGTGCGCATGGCTGAAGAACTCCTTGGCTCGTGTTGGAATTGGAAACTTCTTCAGTTTCTCATCCATGCCAGAGATGGCAGGGATCGAGATCTCATACCGCCTCGTGAATCGACCAGACTCGGGCTTATAGAAGAACTTGATGAACTTGTATGCACCAGGATACTGAGGCCATGGATCATGGAAGGTGGCATCCTTGCCTAGGCCTGAGTACGTTGAGTCCGCATCCACGCTGCTCACCCAGAATGGATAGAACGTGAGTTCCTGCCTAGTGAAGTGAGCAGATGTGGAGAGGTCTTGCGGGACCCCGAGCTGTTTCGATATCCAGTCCAGTAGGTTTCTCTGCGCATCAGAGGCTGAGAAGAGAACGCGGACCATGTGGTGCTTAGTGAACTTTGCACCCTCAAAGGTCTGTGCGGTTCCACAGTAGGGGCAGACAAGCAACACATCACCAGGACCAGTTTCGAAGTCTGCGTCACAGAATGCACACTTTGCCATCTACACCACCCCCCGCTTCTCGCGCTGTGCCATGAATAGTACCCTGAACCCCGCGACGCCCATGATGATCCCCACTACTGTCAGTATGGCCGAGACGACAGTGTACACGTCGCTAACGTCTAGGTAACTCAGGAAGAGTTCTGCCCCGATGCCAGCCACGACTATGCCTATGAGACCGATCAGTGTCCACAGCACTCTCTGTCCCTTAGTGATGGGGATCTCTCCGAGGACTACCTTGCCTGAGTGGCCGTCTAGGGCACACTTATAGAGATCCCCCTGGTACTTGTATCGAATTAGGGCGAACGGCGCCTGCAGATAGGTTGTGCCATGTATGCTGGTTGTCGTCTTGCAGTCAAACAGCTCTGTAAGCCCGGACTTTGCCTGTGCTCTGTGCCGGTCCGCCACTCGTCCCTGTACCGCCAGCTCGAACTCAGCCTGACCAATCTCAGCATTCAAGACGGTGGGATTGAGGTCCTTTATCTTGTTGAAGTCGTATCGCTCAGTGTCCTTGAGATCGATGGTCTTCAGATACTCTTCCAGTCCGTACATCCTAGCACCTCTCCTAGCGAGCATGGGCTCGTCAGTGAGGGTGTGTATCTCGCTCTGGACGGGAACATAACCTGTGTGATACTCTGTGACAGTCCTAGTCCGCATGTGACCATCCGAGTCCCTGTAGGTCTCGGTCTTCTGCACGGGGACCTGTACTGTCTTGTATCCCTTGTACCAGGAATCGGCCTTGACCTTTGCAGTCCACACAGGTACGTACATGAGGGTATTCTCGACCACTTCAGCGGCCTTGGAGAGAGACTTGTTGAGACCCTGGTTCTTCTCAAGGTATGATCTGAAGCCCTTGAGTCTCTCGTTGGCGTCTTTTGCAGTTTCCATGAGGTGGTCGCCGATCGCCTTGCCCTCAATAGTTGTCGTGCTACCGCAGTAGTTGCATGTTATCACAACATCGTCGGGTCCGATACGGACATTTCCGTTACAGACCGGACACTTGAAGATGATCGGGTTTCCTGCTCCCATCTTGAAGGACCTCTGATCGCCCAACGAGGTGACAGTCATCACTATTATTGGTTTTGATGACAGACCGGGTCGAAATCACCTCTACTATAAATAGTGCAAATACGTCCACGGACGTGAATATGATGACAGGGTGAGGACAACGCTACGAGGCAGATCCTATCCGAAGAAACTACCAAGTCAGATCCTGAAGAGAGCCAACCCACTGATGGAGTTCATGAGGCTGGAGGCGGCCGGAGGACTCATTCTTGTCGTATGTATACTCGTGGCGCTTGCCTGGGCCAATTCCCCGCTGTCACAGCTCTATGAAGATGTCTGGAGTACTCAGCTCGTTCTGTCGTTCAATGGTGTGTCTATCGGAGGCAGCACGAGATTCTGGACCACTGATTTCTTGATGTTCATCTTCTTCCTCTTCGTAGGACTTGAGATCAAGCGAGAGTTACTCGTGGGAGAACTGATCGATAGAAAGACGGCCGTCCAGCCCGTGATTGCTGCGATCGGAGGAGTCCTCGCTCCCGCAGCCCTGTACTCTGCATTCAATCCCCCAGGGACATTGGGAGCACGAGGATGGCCAATCCCGACTGCCACGGATGTCGCAATTGTGCTCGGTGTCCTGAGTATCCATGGCAGGAGGGTCCCCAGTTCTCTGAAGGTATTCATGGCAGTACTCGCCATCGCCGATGATTTCATGGGTGTTCTCATCCTCACCGCATTCTACACGGTTGCCATCAGACTGGACCTGTTGGCCATAGCAATGTCAATCATAGCATCACTGGCCGTACTGAACATCCTCGGTGTCAGAAACTACCTGCCCTACGTCGTAGGAGCGATCGCCATATGGATCTGTTTCGTCGAGACGGGGATACACCCAACAGTCGCCGGAGTCCTCATTGCTGCAACAATTCCAGCCTCGACAAGAATCGATCTTAGGGAGTTTACGGTCCTTGCCCAAGAACTCGTGAGGGACGTAGGCGATAGACTGGACGACGAGAATGAGATCGACGCTGCAAGAGTATACGAGTCTGTGAAGGCAATCGAGACGGTCTGTCGCGAGGCACAGGCTCCCCTACAGAGGGTCCAATCTACCCTCTCGAGGTGGGTGGCATTCGTAGTCGTTCCTCTGTTCATTCTGTCAAATACAGGAGTCAGAGTCGTCGACTACCAGGCGCCGCAAGGTACGGTCCCTATTGCAGTCGGCATCATACTCGGACTTGTGGTGGGTAAACCATTGGGGATAACAATGCCTGTCCTCATCATGGACAGGTCAGGGCTGCTACGGCTGCCCAGAAACGTGACGTGGGGAATGATGCTGGGAGCTGCGTGTCTCGGGGGTATCGCGATGACCATATCGACGTTGTTTGCGTCTCTGACGTTTCCCGATCCCAGGACAATGCAGTTTGCAGAGGAGTCCGTGATGATCGGTTCGCTCATCTCGGCGCTAGTAGGCTATGCAATGCTGAGACGGTCCCTTCGTGGGACAGAACAGGGTCCCATACTACCAGATGTCCCGTTACAGACGGGACAACACTGATCTTGATGCGTATCAGACCCCTGTGCATCTTACGGCCGGTAAGCGTTGGAACAGGGTTGATGTTGTCTGTGGCCATATGGAGGCGGAACTAGCGTCTCATGTCTGCCTTGAGCCTCGCGACCGAGAACTCATCCACCCTGTCCCGGACCTCCTCTCTGGCGGTCTGATGCCTCTCGAGAAACTTCACCATGAGAGGCGCGAGTATCTGCTTGCATTCCCCACACAGGATCTCTCCGGATCGGCACTTTCTCTCGATGTCACTCAGGTCTCTGCTGTCAGGCATGAAGAGGAACTTGTAGTAGGCAAACACGGAGCAAACATCTGGGTTGGCCCCGAGCCGCCTCTGCTCCTCTGCTGTGTCACGACCACCAGTGAATGCGGCCATGACCTTCTTCCGGGCCATCTTTGGGGTGTCGGTCGTAAACACGGCTGACATCGGATCCGAGGCGGACATCTTTCCTCCCTCCGAAAGACCAGGGACGAACTTGTTCTCGATCGAGGCGGGCTTGTAATAGCCCAGTCGCTCAGCGACGTCCCTTGTGACTCGCCAGTGTGGATCCTGATCAATAGCACAGGGTATGAGACAGGGAGTCCTGGTGCCATATATCCAGGAGTGGAGGAAGGCAGGTACCGCCTGCATGGCGGGGTAGAATATCCCGCCAATGTTCATGCTGTTGTCAAACCCATAGACGGCCCTGGCAGTGGAGAATGTGACCTTCTTGGCAACTCGAACCGCAAGTTCATACATCATGTCGATGTTCTCGACGTCAAAGATGAGGAATGTGTTATCCGGCCTGAATCCAAGTGCCAGCAGGTCTACGGCGTTCTCCCGAGCGTACCGCCTTGTGTCCTCGAGCGTCAGGTCCTCTTCAAACCAGAACTTCTCATCATTGGTCATCTGGAAGTATAGTCGTGCGTTGAACCTGTCCTGCAGCCATTTGGTGAACATCCACGGTATGAGATGACCTATGTGTACGTTCCCACTTGGTCCTCTTCCTGTGTATATGACGAACTTCTCGCCTTTCTCGTAAAGGTCCAGTAGCCAATCTAGGTCGCGATGAGCATAGATGAGGTCTCTCTCGAGGAGATAGTGTCTCTCGCCCGCAAGACTGTATACTCGCTCTTTTAGCGCGTTGTCAATCCTCTGGATCCCAAACTCCTGGATGAGGCGGTCATAGTCGACCTTACCCTTCACCTCCCATGGAGTCACAATCATCTCATCTTCGCCCACATCTGCACGCTCCTCGTGTATACCGACCCATCAGGACTTACTCCTGCTCAGGCACCGGCGGCCTCCAATTAAGCATGATGGTGCAATCTCGAGATACTGGCCGATGAACACTCGGTTCGTGTCACTGGAACATCCAGCTCTCGTGCCGTGTGATCCAGTATGGCTGGCTCATCTGGCGTACCCGTACTGTGTGTCAATGTCGAGCTCCGGACCGCAAGAGATACTTCCTGATCTCGTCAAATGCCACTATCGACAGTCCTGCTGCACCCATCAACAACCAGTCCGTGAGGTCAAGGGGCACTACATCAAACGCGGCGGAGAGTCCGGGGATCACAACTAGCAAGAGGACCAGGCCGAATGACGCAATGATCGACATGATGAGGGCCCTGTTTCTGAGCACTCCGAGTTTCACGATGGATGTCACATGAGACCTGCAGTTGAGTGAATGATACCACTGCAGAATGACAAATGACAAGAAACCAATCGTGACGGCCTTTGCACTGTCAACGGGCAGGTAGAGTGCGTACATCGATACACTCACCGCTACCATGTATACGGCATGCACTAGAGAGAGGAACACCATGTCTCTCGAGATCATCTGGTCTGCCAGTCGTGGAGGAGGTCTCTCCAGGAGACCCCTCTCCTTGGGCTCCATTCCCAGGCCGATGTCAGTAAGACCTGTTGCCGCCAGATTGACCCAGAGTATCTGTAGCGGTGATAGAAGAGATGATGAGAACAGGATCAGCGAGGCAATTATGAGGACGTTCTGTGCAATGCCTGTCGTCAGGTAGAACTGAATGACCTTTCTGAGGTTGGACAGCACGTTTCTCCCCTCGTCGATTCCCTCGACGACTGTCTCGAATTTCTCCTCGTGAAGGACAACGTCCGATGCCTCCTTGGCAATATCAGTCCCGGTCACACCCATGGCAATCCCAACACTGGCCTGTCTGAGAGCGGGGCTGTCGTTGACGCCATCTCCGGTCATTGCAGTGATAGACCCCCGTCTCAGCAGCGAGGAAACTATCCTCAACTTGTGCAATGGATTAGTCCTTGCAAAGACCGTGGTGCTGTTCAGGGCCTCATCAAGCCCCGTGTCGTCCATCTTGTCAAGCTCACTGCCAGTCACCACTCGGTCTCCACGCTCGGGTCGATAGATACCGACCTCGTGACCGATTGACCGGGCTGTGTACTCATTGTCGCCAGTGATCATCACCACATTGATCCCGGCCCGGCGACACGTCTCGACGTATTCCCGGACCCCTCGTCTTGGGGGGTCATTCATGGCACACAGTCCAGCAAATGTCATACCGGTCAGATCTCCAGACTCGATGCTCTCTCTCGTACCCACCATCTTGTAGGCACAGGCAAGGACGCGCAGTCCCTGAGTGGCACACTCTCTCACTATGTGTTCGGAGCCAGATGGTCTCTCGAGGAAGCCCTCCACCACCTCCGGAGCGCCCTTCACGACCAGTAGGTGGGAGGGTGTTGAGTCTGATGCAGAGCTGATTGAGACCTCGGTTCCCGTGGTGCGCCTGTGCAGCGTCGCCATGAACTTCCTGTCACTGGAGAACGGGATCTCGGTGACTCGGGGCCATGCCTCGTCTGCTATCTCCTTTGTGATCCCGAGAGAGTCTGCTGCTGTCAGTATCGCCACCTCGGTCGGCGAACCGCTGGAGCGCATCGTACGTACATCGTCCGGCGAGGTCACACGTCCGGGAGTAGCACCTGTGAGGTCGTGATAGATCTCGGCATCATTACAGAGGACCATCAGTGTCATCAGCGTCTCGAGCTGGGGATGTCTCTTGACAAACTCAGTCCCATGATCGACTGCTGTCACCTTGTGCTGTTCGACTGCTGGTGGTCCTGTATCGTCACTGGCACCCAGCGAGGACATCATTGTGGGTGTCTGAGACCATCTCAATGAACCGTCCGGAGTTGAACTCACACTGAATGAACCTGCAGGTGTGTAGACAGACCTCACGGTCATCCGGTTCTCTGTCAGCGTGCCAGTCTTGTCTGTACAGATCACCTCGACGAGCCCCAGTGACTCTAGGATCGCCAGATTGCGTACGATCACCTTCCTCTTGGCCAGACGATAGATTCCAACAGAGAGCACTACCGTGATCACGGCTGGCAGTCCCTCTGGTATTGTCCCAACGAGGACGGCGACCGACAACAGGAGGAGTTTCGGCAGGGCTGCGTCCTTGTAGACGCTCAGGATCAGTATCTGAACAATGAACACCGCCGCCAGCCCCGTGAAGACGACACTGACGCGTTTCATCCTCTTCTCAAAGGGAGACTCCTCTTTCCTGATTGTCTTCAGGCGTGTATTTATCTCGCCGAGCATCGTCCTATCACCGGTCTGCAGGACGACCACTCGGGCCCGACCCTCTGTGACGAAGGAGCCAGCCAGCACCCTACTGGACTCGTCAATGTCTGTCAACCTGTCTGCATCGCAGGCGATCTTCCGTACAGGAATACTCTCTCCCGTCAGAATACTCTCATCAACATGTAGGTTTCGTTCGTATGCGACTACTCCATCCGCGGACACCCTCTCACCGGCCCGGAGCAGGAGTATGTCGCCAGGGACCAGATTCTCGGCCGGAATCTCGACCTCCGTGCCATTCCTCAACACCCGTGCCCTGTCCTGGATGAGAGACCTCACGGACTCTATGGCACCCTGTGCCTTCCACTCCTGTACGAAGCCTATCGTCGCGTTAAGCAGTACCGTGACGAGGATGACCAGAGAATCGAGACCGGGCTGTTTGAGTGGGTCTGCATTGCCATTCAGTGACATCAGTTCGATCTCGACTATCAGTGACAGTATCGCTGCAACGACGAGAATGTAGATGAGCGGACTCTTGAACTGTCTCAGAAACAGGCTCAGCGGATGCTCCTTCTTCTTGGGGGCGATGCGGTTTGGACCGAACTCCTGAAGACGTCTCTGCACCTCTTCGTCAGTGAGCCCGGCACCGCCGGGACCCAATCTCTGCATGCACTTGTCGTACTCGACCATGTCTGTCTCACGGGGCATGTCATGGGAATAAGAAACTCCTGCTCATCTACCTTCGCCTATGGCAGCCCCATTGAAAGTCAGTACGCATCAGGAGTAGCACTCGAAGTGAAGACTCGAGGCTGGGGACAGGTGAGCCCGGTCCCAGCACAGGCACGGGCAGCGTTGTCGTGTTCGCACCAGACGGAGTCCTCAGGACTGTCAGTCAACGCCTTGGCCAAAGATGACAATGAGTCGCTTCCTCACTGTTCCTGAAACCTGCTCTGAATGTCAGGCTGTCGGATTCCAGCCTTTCCGGAGAAGACCTCCCGCAGCAGCTCAAAGTGTTCCTCTAGGTCCTTCATCAGCTTATCGAGGACGTGGATCTCTATGTTCGGCTCGGCGGTCCATATTGTGAGGTAGTTGCTTATCACGCCCATCTCAGTGCCGCCCTCCTCGAGGTCACGGAACAGGATGATCTTGACCAGAAACTCGGCCTCGAACATGTTGAGGATGTTGTTGACGTTGAGCACGATGAGGTCCAGGAAACCTGCGAGATCCTCAAGCTCGCCCCTGTCTCCACTGCCTCCACGCAGAGACTCGGCAAGTGTCTGGACGACTGTCACCTTCTGTCGCAGGTCCTCAAACATCTTCATGAGCTTGGTGAATTCCTTCACCGAGGACTCCAACGAGGGAACGAGCTGATCATAGAGCATCACAAGAAGCTTGCCCTTGGTGTTCTCTCTTATGTTATCAAACTCCTCGAGCTTTCCCAGGGGGCCGTCCAGATGCTCTATCTGCATGATGGTGTTGGCAACAGCCTGTATACTCTTGAGTGAGTTTCGTTGTATCTTTGACCAGCGGTCGACGAAGGTATCCAGGCCCTCCTTAAGCTCATCAAGAATCTCAAGCTCTCGACGCAATTCGTTCCACTCTGAAACAAATCTTCGTTCTGGCCTTTTAACTCATTCTGCGAGGACCTATCTTGCTGACGCGGGGACACTTGCTCATTCGGGTGCCACTCTTCTGCCAGTCATCTTGAACTTGACAATGTCAGACCTTGTCAGTATTCCTGACAGCCGACCGCTCTTCTCAACCAGGATCGCCTGAAAGTTCTCAAACAGTGGTAGTACTGAGTTGATACTGGTCTGTTCGTCTGCCCTCGGTGCACTCTCACCACCCATGACTGCCTGCACAGACATCGACCTCAGGTTTCTGTTGAGATTCCTGATTATGTCGCGCTCATCGACCATCCCCACTGCAATGCCTCCACGGACGACTGGCAGCTGCGAGAAACCATGCTCGAGCATCAGGCGAGCGGCATCCCACGCCGCATCACGTGCATCTATCACCACAGGGTTTGGGCTCATGACGTCGCCGCATGTGAGTCTGGGAATGGATGTGAGGTAGTCGTATATCCTCCTCACGACCGAGATCTTCGGATCTATAGTGCCCCGCTCCAGTCTTGCAATGTAGGACTGTGACACGTTCACCGCAGCCGCCAGCTCCGCCTGCGTGAGTCCTGCCTTCTTTCTGAGCAACGAGATGTCCTCCACACCCAGTGACATGTGTCGTTGTCTCCTCCAATTACCCAGGATAATTGGCAGTAAGCCTCAAATTACCGCTGAGAATAGCGGTCGTAATGCTTAAATGGCTTTCCCTCGCGAGCGCTCCCAGGTGTAGAGAAGATGAACATTGAAGTCACCAGAGGGGAGGGTCTCCCCGTCATACGTAGACGAGTAGAGATAGTGGAGAGAAAAGGGAAGGGACATCCCGACACACTATGTGACAAGGCTGCAGAGGAGTTGTCGATAAAGCTCTCAGAGTACTATCTGGAGACCTTTGGTCGTGTCCAGCACCATAATGTCGACAAGGTGCTCCTGGTTGGCGGACAGTCCAACGCCCGATTCGGCGGAGGAGACGTGATAGAACCAATATACCTCCTCCTGAGCGGAAGAGCCGTCGATGTCGTCGGACGAGACTACGAGAGACAAGTGCCAGTCGGCAAGTTCGCGGTACATCACACGAGAGAGTGGCTCAGAGAGGAGCTTCCTCACCTAGATGTCAACTCCGACATAATCATTGACTACAAGATCAGGGCAGGAAGTACTGACCTTGTTGGCAACTTCGAGGTGGGAAGAGACATTCCAAGGTCGAACGACACGAGCTTCGGAGTGGCCTATGCACCCATGACACCGACAGAGGAACTCGTCCTGAAGTCAGAACTACTACTGAACGACCGGAAGACCAAGAAGAAGTGGCCCCAGATCGGCGAGGACATCAAGGTGATGGGGACTAGAATCGGCGACCACATCCATCTCCAGGTGGCAGCAGCCATAATCTCCAGTGAGACAAGGGATGCTGACGAGTACGCAAATGTGATGCAGGGCATAAAGGACATGCTGCTCGACCTTGCCGTGAAGACGACTGATAGTCCGGTAGACGTGTCAGTCAACACTGCAGACTCACCAAAGGATGGTCTGTTCTATCTGACTGTGACAGGAACATCCGCCGAGCACGGAGATGACGGCCAGGTCGGCAGGGGTAACCGGGCGAATGGTCTGATCACACCATATAGGCCCATGACACTGGAGGCCGCCGCCGGAAAGAACCCGGTGTCCCATGTTGGCAAGACCTACAATGTGGCAGCACGGGAGATCGTCGAGAGGGTCATCGAGGAGCATCCCGACCTGACCCAGGTATACTGTTACCTCGTGAGTCAGATTGGTGCTCCAATCACCGAGCCGAGAGCGGTCAATGTCGAACTCTACGGAGACTGTGATGTGAACAAGGTGAAGGGCTCCGTCGAGAGCATTGCCTCCGAGGTGATCTCCAGGCTCCCCAACGTATGGGAGGGCTTCGTCAAGCGGAAGTACAGGCTCTGGTAGAACGCCGAGCTACGATGCGTGGCCTGAGAGAGATGTCTCGGGCCCACCGCATCCTCATTGTGAGACTCTGCCCATCCTGATCAGGGGATGTCAGCATCAGGTCCTTCTGTTGAGTCAGTGATCCTGCGCTTCGAGTACTTTCGAAGGTAGTACTGCCGCATGATCATCGCGTCTACGCGGCCTATCGTCTTGGCTCCACCAAGAAACTCTGCCTCTATGAAAGACTTGCAACTTCTCTCAAGCACCAGCGCACAGGTGAATGCCTCCTCCATGTCTCTGCCCAGACACACGGCGCCGTGGTTTGCCATCAGCGCTGCGTTGCGTCCCTTGAGGGCCCTCAGCGTGGTCTTTACGATCTTCTTAGTCGCAGGCAGGGCATACTCTGCAACTCTGACTGACGGGCCTATTACCTGTACCATGTCGTCCAGGATCGGGGGCACCTCCCTACGTGCGGCGGCGACAGTCGAGGCATAGGGCGAGTGGACATGGACAATGGCGTTCACGTCCTTGCGTTCTCGGTAGATGGCCGCATGGAGCTTTCGCTCAGCCGACGGTTCGTGCGAGCCCTCCCATGTGAGTTCATCAGACCTGAAGTCCACGATGGGTATCTGCTCGGGAGTCAGACTTTCGTAGTCCATTCCAGATGGAGTGATGGCCATCCTGTATTCGTCGATCCTGCAGGAAACATTCCCCCACGTCCCCAGCACCAGGCATGAATCACGTAGTCTGCGGCCCGTATCGCAGACAAGTCTTCGGGCTGTCTCTGCATCCACCTGGCATCACCTCTGGTCGTCCACTCTAGACTCAGGGTCGTTCAACGTTGTCGAAGACTCTTGAGAATCTCTCTATGGCACTGTCTATGACATCGTCCGTGTCAGCCATACTGGTGTACATCCGCGAACCTGCAAGCGTGATTACCCCCTCAGCGGTATAGGCGGCACCCATCTCCTCCATTGCAAACTTTCTCTCCTTGATCTCCCTGAGCACCGAGCGTATCTTCAGATAGTTCAGACGGACAAACATGGCACCGACAGTCTCCAGGTGACAGATTGCACCCTGGTTGTAGGCCACGAAAGGCAGGTTGCGTTCCTGGATGGCCTCCTCCAGCCCTGCAATCAGACGGTCTCCTGCACGACCCGCCTTCCGACATGCGTCGGTACGTTCTATCTCGAGTAGCGTGTAGTAACCGGCCGCTGAGCTGAGCGGGCTGGCTGACAGTGTACCACCAACATAGGCCCGTTTCTTCCCACTCTCAATCCCGGCCGCAAGATGCTCCATCAGATCTCTCCGTCCGCCCAGACCACCTGCGCCCGGATAGCCTCCCGCAATGACCTTGCCGAAGACCGTGAGGTCTGGCCTGACACCAAAGTACCCCTGAGCACCCCCGAGGCCTATCCTTCCAAATGTCACGACCTCGTCAAATATCAGCAGAGCATCGTACTGGTCACAGAGTTCTCGTACCTCCCGATTGTATTCCCTATCTACTGGACGAGTACCAGACTCTGGTCCAACTCCCTCAAGGATCACTGCAGCCGTCCCGCCCTTCAGTCGGTTGCGTCGTAGGTTCCTCCTGATGGCGTCTGGTCTGTTGGGGACAACCTCCTGAGTATGCTTCCTGCAGGAGGAGGGAATACCGTGGGCCTCGAAACCCCGTGTCCCAGGGATATGGAGCCCATAGACCATCTGATCGCTCCAGCCGTGATAGGCACCCCCAATCTTGATGATCTTCTTCTTACCCGTGGCCAGCCGTGCAACCCGGATCGCTGCCATGACGGACTCGGTCCCGCTACCAAGCATTCGGAACATCTCCACTGATGGGACGTGTCGCCTCACTTCCTTGGCGAGCTTGAGCTCATACTCAGAGAATAGCCCCGTCACCGGACCGCACTCGTTTATCAGCTCCACGACCTTCTCCCTCACGGGAGCGTAGTTGCTACCAAGGATCGTTGGACCACCGGCTTGCAGGAAGTCAATGTACTGGTTCCCATCGACGTCCCAGAGGTATGCTCCATCAGCCCTGTGTATGGCAATCGGGAACGGATGATTGAAGGCCAGGTTATGTTGCACTCCACCAGGTATGTAGCCTCTTGCCTCGGTCGTCAGCTCCTTGGAGCCCTTGCAACGTGACTCAAAATAGTCGAGATACCGAGACATTGCGTCCCGCCGTATCCGGTGTACCGGGAGGCGCATCAGTGCATCGAGCCGACGATATATCTCGGGAACATCAGGATACTGTGAGATTCCATAGGATGACATTGGCTCTCAATGGCTAGTCGGTCTTCAGGGTGAAAAGACTTGCGGAGAGTACAGCACACTAGTCTCCTGCGAAACTATGCTCCCCTCCTGCTGACAGACAGTCTGGGGCCGTGGCCTCGATTCTATGGGAGACGCTGTAGACGTCGACGAGGACCTGACGGTGACGCCACTCTCGGGACCAGTGGGCAGCACACGCGGTACAGTGGGACTCATCTGTGGGCTCATGCATGGACACGCGAGCAATCACCAACTGTAGAGCCCGGTGGATATGCTGCCATGAAGTCCTCCCTGGTGATGTCCATCACTACGACGTCATGTAGTTGACCGGAACTCATCATGTGTTTCCTCAGTATTCCAACCTTTCTGAACCCAGCCTTCTCATATGCTCTCTGTGCCCTCAGGTTCGTGTCAAGACAAGTCAGCATTACTGACTCCAGCCCGAGCAGGTGGAACGCTATCCAGAGGGTCACCCTGACGGCATCAGTCCCGTACCCCCTACTACAGTTCTCGGGGTCATGAATCCATATTCCAAGCTCAGCAGAACGACTCTGCGGAGAGATGTTGTGCAGTCCTGCGGTCCCGAGTAGTTCGTGAGAATTCTTGT
Organism: Candidatus Thorarchaeota archaeon; assembly: GCA_038893995.1. Taxonomy (GTDB): domain Archaea; phylum Asgardarchaeota; class Thorarchaeia; order Thorarchaeales; family Thorarchaeaceae; genus JAWAQK01. The sequence goes on along the minus strand of JAWAQK010000029.1, from coordinate 9,969 downwards.
CCTCTATTACAAAGACGACTTGACCGTCTCTCCAGGGATCATAGACCGCCGCTCTTTCGAGCCAGGTCTGTTCAGCCTTCTGGGATATGGGCAGCTTGTTCAGCAGAAACTGACGGGTCTCATAGGTATTGATGTGCTTCATCATGTCTGACAAGTCGGACACTTCTGGAGCACGGAGTCGGACTAGCTGACCACAGTACACGAAGAGAACAGACCAAAGAGGAGATATATAGGTGACCCACAACTCTCACTCTTGGGATAGTTCAACGGTAAGAGCGGACAGAATTCCGTTCTGACCAGACTCACTCTGGAATGGCACAGATCTCAGGAGGCCTGCTGAGCCGGGCCCGTGGGACTAGGACCGTCGCGTCACTGCGGTATTGTCGCAGAAACTACGCTCATCGGATTGACAGACGCCATTGGGGTGAGACGTGTGATGAAGATTGGACACGGTCCAGACTTCGTCTTGGAAGTGCTTGAGAGGCTGACCCGAAACGGGTTCGTCGTCGAGACTCACTTGCCCCGGGAGGGATACGGGGTTGCAACGCCCACTATCGTTGTGGACAGGACATCGTATCCGGGCGTGGAGGCCCACATGGTCACCATTGCAGATATTGCGGGCTGGAGGGCAAGTCTGGACGAGCATGGCGATGTAGTGATCTCAGCCTGCAGAACGACCAACGACACGGGATCGACAGACATCCGACCATACAGAGAGGCCTGTGCGAGACTGATCAGTGCTGTTGAGGGTCTCGTTCCGCACCTGGCCAGATGCCGACAGGAACTTGAGGAGGGGCACTTCCCCACATTGATATGGGGACAGAGCACCAGAGAGTACTTCAGGCTCGACAGAGAGGCACCACCCCACGAGCCTCCCGATGTGAACAGCTTCATAGACAGGGTCGATGTATCGATCAGACCACACATCGTAGAGCTCAATCAACTGGGCTTCATCACACTGGAGTGCTGCTCAGGTCTGCCAGGGGATCATCCAGACAGAGAACCCTGGCACTCATATGTGATGTTTGACGAGATGACTCACGAGAACGCCGCTCCACATGTGTTCACCCTTGGTGACATGGCAGGCTGGACTGTGCTTCGTGGACGGTACAACTTCGACATCGAGATGAGGGTACGGGGAGACGACGACATCAAGCCTGCATGGGAACGCCTTGTCGGGGAGGCAAGAGTACTGGCTCAGATGCTAGCTCCACGGTACGGGTGGTATCTCAGGAGCAGTACATCATGGCTGCAGAAGGCAATGGTGGCCCCAGGGTCGGAACAGACCCCTGCGCCCCAGTACGCTGATCTGGAGAGCAGACCGACGAACTACTGCCAGCCCTCGTCAGGGACTGTGTGAACATTCCGTTTCTTCTCGTAGAGATACCCGATCAGAATCATGACGATGAACGTGAGGATCACAATCGCACCATTCTGATAGGTGTTCAGTGCAAAGATGTCTGCAAAGAACCAGAACCAGAGAGCCATTGCGACAAGCCACAATGTGAAGAGACCGAGACCGAACACGCTGCTGGGCCTGACGTCACGAGATATTGAGAAGTAGTTCACTCCAAGGACCAGGTAGACTATTGCAATCGTTGCGACGAAGGCCAGTGCGACATTCTGGTAGCCCGTCAAGTAATATGCATAGAACCACAGCCAGACCAGGACTGAGACCGTCCAGAGCACCGTCACCAGGACTGAGAGAATCGATGCACGTCTGAATCGGCTCACCATGAGCGGGGAACCACTTATCCAGGCCACACCGACGATCGTGAACGCGACCATGACCGCGCCGAAGACAATTGCTGCATTCTGATAGAAACCGTACAGGGCAGAGGCCAGGGGAAACCACAACGTCAGGAACACCAGGAGTGCGACGAATACGATGACTGACAGGCGAGTGCGATTCTTGTTCACTGGACCCGATATGAACATGACCGACACAGCGCCTGAGAATATGAACAGAGAAGACAGTGCGACTGCGAGGTTGTCCATGAAGCTTCCCCATGTGGGGGCCACAAAGAACAACCAGAGGGCCACGAATGCGAGCCAGCCGAGGAACATTCCTCCGGCGATGATGCCCTTCAGTCGACGTGGTATTCTTCGACGACGAGTAGTCATCTTGGAACCTGCTGAAAGTATCTCGGCAAATACCTCATCCACATCGATCGATTCGTCACTATTGTTCAACTGTCAATCCCCTAACATCTCTTCTCAAGGCCATGGGTCCTCACTGGCATCAGATGACCAACGGCCAGACATCATGCAGATGCTCTACCTCATATATAACCTGTGGCCACGTATGAGGGACACAATCAAAGGACTCATGATGTTACTCTGCTCGACGCAGCGGGTCGGGAACTTCTGCGACTGACTGACCCCACGGACAAGGGATCCACCGACCGGAGTGGACGGAAACTCCCGGCTTTAGTATACGACCATGCCTAGGAGCCGAGTGTGGCTTACTGTCTATAGTCACCATCTAGGGCTGCACGACTACGTCGCTTCTTCTCAGAGACATATGCTGCTAGAACCATGAGTGCGAAAGTCACGACCACGATCCCGCCGTTCTGGTAGGTGTCTAGACCAGAGTGGTCAGAATAGAACCAGAACCAGATTGCCATGCCGACCAGCCAGACCGTGAGGAGCCTGATGGCAGGTACAATACCGACCCCAGTATCGACAGGCAGTGTGAACCGATGCACTGCAGCGGTGAGGTAGATGATCGCTAGTATTGCAAGGAAGGATACTGCAGCATTCTGACCTCCTGTGAGGTAGCGCGCATAGAACCAGAGCCAGGTCAACACTAGGACCGTCCAGATCGTCGTCACGACAACTGACAGGACTGATGTGCGCCTATACCTATAGGCTGTCAGGCCAGACCTACTCAGAGAAGCGACCGCGACGATGATGTAGGACAGCATGAAGGCGCCGAAAACTACCGCCGCATTGTGGTAGGGGCTGTACAGGGCGGAGACAAGGGGAAGCCACAACGTCACAAACACGAGCAGTGCGACCAAGACGACGATTGGGAACCGACGTCTGTGGGTCGGGTCTTCGATGGACAATACTGCCACGGTCCCTGCGAAGACGTACAGGGATGAGATCGCAACTGCAAGGTTGTCCATCAAGCTGCCCCAACCAGGTGCCACAAGGAACAGCCAGACGGACACAAATCCAAGCCAACCAAGAAACATACCTAGAGCAAAGACTCCTCTCTGTCCTCTTGGGACTACCATTTGAAGTTCACTCCGCTCGGGACTCTGTGAGACGAATGTCGCACTCGTCGTGCGACTCGTATGTCCGGCCTTCACTATTAAGCCCATTGCCGTCTCCGATCAGCACTGTCTATCGACACACGGGACCATCTCTGACATGATTGGCCTGGACACGCGTCTAGTCAGATGCCTTCACCCATACGCGACCAGCCACAGCACATCAGGACACGAACGGACGAGACACCGTCAGACTTCGGCATCTCACGACGTCAGGGACTGCCACTGGGAACTCCACCTCAAGGGTACGATATTTCCCAGTCTGGATGGTAGGAGTGGATGAGCGATAGCAGCTCCAGGCGGTCGGAATCTCCAAAGAACGGCTCAGGGTCAACCCACTCATGGTTGACAGTCACGCCAAAGTGGATATGCGCACCGTCCTCGACATGAAGAAAGCTTCCTATGGGATCGCCCTTCTGGACCCAGTCGCCCTCTTTGACCAAGAGCATATCCAGTTGCCTGAGATGATCGCCCTCGACGTGAGTGAATGGCTCGAATGTGTACATGAGCACCACGGACACATTGAACCTCACAAAGACAAAGATGTTGTACAGGTTGACTGTGGTATCGGGGTTGATCCTCCACCCGACATATTCCACATAACCGGGTGCTGCCGCTATCACCAGCGAGTTGTTCTTGAAATGATAGTCGATACCATTGTGAACAAAACCCCAAGGACAGTCTGTAGTGGTGCTGTATCCATTGTGATACGCGTAGATGTCAGACCTGTTCGAGTAGATCACACCCATGTAGTCGAGGCTGCGCGGATCATATCTACCTCCTGGGTCAAAGATCACCTCGTTAGACAAGCGGATGATGCTGGTCCTAAAGACCAGCAGCAATAGCACAATGGCCAGGAGCAACACTGCTCCGACTCTTCTCCTCATGACCCAACACTCCCAGAAAAAAATCATCGAAGAATCAGAGAGGCCGGGGATGGACACCCCGGCGTAATATGCGTGACCTAGTCCTGATATCCCTTCATGTAGCCCTCACGCTGGTTCCACTTCTCCTCGAGGCGCTGCATGATTGTCCACAGTCTATAGGTGTAGTTCCATGCGTCGTCAAACTTGCCCTGGTTCATCTTCTCCATGAACTCCTCGACAACATCATTGATCTCACCGATGTCATCAATTATCACCGAGTCGAACTCGTACATCCGGTCAAGCTCGCGCTCGTTGATCTTCTCCTTAGACCCCCACGCAGCATAACCATAGTTGGCATATCGTATGGCCGACTCCAGCTTGTCAGTCAGGGCAAGCATCCTGTCAAATGTGTCCCAGGTCTTCTCGAGGTTGTAGTCCACAACAAGCATCTGCAACTTCTCGAGGTCCTGTTTCACGAGCCGAAGCTGGTTGGCCAGGAATTCACGCAGGACCTTATCGGCGGCGCGACGTTCTTCTTTCTCCTGGTAGCCATGCCAGCCAGGGATATAGTGAGTGATCTTGCCAAAGACTCCTCCCTTGATGTCCTTGGCGGCCTTCTTCCGGATTCTCTTTGCGATCGGGTCATTGACTTTACCCATGGTCAGTTACTCCTTGACACTTCACAACCCATATGGCGTTCGTTCCGGGTTGTATTGGGTTGAATCTTGTAGTGAATGCTTAAAAAACATAGGTGAGTGTCGTGTCCGGCTGCTCTGATGAATGCAGAGTACGGCGGGGCCCCAGGAGATATCACACCAATCAACATCATGAAGACGGTCGCGATACTACTGGTGATGCTGGACCATAGCATGACCTCGCAATTCAAGGAGAGCGTGCTCGTATCATTCTGGGAGCAGACGGCCGTGCCTCTCTTTCTCGTCATCATGGGGTTCAACGCAGCGGGCTCACTCAGACGCCGTGGAGTCACCTCAGTCAGCAATCGGACCTACATGCGAAGGAGGATGCGCAGGTATCTGTCGCCACTCGTCGTCTTCTTCGCAGTCGCATCACCGATCACACTGGCGAGATGCGTCACGGATCAGTCCAATGGACTGTCACTCGACCAGCTACCGGTCACTGGACCCGGAGTGTGGTTTGTCCCTGTTGCGTTGAGCTCTGTGTTCGTCCTCCCCATTCTGCATGGGGCATACCGCAGGAGACCACGTAGGACGATGGTCGCATGCATGGTGAACGACCTGATGCACCAGGCAGTACTCTACGGGCTGACGATCGCGTATGCTGATTTCCGCGATCTGTTTCGCTTTCTCGTACTCTGTAGTGTCACGGCCTATCTGACACCCATTGTTCTTGGCTTCTGGTTCTCGGACGGAGTGGGACTGTCGGACAGGCGCAACTGGTTCGTGTATCCACTGTGCGCTCTCAGCCTGTCCTACATGGCCATTCACGAACTCACGGGATTGAGTGTCGTATTCTTCATGACAGACTACAACGTGGCGGTCATGCCCTATTCCGCGATGCTCTTCCTACTGGGGATGCGGCTGCTACCCGGCCGGGATTCAGGTCTGGTGCATGGCCTGTTCGTGAAGACAGGCAGGGCTACATTTCATATACTCTTGACTCAGGCTGCGGTCTTCTCAGCAGTACTCGTCCTGTTCCCAGACGGATTCCTTGAACCAGATGGACTAGCCCACGGCCTGACACTGTATGCCGGTATTGCATCCGCGTGTGTCGCTATCGGGACCTGCTGGTTGAAGGTCGAACAGAGACTCTGCACCTCACAGCGACTGGGAACCAGCATGGGTGGCATAGGAGATCAAGTGTACCGCTGACCGACTGCTGCGCCGCAGTATTCGCAGCTGACGAGCTTCCCGACTATGAAGTCCTGTGCCTGCTGCACATTGAACCTGCTTCCACATATGGGACACTGGTAGACTCTCGTTTCAACACCGGAAGACGTAGCAGCAGCGCTAGTCCCCAATTCACCCAGCATGTGGTCGACCCATGCGACGTAGGTGGGCTGGTTCTGACTGGCGAACCCACTGCGTGCCTGCTGTAGATAGCGTCTTGACGATGTCGGGTCGCCGCCACCCTTGTAGGACTTTCCAAGACCAAAGGCGTTCCACGCTGTGTACCATGCGTCGCTTATGCTGGAGGCCTGTTCGAGACCTGTCTTGAAGTGACTGGTCGCGCGGGCATAGTCCATCTCGAACAATGACGATTCTCCCAGCCCCCAGTTGGCAGCAGCCTGGTAGAAGGGCATGTTCCTTACAGAGGCCCGTTTCAGCAGGTCCTCATACAACGATCGAGCAGTCTTCATCTCTCTCGCATTGAGCGCCGAGTCAGCCATGACCCGCAATGACTCGAGTGCGCGGCTCTCAGGGCCATGCTTGGAGAACTCCTTGAATGCCTTCTCTGCAGCCTTTCCTGCCTTCTTGAAATCGCGTGCTGAGAAGAGCCTGTATGACTCCTGAAGGTGCTCCTCCGCAGATGTCATGTCATCAGCCAGTGGTCGCAGTCATATATAAGGAGCTATGGCCAGAGGTGGTGTGTGGGGGATAAATAGTAGGCTCGACACAAATCCGTGGACACGAGATGGAATCTAGCGAGAACCGACACGAATGCCAAGCGCAGGACTGGTTGGCACCGCTGAAACGGGCACTCGATGAGCTGGAGACAATACAGGACATGGTGTTGAAGGACATGGAACGGGGCGTAGACCGCATGCGCCTACTGGCACACCACCGAACGCTTGAACGTGCCGTCCATGAGGCCTACTGGAACGCGATGAACGATTCGGCGAGCGTAGAGTCGGTCCGGACTCTGAGGGTGCTCAGGACATCACACATACCAGATCTATGGGACTATATCTCGGAGCCTGTGATGAGGCACGGTCACGTGGTCCGCGAGGTCAGACTGATCCTGAATCTCATAGCCAACATAGTGATGCCTGGACATCTCGCACTGCCTGAGGCATACAGACCATGAGATCCCGGGCCTCTGCCGCGACAGTACTCATGGCAGGACGGCAACCACTCTTGCGAAAATGGACAACACAATTAGGATAGCCTGAATCAGGCGTACCCCATGAGAATCACGTTGCTAGGTACTGGAACATCCTACCCTGACCCGGAGAGAGTCCAGTCGGGCCTGCTGGTGGAGACCGGGAACGATTCGCTGCTCGTAGACATCGGCTCGGGAGTGCTCCATAGGCTGACGCAGTCAGGGGTGGACTTGGGGTCGATCGAAGACGTGTTCATCACCCACCTACATGTCGACCACTGTTCAGATCTGTTCACACTGATTCAGACTCTGACCATGATCGGTCACAAACGGACTCTCAACGTCACGGGTCCGCCCGCATTACCAGGTTGGGGAGAGTGCCTGCTGAGGGAGGCATACGGGTACCTTGGGGACAGGGCGAACGTACGGTTCGTCGCAGTGTCGGCGGACTCTGAGTTGCGGATCGGGGACCTTCTCGTGAGGACGACCTCGGCACTACACGGCACCATGTATACGCTCTCTCTGAGACTCGAACATGCCGATGGTTCAGTCTTCATCTCTTCAGACACTGCACCGTGTGAGTCAGTGTTGAGACTTGCAAGAGGGGCAGACGTCATGATACACGAGTGCAACTGGCTCGATGGTGAACATCCGCCCGCCGTACACACGAGTCCGTCTGAGCTCCGGGGAGTCGTGGCGGAGTGTAGGCCTGGAGAGGTCGTCATCACCCACCTTGGTCCGGATGTGGTGGCCCACGAGGAGCAGGTGATCGAAACGGTCAGAGGAGATCTCGAGGCAATGGTCACCATGGGCAGGGACCTTCTGAGCATCGGCCTCTGAGGACCATGATGGTGTCTGAGCCGGGCGGTGGAGGCCCTACGCTCCCTTCTCAGCCTGGCGACCGTCAGCGGTGGACTGTTGAACCGGGCAGTAGATTATCCTTATGTTCTTCACTCCCATGAACGACAGGAGGATGATCATGGGAGAGAGAGTGGTGAGAGCAGTCACCTGGGGGAGTATCAGTAATTCGCCAAAGTGTCGGAACCAGTAGACGTTGATTATGATCACCGAGAGGAAGGTCAGAGCGAGTATGGCGTTGAACACGGCTGCAGCGCGGGGAAATGAATGCGTGACCCTTGCGGTCACCAGTCTTGCCTCTCTTGAAGTCTGGAATGTCACGACCAGGAGGAAGACTATTCCAGACTCCCAGCCGAGCGTGAAGATGATCACATAGACTATGAGTGTCAGTACTGCTGTGATGAGGTAGTTCGTCACCGGATTGAGACCCGATGTCTGTGTGTCACATTGCTCGCCTTCATCCAACCTTGATTGTAGGACCATCAGAATCGTATCTGGGACATGTCAGTCCGCTATTAAACCGGCGGGTGTGAGCTGGAGGTCCCATTTTGGGGGAGACCAAGTGAATGTTTAATAGCAAACTCGTCGCTCCTCGATGTGATACCTAATAAACAGGTGCGAGTGTTATGGCAGATGCAATAGAATGGACTAATGCCGGTCCGGACGAGCTAGTCTGGCGCTACCCAGACAACCGGATAAAGTGGGGCTCGCAACTCATAGTGATGGAGAACCAGGCTGCGATATTCTACAGGGACGGGAAGGCTCTCGATGTGTTCCTGGCGGGACGACACAAACTCACGACCAGCAGCATGCCCGGCCTAGTGGGATACCTGCAGAAGAAGCTGAAGGGTGATGTCTTCGAGGCCACATGCATCTTCATATCCCGAGGACAGTTCCAGGGTAAGTTTGGGGGAAGAGGACAGACCAGTGACCTTGCACCTCTGATGTTCCACGGCTCCTTCTGGTTCAGAGTGAAGGAACCGAAGATCTTCGTGACTGAAGTTGTCGGAAATCAGAATGCATACACCACCAAGTCAGTGAACGAGTTCCTGCGCGCCTTCATGAACGAGAAGATCATTGATGAGTTTGCACACTATGACATGCAGGCTGTCTTCACGAGACTCGACGAGACATCCACGAAGGCAAAGGTCGCCATCCGGATGAACTTTGAGAGGATCGGTCTCGAACTCGTAGACATCAAGTTCGAGGGGATCGATACCACCGAGCAGTACCGTGAGAGGCTGTTCTGGCTCAAGACCGGTCAAGTCGGAGGCAGAGACCTGGCAGGGATGGAGACTGTGAAGAGCGCAGCGGACTCGCTTGGGAGGAGTCCCGGAGCAGGCTTTGGAGCTGGAATGGGCTTCATGGGTGTCATGGGGAACATGGTGTCGGGTGGACAAGCTCAGGGTTCTACTGGCACCGCACCGGCTGGCGCAAAGTTCTGCCCCAACTGTGGTACTGCACTTCAGGGTGCAAAGTTCTGCCCCAACTGTGGTACAAAGGTTGGATAGTCAATCAAGGCAGGATGGACGGCAAGTCCTCCTGCGTCTCTTCTTTTCTGTGACTGTTTCCGCCCCGTGGCCGAGCGCCCGAGGCTCAATCTGACCAAGCGAGTCAGCCTTGCCTGGTGGTACTCCTCCAAGACTAGAGTCCAAGAGAGGTCACACGACGCAGACCAATGCACTGAGATGTGACACCACGGAATTGACCTCTCGCTCGTCTCACCAGCCTCTCAATACATCTCTCAGGCGATACACAACACATGGAGTCGATCGAACTCACGCTGTGGGAGTATATAAACCGTGGAGTGCTTTATAAGGGGCGATGCAAAACTGCCTACTCCTCGCAGCGACCCGAAAAGGAGATATATGCTTGCTCAGTATGGTCAGAACAGGAAAAATCGGCCGGGTTGCAGAAGCAGATCCCAGATTGAGGGGATTGAAAGT
>JAWAQK010000028.1:0-31069 GCA_038893995.1 Candidatus Thorarchaeota archaeon | reverse complement strand
CAGCATATGAGAAGACGCGTCAAGACTATCTGAAGACGATCAAGCAGGCTGTCGCTACGACGGACCGCATACTCCTGTCTCTACTGGAGGAAGCTGGCGAGATCTAGGTTGCTCCTTAGTAACCCTTATCTCGTTACAGACGCCAAACCAGCTTCCATCGGTGTTCGACGTGAGCACAGTCACTTTCGATCGAGAATCAGTTAGCGTCAGGGAGTTCCTGAGTCTAGACAGCAAGTCGCTCCAGATGTATGAGTACTTGAGAAACTCTCCGCATGTACAGTCCTATCTCAGGACTGCCAATCGCATGGCCGTGTCCCGCCTGGGATACACGGATCACGGACCGACGCATGCAGAAGTAGCCACCTTCTATGCAATGAAGGCGTTCGACCTAATTACAGACTCTTTTCTACCAAACGTAGTGGCTGAGGAACTCGGCGATATGGATGACGCTCGTCTGGTAGTTCTCGCGTCTACCTACCTCCACGACATCGGTATGGTCATTCATCGGAACGAGCATCCCCAAGCCGCAGTGAACTTGGCTGCTCCCATACTCGAAACCAAGTTGAGGGAGCTATATGAAGATCCATCACAGGCAACGGACATACTCTCTTTCGCACTACACGGTATCTATGCTCACGATGATGACACTCAGTGCCTAACCCTAGAGGCCGGTCTCACAAAGATAGGAGATGGCTGTGACCTGACCAAGGGCCGGTCCATAGTGCCGTACCAGAAGGGAAAGGTAGACATTCATTCTGTGAGTGCACTGGCCATCAATGTCGTCACCCTGGACAAAGGAACGGAGAAGCCTCTGAGGATAACTGTCGCGATGGACAATCCCGCCGGAGTTTTTCAAGTTGAATCAGTACTGGAAAAGAAACTACGTACATCGGGACTTGCCGATTATGTGGATATTGACATTCTACTCAATGGTCAACGACTTGTACTATCAAAGGTAAAGCGTCTCTTTCGAGTAGAGATGCGTGATCCAGAGAGTTCGCTGAGTGTGGCTGAGAGATGAGTATATGGTAGCCCCGCCAGGATTTGAACCTGGGTCGGCGAGGCCAAAACCCGCCATGCTTGACCACTACACCACGGGGCTCCTGCGTACCGCGGCCGGTGTTCAGCTAGCTCTGGCTCTCCAGTCCGAATGGGACTCCTCTCTCCAATATCTCGGGTGATATTCTGTCGCGCCACTTGATGAGAAACGTTGTCTCCTCGTCCCGCTGTCTCTTCGCCATTCTTAGATCATCGGGGAGCATACATGCAATTCCGTCAATCACGGGATACCACCTTCGGCATCTAGGACATGTGATCAACGCCTCGTCGATCTCTTCCACATCTCCCTCCGGGGTATGTATGGTATGCGAGGCGAAGACATCGAGCTCAAGTGAAGACCTGCATCCTGTCGCGGGACATGCAAGAATATCCATGAGCCAGCGTTTCAACCGGTCGCTTCCTCGTCAGCGTGATTCCTATCATATCCTTTTAAAACTGATTGGACATCTCAACCACCTGTCTAGGACAGTCGCAACATGTCGACCAACCATTAATTGACGGGGTGATTTCGTGAAGGAACCGCACCATTACATTCCGCTCACCGACGAAACCGAGGCGGACATGCTATCGTCCATTGGATGTCGTTCGGTAGAGGAGCTATTTCGGGACATTCCTGTCAAGTTTAGATTGGATCGTGAGCTGAAACTCCCGAGTCCTCATTCAGAGATCGAAGTGATGAATCGAATGAGGCATCTTGCTAACAAGAACGTCGTTTCTGACCCAAGTAAGATGTTCCTGGGAGGGGGTGTGTACTTGCATCACATTCCTGCGGCGGTGGATGCGTTGGCTGGCAGATCTGAGTTTGTTACATCCTATACCAGCTACCAACCCGAGGTAAGCCAAGGCATGCTGCAGACCCTGTTTGAGTATCAGAGCATGCTCGCGGAGATGCTCTCGATCGATGTTGTGAATAGCAGTATGTATGACATGGGCAGCTCATTGGGAGAAGCAGTACGAATGGCAGTGAGAGTCAGCAAGAAGCCACCTCGCTTCCTGGTCCCTGCTACCATGAACCCCTACCACGCCCGCGTGATGAGGACCTACATCGAGGCCGCAGGGATCAGGGTTGATCCGGTAGGTTATGACAGGGAAACAGGACTACTCGACCTATCTGACCTAAAGACCAAGGTTGATGCAGGAGTCGCTGGTGTCTACATCGAGAATCCCAGCCACCTCGGTTTCTTCGAGAGTCAAGTCGATGAGATAAGTGAGATCGTACACGCAGCAGGTTCTCTTCTAGTCGTTGGTGTCGATCTACTATCTCTTGGTCTGATACGCCCTCCGGGAGAGTATGATGCAGACATTGTTATCGGCGAGGGACAGGTACTCGGGAACTCCATGTCGTTTGGAGGTCCGCTGTTGGGAGTTTTCGGATGCAAGAACGACCGCAAGTTGGTCTATCAACTGCCCGGTCGGCTAGTCGGCATGACCACTACTGTAGATGAACCATTTGACAGGGGCTATGTACTCACCCTGAGTCCCCGTGAACAGCACATTCGTCGTGAAAAGGCCACCAGCAACATCTGTTCAAACCAGGCATTGATGGCTGTACATGCTGCTGTGTATATGTCTCTGCTGGGTCCGTCCGGTCTATCTAAGCTGGGCGAATTGATCCTATACAACTCGAACTATGCAGCCCAGAAGCTTGACGAGATTCCGGGGGTCAGCGCTCCTGCAGTTGGAAAGACATTCTGGAAGAATTTCGTTGTCCGATTTGACAACGGACACCGAGTGAAGCAGATCCTGGACGACCTTCTTGACCGAGGCATCCATGCTGGTATATCACTTGTCAATGACTTTCCGGAACTTGGAGAGTCTATGCTGGTTTCCGTGACAGAAGTCCACGATAGGAAGTCTATTGACTCTCTTGCTGATGCGGTGGCGATCGCCGCTGGGAGTAGGAGGTGATAAGGAGATGGCTCAAGAGCGTTCAAAGGAATCAGTTCGCCAGGCACGATGGCAAGAACCACTACTGTTCGAGAGGTCCAGGGCCGGACACATAGGTCACTCCTTTCCGGCACTGGATCCGGAGATAAGGGGACGACTCGGTCCAGTTGAAGGTCTGCTGCCCAAGAATCTGAGGAGGTCCCAGAAGCCAGCACTACCTGAGGTATCTGAGTTGCAGGTGGTCCGTCATTTCACCAGGTTGTCCCAGATGAACTTTGCAGTAAACCTCGGGACCTATCCGCTTGGTAGCTGTACGATGAAGTACAATCCAGTAGTGAATGATGTAGCCGCGGCACTCCCGGGCTTTGCCCATCTTCACCCATGCCAGGATCCACGCACTGCCCAAGGCGCCCTTGAACTCATGTGGGAGCTCGAACAGTGGCTGTGTGAATTGACGGGAATGGATGCTGTGACACTTCAGCCTGCAGCTGGAGCTCAGGGAGAGTTCACGGGAGTGATGGTTATGCGCGAGTACCACAAGTGTGTCACCCGTGAATGTGAACGTCGTACCGAGATGCTCATCCCCGACTCAGCGCATGGCACAAACCCCGCCTCCGCCGCCATGGCTGGTTACGACATAGTGGTCATTCCCTCTGACAGGGAGGGGCTCATTGACATGGATGCGCTCAAGGCGGCAGCTGGACCCAAGACGGCTGGTCTGATGTTGACCAATCCGAACACGATCGGAGTATTCGAGAAGAACATCGGTGAGATAGCCGGGATAGTCCACGACGCTGGAGGTCTCCTCTACTATGATGGCGCCAATTTCAACGCCATCATGGGTATCACGCGTCCTGGCGACATGGGATTTGACTTGGTTCATCTGAACCTGCATAAGACATTCTCCACTCCTCACGGGGGTGGCGGTCCCGGAGCAGGTCCAGTGGGCGTGAAGGATTTCCTCGCGGAGTTCCTACCGGTCCCGAGGATTGTCCGTACTGATGATGGTCGCTTCGACCTCAATTACAATCTACCTCACTCCATCGGAAAGGTCCATACCTTCTTCGGAAACTTCGGAGTCCTCGTCAGGGCATATTGTTACGCCTACGCTCTAGGAGGACCGGGTCTCAGACATGCTTCTGAGACCGCTGTCCTGAACGCCAACTACATCGCCCACCATGCAAGCAAGATCCCGGGTTTCACTCTCCCGTTCTCAAAAGACTCGCCCAGGATGCATGAGTGCGTGATCTCAGCAGAGGACCTACAGAAGACCACTGGAGTTTCTGCGATGAACGTGGCCAAGAGGATGCTTGACTTTGGTATTCATGCGCCCACCGTCTACTTCCCGCTGATAGTCCGTGAAGCGCTGATGATAGAACCCACAGAAACGGAGTCGAGGGAAGATCTCGACTATCTCCTCTCTGTCCTCGCCCAGATCTCCCGCGAGGCGCATGAGAATCCGAACATTGTAAAGGAGGCACCTCATGCCACGTCCGTGAGGCGGCTCGATGAGTACAAGGCCGCCCATCCGAAGACTCTTACTCTCTCCTGGAGAATGTACAGACAGGGGATGCGGGAGCAGTAATGTTCGGAAGAGATATGGCCCACCACTGACACTGGTTCGGTGACATGCGATGGATGAGTGGATATCAGAGCGGGATATCAATGCCCACAGGCTCCTCTTCAGTGCCCGTTTCATCGGCAAGGACCTGCTTGTGATCATCCACGGAGGTGACGAGTCACACATCGGTGGTGCGGCCCTCGGTTTTTCTACAGCTTCCTCACACAGCGACAGCCGAATGATCAGCGTCAACACTATTACTGCGCCCGGTCACAAGGACTATGTGGTAGCGACTAGTGTCGCAGAACGTCTCTGCAGAGAGCTTGGCGTCAATGTTCTGGTATCTGTGGGCATCCACGTTTCTAATGCTCCCCGTCAGGTGATAGAAGATATCGTCAGGTTGGTCGACGAGATGGTGGACGAGTTCTTGGCCGTGTCCGGAAGGCGGTGAGTTCCTTGAGGGTGCATATGAAGATCTACGGAATGCTGAAACGACTGACCAGCAGTGATAGGCTTGATCTCGAACTGGAGGGTAGCGCAACGGTATTTGATGTCCTGCGCGAGGCTGCACGGCAGCTGGGCTCGGAGTTCGGGGGATCCGTGATCGACAGTGGCAGAATCAGTGGCAACATTGTGGTCGTGCTGAATGGTACAGACATTGACTCGATGGAAGGTGCAGACACGCCAGTCCACGACGGCGATGAGATAGTCCTGCTTCCTCACATCCAGGGCGGCGGGGTGAGTGATGCTTGAGGTTCTATCTGGAAACGTATGGATGTTCTCTCAATTCCTCTGACTCAGATGTGATGGAGCATATTCTGACCACGCTGGGCGCCACCAAAGTAAGCTCGCCAGACGATGCGGACCTCATACTGGTGAACACGTGCGGTGTCAAGGAGCCTACCGAGGACAAGATACTCAGTCAACTATCTCGACTTGGTCAACTTGGCCCACCTGTGATCGTTGCAGGCTGCCTGACGCGTATATCCCCCGCTCGCGTCAGACAGGCCATTCCCAGCTTTGCTGCGCTTGTTCCCCCTGACGCCATTGGACTGATAGAAGAGGTAGTTGGGAGGGTCTTGACTGGAGAGAGAAATCTGACTGAATTTGCTGGCACTCCGTCGCCAAAGCTGGAACACATTGGTTATCAGGGATCATCGGTGATATGCACAGTCCCCTTGTGTGAGGGTTGCCTGGGCGAGTGCACATACTGTGCAGTCAGACTTGCTCGCGGACGCGTGCGGAGCAACTCCATCGATGAGATCTGTCGTGCAGTGGAACGATGTATATGCCATGGGTGCCGTGAGATAAGACTCACTGCACAGGATGTGGGCGCCTTTGGACATGACACCGGCGAGTCTCTGATAGACCTTCTGTCACGTATCGACATGATAAGAGGTGCGCATGTCTGCCGTCTGGGGATGTTCAACGTACATTTGGTCCAAGATTTTCTCCCAGACCTCCTGGAGGTCGTGCGGTCGCCGCACTTCTTTCGATTCTTTCATGTTCCTCTCCAGTCAGGTAGTGACAGACTTCTTGAACTGATGGGGCGTCCCTATACGGTAGCCGAGTGGGAGTGGGCTGTGTCGACTATAAGGTCCACATTTCCCGATGCCACTATCGCCACTGATGTGATCGTGGGCTTTCCGGACGAGTCTGAACAAGACTTCGACATGACTTATGATCTGATCCGCAGGGTGCGTCCGGATGTGGTCAATATCTCCAAGTACGGAGACCGTCCTGGTACAGTTGCTTCAAGAGCGGATCACAAGGTTCCCACAGACACCAAGAAGAGTCGCAGCAGGAAACTTACAAGATTGGCTCTCTCAATCTCTGAAGCCTCTAACCAAGCACTGGTCGGGTGGTGTGGTCCTGTCATTATCACAGAACGTGGGGCCGACTCCAGCTCGCTTGGACGCACCTGGTCCTACAGGAGGATCGTGCTTCGCGAGGACATCTCTCCCGGAACTGTAGTGAACTGCAGGGTAGTCTCAGCCTCCAAGACCCATCTGCTAGGTAGACTTATTCAGCCGGGGGAACGACCATGATGCGTCACTCACTCCTGGCAAGGTGAAACTGCCCGGCCTGTACGACCCATTCACGTCTGCGATCGCGGTGCGATCTCAATGCTGACTGGGTTGCCCTGCCTTATACTCTCGCGAGCGGCCTCGACAACTGCAAGTGCCCTAATTCCATCCTCCAGTCCTACACGAGGTGGACATCCCTCGGTCATGCACCGAAGAAAGTCGTTCACTACCTCCTGGATGGGTTCTCCATAGACCTTTATTGTGGCTCCCCGCTCTGGCAATCTGATTGCACGTCCATCCGCGAGAGGCTCCTGATCAAGATCTTGGACCTTGAGTATCTGCCCGAACAGGTCTATTGTGAGGGCACCATGGGTGCCTGTCACATCCAATGACCTCACACGCCCTGCATACTGACGGGACAAGTGAAAGACGTGAATCGTTCCGTGCTCGAATCCCACCATTACGGTGGCTGCATTACACATTTCTTCTACCTTATTGCATAGAGCAAACAACGTGGCCCGGCCCTGAGTTATCCTTGACATTATATCGAAATCATGTACTCCGATGTCCTCAAAGACATCACCGAGGGATGGAATCCTAGATGGCAACACGAATCCTCGTCTCTCATGAATCACTGTCTTCGGAACTCCAATCGCACCCTGTTTGATCAACATCAGTGCCCTGTCGACCACAGGATTGTAGATCTCGGAGTGCGAAACGATCGTCACTATCCCCCTCCCATTCAGGACTCTTGCTACCTCTTGCGCCTCTCTTAGGGAGCTGGCAATGGGTTTCTCAATCAGCAGTCCCTTCACATCGTAGTTCCTGGCAATGTTGATGGCCAGCTGAGCGTGGGTCGATGTTGGAGTAGCAATTATCACACCATCTATGTCAGTCCCCTGAAGCATTGAATCAACGGAGTCATACGCACTGACTCGGTATGCCGACGCCACCTGTTTTGCTCTCTCATAGTTGAGGTCTGCGACGGCTGTGAGCAATCTTTGGCTACCGAGTATCCTTGCGTGGATGCTTCCCATGTTTCCCAGGCCAACTATTCCGATCTTCACTGTCATACCACGCTTCCCTCTTCGCGAGCACTGTTGACAGGTCTTTCCCTTATAGATGCTCCTGCTGTAAGCCCTGCTGAAGTGCCTGCTAGTGAACGCGTCCAAGGGATGTTTGGCACATGTTTCTGAACTGCCGCTGTCACATGCCACATTTGGATCCATACGTCGGAGAAGTAGGCGCAGGCCATGTGCATCAAGCCATTTGAGAGATTCCTCCTGCTATCCGCCAATCATGGGCCACCGCGGCAGTGTCAATCCATTGATGACTCATACAAGTGCCCTAGGGTCAGCAACAGACGCGAGCTGATCTACCTGGGCCCATCTCGGATCAGATCAGGACCGCATGGACCGTTTCCAGGCTGAGAACCGGAAGATAGGGCCTAATCCGTAAACAAGGTGCGCACATGAGAGGTCCCGAAAAGGTAAAAAGAGGAGCAACGACCGCTATCTTGACCGGCCATGAGGCTAGCGGAGGTTGCCAAGCCAGGTCAAAGGCGTGAGGTTGAGGTCCTCATTCCGTAGGGATTCGCGAGTTCAAATCTCGCCCTCCGCACCACTTCTCTCAAAGTATTGTACCACTCTGATATACCTCGGTTCCTGAATCTGTACTCCCCTTTCTCCTGTCAGTCCCTGCATCAAGAGATGGAGCCCCGGGGGGGATTTGAACCCCCGACCTTCCGCTGTCTCGGCCATCATCTTGACCATGATATACGAGGCGGACGCCTTGACCACTGGGCCACCGAGGCTCAGCTGTGCCCCCGGAGGACCCTGTTGTTTAATAAAGGTTTATCATTGAAGACTACGCGACAATTCTGGACTCCGATGACCGTTCGTGACACGGGCGAAAGAACCCTCGTCAGAATGCTAGAATCACTAGTGCGACTCATGCCAGGCAGTCGTCTCAGCTTTGACGAAGATGCGTCTGATGTGCCTCTGGAGTGCGGCCAGAGTGTTGTCGCAAACGTCGATACCTTTGTTCAGTCCAAGGACCGACTGCCTCATATGACTGATGCCCAGATGGGTCGGAAGACCGCAGTCATGGTGTTGAGCGACATTGTTGCCAAGGGCGCACGCCCCATGGCCACCATGTTGTCTCTCTGTGTTCCGGATGACTATCCGGTCAATGGTGCACTCGAGGCAGTTCGAGGATTCTCGGACTATTGCCTGAAGAATGGAGTGCACTTTCTTGGGGGTGACCTGGGATCGAGCTCCGAACTTATATTGACAGGTGTGGCAATTGGAACGGCCTATCCTGACTTGATTGTCACACGTAAGGGGTCATCTGTAGGTGACCTTGTAGCTGTCACGGGTCTTTTTGGTCTCACGTCTGTTGGGTTTCACATTCTCTTGAGGAACATTCCTGCCCCTGCCGAACTTCGAAACAGTGCTCTTGAGGCTGTGTACAAGCCCGAACTGAGCTTTGGTCTCGTAGAACAACTCTCAGCCAGAAGGTTGATCACATCATGTATGGACTGTAGCGACGGGCTGGGCATCTCGCTGAACATCATGTCCGAACAGTCCGGCCATGAATTCCTGGTCGAGCGTCTCCCAGTGGCCCCTGGTGTGGACACCTTTGCACAAGAGACCGGTCTGAGTCTCCTCGACCTCGTAATGAATGGTGGCGAAGAGTTCCTGTTAGTCATGACGATACCCCGCGAACAGCTTGCTGCGGCTCAGACCATATCGGCAGAGTACCGCACTCCGCTTCACGTCATAGGGAGGGTATGTGACAGTCCTGCACGCGTACGTCTTGTGGCTGATGGCACTGAGACCGTGATCCCCGCAAGAGGGTATGACAACTTCCTGGAGTGGAGCTGACTGAAGAGAGTCGTGATCGTCGATGGATATGTCGATGAGCCGACGTGTCTAGGCGTACCACCCTACGTGAGCACCTACCCCCGCTATCTGGCTGGAGCGTTCTGGACATTCCTGCCTCATCTCGAGATCATCTATCAGACCATTGACTCAGTCCGCTCTGCACCCGACGTAGCAGTCAGCACATGGTCGAAATCAGACATGGTTGTTCTCATAGCGGGGATGATTGTACCAGGGAAATACCTTGGAGGCACGCCTATCTCTCCCCGGGAGGCCAGACATCTTTTCTCTGACTCGCGTCTATCTCAGACTACGAAAGTACTTGTTGGTCCATGGGCCCGCTTTGGCTATGCGCTGCAGGGAGGTCGTCCAGCCTGCAGTCCGGAGGACCTGGCTCCCCTTTTCGACTACGTCATAAGTGGTGACGCCGAGATTGTCATTGGAAACGCTCTCTCCGCCGGCTGCTCCCTCGAAAATGTAGATCTGACACAGGTCCGGAGTCGTCCAGATGAGACAGAGCAGTTCGCTCTCAGAGGTGCGGAAATAGTACTTCAGGCCCCTGGTTTCAAAATCGGACATCTGATATGTGAGATTGAGACCTTCAGAGGCTGTCCAAGGTACTTGACAGGGGGATGTTCCTTCTGCGTCGAGCCATTGTATGGGGCTCCCATGCAGAGAGCAGTCGAGGCAGTAGTCAGAGAGGTCGAACGATTATATCAAGTTGGAGTTAGAGCCTTCCGCATTGGACGTCAGGCAGACCTCTTTGTCTACGGATCGAAAGAGATGGGCGAAGTTGAGTTTCCTCGTCCCAACGCCGAAGCGGTTGAGAAACTGTTCCTGGGAATTCGCCGCGTAGCGCCAGATATTCACGTGCTACATATTGATAATGTAAATCCCGGTACATTGTCGAGATATCCCGAGGAGAGCAGAGATGTTGCGCGAGCAATCATGCGATATCACACAACGGGTGATGTTGCAGCCTTTGGAGTTGAGTCTGCTGACCCTGATGTAATACGACGGAACAACCTAAAGGCAACTCCAGAGGAGGTGTTAGACGCTGTCCGATTGCTGAATGAGGTCGGTGCGAAGCGTCCTCCTCACGAGTTACCGCATCTCCTGCCAGGTCTGAACTTTGTGTATGGACTGCCAGGCGAGAGCAATAGGACTCTTGAGGCAAACGCGAACCTGTTGGAGCGAATATTGGAGGAAGGTCTGATACTGCGAAGAATAAACATCCGTCAGCTCATCGCGTTTCCTGGCACACGTGTCGCTCAGCAGAGAGCGGGGCGAATAAGTCACTCCGAGTTCCTCAGTCACAAGGAATACATCCGTCGGAATATGGACGTAGTCTTTCTGAAACGTGTGGCCCCTCCTGGCACTATCATTAGATCGGTCTTCCTCGAGAGCAGAGAAGGTAATTATTTGCTCATGAGACCCCTTGGATCGTATCCCCTGCTATGTCAGATGCCTAGTCACGGCAATGCGCCGAAGACCTGCGATGTGTTTGTCGTCGATCATGGTCCCCGATCGGTTTCTGTACTCCCTTGCCCTATTCGTGCTCGTGAGATGACACTTGCGCAGTGGTCCATGATCCCTGGAGTCGGCCAGAAGCGAGCGGCCAGGCTGAAACGGGAATATCCGCGCTCGGTACAAGAGGCTGAGTCTATAGTTGGCATCCGTCTACCAGAATGGCTCACGCGGTGGATGGTGTTTGAATGAACAGGTCGGTTACTATGAACGACCAGCCGCAGTGTATCATCGTCTAACGCCTGTAGCTCAATTGATAATGAGAGATGGCGGGCCCGGCGCGATCTGTCCCGGTGAGGGAAGTCCTCAAACCGCTCGAACGCGCGACCTCCAACTGTCTACGTGCCCACACGGCCCTTAGAAGGCTGGCGCCCTATCAATTCCTCCCAAGCGTATTGCTAAGGAGTCCGGGCTGGGCAACGGGCCCTGTGCTTCACTCGTGGCGTAGTAGTCATAAAGCTTTCCAAGTGTCGTGATCCCCGCCAGGAGCGGCACCTACTGCGGTTGGACGTGCTCGCAGAGATCACGGACATTCATCCGTATGTTCTTCGATGCCTGTAATGTCCCCCGAGTGGATAATTGCTTAGAGAAACAAATTCCATGACGTCAGAGAATGGTGTTCTGTAGCGGCAGGACCGACGGTCCCTGGCACGTGTGAGGCACAGAAATCTCCCGGTTCCATCATGTTTGAGATCCAACTAGTTTCAACATGACCTCACAGGATGCGAGTTCCCTGAACTCCCCGAATGGCATCTCGGCAACTCTATCCCCGACTGCCCCACGTGCTCCACCGATTTGGGTACTGCTGACCACCGGACGGGTATGGGCCCCGCCCGTGGTCAGTGGAATTGCAGAGCTGCACCCCTTAGCCAAACAGGCTTCCAAGTCCAGCTGTGAACTCCTCTTCCTTCTTCTCTTCCTTCTTCTCTTCCTTCTTCTCCTGCGAGGCAGGAGCAGCAGCCTGAGTGCCAGCAGCCTGTACTGGTCCAGCTACCATGACTGAACTCTTCAGCGCCTCGTCGATGTTCACACCTTCCAGTGCTGCCAGAAGCGCCTTGATCCTTCCCTTGTCAGTCTTCACGCCTGCTGCTGTAAGAACAGCCTCAATGTTCTTTTCACTGATCTCCTGTCCTGCCTTATGGAGCAGAAGTGTTGCATACACGTATTCCATTTCGACTACCTCTCTCCTTGGTTATCCAAATAGACTCCCCAGCCCTGATACGATTTCGCCCTTGTCCTCCTCAGACTCAGAATCTCCCTCCTTAGACGGGGCATTCCCCTTGGATGGTTGTCCTGTCGTCGTGGAACTCGTGATCTGAGTCCTCAGGTCAATGCTGACCGAATCAGGATTCCTGGAGGCCATCAGTGCTGCAAGAGCTGCAGCCTCTGACTCTGCCTTAGCGAGGAACTCATGAATCAGCTCGACTTCGAAGAACTCGATATTCAGAGCCAGGTTCCTCGCTTCGAGATGCGCGTTGACTATCAGCATTGGTAACATTTCTTTGGTGATGTAACCAATATTCATGGATAGGTTGATGGCCTGCTGGTATCCCGTACATATCTGCTCGATTATTTCGTCCAGGTCTACCATTAGGCCGTCCTCTGCAATCAATGTACCTTCTGTGTAGGCTGCAATTAGCTTCAGCTGTATGTCGATTGGCTGGATTCCGAGCCGCCCGAGCATCTGAGCCATTGTATTGGATATCACCTCGCCCGCCTTGACGACCAGAGTGTCCTCAGTGACATGTATTACGCCTCCCTTGACGCGGGCAGGAATCTTGAGAGCCGCAAGTTCACTGATGAACGGACCTGGAGCCACGCCCGTATTCATCGCCGGAATTATGATGTCCTTTGTTGCTATCTGGCCTCCCTTCGCCGGTGCTGAGGCCTTGTTCTCAGCCAGGAACTTGGTCAGTGTGAAGGGGTCCGTCTTTCCAAAGATGAATGCGACTGGCCCCTTTATGTACTGTTCCAATTCCTCGATACCGGGAAGTCCCGACTCTCTCACAGCGAGCCTCATGAGCGAGTTCCGGGCCATTCGAATCTTTGCAGTCTTCCTCAGACTCTCTCTTATACCCTGAAGCTGCTTGGCACCCACTCCCTCGACATTGATCAGTCCAACCACTTCGCTCTTCCGGATCTCGTCGGCCAGCGATTTTACCTCGTCGACCTTCCATTGTGGTACCTGGTGTTTGTAGAGCTTCACCTTTCTCACTTCCTGATTTCAATTCTCACGGGGGGCCCCATTGTGGTCTTCAGATAGATACTACCGACCTTGTCCCATTGACCTCTGTTCTGAATGAAACTCAGTACCGACTCAATGTTTTCAGCAATCTCGGAGTCGCTCATCCTCTCATGTCCGACCTTGACGTGGAATGTCGGTGTGTTACGCATCTTGATACGTACGGTCTTCTTGTAGCTTGCAACAACATTCGACAAGTCTGCCTGGGGTGGAAACGGCTTTGGCATCTTCCCTCTTGAACCGAGCGCCTGTCCAAGATAGCGGCCCACTAGAGGCATTGTCTCGGTAGAGGCTATGAAGAAGTCGAAGTTCTTGACAAGTCTTCGTCTTGCCTTCTTCTCTCCTCCGATCTTGGGTATGTCCTCTTTCGGTATTACCTGCTCTGTTCCCGCCTCAGCAGCCTTCTGAGCAAACTCGCCATCTCCAAAGGCGCACACCTTCGCGGGGGGGTACAGCGGGTTTGGCAGAACCAGTTCCTGGTTGATCCTGTTCTCAGGCCTGGAAACATCCATCTCCTTTCGCCTGAAGTTTACTGAGAGGTCAAAGCTCTGTTCGAACTTTATTCCGCGCTCTTTCCCCCTACCTCTTGCCTCTGCGACTGCCAGCTCGATGTCTTTCCTACTGAGTGACATCTCTTTCACTCCTCCCTCAAGGGCTCATTGAGCCTAGTGTCCCACAGGCCTTGTCGAACCTCTCTCTGAAATTCCTTTGCGGGTTTTCCCTCGATCGTCACTCCCATCGAAACACACGTACCTGCAACAGTCATGATAGCTCCCTTCAGGTCCAGTGCAGAGAGATTCGACGACTTGGTCTTTGCAATGCTCTTGAGCTGATCAATGGTGAGATTACCCACAGTGGCGGCATTGGGTGTTCCTGACCCCTTAGACGCACCCAACTCTCTCAGGATCAATGCACTGGTTGGGGGGATACCTACTTCAACCTCAAACTGCTTTGTTACGGGGTCAACATGAATCTTCACTGGGACCTTGAGTCCAGCAAAGGGCTGTGTGACCTCGTTTATCTTTGTGACAACTGCAAACACATTTACTCCAGTCGGGCCGAGGGCTGGACCGATTGGCGGACCTCCTGAGGCTTTTCCACCCTCGACCATTGCCTCTACTACGACCTTCTTCTCACTCAACTGAATCACATCTCCTGATGCAGTGACTGTGCGTCTGCACACACTCTTCGGAGCGACCCCGGGTGGCAGGGTTTCCATCTCTGCCCAGCGGGTCTACTGCATCTACTATCAACACGTCATCATCACTCCTGACCTGAACGTCTTGCGTCAGATCACATTGAGGAGGTTGGCTCGCCCAACATCCCCGTCTTTTTAACCGTTTTGGATGTACCACTGACAGGTCACATACCACCGCTCCCCCACGTGTGTCTTAGAGCACCTGTACCGATTATCACCTGAAGATACTCCCGGTCCAGCTCTGAAGGTGATGGCTCCGAACTCAGGTCCATCTCTGGACTCACATGACGTAATGATTGGAGAGTTCGCGCGGATCGCTTCCACCGGGGTTCATCCAATCGTTGGAGTCGTATCACACTAGTAATGACTTGAAGGCAACGGATCCACAACGTGCACGGGGCGATCCTATCGAGTCTAGAGTTTGACCCCACATTCGAAGCGAATAGTTTTCTATCCCTCTAGGCAACGGTGCCGTCAGAATGTTCGGGGTTGGTACACAACAAGAGTGTTCTTCCTGGGATGAGTCGTATTGCGTCTACGATCTAGCGCCCTCGTAGAGCCTTGGTCGCCGATCCGGGCACAGGGTTAGGCCCGTTACGACCAGAATGAGTCCTCGTCCTCCTCCGATTCGCTTGGCATAGAACCAGTTTCTTCAGCTGCCGGTTCCTGTGGGATCTCTTCCTCGGCCTTTCCCTTCTCGACTAGTTTTGCGAAGTCAGCATGTACTCGAATCGGTATCGTTACTGGACTATCAAGCAGCTCGAGAACAAGTTCCTCCTTTGCTGAATCGACTCTCTTGACTCTTGCTCGTTCTCCCTTGAACGTCCCGGAGATAATCTCTACTGTGTCTCCACTGGCGATGCCCTCTGCAGCAGGTTTGGGTAGGAGAAACTTATCAATCTCGGCTAGGCTTACCTTTCCACCGACCCTTCCTCTCACGTGCGGAATCCCCGCAATTGCTATCTCGACATCTCTGAACTCCTCTGTTTCTATAAACACATATCCCCTTAGAGTCTCAGGTACGAGGATTGCCTTGACTCTCCCCAGGAGAGGGTTCTTTGAAATGGCCTTCGGTTCGACCTCCGTAGTTCTTTTCGAACACTTGTTCATATGGTTCCGAGTGAGCATCTCGGAAGGAAACTGCTCATGACAGTAGGGACACTCCCATGCCTCCTCCTCCCCTATTACTGCTGTGGTTACCAGATCCGTAACCGATCTTTCCTGGCCTATTGTGGTACGCACGGCATAGATACTCGTTCGCATTGCGTGTCCCTTCGTTTCTTGGCTGTCACCATCCTGTGGTGATCAGAGTCATCACTAGCTGAATCACGAAACTGAGGAAGCCTACTAGAAACATCGCAAGGAGGCTTATCTTGAGGCTCATGGACATCTCTTCCCTTGATGGCCTGGTTGCAAGCTTCAATATCCTCCTGCTGTCACTGATGAACTTGCTAAGACCCATGTACCTTCAGCTTTCCTATTCACGACTACCGTATTTGGATCGTGAACCATCGAGCCCATTGCGATGTTCCCTTTTAATCCTTATCGAGTGACCAATGACTGTCCTCAGACTTGTGAAACTCCATGCCGATGTCGTCAATGAGCGGCCGAACTGGGTCTGGAGTCGACTTGAGAATGTAGGGAGATGAGACACCTGAGGCAATCAGGGTGACACGTATCCTGTTCCCGAGCTCAGGTATTATTACCGCTCCGTATATCACCTCTGCATCGGGATTCACCTGCTCAGTCACCAGCTCTACCACTCTCTTGACCTCCCACAGCTGGAGCCCCTCGCTTCCGCTTACGTTCACTAGGACATTTCTTGCGTTCTCTATCGATACATCGATCAGGGGATTCTGCAATGCATTCCTGACGGCTTCCTCTGCTCGATTCTCGCCTTCCGCCTCCCCGAGAGCGATCATCGACACTCCTCCATTCTTCATTGTCTTTCGAACGTCGGCAAAATCTAGGTTGATTAGACCTGGTCTGGAGATGAGTTCGGTGATTCCCTTTACAGCTCTCACGAGTATCTCGTCTGCCACTCTGAATGCCTGCGAGATCGGAAGGTCTGGAACTATCTCCAACAGCTTCTCATTTGGAATTGCGATCAGAGTGTCGACGTGCTGCATGAGCGCATTCAGTCCCCGTGCAGCATTCCTTTTCCTGACTGATCCCTCAACCTCAAACGGCAGACAGACAATTGCGACTGTGAGTGCGCCATTTTCCTTGGCGGCCCTGGCAACATGCGCTGAGGCACCTGTTCCCGTTCCTCCACCCATTCCCGCCGTGATAAAGACAAGGTCCGCCCTCGTTGCCTCCTTGAGAATGTCATAGCTCTCGATTGCTGCGGCCTCTCCCACGTCAGGATCATTTCCTGCACCAAGACCACCGCAGGTCTCTCGACCGATCAGTATCTTGTAGTTCGAGTTTGTATAGAACAAGTCCTGAGCATCAGTATTGACAGATAGCGTTTCTGCGCCCTCAATGCCTACTTCCATGAGTCTTGTTATCGCGTTGTTTCCAGCGCCGCCAACTCCCACTACGAGTATCTTTGAGGTCACGCTTTCGAGTAGGCCTGCAAGCTCCTCGTCAGTTACTCCTCCTCTTGTAGGCCTCCTAGAAACTCTAAGATGTGCATCTCGCCGCGATGACGCCGAACTACTCAGAACTTCTTCCAGGATTGGATGCATGATGAAACCCTCTTCTGTTGCTATTGCTGGGTTGTAGAGCACTAACAAAAACTGGAATGCTACCCACGTAATATGGGCCTGAGAGATCCTACCTTGCTTTCTTGTTCAACGTCCTGACCATTTCCTCTGAAGCGGTTCCCTGTTCAGCCAGTAGCCTAGTGATCTCCTGAAACGAGGGCTGTCCTTCCTGAGCTCCCCGCTCACTGACCGTCAGGGCAGCAGCAGCGTTGGCAATGTTGAGTGCCTCATCTATTCTCTCTGTCCTAGTCCATGTAGCAACGAAGGCAGCGTCAAACGAGTCACCCGCACCTACGGTGTCCACAACATCCACCTCAAAAGCAGGTGAGTAGTAGTACTCGAAACCATCTGTTGCGACCGCACCATGTCCGCCTCTCTTCACGACCAGGACACCTGGAAATGTCTTTGCAAAGTTCTTGAGGTCCGACTCGACCACACTCAGACCAAAGTAGTCGTGCAGCTCTTTCTCGTTCACGAATAGAATGTCTGTACACTGGAGTAGTCTTCCGTAGTCCAGAGATGCAGCAGCACGGCCTGGATCGAGGGAGAAGACAATGCCGTTCACTGTTGCAAACTGTGCAGCCATCAATGCCATGTTTGGAAAGGCACCAGCAACGTGGATGGTCCTGACATTCTCCATTCCGCTCTCGTCCAAGGCACGTTTCTCAAGGAATCTGTTTGCACCTGGTTCAACTACTATGAGCTCACAGGATTTCTTGTCACTGATATGGACGAAGATTCCCGTGTCTTGGTTCTCGAGGACGAGTACGTGACGTGTGTCAACTCCTACCCTCGACAGTTCTCTCAGCACCATTTTCCCATACAGATCCGAACCTATGCAACAGAACAGCCCAGTCTTGACCCCGAGCTTCGCCGACTGTGTGGCGAAGTTTGCTGCTGACCCTCCAAACGAGATGTACCCCTCGTGGCTGAAGAGATGTTGGTCCGTCCGCGCGAGGTCTTCCACGCGTAGGACCACGTCAATGTTGACCTTTCCGATTGACAAGACCTCAAGTGACAAGCGAGTGGACACCTCAGTCATCAGGGGACGATCAGAGAGAGTATTGCCTTCTGGGCATGCAATCGGTTCTCTGCCTGGTCAAAGACTACGCTATGCGGCCCATCCATGACGGCATCGACAATCTCCTCTCCCCTGTGTGCTGGTAAGCAATGCATGACTATCACGTCCTTCTTGGCAGATGCAACGAGGCGCTCGTTCACCTGGTATGGCATCAGGGCTGTCTCCTTTTCCTTGCTTCTCTCCTGTCCCATACTGAAGAAGGTGTCGGTGTAGATGACGTCGGCATCCCTGACAGCCTCTGTTGGGCTATTGACTATCCTGAGAGACGTACCGTATTCTTGGCTCAGAGTAGTTGCTCTCTCTACTATCATGGGGAGTGGTTCGTACCCCTTCGGAGAACCAATTGTGACATCTAGTCCCATGATGGTACAGCCCTGCATTATTGAGTTACTCACATTATTAGAGTCGCCCACATATGCGATCTTGAGGCCCTCCAGTCCTCCCTTGTGCTCCTCTATGGTCAACAGATCAGCCATTATCTGACAGGGGTGAAGCAAGTCTGACAGACCGTTGATCACGGGTACGGAGGCATACTCAGCCAGATCTGTCACGTCCTTATGGGCAAACACCCTGGCCATGATCACATCACAATACCTGCTCAGCACTCTGGCAGTGTCGGCGATTGTTTCGCCTCGACCAAGCTGGGTTCCGCCAGTTTCCAAGTACAAGGCATGACCCCCGAGCTGTGTCATTCCTACCTCAAATGAAACTCTGGTCCTGGTCGATGGCTTCATGAATATCATGGCCAGTGACTTACCTTTCAGAGGTTCGTGTGGCTCCCGCATGTGTTGCTTTCTCTTCAGATCATGTGCAGTATCCAGTATCAGTCTCAGTTCGTGCCGTCTGAAGTCATGCTCGTCGAGAAAGTCTCTACCCTTAAGGCTCAATTCTCTGACACCCTTTCAGATTGTTGCAGTCCCGCTGCTACAATGATGTAATAAAACTGCCTTCTCTAGCTAAACCGGGACGATTCGACTGGCGAACCTTTCTGGGCTGAATCTCTCTATGTCGTCATAACCTTGACCCGTGCACACGTACATGATCGGTTTTCCCGTAACAAACGCAATCGATAGCGCAGCACCGCCGCTCGGGTCTGCATCGATTTTTGTGAGTATTGTCCCGTCTATCTCAATGGCCTGATTAAACTCTCTTGCCTGGGATACTGCGTCGTTGCCAGCGAGTGAATCTCCGACGAATATCTTGATGTTTGGCTGTGAGACACGGGCTATCTTCTGCATCTCGGCGAGGAGGTTCTTGTTGCTCTGCATTCTCCCTGCTGTGTCTATTAGAACAACATCTATTCTTCTAGCTCGGGCGTGAGCAATAGTGTCATAGGCTACTGCTGCGGCATCCGCACCGTAGTGCTGTTTGATGATCTCCACCTTCAGATTCTGGGCATGTTTCTCCAGCTGTTCTATACTTCCTGCCCGGTAGGTGTCTGAGGCAGCAATCACGACACTGTATCCTGCAGTCTTGCATAGATTTGCGATCTTTGCAAGGGTTGTCGTCTTCCCCGTACCATTGACACCAACGAACATGATCACCGTGGTTTCACGGCGGGCATGTCGGTCAGCCACAACTGCCAGGGGGTCAAGGTCAGGCTTTACGCTCAACACCTCGAGAACGGACTGGTATACTGCTTCTCTGAAGATTCTTGAAGTTCTTTCAAGTCGCCCCGCCCTGCTTCCGAGTATCCTTTGCATTGTGGCATTGCAGACATGTTCTGCGACCTCAACTGCCACATCGTTCTGTACTAGCACAAGCTGAAGTTCCCAGATTGCATCACTCAGATTATTCTCGTTCAGTTCCCGTGTGGTTATCTTCGTCAGTGTTGTGTCGATTGCTTGACGCAGCCGGTCGAACACGGATCAACCCTCCGGGTTCGTGCTTGCTCTCGCGGATGCCTGTTGTAGCATTGCGCTCAGTGTAAGGGCGTACTCGGTGTGCCTCCTGTATTCTCCGATGAGTTCCTCAAGTTTCTTCTCCAGCGCTTCTACTCGCGCCCTGAGATCACTCTCCGCCTCCTCGATCGTGGATTCTATTCTGACTCCACTTCCGATGTCTCGTGCCACCCTGTTTTCACTTGATAGTCTACACCGGACGAGGATAGACCCTCCGATATTCAGAAGGACATCCTCATCGAGGGCCGCAGTCCTTAGCTCCTGTAGCACCCCCAGGCCGGTCCTGTAGTTCATGACGTTCAGGCGCACCATGTCAATCTGTTGCTGCAGGACCTCGATGTTCGATGCTACCAACCTCTGTTCAGACCTTATTCGCTGGAGGGTCTTATGCAAGTCCTCGGACATCATCACTTACTCTCCAGACTCAGGATCCTTCTGATGTCAGGATTGATTACCTCATCAGTCTGAATCTCTCTTATCTCGTTCATTACAATATCCCTTCGCTTCACCCTGTGTCTGCTACCTATGTCGGATAGTACTCTCTCCCTGACGATTGACTCCTTCTCTGCCAACAGCTCCTTGGAAAACGCTATCAGTTTCTTGTTTTTCTTGTATGCGCCAGATACACGCCAGATTTTCACCATTTGGATCCCTCCGCTCATGTCAGTCCTAGTACCTGTGATATATGTGCAAGTTCAACTCCGGTCGTTTCGGACCCTGCTATCATTCCGACCGAGTTGGCTATGACACCTAGCCTCGGATAGGGACTTCCCCGATTGACAGTTCCGACCTCTACGTTAACCCCGAGGACCTCTGATATACGTGTCATCTCGTCATCGGTCGCCAGGGGGTGGGTCACGACCCCCCTATTTGTTGCTACCGAGCCCGATCCGACCAGAGGTAACTTGGCAACCGTCCCTCTCACCACCTCTACATCTAGTGTGTCTGCTATCACTCTGATTGCTCTCTCATCGAACTCTGGGTGACATAATGCACCCTTGTCATTGACCATTATTATGTTGCCCATGGCCGTCATCTTGCTGTCAATCCACTCGACTGTTACGTCGACGGATCTTCTGAGCCCAGACAATTCCTCATCCGTAGTTGTATACGGAACGACGATGCCATGTGAATTCGCAGCACACATTATTCCGACGGCATCGAGTGTGGCCACAGTTGACTGGACGATAGGGAGTCCAAATACTTGCTCCAACAGGGCAAGTGACTTGTCTGATACGTTGGACGATACAAGTACAAAGCTATCGGTCGCTATGCAGAATGCGCCAATGTTTGGTTCTCCCTCAAAGTCAGTCCGGACGACCGTCACAGGGTCATCCCTCGGCCAGATACACTCTTACAAGATTCTCAGAGTTCTTGGTCACTCTAACCCTTATCTTTCGAGGTGGTTTCTGAATTCCCCTGCTCCAGATCCTCTCATTGACCTCTTTCTCTATCAGGAGTTGCTCTGGCTTCATGTGCCTTGTGACGAACTCCCTGATCGCCCGTATTGCGCGGCTAGACCTGCGCAATCTGCTCCCGGTCCAGAACAACCTTCTGAGAGGTACCGTGTAGATTCTCTCCTCCACAATTTCCTCCTCTGGTACTTCAGCTGGAGGTGCAGTGACACTCTCGACTGGCTTCTCTTCTGAAGGTTTCTCTGCTTCCTTGCTCAAGACCTCTTCGACGGGAGTTTGATCTCGATCGCTATTCTCGCTCATTCAGTTTCCCCCCTTACGGTTTCAGTTTGGTGTCACGCCAGTTACGCTGTGATGGTGTCCTTCTCACCCTTCTGGCCGTCCTCATGATTACCCATGTGGGTACAGAGGAGTTTGACTTCAATGCCTTAGCCATCCTCAGCTTCTTCGCAATGGGCTTGTTTCTTGCCAACAGTGTCCACCTCTCATTCCGAGCCTACCTGAATGTGACCTTTCGTTCACGTTCTCTTCCCTGAATCTGCATCAGAAGCGACCTCAGCTGCTCGTCAGTGACCTGTCCCCTGAGTCTTCCACTGGCAGCAAGCTGTATGAGCTGAGACTCAATCTGTTCAGCAAGTTGAGGCTTGACAATCTTGATGTTAGTCAGTCTTGCCCTTGCTTCGGGGGTCATTATCTGACGAAGGATCGCCTCCTTCTGGGCCTCCATCTCGGCCATTCTCTGTTCTTCGACCTGTTGTTGGAGTACCTGCTCTCTGAGAGCGGCGAGCTTCCTCTTGCGGATCTCCTCAAGCTCTTCTTCTCCCACAGGCCATCACCACTTGCCGTTTCAGTATCTCTCCAGTTCGGGAATCGCCTTTGACAGCTCGGCTTTCAGCCCAGTGGAGAGCTTGTCGATGTAAGACCTACCCACATTCGTCAGCTCTCTTCCGACAGTGCCCCGCTTCTTGATGAATCCCGCCATCTCCAGTTGCTGAAGAGCGGTTCTGATGATCGATCCACTGCCCTTGCAGAATCTGTTTGGCTTTGTTCCTCTTGATTTCCTGCCCCCATACATCACCCGCAGTTTCTGAGTCCCGATCGGCCCTTTCAGATATATCTTGCGAAGGATACTCGCACATCTAATGTACCACCAGTCTGGATCGTCTGGGGCTCGCTCACGATGACTGCCCGTCTTGACAAACGGGGCCCACTCAGGGGGCTTGATCTCTTTCCGACTCCTGAGCTCCTGAGCCAGTCTTCGAATGAGGATATGCGCCGGAATGTCGTACACAGTGGGCATGGATGATCACCAAATCTCTTGAAACTCGGTCACGGCTTCTCTACTGGGCAAGATGCCGATCCCAGAACGCTGGACCCGCAACCATGACTCTCCATAAAAGATTATCGTTACAACTGAGCCTACTGTTACTCTCTTGCACGGATCTTGTATATCACTGCAGTGTTTCCCCTGATCCCTGCCAATCCTGCGTGTATCTTGGAACAGAGCTCATGAACGGTTTCTTCCTTGGACCGATCTTCCAGTGAGGACCTCAGAAGCCGGATCTTCATGTACTTGTGCTTGTTCAGAAGTCTCTTGGCCTCCGCGATAGTTCCCTCGCTGAGACCGAGTTTTCCAATTATGAGAAGCGGGGGTTCGTGCCACACTACGCCTATCCTAATTGGGTCCGGATATATCCTTCTGGCTGGCATTTCAATTCTCCCACCCCTCTCCACTGTTCCCGCTTAAAGTTATCATTTGAAGCGATATCGTTTCATCCTGCCGCAATTGAGACAGGTCACAGTCATGTGTCTCCCTCTCGCATGCAGTCGGACACGTGATGTTCTGCCAGGTATCAAGACAGTGTCACATCTTCTACAGATGTTTCTCTTCATCTCATCAGGAAGTTTCATCCTTGCCTTCTGCGCGATTCTTCTAGCTCCTCCAACCCATTCCCGTGCCAGTTGTGGCTCATCGGTGGCAACCTGGACACTCAGTCTCCAGAGCTCCAGGACCCTCCTCCTTGCCATCTTCCTTACGTTCCTCGCCCTACTTTCCCTAGTCAAGTAACGGGTCTCTCCTGCAACTGCCACATACTCCAAAACGTCCTTAAATGGTTTCTAGGCATCGTTGACCGACGTCTGTCATGCTCCATATCATTCTGCTAGAGTGTCCGTTGGAACTGGTTCCGAAACAGATCTCGGCCCTAAAGGAGGTACAGCAACACGCGGCTCGGCGAAGGAAACATCCATGTTCAACTCTGCTGGACCAGGCATACCATGGGCGCGCGATTATGCGTCTGCCAAATCATGAGCGCCGCGGTCGTCCAGACATCGTTCACATGTGCCTGATGACTCTCCTTGAGTCCCCTCTTTGCAAGAGCAGATTGCTTCGTGTTCATCTCCATCTTATGGATGGAACCATTGTGGAATTGGAACCAGATGTCAGACTTCCCCGCAACTATGAACGTTTCTGTGGACTCATTGAACAGCTACTTGAGAGAGGTCGTGTACCACCTACAGGTGACCCTCTGCTAAGAGTCACCGGAATCAGTCTCCATGATCTGATTGAGCCGTATCTTCATGACTCTGAGGCCATTGTAATGCTCGCCTCGGAAAGCGGTACTCCGACATCCTCGGCTGAACTTGCCGAGCTGCTTCCACCTGATAGCTCGAAGCCTGTCCTAGTGGGAGTCGGCGCATTTCCTCACGGAGACTTCAGCAACGAAGTGAGTTCCCTCTTCAAGATTCATAGGAGATTTGACCCGGAGGTGATGATGGCGTGGCATGTTTGTGCACAAGTACTCTGGACCTATTCTCTGCGGATCGACATCACAAGGCATCGCTT
Source organism: Candidatus Thorarchaeota archaeon (assembly GCA_038893995.1). Lineage (GTDB taxonomy): Archaea > Asgardarchaeota > Thorarchaeia > Thorarchaeales > Thorarchaeaceae > JAWAQK01. The sequence continues at coordinate 6,736 of JAWAQK010000028.1, read as the reverse complement.
TGGTGAACTGAATGGGTCTTAGGACATGCTCCGCTCAGACGCATATGACCGTACCAGTATATTGCCACGACATCTCGAGTCCCAACTGCCATCAACATGCTTAAATCTGTCAGGCCATCCCCACACAGCTAGCGCGCCTGTTGTCTAGGGGTTATGATGCGAGCCTTCCAAGCTCGTGGCCCGGGTTCGAGTCCCGGCAGGCGCACCATAGTATCCAGCTGTTGGTCCTCTTGCTACGATTCCAGTGTCCCGCCGAACTAACTCACACACGAGTGATTTGCAGGTACTCGAAATGCCAGTTGTTCGGTCGAGACATTGTCTACACCGTGTCAGTCTTTCCGTAAGATGTGTTATCATAACCTTTTTTTCAGTGTGCAGGTCGCGCTGTGACGAGACTCATGCGAGCCTAGTAGGGACCGTCTAGAGGTCGGTTGAATGAAGAGTCTGCATCACAATGGCATAATAGTGTTGGGTCTCCCCCCGCCTCATGGTCTGAGAATCAACGTGCGAGGGGAAACACATCTGCTGAATCAGATGCAGGAGGCAATGGCTGTAGCATGGGTCAAGAAACTTGGTACGCCCTATGTCGAGGACCCCGTCTTCAGGTCCAACTTCTTTGAGGACTTCAGCAGAGAGCTAGGAGTCCGTCCGTCCCTAAAGCCAGAGGAGATCGACTTCTCAGAAGTGATCAACTTTGTCCAGTCTGAGCGAACAGCAAAGGATGCGATGAGTACTCAAGAGAAGAGAGCAGACCTCGAACGAAGAAAGGCTGAACGGAGTAGACTGAAAGAAATCTACGGATATGCTTTGGTCGATGGCGTCCGCATGGAGCTGGCAAACTATCAGACGGAGCCTGCGGGAATATTCATGGGACGAGGGCAGCATCCGCTGCGTGGTAAGTGGAAGTATCCGGTTCAACATTCTGACATCACACTGAATCTCAGTCCTGACGCACCACGACCGTCAGGTGACTGGAAGGAGATAGTATGGAGTCCCGAATGTATGTGGATTGCCCGGTGGACTGATCGACTGACTGGGAACTTGAAGTACATATGGTTGCATGATAGTACTCCCATTAAGCAGGAGCGTGAGGAGGCGAAGTTCGACAAGGCGCTCAAGATAGGACGGCGAATCGATGAGATTCGCAGGCATATCCTGGATGGTCTGAGATCCAAGGACCCAAGACGGCGAATGGTTGCGGCAGCATGCTACTTGATTGACAGACTGAGTCTCAGAGTGGGTGACGAGAAGGACCCCGACGAGGCTGACACGGTAGGTGCCACTACTCTGAGAGTTGAGCATCTGACCTTGAAGGACTCCTCTGTCGTATTCGACTTCTTGGGCAAGGACAGTGTCCCGTGGCACAAGGAACTTGAGATGCCTCCTGATGTCTATTCCGTCTTCAAGGAGCTGTACGAGGCAGCAAGCGAACGGATGAAACTGTTTGCCGCCCGGAGGCAGGGCAAGACAAGGGGAGACCCAAAGAAGATAGCCCAGATCTTTCCCGATATTGGAAGCAGTCATGTGAATCGCTTCCTGGCAGAGGTCCATCCGGAACTGACTGCCAAGGTCTTCAGGACATACCATGCCTCAATGACCATGAAGAACGAGCTTGCGAAGAGCCGAGTCAAGAGGAGCGATCCCGAGTTCGTCAAGATGGAGGCAGTCAAACGTGCGAACCTCGAGGTTGCGCGAGTGATGAACCATACAAAGCAGGCTCCCAAGAACTGGGAGAAATCAGAACGTAGATTCGAGAGTCGATTGAGAGTGGCTGAGAGCAAAATTGAGGCCGCAAGAAAGAATGTAGACAAGCAGCGTGACAAGGTCCGCAGCCTGAGGAAGAAGCATGAGCGTAGGATTGGAGATCTGAGAGAGACCATCGCAAGGCAGGAAGAGCTGATCGCGCAGTACGAACAAACTATTCAGAACCTTACTGGCAATGACAAGTATCCTCCAAATGAGAGACAAACCCCTCCCCGCCAATCGAGGGTCCAGTCGTCGTCTCAGGTTGGTGATGCTTCAGCGCTCGAGTATGTGCAGAAACGTCTTGAGCGTGAGCAATCAACACTCCACAAGAAAAGGTCACGTCTTGCCTCACTCGAGCGGACATTCTCTAGGCAGCTGAGTCGAGCAGAGAGCGCACTAGGCAGAGCAGAAGAAGCCCTCCGCAGGGCGGAGGAGATGAAGTCTAAGATCCAGACTGACTACGAACTTGCTAAGGCCACCCGAACATGGAACCTGACCACCTCCTTAAAGTCCTACATACATCCGAAACTAGTCTGGAACTGGTGTCAGAAGGTTGATCTTGACTGGCACAAGGTGTATTCCAAGACACTTCAGCGTAAGTTCAAGTGGGTAGACACGGAGTCGTCAGACATCAGTGGCGAAGTGGCAGAATCTCCTGAATGATCCGCCTTTCTATGTTGTCTCTCGTTTCTCTGAATTTCTCGAGTATCTCGAATTGGGACCCCTCGAATGCCGCGGGGTCGGGAAGTGACCAGTGAGCGATCTTCCTCGCATTCGGAAAGAACGGACAAGTCTGTCTGGCGTGGTCACAGACCGTCACCACAAGATCGAACCACTTGTCCCTGAATAGGTCCAGTCTTTTGGGATATAGACCCCTCGTGTCTATCCCCTTCTCCCGGAGTACCTCAAGTGCGTAAGGATTGACATCAGTTCCAGGTGCGGTGCCTGCGCTGAAGGCCTCGAATTGATCTTGGCCCAGATGCCTAAGAAGTGCCTCTGCGATCTGACTTCGTGCAGAGTTTCCAGTACATATGAAGAGGACTTTCATTCTTGTCGAGCTGATGACGAACGCACTTATTACTGCGGGGGTCGTGTTCACCTGAGGCACGTCAGACTGCCAAGAGGATGTATGAACTCATCGAACAATGCAAGCCATTACTCAGTTTTCCAATAGGCGCACTTACATATCAGAACAGAATTGGTGCCTCGGGCCGGACTTCTTGGCCGAGTGACATAGAAACGTCACTTGCGAACCAGCGACAACGCGGTCTTCAGCCGCGCGATCTCCCAGCTAATCTACCGAGGCCTGCTGCGTTCTCTAGTACAAGGCGATATAAACGTGATGGACCTGTGTCACCACTCTCTAGTCCGTCTCAGTTCTCGAGTGGGATAGGGGGTACTCTACTTGAACTTGTCATTGAAGTAGCTGGCCACGACCGCAGTCAGTGTAGCAGATCCGCAGTGCGCCAGAGGGTACAAGTAGACGGGGTCCATGAAAGCAAGTATTGATAGCAGCTGAGGCAGTGTACCTCCTGCGCCAATCCCAAACGGGATGAAATAGAACATCAGGAATAGCCCAGTCATCAGAGCTACGCCTGCGAATCCGGGCAGTTCCTCTCTAGACCTGACGAACTCCGATAGTGTTGAGACCCATCTAAGTTGGGCTCTCTGATGTCTTCTGACCTTCCTCTTTGAAGCTAGACTTGCCCACCTATACATGGCCTCAGCCGTAAGGACGTAGGCTCCTCCAAGTACTAGCATGGCAGCCAGAGACACTAGGATCTGCAACTCGGCGCTCAGCACTTGGACATATCTCTCTGCGTGCCATATGATTGGGATCTGTGCCAGTCCCGCCAATCCCAGGAATATCAGCACTAGGCCAGGTCTGTTCCCTCGTTTCCACCATATTGTCATGCTCATTGCTGGCACCGAGATTTGGTTTCTGATAGTTGCGGCATCAGGCACTATTCTTTAAGGTTTCGGGACCTGGTCCGTCGCGAGTTGCAGTCGGTCGTCTGGGACTCAGTCATAGACACTGGCTTTCAGAAGATGTCACTTGAGTGCCTGTTTGTTGGTGGCAGTACTGATATTGTTCCTGATGACAGGATTGTCGGGATCGAGGCTGAGTGCCTTGTTGAGTGACTCTATGGCACGCTTAATGTGCCCCTTCTCCCGAAGGGCAATCCCCAGATTGTTCCAGCCCTTCGGATCGTCTTGGACCAGTTGAACGTATCTCTCCAGGATCGGTATTGCCTCGTTCCATCTGCCAACAAACCACAGCGCTGTCGCACAGCGGAAGAGAATCTCTTTCTGTTCCGGTTTCTTGGCAAGGCTCATCTCGTAGAATTCCACTGCTCGCAAGTAGTTGTCCGACTCGTAGCATATGTCTCCCACATGGTTTAGGGCGCTGATGGAGTCGGGATTGATGTCGATTGCAATGTTGAGACTGACACTTGCAGCGTTGAACTTGCCCATGGCTGCTTGGCATAGTCCACGCAGCTCCCACATCTCGTAGTCGTCCTCGTTCGATTCAAGAATGATTGATGTCACAGAGAGCGCAACTTCATAGTTTCCTATGCTGTGAGCAGCTCTAGCGAGTATCTTCATTACATCTGGATCGGCTCCTCCCTGTCGAAAGTAGTCCTTCAGTATGTTGACGCATTCCACATAGCAGTGTTGTGCATACTCGAGCCTTCCCAGCTGTTCCATCGGCCGGAGCCACCCTGGAGCGTGCGTGAGCGCCTCGCCGAAACATTTCCTCGCCTCGGCGATCCTCCCCATCTCGCTGTAGACCATGCCAAGTAGGTACCACGACTGTGCATGTCTGTTGTCATGCCTCAGAGCCTCCCTCAACGATTCCTCAGCAGCTGCAAGCTCGTGAAACCTGAGATACCGCTCACCACGAGTGTATAGCTGTAGTGCGACACTGGATTCTGCATTATCCATCGGATACTCGTTTCTATTCAGACGACTGACCTACTCATAACCTAATCCTGTTCAGATACTCGATAGCTGTGCTCGGGTCCTCCTGTACGAGCAATCCGGGACATGTCGTCCCCAGATCTCCATGGGGCTGCTCATATCCTGTCAGAGGTTGTCTCTCGAGTACCGGGGGATTCGGGGAATAATGTTGGAGTCGACCTACCTCTTGTTGTACGATCCTCTCGTACCAGATGCAAGTGCATCTCAGATAAGGCAGACAACAATACTGAATACACCTGAATATACCTTATTAGGAAACTGTCAATGATTGTCATTCCCACCGCCTAGATTCAGCGCCACCATCTAGGGGGTGCTAACCGAGCAGATGAGGGATGCTATGGCCAATAGTGAAGTATGTCATGCTACGGCGGAACTCACACAGTGTGGGCGGTGTAGCTGCGTGACCCTCTACACTGGTGACCGGTGCATCTTCTGTGCACCGGCACTCGAGATGCTACGCGAAGCAATTGAGGAACTCGGACTAAAGTCCGATATACTCCACCAAGTGAAGATAGAGGGTGGCTGTGAATGTGGCTGTGATTCCGGAATACTCGGGGTTCCCGCGATTCGGATCTGCAACCATGTTGTGCATGGGATTCCTGATGTGTCCACTATCAGAGACATGCTCCTCAGCGCACTCATGATGGAGTGCTTTCATGATCAGTGACCCGATAGTGCCCTAGAGGTCTACCCGGATAGTTTCCCACCTTATCCTCCCGGCGTCTGCGGCGTCTTTGACAACACGTTCCATGGAGCTGAGATCTGCATTTCCTGTCTTGATCTCTACAAGAACGATCTCGACTGGTTTCTTGGACCCGGCATCTCGCGCAGCTGTCAGACCGTCAAAGACCACATAGTCCACCGGCGACCCCAGGAACCGTGCGTCAGATGGGTCGTATTTGAACAGATCCCTCATTATCGGAACCATGTGTTCGGCAATTCTGCCCCTCAACACATAGCGGCTGCGCTGAGTGGCATCTCTCCTTATGTCCGATTCCTGCTCCGCCCATAGTCTCCTGAATTGCTCCTCGACAAGCGCTATTCGGATCCTCAAGCGATACCTCATGGTCAAATATACAACCACAGCAACCAGCAGGCCAAGTAGGAGCCCCAAGAGAATGTCGCCGTCCGCCACAGGAAAGACCATGACTCGGCAGAATATATGGGAGAGTAATCGCTGGACATTACTAGAGTCATCTGCGACAAGACGCACACTCGTGGTTTCTATTGTTGCTCGGCGCTGAGCTGTTCTACGATGAGCTTGATGCCGTCGCGGTCAATGACACGGACCTGACTTCCCTCTTTGATCTCACCACTTTGCGTCCTTGCAGACCACAGCTCACCCCCAATTCGCATTTTCCCCTCTGATGGAGTTATCCTAGTTACTGCTAAGCCGACCTTCCCAGCAACCTCATATGCAGTCCCCTTTCCCATCTTCAGTACTGGATAGACTATGTAGTATTTTCCCACAAAGTAGAGCGCTAGTAGCAGGAGTGTCAGGATCAGTGCGATTGTCAAGTAGTCTGGCGCAACAAAGTAGACGACGACTATCGCGATGATTGCAATGGCTACCTGGTCGAGAGATGTCACCAAGAACAGTGCTCGGGGCGATAGGTTGACCATCCTGTCATCACTGGATTCACATCCTAGCTCTCGATGAAAAGCATTTCGCGTCCACGCGTACCAAAATGAGGCAGTTTCGTTTCAGAAAGGTTGGGGGCCAACCGCATGGATGACGGATGGCCCCTCATTGTGCTTGTCCGTCCGTGAATCCTTCAGCGACGAGGGTTCTTGGACGGGGTGGTGTGGTTTGGATGTACTCACCTACCGAAGGGATCGTCGGGTATGGTGGGACTCAGGGGAGGTTGCCTCTTCACCTGAGTTTCCGTGCCTTCCAGCATCGGAATGGAGAACCGCTCCCAGGGGTAGGCTCCTGCGTCTTGCCTTCCTGACATGACAGATCTCCAAGTATATCCTGCACAGACGCTCTACAAAGGACCGCCTGGAT
>JAWAQK010000027.1:0-31568 GCA_038893995.1 Candidatus Thorarchaeota archaeon | reverse complement strand
GGTCCGCACCGTAAATAATCTCGGAATCACCAAGAGGTCTACCTATATCTCTCAAACGAGTCTTGACGTATTCAATACGAACACTCAGTCCGTCAGGGTCAAGCAAGTAGGGGGCCCATCCATCTGCAAGATCCGTAGCGACATCCATGATAGCCCTGGAACGACCTCCGACAATGATTGGGGGGTGAGGCCTCCGTACCGGCATCGGATTGGCGGATGCACTCAGAGTCTGATAGTACTTCCCCTCGAAGGTGACGCTGTGCTCAGTCCAGAGCGTCTTGATAAGCTGAATAGACTCCCGAAGTCTGCCGATGCGATCAGGTCCTGCTGCCCCATTCAATACCAAACTCATCATGTTCACGTCCAAGAGAGCATGAACCAATCCCCATCACAGACCGTCCACACGAAAGATGGTCCAGTGTTGAAACCATCTTACTGACCAAGGAGGGGTGTCTGAACTGATTGCACAGCACGAACGTGCCTAGCTCAATCCTGCTTGTCACGGTACCAAGTGCAGACAAGACGGTCCACCCCTCAAAGCAACCACCACTACCTGTTGGGGACACCAGATGGTCGGGAACCCACAGGGAGTCATATCCGAGTTCCTCGGCTAGGCATGCAGCGGTAACTGTCTGTTTCCAGTCGAACCCAGTGCCGTAAGTTGGCAGGACCAATCCGAAACGTGGAATGTTATTTCTCGGGGCGCTCATCTAACATGACCACCTCCGCAAGAGTCTATCACGAACGCAAATGGCAATGGTCGTCTTTTACAAGGTGCTGCTGTATCCGCACAATCCTGCAAAGAGACTTGTTCCTGAAACTCTATGGGAGATATTGGTTGTAGTCGAGCGGTAACCCTTAAATGACTCTCCCTACAGTATCATGAGAAGTCTTTGCCAGACGTCTGTCAAAGTCAGCAGTGGGATTAGACCATTCTTGATTTCGGCGAGGGATCTATCAAAGCATTTTGGGGAACTCGTGGCTGTAGATCGAGTCAGCTTCGATGTGGAACCGGGCGACGTCTTCGGATACCTGGGACCCAACGGGGCAGGAAAGACCACCACCGTGAGGATGTTGGCTGGTGCAATAAGACCCACTTCAGGTCATGCTAGCATCGACGGTATCGATGTGATTGAATCCCCCCACATGGTTCGGAAAATATGTGGAGTCCTCACTGAGAACACATGTCTCTATACACGGCTCACCGTCAGGGAGAATCTTGAGTTCTACGCGGGCATATATGAGGTTCCCAGGGACAAGAGGTCGAGGCGGATTGCAGAACTCATCGAGTACTTCGGCTTGACAGAGTACCAGAATCGTTTCGCAGGTCATCTCAGTAGGGGGACCGCAAAGAAAGTCGCCTTCGCGAGGGCACTCATTCACGACCCGAAAGTGATATTCTTGGACAGCCCGACCGCAGACCTAGACCCCATAATGACGGAGGAGATATGGGATCTCATAGGAACTCTGCGTGCAGAGGAGAAGGTCGTGTTCATCACAACACACAATCTGTATGAGGCGGAGAAGCTCTGCAACAGAGTGTGCATCATCCAGAGAGGGAAGATAGTCGCTGCTGGAACTCCGAGGGAACTTGCAGCAAGGGTCTCTAGCGGTGAAGAGATACAGGTCCAGCTGCAAGAAGTGCCAACGCCGCAACTGGTTGAAACAGTAAGAAATCTAGAGATAGCGGAGGAGGTCCGTGTGCAGGGTAATACCATTGTCATTCTTGTCAAAGACGCAGAAACAGCGACTCCTACAATAGTCGAATCCGTGGTGAAGGGAGGCGGGAAGGTCAGGTCAATAGACACGAAGAGGGGTACGATGTGGGATGTCTATAGGAAGGCGGTGAGATCCTAGAATGAAGGAATACAAGCCAATTCTGATTGCACGCAAAGAATGGAGGGAGGCCTTCAGGTCGCGCCAGTTGCTCATGTCAATGATGATCATGCCACTGCTATTCTCCCTTCTATTGCCTGTGGCCCTCTTCCTCATAACACGGCTCGCGTCCTTTGTTGACAACGTGGTAGTCCCCCCATTCCTGATGGACCTCATCCCTGGAGCACAGGACATGACACTGATACAACTTGGGACTGTGTTCTTTGTTCAGTACCTGTTTCCGGTTGCCATACTGATAGTTCCAGTTGCAACGACATCTGTGCTCTCGGCCAATAGCTTTGCTGGAGAGAAGGAACGCAAGACTATTGAGGCACTGGTCCTCGCGCCAGTGAGCGACCTTGAACTATTCCTCGGGAAGGTACTAGCAAGTCTGATACCATCACTTACAATGTTCTGGATCTCCTTCGGCATCTCTGTTGTGAGTCTCACACTAGTATCATATCCGATTGTTGGGCAGTTCCTGCTATTTGAAATTCGTTATCTCATCCTGGCGATCTTTCTTGGACCATCGATGTCTGTGCTAGTCATAACTATCACCGTCCTGGTTTCAGCAAGGGTTCAGACATCGTTGGAATCTCAACAGATCACGGGAGCACTCATCCTACCAGTGGTATTCTTCATGTTGGGTGCAGTCACCGGAGTCCTAGTCATGGGGGTGTACGTCATAGCGATCAGCTCCGTCATTACTGGGACGGCCGCAATATCGACATTGTATCTTGCAGTCAAGATGTTCAGGAGAGACCGAATAATCGAGAAAATGCTGTGACTCTCGTCGGAGTCACCCGCAGGATGAGTGCCGCTAATTCTCTTCAACAGTCCCACACTTGTCGTAGGTCCGGAACGCTAGCGGTCATATGCCGGGTTCATTGGACTCAGGATCGTCAATTTGAGGCCAGCCTGCAGATAGTAGGGGCAGTGTACATCAGTGTCGTGAAAGGCGACATGGTGAGGCACTAAGTATAGGATCATCCGCTCACACAGTCGGCATGCTGCATATTGAGTCAAGGCATGCGATCGGTTCGCCATTCGACCCAGATTTTGCGTCCGTGCAGCATTATATCTACGACTGCACGAGGTAATATCGAGAAGAGTCGTGCCATATCACGGTCAATAGGTGGTGCGGAGGGCGAGATTTGAATTCGCGCCACATGTGCATCGCACACGTAGACTCGCGAATCCCTACGGAAGTCTCCTGACTGCAGGAGGCCTTACAGCCATAGGAGCCTGAGTCCTACGCCTTTGACCAGGCTTGGCAACCTCCGCACGCCTACTGTGCGGGCAGAAACATGTGATAAGCATTTCTGTTCCCCCTTCGTTTAGTTTCATTTCTGGTCCGTGACGTACTCTACATGCCGACATCGACTAGGAATCTGTCAATAGCAGATGCGCGAGCGTTGGAGCTCGCCCCTGAGACTGTCCCAGTCCCCGAGGATCTCAATCACATTCGGATCCTGAAGTGCATGTTTCACAGGGCCATCAAAGATCACTTCCCCATCTCGCAGAGCAACTACAGAGTCCGCCCAGTTCTCCACGAAGAAACGATTGTGGGTCGTGAATAGGACGCTGACACCCTGCTCTCTGAGAACGCGCATCATGCCAGCCAGGACCCGTGTCATGGGAAAGTCAAGTCCATCAAAGGGCTCGTCTAGGAGAAGGATCCTGGGCCGCATGGCCAGGATTCCGGCGAGTGCGACTCTCTTTGCCTGACCATAGCTCATCGAATTGATGGGTCTGTGTTCGAAACCGTCCATTCCGACGAAATGCAGTGCATCGCGGACCCTCTGTTGTACCTCATCATCGGGAAGTCCCAGGTTTCGCGGACCGAATGCGACATCTTCCCAGACAGTAGGGGCAAAGAGCTGATCCTCCGGGTTCTGAAACAGGAATCCTATATCCTTTCGAATCTCCCAGAGGCTCTCATCTGTCAGAAGCCTCTCGTTCACGTATATCTCTCCAGAGGCGGGTCTGAGCAACCCAACGAGTAGCCTGAACAGGGTGGTCTTTCCCGACCCATTGGGGCCTATCAGTGCCTTGTGTTCACACTGATGCAGCTCTGTGTTGATGTTCTTAATGGAGAAGCTACCATAGCTGAATGAGAGGTTCAGGATGTCGATTGCGCAGGTCATCTTGATCTCACCCCAGCCAGACGGGCATACCAACGAGAAAGACCGCATAGGATAGCATGACGAGCAGCACTAGTGCAATGTCGGCTCGCCTTGGTCGAGCATTGCTGACGGGCATGGACTTCCCAAATCCCCTCAACGTCATGGCATCGAAGAGCCTCTCGCTCCTTCCGAATGCTCGGTCAATCGTCAGGCCGATCAGCGAGCCCCCGGTCATCACTCTCGAGACTCGACTACCTCTTCTGAGTCCTCGCAGGAGTGCAGACTCGAGCGTTCTCTGCCTCTCAGATACGAAGAGAGGGATGTAACGCAACATCACCAACAGCGAGCCCAGAATGACTGCAGGGACTCGAAGAAACCTGAGGACGCCCATGAACTCAGACAATGACATGTGTGACAGGGTACCCAGGATGAGGACTATCACACAGATCATCCTGAGGCCAAGGAGCAGACCCATCTGTAGTCCCTCCCAGTATGCGGTCAAGTTCCCAAGAGGTGTAGGAAGGTAGAACATCACAGTGGTCCCAAACATGAATGGCTCGAGGAGGATCCAGAATAGCACAATCAACTCGAACCGAGCAGCCAGCCCATATATGCGTCCCCACGGGGTATGTGCGATCGTACCTCCCACCAAGATACAGATGAACAGGAGAGAGAGAAATAGAAGATTGCTCTGGATTGAGACTAGTGCTGCTACACATACCGAGAGAACAAGGATAGAGGTCGGAGAGAAGGTCCTGCCGGTCCTTCTCTCTGTACTGAAGGGTAATAGAAAATGATGCACGGCTGGCTCATCTCATACACTCGTCTATACTCATCTGTTTCTGCGCGAGAGGGCCCAGAACAGTACATAGCTGATCGCAAGCACGAGGACTACGCCTACCACTCCGATGATGACGTCGGTGACTGGCCCCTCTTCCATGAAAGACCAGATCCCCTCAAACAGGGGCTCCGGTTCTGCGACGCCGGCGAAGTCAAATAGAGTCCACTCAAAGCCATCCGGGTTCTGGGAGGCCATCCCCGTGAGGATCACAGCCGAGAGAACGGCAACTAGAAAAATCACACTCGGTAAGACGACCCTGACCATCTTTTCTCTGCTCAACCTCTCTTCACCCCCTGATTGTCTGCTCGGGGACCAATGCCCTTCTGAGTGGTTCATGCGCAAGGTCCCTCGTCTCACTCTCGTCTAGGAGGGATATGATACTGGGCTTGGCCTTCAAGAAGTACAGTATGACCGCGACTGTTATCGCAGCTTCTCCGAGAGCGATTACAACATGAATCAGAGTGAGCACTGTAAATGCCTCGGTCCCGAATCCGGGGACTGTCAAGAGCTCGATGCCCAAAACGACAGCTGCGGCCACTATCGAAATGAATGAACCTACTCCTGCGCCTGTAATGACTGCGATTCGTGGTGCAGTGACCCTGCGGAGCAGCCTGAAGGAGAGCAGGACAACTGACCAACCCACGAGAGTGGCGACAATGCCCATGTTGAAGAAGTTCAACCCATAGGTCAGTAGCCCACCGTCACCATAGAGTGCCTGTACAAACAAGACTAGTGCCATGATCAACATGGCAGCCCATGGTCCTACCAAGACTGCAAGGAGCGTCGAACCGACAAGATGACCGCTCGAGAAGTTGCCTATCGGGAAGTTGACAAACTGTGCTGCAAATATTGCAGCCGCTAGTACGCCAAGATAGGGGACCATCTTCGTATCGAACTTACGGTTTACAGTCCTCACGGCAAGTACCAAGAAGACCAGTGTCAGACCAGACATAAACAACTGAAGCCAGAGAGGTATTATGCCATCAGGAACATGCATGGTATCTGAGCCTCGTGTGCACGGTCGACTGGGCGAACTCTTAAGTGTTACGAAATTGGAATTCGTGTCACCAATACTGAGGAGTTTTGCTACCGTAGGCACACTCAGGAGGACATACCATGGTATTGCAGAGGTTTGGAGTATCAATACCCGGGGAGCTGCTGAAAGAGTTTGATGAAGTGATCCAGCGCAAGGGGTATCTCGGGCGATCAGAGGCGATAAGAGACGCCATGCGCGACTTCATATCAGGCTCCAGATGGGAGGCGGGACAGGGGACGTACGTGGCGGTCCTGAACATAGTCTATGATAACCGGCCCAGCCTAGTCTCCAAACTCATCAAGATTCAGCACTCCTCAAGGGCTGACATAATATCTACTGTTCATGTCCATCTCACGGAAAGACTATGCCTTGAGGTCATAACACTCAGGGGGACAAGAGAGGAGATTGAGTACACGGCCAATAAGATATCAAGCATATCAGGCGTCGAACATGCCAGACTCTCGGCAGTTCCGGTCGAGGTCAGAGAAGGAAACCACACTCACGAGATAGGGAATCACGTGTGACTCAATGGACAACAGTATCACTGTCCGAAGTCTCAGCATGCATCTCAAACACGACGGTCCCTCCGTCTGTAAGTGGAGGACCTGGATCAAGACACTGTACGAGATACTTCAGTCCCTCTCTTGCAAGGCCCAACTCAGACGGAGGTACTAGACGCCTGGCCGATATGAGGAATGGTGTGAACGACTGTGCAGCCCAGACACAGTAGGCATCGGTCAGATCCATGTTGAGTGCTGCACCATCAAATACCATGCGGTCTCCGACCTTGAATACGGGACAGTTCCCCCTGATCTCCCGCACCACGATGACGACTCGATTCATTCTGGCAACGGCCTCCACTTCGCGGAGTATACAGTCCCACCAAGAGATCCGTGCACTGCGCCACCCTCAGTCTGATACGACCAGAATATGGGGCCCCGGGCGGGAGTTGAATTCGCGTCTCATCTCGGAGTGAGGATGAGTCCCGCGGCAGGGGATCCACAGTCCCCTATGTTACCGTTACACCACCGAGGCCATGGCTCTCCGAAGAGGCCAATCTGTTCCCAGTACCCTTGGTTTATTAGCTTATTCATCAGCCGTCGCCTCCAGATGCACTGCCAGAGTGCGAAGACCATTCCATTCCCGTACGCGGTAAGTCGGGAAACAAGGATGTAGAGCCCTGCGGAGAGAAAGGAATGTTCGCCGAGAGAGGAACTGATGCTGAAGACGTCATCAGGTCACTTGAAGATGTCCTGAAGAAAGACTGTACATACAGGAGTGGGCGTCCTGTTGCATCAATGTCAACCATCCCTCATAGCCTTGGGATTGAGATTCTGACACGATATGCCGAGAAGAATGCTGGACGATTGCACTCGTTCCCGGGAACGGCGATCATAGAGAAGGAACTCATCGAGATGCTAGGAGACCTGCTTCATCTAGAAGCTCCCCTTGGAACAACCACCTCAGGAGGGACAGAATCAAACATACTCGCCGTCCTGTCGCACAGAGAATTGGGAAGACGACGCACAACGGGTCCTGAAATAGTGGCGCCAGAAACGGTTCATCCATCGGTTGACAAGGCCGCGTGGTTACTTGGCATCCGAATCAAGAAGACACCTGTTGATGATGAGTATCGGGCGATGCCATCGGAGATGGAGAAGCAGATCACCTGTGACACAGTCGGACTAGTAGCAACTGCAGGGACCACTTACGTCGGACAGATAGACCCGATAGAGAGTATCGCCTCGATCGCCAGGGACCATGGGCTTCCCCTTCATGTAGATGCGGCCTTCGGCGGGTTCGTCATTCCATTCCTGAGGGACCTTGGGATGTCAGACCACCGGTTCGATTTCGAGATAGAGGGCGTCACCAGTGTCAGTATCGATCCTCACAAGATGGGACTCGCACCAATACCAGCAGGATGTCTCTTGATGAGAGAGAAGGACCACTTGGACGCCATCACCCGGACGATACCCTATCTCCGAGGAACGAGCTCAAGGCAGTCCACACTCTTGGGAACACGTCCCGCGTCCACTATCCTCTCTGCCTGGGCAATAATGAAACATTTGGGTAGAGAGGGATACCGCAATATTGTGAGGGAGTGCATGAGGAACACGCAGCACAGTGTGGACAGGATAGCAGCCAACCCTCGCCTGGAGCTGGTGATCCGGCCCGTGATGAACATAGTTGCTTTCCGCGTGCAAGAAGAGCAGCTTGACCAGGTGGCAGACAGGATGGAGAGCATGGGGTGGAGCACTGCGATCTCACCACTGCCACCATCAATGAGGCTCATTGTGATGCCTCATGTGACGGGGGATGTGCTGGACGACTTCTTCGATGATCTTGACACAGTGCTGAGGGGCGGGTATTGAGAACTACGACTGCGACTGGCTGATTGACTCGAGCTCCTCCTCCAACCGGTTGACTCGAGCTGTCAGGTCCATGACGGCGTCAAGTAGTACAGATAGGAGGTATCCATAGTTGACGGAGTATCCCTCTTCGCGTACGACTATGTTGGCCTCCTCGAGTCGTCGTGCGGCATTGGTGATCGACTGCTTTGAAACGTCACCCTGCTCAACCAGTTTCTCGACTGTTTCTCGTACCTCCTTGGGAGGAATGGGGGGGCCCCTCAGCGGACTAAGTAGACTATGAAGGATCATCAGTCCAGCACTCATACGAGGATTCATGAGTTTGGAGAAGGCTCTCTCGAGATCAGCTCTCATCTCATCTCACATCCCGTTGTAGAAGTCATCCAGACAGGGGCTCACATCATGGAAAAGCTTTGTGCACCCGAGGACATACTCGGTCTCGTCTAGGCGAGCCGGGACTGGCCTCTTGTCATGATCTGGCGGCCCAAGGCCGCAGCGGTGAATCTCAAAACAGGAGGGCAAGTCCTTCTCCGACTGCTTCAAGTCCGTGTAGGGTACCAGACGCGACTACTGATCCAGTCTTCTCACGCAGGAGTCCGAGGAGGATACCACCAACTAGGGAAAATGTGCCCCACCACCAGGCGATGTTGAAGTCTCCGAGCCAGATATTTGCAGTATTCAACATGTGAGTCACAGAGAAGATGGACGCAGAGATGAAGAGACCGACACCGAATCGGATTCCCAGCCACTCAAACGGTCGGCCAAAGGCCATATTGAGCCTTGACTGGATGTACCCCCGGAAGAACACCTCTTCTCCGAATCCTGAGAAGACAAACTGCCATACAACAGTAGAAACTAGGAGGAGTGACAGACGACCCAGCACGAGTCCTAGCACCATGGGCAGTAGCAGGAGGAGCAGAATGGCGACCACGTTGATACAGTGAGTCCGATACGGGACTGAGACATTGTGGAAAGATGGGTACTTGCGGTAGGACATCCTGATGATGAACAACGACGCTACGGTCAGTGATGCGGTAAGCGTCAGTGCACCCAGCGGTTCAAGATACGACCACCCCAGCATCATCAGTAGCACCATCACTGCATTCATTCCAAGGACCATGAACGGAAATGCGCTGAGGGCCAGGTCAACACTCTGTCTACTCGACACGGATGTCAGACCATACAGATGGGGCTCTCGCCGGAGTCCTAGTATCATGACGGCGGGTATGACGAACCACAGAGACCCGACGACGTAGTACGACTCGAGGGGATACTGGTCTGGTGCAGGGGTACCGTACATCACCTGCATCAGTGCAAGTGCCACAAGCGAGTAGATCACAAACCTGACAAGAAGTACTTCTGACACGGCAGCAAGCTTGTGGAGGGGGTTCGTTTTCGATGAGGTGAGACATTCGTTGCCATCACTGTGTTCGGACACATTCATCACTCCGTCTGCATGGGTTGTTCTGACATAGACCGAACAGCGATAGGGGGCTCGACGGCGATTGACTGTGTCAGCACAGATGGGAAATATCAGTATATCCCCAACACAGGGTATCGACGACACAAGCTACAGATCGCTCGCTACGGATGAGACAGATCACTCTGGTTCATAATTCGGAACAAGTAAAAGGAGATACGCGAGTACCACCTCTGATGAGGAGCCCGGACGACCTGCAGAGGGTCCTGTTCGTCGGTGTCATTCACACTGACAGCGAGAGTGTGGTCAAGGTCAGAGAGACCGTGAGGCTTCACAGGCCAGATGTTGTTGCAGTTGAGCTTGACAGGTATCGTCTGGATCAGCTGCTCAGTAGGGACGCGACTCAGACGGCCGT
The DNA here is from genome assembly GCA_038893995.1 of Candidatus Thorarchaeota archaeon. Taxonomy (GTDB): domain Archaea; phylum Asgardarchaeota; class Thorarchaeia; order Thorarchaeales; family Thorarchaeaceae; genus JAWAQK01. The sequence continues at coordinate 21,486 of JAWAQK010000027.1, read as the reverse complement.
TTCGACCGGACAGAGTACAGACGGCGTCCAGACGTTGCTTCAACAGATAGCAGTCCTGGAGGACCTCATCGGTAACGCCACTGGTTCCCAGGTAGGAGGGGAGATGCTGGCAGCAATCGAAGAGGGCAGGAAGATCGGAGCCAAGATAGCCCTCGTGGACAGGCCGCTCCACGTCACTGTACAGGCCCTGGACAAGGTTCCGCTGGACGAGATATACCGACTCATGGAGATGATACCCAGTGTAACTCGTGAGATATCCGGGGGCAATGTGTTGGAGATGACGCGGGATCTCACCAACGAGGAGAACTTGGAGAAGCTCTTGTCAGAGTTCAGAAGGCAGTTTCCGGGACTGACGAATGTGCTCATTGATCAGCGCGATGACTACGTTGCGCGAGCCATATCGAGGATCCTGGAGGATGTGCAAGGGAAGGTAGTTGTTGTGATTGGAGCGGGGCATCTTGCAGGCGTCAGAGCTGCTCTAGAACGCATCGCTGCAGCCGGAGGCTAGAGCCCCAGACCGGCTATCAGTCTATCGAGACCATCGCCAGTGACAGCACTCACCTTGAATACAGGGAGATTGGCATCTATTTCTCTCACATCCCTGACCAATGCATCTGCATCCACACCCATCACACCCTGGAGGTCGATCTTGTTGATGACCACGAGGTCGGCGCGTTTGATGGTCAGGGGATGTTTTCGGATCATGTATGGTCCTTCTGTCACACTCACGACTACAATCTTCTTCTCGGCCCCCAGTGAGTAGCCGGCAGGACATATCAGATTGCCCACGTTCTCAACGAATATGACCTGGTACTTTGACAGATCAATGTCCCTCAGGGCGAGGCTCAACATCCTGGCGTCGAGATGACAGGCCGTCTTGGTGTTTATCTGGACGGTATCGATCCCGTGGGACGAGACCCGATCGGCATCGATCCTGGTTTCAAGGTCGCCAGCCACCATCAAGATAGAGTATCTGTCCTTCAGTCTCTGGCAGATGGACTCAATCAACATTGTCTTGCCTGTTCCCACGGAGCCCATGACATCGTAGACCCTGATCCCGTACTTCCCGAACCGTGCTGCGTTCTCAGCAGCCACCTCTGCATTTGCCCCGAACAGGTCCTTCTTGACATCAATCGATATGGTCTTGCTCAATTGCCATCACATCTACTAATCTGCTCGCTAGTTCTGACCCTCCGAAAGATAGAGATGGGGTCCCAGAAGGGGACGGACCATTCTCAGGTCAATCAGCAGAGCGAGGACGGCCCAGATGAATGCCTGAAATGCGTCCGCGAGTGCTGGGATCAATGCTGCCACAAACTCAAACCCTGAGAATATCGTCAGTGTAGGTATGAAGCCTCCAATCACGGTTCCACCGACTATCACAGAGGTGTAGTATCTGAGCGAGTTTCTGTTGGTGTCAACATAGAAACCTATGCCGGTGCCCACACCGAGACAGATGTTGCCGATCAGGGGCAATAGAGGAGTCTCACCACCGGCGATTGCACCACCAATGCCCACGATGGATCCCACAACAATTCCGCCGGGCAGACCTCCAACAATGCCGCCCAGCATTGAGAACATGAAGCCAGGAGTTAGCTCCAGTCCCGGAATGACCGTGATCCGGACAAAAATCCTGACGACAATTCCAACTGCTCCGATGACAGCCATTGTGGTAGTCCAGATGGTCGTATTGACTCCGTGTAGACTCATTGGCACACCTCAGTCTCCGGGCTGGACCGACCATGATTGCATCAAGAACCTTCTGGTATCTGCATACCACTTGTCGAGCTGCTGCAGTATCTGTGAACGGATCTCCTCAGTTGACACGGCCCGGTAGGTGTAGTAGTAACCCCCACCCTCGATGCTCCTCTTGTTCCTGAAGACCAGTTGCTTTTCCATCAGGCTCTTGAGGGCACGTTGGACCGTACTTCGGTCGAGAGACAGAGCCGCGCTTATCTCGCTCGCACTCTTCTCGCCGGACAGTAGAGCAAAGTATGTGTCTATCTCACTCCTCTGTAGTCCGAACGCGCAACATATGAAGTCCGATGGACGCCTGAAGGATGTCTTGAAGAGACTGTCGAGGGGATTATGATACCTCATGATGGGAACACTCTAGGACGTAGCCTCAATATGAGTCCTACGGAAATGATGTAGGATAATACTTCATTTAAAATCGACTTGTTCGGCAACATGGCCAGGGATGCAGAACGACATACTATGAGTCCAGGGACGAACTGTCCGCCCGGCCACACGCATTCAGTCGACGTGAGTCTTTCAACTTGGCTCCACTCAAGGACGTGCTTGAATCAGACGCGGTCAGGTCAAGGGTACTCAGACTGTTGATCGAGGATGGTGGGTGGGTGTCGACCTCCGACCTGATCAGGGTTGCAAGGCAGGTCAGGCCTGTACTTGGAGCAGTGACCATAGGTACTATGCTCAACAGGATCAATGAGGTTGCCGGGTCTCGGTTCATTCTCAGCCGTGCCTCTCTGACATCGGGATTTGAATGGTCGGAATGGCGCATAAACCCAGAATGCATAGAGGCTGCAAGGAAACTTCTTCAGATGGTGAGTCGTTCTCGGCTGCACGGTGACAGAAGAACTGCACAGGACGAGCCGGTATCACCGTTTACTCAAAAGCGAGTAGTTACTACGAATTAGTTATACTTAAATACACACCCCGTACTGCCCAGATGCCAGGTAATGTGTCATGGCTGAACACGATAGTTCTGAAACTAAAGGATACGACTCCTTGCGCTCGCGAAACTCTATGACCGTGGCTGTTTCTGGGCTGCTGGCCGCTCTGTCGATAGCCATTGGATACTCAGCATCGTTCATCCCAAGAATCCCCGGATGGGGAATCGCCTACTTCGATCCTGTCTCGTTCGTATGGATGATAGCATTTCTGATCGGAGGCATAAGAGTCGGGATGATAACTGCTGCGGCGGGCACACTGGGGCTGTTCCTATTCGACCCCTTTGCTCCGATCGGGCCCCTCATGAAACTTGCAGCTACTGCACCAATGATGATTGTCCCGTGGGTCCTGCTGTGGTCAGCTAGGTTACATCATGATGGGAGTAACCTACGATCCATCGGACGATATGCACTCTACATGTTGTTCGGCTATCTGACTCGACTCAACATAATGCTCCTGCTCAACCTGGCAATAATCATGCCCCTATTCTCGCTCGACGCCCTGACAATCACGACCATAGTATATGTCATAAACACGACCCAGAGCATCCTCGATGCAACCATTCCCTATCTGATTGTCTACCCCACCAACCTCTTCAGAGAGTTCAGAATGTGGTAATCATTCTGTCGAGACAATCTTCGTGGCAGGAGGGGGACCTCAAGGGTGCTTACAGCTGACACGCCCAAGATACATTAAATAGAGAACGCAAGGGTCGTCAATACAGAAACAGCGCTGGGATGACCTCCAGTGAGAAGATGCAGCGCCTGCAACAGTCCAGTACCCTCGGACGCAACTGTCTGTCCCGTCTGCGGACAGAAGATAGCCGAAGAGATTCTCGAGAGAGTACTCCCATTTCTGAAACGACCACTTGCAGAGGACGTCAAGACGCTCGGGCTCGTGGGTAGGATAATAGGAGTCTTGATCAGGCCGGCTGCTACATTCCGGGACATCGCTCGACGACCGGATGGCAGGGGTCCTGCCGTTGTAGTCCTCTTCAACGCACTGATCATGACAGCGGCATTCCTTGCAGTGTGCTCCAAACTGACGCTGAACTACATAGTTGATGAGGAACCTGTCGCGATTGGTCTTCTGTCTAGCCCTGTCGCACCGGGAGTAATAAGCGTAGGGCTATTCACAATCGTCCCCAACTTGATTCTGGGTATGCTCTACCTGACGATAGGTGCCGGAGCTGCTCATGTCATATTGAAGATAGCCGGCGGTACTGCAAGGTACGGCAGGTCCATGATGATCGTCGGATACAGCTTGGTGCCTGTGATACTGGCAAGGCTGCTGGGAGTCCTCATCCTGATGTTGACGATTCCAGAGATGTCAGTAGAGCAATATGGTACAACATACATCGTGACGACTGTGTTTCAGTCGGGCGCATTCGTCATCATAGACTACCTGACCACCGCCTCGTTCATATGGGTCGGGTTCATCTTGGCCTTCGGTATCAGGGAAGTGCACAATACCTCAACTTCGTGGGCATTTGCGATCTCTGCCATATGCACAGCAATTCTCATTCTGACGTTCTGGCAAGTACACTAGCTCACCATAGTATCGAGTAGAGCGGAATCAGCACAAAGGCAACTAGTCCAATCAGAGCACCGACCTTGTCCAGAGTGCTCGCCATCTTCAGTCTTGACTTGTTACTGGGACCTGTCAGGGGAACTATGCCTGCCGCCAGCACTACGATGACGCCGGTCACAAGAAGTAGCCAGAGGTCCCAACTGGCAAATCCAAGGACCCATATCAGAGTGTAGCAGACAACGCCCAGCAGATTGAGTAGAAGCTGAACCACCGCCGCGGCTCGGAAGCCATGGACTCGGGCGATCGTCCTCACATTCCTCAACCTGTCGCCCTCCACATCCTCAGCGCCCTTGATGGTCTCACGAGCCTGAAGTATCATGAAGGCCGTCACAAAGAACAACCATGTCGGCACGGGGATAACGAATGAGGAGATCATCTCAGCGTATATGAATGACCCGTATATGACGCCAAATGCGAACGAGAAGGCCACCATGAAGTTTCCAGCTATCCCGAGTGTCTTGACCTTCGCAGCGTAGACGTAACCAACCCCGAGGAAGAGAATCACCAGTAGAGTACCATAGAAACCGTTGAGCCAAGCGAAGAACACGCCCAACACTGAGTTGAATCCCACATAGGCCCATGCCTCTCTGACAGTCATCCTGCCGCTGGGAAGCGCACGATGAGGACGGTTGATCTTGTCCACTTCGATGTCAAATATGTCATTGACAATGTTACCTCCGGCGGCCACGAAGAAGTAGGTCAGGTAACCATAGAGAAACACGTGAGTATAACTCTCAATTGCCCCAACAGGGGCCTGAACATAGGCAATCGCAATCCCTGCTATGACAGTCAGCCCGCCTATGATGCAGTTCTGCGGTCTGATTATGCTGAGCAGTGCCTTCGGGTCTGCCAATACAACTCACCACGCTAGTGGCCCCGTCAGCAGCATTAAAGAGTTTCCCACCCTCTACTGCAGATAGCTGCAAGGCCGACATGAATTGTCGGCAGAGAACCTCGAATCCAAGCATTCATAGCAGTGATACTCAAACTAGTCTGCGAGGCACAGACATGTTCGAAGAGTGTTCAAAGGAGGAGCTACTGAAGATCGTTGACATGTTCGCAAAGGCGTGGCAAGCGATGGACGGTGCCTACTTTCTTTCACTTGAGGAGAAGTACGGCATGGACGTTGCCATCGAGATCGATAAGGCAGCATGGAGGATATTCTCACCTATCGAGGCATCCCGAATAATGAAGGAATTCGGAATCACCGCAAATGGAGGACTGAAGGCGCTTGAGAAGGCCCTCAAATACAGGGTCTATGCTGCACTCAACAAGCAGTCCACAAGATGGTTAGACGACAATAGGCTACTGTTCACCATGGAGTCTTGCAGGGTCCAGACCGCCAGAAACCGCAAGGGACTCCCCGACTTCCCCTGCAAACAGGTGGGCATGATCGAGTACGAGGAGTTCGCAAAGACCGTCGACCCGCGCATAAGGACTAAGTGCGTCTTCTGCCCACCAGATCCACACCCGGATCACGCCTATTGTGCATGGGAGTTCTCGCTGGAGGAGTGACCGTGACCGATGTGAGGTTTGGGCCGGCGGGGTATCCTGAGGGTTCCAAGGACACAGACACTGCACTCGACCTGCTCAACAAACTGGGACTCAATGCATTGGAGTACGAGGCGGTCTACGGTCTCAGAGTCAACGAGAGTGGCGCACGAGCCATCGGCGAGGCAGCGGACAGACACAGGATATTGATGAGCATGCACGCGGAATACTACATAAGCCTCGTTTCAAAGGATCCACAGATCAGAGCCAGGTCGAGGGCCAGGCTAGTGCGTGGACTCAGGCTCTCACCTCTGATGTCGGTGAGGCGACTGGTATTTCACGTCGGAAGCTACAGTGGGCTGACTCCGGAGGAGGCATATCCCATCGTCAGAGACTCGCTGAGGTCTATATGCGAGGCTATCGATGCCGACAACAAGACCCTGTTATGTCCCGAGACGGCAGGGAAGACAAATGCCTTTGGATCTCTAGAGGAGATCCTCCGACTCTGCCAGGACATAGACCGTTGTGTGCCGACGATCGATTGGGCGCACCTCTACGCGCGCAACCAGGGAAACCTCGGGGCCGAGGACTTTGCAAGAGTGCTGGACACCTTCGAGCGCGAACTGGGAGAACGCTTTGTCAACAACATGCATTTCCACGTGAGCGGCATCACCTTTGGAGACACGGGGGAGAGAGAACACAGGCCCATGGGTGGGGAGTGGGGACCGGATGTATTTCCCCTTGTGAGGCTTGTTGTGGAGAGGGGATACAGTCCAACGTTCATATCAGAGACCCCCGATCCGGTCACGGGAGCAGTCTATGTCAAACAGCTATATCACATGATCAGGGAGAGCGAGGAGTAGTGCAATACCTATTCGTCCTGGGAAAGAACTGGCTCTTGTCAGTCGCCGAACTCATCGCGTGCATGGACAACAACGATGTCCCAGGACGGGTTGTGGACTTCTCAAGAAACGTATGCATATACGAAACTGAGAAGCGGCTCGACGTGGATAGGCTCGTCGAGATTCAGTCCTCACTGGGCGGATGCTACAAGACAGCCACCGTCATCGACACATACGATGCAAAGACGGTCATCCGTGCGTTTCCGAAGAGTGGTCGAGCTGACCTCGAAGCCAGACGGGAAGTATTATCCTGCAGATGGCTGGGATCTGTGTGGAAGGATGCCAGGAGGAAGACTGTGAGATTCGCTGTGAGTACATATCCAGTATCCAAGAGATCGAGAGTGGACCTCAGAAAACTGACACTTGGCATCGATGAGACAGTCAAGGACATGCTCACCGAGAGGGGAGCCAAGAAGGTATCATACTACGTGTACGAGGGCCCAGACAGGAGAGACCCTGAACGACCGAACACTGCGCTCTGGCCCCATACCCTGGCAAGACACGGACTGCTCAGGCCGCCCAACGCGGAGATCATCCTTGCCTTCACTGAGAGCTCAGTATATGTCGGTAAGACTGCTGCTGTATACGATTCCATCTTTCAGCGTCACCGGGATGAGAACAGGCCCTACGTGGTCGCAGAGATAACGACGAGCCCAAAGCTCTGTAGGGCTCTACTGAATCTCGCCGGTGTCCGATCTGGGCAGGTCATACTCGATCCATTCTGTGGTACTGGGACCGTACTGATGGAGGCGGCACTACTTGACATCGAGTGTGTCGGGTTGGACATCGACCCCCGCGCGATCGATGGCACCAAGAGCAACATGAGATGGCTCGGAAGTATTATCGGAGACAGACTGAGGTTCAGCGTGGTCAGGGGCGATGCCCGTAGGGCACATCAGATACTGGAACGGGTCTTTGACGCCATAGTTTCAGAGCCCCCACTTGGACCAGTGTACAAGGACATCCCCACTTGGGATGAGGCCCAGAAGAGCATGATTGCCCTCACTCAGCTCTATCAGGAATCATTGAGGAGTCTCTCGAATATCCTCAAACCCAAGGGAAAACTCGCGATGACCCTGCCCGTAGTCAGCACAGAACTGGGCCCTGTCAGCATAGACCTCGCAGAGATGACGAGGGACACGGGGTTCCGCGTATGCGACCCGTTCCCCCGTGACAGAGTTGTCGACAATCGCGGTGTCATATCCAAGAAACTCAGAGAGGACAGGCCTGCCCTACCTGAGAGGAAGAGAGGGCAGATTGTACAACGAGAGGTCATCACCCTCTGCAAGACCTAGAAGATGTTCCGAATGACGTTGTCGAGAATGGCATATGTCTGGAGCCGATCCATGTCCCGTTTCACGTAGGGCATCACATGGTCAAATATCATGTTACGGAACGCTGACGTATCGACCGTCCTCTTGATGATCTGCGTCACCACGACAAACAGCTCTTCAAGCGCCTTTCTCAAGACCCGGTATTCGACGACAGACTTTGCGACATCGATGTCAAGTGCCTCAATGCCGGCCGTGTCGACTGTTGCCCTTGACAAGAACGGGTACTTCTTGATCAGCGGTTCCATTGCCCGACTGATCTCACTGACGAGCCTCTCTCGCAGCTCATGGTCGACCTTGACAGACATAAGGGACCGAAACAGATGGTTGTACACCTCAAGACAGTCCATCGACTTGCTGGCCACAAGACTCTCGTCTGTGGACTCGTACTGCTCCACAAGCTCATCAAGGAAGTTGGCAAACGACTGGAATGTGTCAGCAGAGCCGGTCCAACTCTTCAGCATCGTGGAGAGGGTCTCGCCGGGGGGAATGTGGTTAGACATGAATTCGTTGATGCAGTAGCGTAGAAGAAAACGGATGTGAGCAGGACGTGCATTCTTCGATACCGCCATCACAAGCAGAAGCTGGTCTGTGGTCTCCCACACGAACTTGCTGCTCTCGGTATCTATTGTCTTGAGCGATTCCCTGGAGGCCCTGTCTATGAAGGTGTGAGTGGCTGAGAGATATGGTCCTATCAGGTCCATATCGATCTCGGTACGGTCGTATACACGTGAGACCATGGTCCTCCCTGTGTCCTTCTCTATCAACCACGCACCGTGAATGAACCGTTTCGAGGACAAGACATGCATCATCCGAGATAATGCTGACAGTTGAGTCGTGATAAGCATATGCGGGATGAACGGGGAAGACAGCCGGGTCGCACTGCAGATGATCGACCCGGCCGCCACCGTTTCTAGGTGGTAGTTATGTTGAGCTTCTCGACTATCTCCTTGTAGCGATTCCTGACAGTCACTTCAGTGACCCTAGCAGTTCTTGCGATCTCCAGCTGGGTCCGCCTTGTGCCTGTCAGAATACTCGAGATGTAGATGGCTGCAGCCGCCATCCCCTTTGGATCCTTTCCTATCGTGAGATGCTCCTCGCGTGCCATCCTGAGAATGTCGATTGCCTTCCGTCGGGTCTCGCCAGGCAGATTCAGTTCCATGCCAAACCTGTGGACAAACTCAACGGGGTTTGAGAACGGGATCTTGAGGTTCAGATGTCGAAGTATGAGTCGTACGCACAGGCTCAGCTCCTTTCGAGTGATGTGTATCTGTTCCACGACCTCCTCAAGGGGACGTGGAACCTGATGGACTCGACAGGCAAGATAGAGAGAGGCTGCAATCATACCCAGGATCGTCCGTCCGCGCGTGAGACGCTTGCGGAGGGCCTTCCTGTAGATGACGGCTGAGGTCTCACGGATAGAATAAGGAATACTGAGCTGGGAGCTTATGCGATGAAGCTCCGTCATTGCGACTGCAAGATTGCGCTTGTCAGAGGAGTGAACTTTGGTGCGTATCTGCCACTTACGAAGCCTGTTTATCTGTGCCCGTCGGTTAGAATTGAGTCTGCGACCGGATGCGTCCACGTTCTGGTTACCAATGACTGTTGTCAAGCCCTGATCGAACTTGCTCCAGTCAGTTGGACCTCCCACACGCTGACGAGCATTCTGCTCATCTGCTGTGAATGCCCTCCATTCTGGACCCATATCAATGGAATGGTCCGAGAGAACCAGCCCGCAGCCGGCGCATATCACTTCGCCACGGGTCAAATCGATGTGGACTTCAGTGGAGCTACACACTGGACAGACCTGCCCGGATGGTGTGAGGCTTCTGTCGCGAGGTCTATCGGGGGTCTTAATCAGTCTGCTGACCAGTCGGATCATCTCCCACGGTGCCATCTGAGCCAAGCCTGCAGCTAAGGCTGGGAACCAATGCAACTGAAGTTGGCGTGAGTTGGAAGTGGTGACGCGCGTTACTGTTCGGATGGAACAAAGGTAAATAAGTATTTGCACCGACCAGGTGAGTCCTCCATATACTGGCGGTCGGAAAGACTCCAGACAGGCTCTCGGGCCATGAGAAACCGATGCTACTTTGACTGAATTCGGACAAGTGATCTGCCGAGTATCGCTTGGTTTATGAGCGTATTCCGAGAGGTCCATGGAAGTGGGGCCATCTCCCGATGACTGAGAGCTACTTGGAGAACCCGTGGCGGTCGATCGTAGATCGTGTCACAGACATTGTTGCAAGAGTGGCCGGTGTCCAGAAAGACATCGTACTGAGGACTGTTGAAACGCCCCCAGACCCCTCGCTCGGAGATCTTGCATATACCATCGCCTTTCGGTTGGCAAAGGAACAGAAGAAGAATCCAAACCTGATTGCAACCGAACTGGCATCCAGTGTTGGAGAGTCAGGTGATAGACTAGTCAGGAGAGCGGAGTCTAAGGGACCGTATCTCAATGTGTTCCTGGATCCTGGTACCCTCGCCAGTATTGTGATACCTGCTGTATCCAGACGAGGGAAGGAGTATGGGATGACCACTGTCTATAGGGGCGAGTCGGCCCTCATTGAGTCGCCCGCCGTCAACCCATCCAAACCCTGGCACATTGGTCATGCGAGAAACGCGATCATTGGAGACACGCTGGGCAATATCCTAGAGGCAGTGGGATACAGAGTGGTCCGTACAGACTACATCAACGATCTCGGCCTCCAGGTCGCACAACTGACATGGAAGATGATGAACATCCCCTCCAGTGACGTCAAGGAGAAGTACGACCACTACCTCGGGCGTCTGTACGTCGAGGTGCAGGAGGCCTTCGAGAAGGACAAGAAGGTGGAGGAAGAGGTCCGCGAAGTCGCTAGGCAGCTCGAGAACTTGGACTCCGTGGAGTTTGGAGTCAGCTCGAAGATGGTGGAGGAATGTCTGAGGGCTCAGAATCAAACGTCCTATCGACTTGGGATCTATCACGACTATCAGGTCTGGGAGAGTACAATTGCCCACAGCGGGCTTCTAGACCGGGCAAGAGAGATGATGCTCAGATGCGACTGCGTCACCCGACTTGAGGAGGGCGAGAAGAAGGGCTGCATCGTGGTCATGCTGGACAGGCTGGACGAGTTCAAGAACATGAAGGAGCCCTACAAGGTACTCTTCAGGTCAGATGGTACCAGGACCTACACTGGTGCAGACCTTGCCTTCCAGATGTGGAAGTTTGGCATCGTAGAGGACCCATTCAGGTACGAGGTGTTCGAGAAGCAACCAAACGGCAGACCCGTGTACAGGACCACTACAAGGGGCCGCAAGAGAAGACTCGGAAAGTTTGACTATGTCTTCAACGTCATCGGATCAGACCAGGTCCATCCCCAGAAGCTGATATACACCATACTCGATCTCATGGGATACAAGCAACAGAGTCAGAACTCTCGGCATGTGGTCTATGAGTTTGTAGACCTCGAGGGCGCCGACCTATCGGGGCGACTGGGAACATGGGTCGGCTATACCTGCGATGATGTCCTGAATAGACTTGAGGCCCTGGCACTCGAAGAAGTCAACAGGCGTAACCCAGACCAACCCGAGGAGGTCAGGGTCGACATAGCCAAGAGAGTCGCAGTCGGAGCACTCAGGTACTTCATGTTGAAGGCCTCCCCAGAGAGGAGAATCGTATTCAGGTGGAACGAGGCACTAGACTTTACCGGCGACGCAGGACCATACCTACAATACTCTGTTGCCAGAGCCAGAAGAATAATGGAGAAGGCACCCAGCATTGGGGAAGAGCCAGATCTGTCACTCCTGTCGTCACAGCACGAGTTTGCATTGGTCAAGATGATATCAAGACTTCCCGAAGAGATCATTCAGATAGTTGACAGTATACGTCAGAATGTCTGGGATGTCGTTTTCAACTCAAACAGGCTCACGACCTACTGCTACGAACTTGCGACTCTCTTCAGTCGGTTCTACGACGCTTGCCCTGTCCTGCGCACGGAGCCTGCCATGATGGCAGCCAGAATCAGACTAGTGAAGGCATACGAGATCACAATGTCGAGCGCCATGCGCCTACTGGGAATACCGGTTGTGGATAGGATGTAGTCAGCCAGATGTCACTCTCACAGAGTCTATCAGAATGGATGGTGTCACAACTGTACTGAGCATGCGTACGTCTGACCCTATCCTCACTACGCGCTTGAGCAGGTCACGCATGTTGATGCCCACGAGTGTATTCTTGATGGGATGTTTGATGGAACCATCCTCGACGTAGAAGCCCTCCATCACTAGAGCGCTGAGGTCACCAGTTGCAGGATTGGGCCGATCTCCGGTGTATCTGCATACAATGCCGCGTGACATCTCAGCAACGAGGTCATCGATGTGGCCAGAGCCCGGGATCACGACAAGATTCGAGGAAGAGATGCCTGGGGGTGTCCTATAGGAGATTCGGCTGGCATTGGCCGTGTTAGGAACACCGACCTTGAACGCAGAATAGGAGTTGTGAAGTAGACTCTTCAGCACTCCATCACTGATCAACTCAGTCCTCTGAGATGGCATGCCCTCACCATCAAACACTCTTGAACCAATGCCTCCAGGCAGTAGAGCATCGTCCACCACATGGAGTTCCTGAGATGCCACCTCTTCGCCTATTGCGTTGCCCATGAAGGACCGACCGAACAGGACCTCCTCTGCATTCAGCGCCTCCGTGAGTCCAGGATCTAATACTGACTCAACTGCCATTGGCGTCAAGACGAGTGGCATGTCTCCACACTCCACAGTTCTCGCGCCTAGTACCTCAAGTGCATTCTGTGCTGCATTTGCCCCAACATGTGCTGGTGAAACGGAGTCCAGGCTGCGGCCCAGTTCGTAGTCGTAGGACGATGTCTGATCGTCATGCGTCCTGATCGTAGGAGAGCATGACACCAATATCGATGTCGAGCTGGAGACCCCTTCCACACCCAGCGAGCTTACTATTGCTCTGGAAGATGATGCACAGGTGAGATGTGCCTCAATTGCGAAGTCTTGATGGACCAACACCTCTCTTGCAGCATCGACGGTTTCAAGGACCATGTCTGTGGCATCCTCCAGAGTCAGATCCCCTATTCGTCTGTCGTAGAGCCCACCCACAGAAGGATATCCTCCACTGGGTGAGGGTAAGCTCTCGAGTGCGGGATCCGGCAGTGCTATCCGTGCAAGTGCAACTGAGTCGTGTGCCACCTGCATGGCATCACTCTCAAGGATATCAGTGGCATATGCATAGCCCATCCTCTTCCCAACGAGGACCCTCACACCTACACCAGCGTCACTGTGTTGAGATACCGTATTGATCACGTTGTTCTCGACCTCAAGATTGAGGGATCTGACACTAGAGACATAGACCTCAACCTGTCTCGCACCAAGTCTTATCGCTTCAGCTAGTGTACGCTGAGCAATCTCGAGAAGATCGTGAGACAAGCCTAGACGCCCCCAACCGGAATTCCCCTTATGCGTGCGTGAGGTCCCCCACTCATTTCAGGGACCATCTGACCGTTCTTGCCGCAGAGGCCGGGCTGCATCTTGAAGTCGTCTGCCACTGCATCGATTCTGTTGAGAACATCAAGAATACTTCCCGCAAGCGACACGTCACTGACCATCTGTCCCAACTCTCCATGCTCGATCAGATAGCCATGACTCGCCTGAAACATGAACTGGCCCTTCGATGGCTCAGTGTAGCCATAGTTGGAACCGCACAGCAGCAGGCCTTGGCGTGTGTCCTCGATCAGCTCGTTCACATCCCAGTCGCCTGGTTCCATGAACGTGTTGCTCATGCGTGGAATGGGCAGACCCATGGAGGACGCGGCTCTGGCGGCTCCGTTCGGTGTACAGCCCAGCCTAGAGGCGGTTTCAAGACTATGGAGTAGGTCTGTGAGCATGCCTTTCTCGACCAGTCTGTGTTTTCGGGTCCTAGTTCCCTCCCAATCGTACTCACAGGTACCCCTCATGTTGGGCAGAGTGGGGTCGTCACTTATGTTGAGAAAGTCCGGCCCGACGCTCTCTCCGAGACGACCCTCAAGGACAGTGGAATGTGACAGCCAGAAATCGGCCTCACAGGCATGACCAAACGCCTCGTGTACCATGGTTCCATTGAGTTCAGGATCCATTACAACATCGTAGGTGCCGCCTCTGACCACCGTCGACGACAGAAGGTCGATTGCAATCTTTGCAGCCCTCTCTCCGACTGACAACGCGTCGTCGGTCCGCATCAGCTCAAACCCCCCTCTGCCCCCAACCGAGAGGAACGACTGTCGTTTCTTGTCGCCATCTATCGACGTACATGTCGAGCTGATGAGAGGGAGTGAATTCTGGAAACTCACGTCGGAACCAAGAGAGTTGACGACCCTCAACTCCTCCCACACCTCTCGGTAGGTGGTGACTGTGTTCTTGATCCTCTCGTCAACGCGGCGGCCCTGTTCATCGAGATCTTTTACAAGGAGCATCTTCTCCTCAATCGACACGTCCCTGAGAGGAGTCTTGACAGGTACTCGAACAGAGTCTCTGAATGTGGGCGCCTCAATCGTGAATCTTTCACTCACACGGGAGGACATTGACCTTGCCAGCTCACCTGCGGAACGACCTGTCTCACGCATCTTCTCAGGTGTAAGATCTGTGGTCTGGATGAAGACCCAGATCCCTCCTGCCAGCGCACGTACTCCAGCACCCTTCATGTACGACAGTGTTGCACTACGAGTGACACCATCAGTGACTTCAATAGACAACCCATTCGAGTTCTCGATTCGGACGTCTGCAAACGATGCACCGGCATCCAGTGCAGACTCGATCGCGATGAGTGCCTCATCGTCCATCTCGGGTCAGGGGGGTAAGCGTGAGCCCGCTATTAAATGAATTGTTCATGTTTGAAGAACGACTCCATGATGTCTGGTCGGAGTCAATAATATCGTAGAAACACATGAGTTATTCTTAGGGCCTTCGACAATTCTCCCGGACCATGCAAGAAGCACGTGAAATGAAAGCTGACCACAAGACGAATGTGTGTGTCTCTTGTCAGAATGCTGGGGCCATCAACATGTGTCAGGACTGTGGTGCAGTACTCTGTCCTGACTGTCTCAGGACCAAGACCACACAGTATCTCGTCTGTGGTGACTGTCATGGTCATCTTGGTCCAGATGCCAAGAGCTCCGACCCAAAGTGCCCGAGCTGCGGGTCGAAGAACATCCGGTCTGGGAGGAGAACGGAACAGGTATGTCCACGATGCCTCTCCACACGGGTGATATCGATAGAGGAGAGGAGACGAAAGCTCGCAGGCGACCTGAGACACGCAATCATGTTGATTCAACACGGTCATGTCAAGTTCAGGGAGTTTGCCAACAGATTGATGCTCGCAAAGAGGCTACTATATTCGATCAGGATGGCAAACTTCCTTGCGTTCAACTGGCTCGAGGACAAGCTCGAGGGACTGCTCGATGGCGTGCCCCTGATCAAGAATAGGATTGTGAGCCAGGCCGACATTGTTGCTAGAAGAATCGCCGCTGAAACTAACGGATTCATGAATCAAGAGACATGGGATATCGAGCAGTTTCCATTTATCGAAGGACTGACCAGAAGGATCACAGAGATTGGGAACCAATACAGGCAGACCGTCGACGAGACCGTCGAGCCATCACTCAGGGAACTCGAAGAACTCATCAAGCACCTCGAGGGACTTGACTATCACAGGAGGGAATTTGCTGGATTCTATCAGCATTCTGAGCTTGCAGTGAATGAGCTGCCCATCTGTGCCATCCCGGAGGTCCGATTGATCGGAAGTGATTTCCTCAGGGCCGACCATGGCACGGGAGAGCTCTATGTGACAAATAAGAGGATGGTCTTCATCGCGGAAACGGGAAGACTCAGGAAGACGACTGGTGTTGTGTTCGACTTCCCTCTGATGTACCTGAATTCCATCGAGGAGGACGGTAGAATAAGACGGCATCTCGTGCTCAAGATGAAGCAGGGAGATGTGAAGATTGCATGCTCAGAGCATACTCAGAAGGTATTGACAGACTATATCGAGATTGCCAAGAGGTTCGATCGCTATGTGCAGACTGATCTTCAGAGAGTGCGCAGGCTCGAGCAGGTGGATGTGGCTGCCAGCGACGTGAAGCTCAAGATTGACGACCTTGTATATACGCTACTCTCCTCAAGGAGGACATCGCTCGCGCCACACGACAGATCGCGACTCAACGAACGGGAATTGACGGGTGATCGTACCAACGGTCGCTGGTTTCCACCCTGGGACTACGAGGCCAGAAGACGGATGCCCATCAGCAGTGGACTTCCGAGCCTGGACCGGATGGAACCAAGGACCTACGACACGTACGGTTACCGTCGAGCAGAGGATGATTTACTTAGGAGGTTCAGAGAGGAGGCAGACCAGCTGGATCGGGCCATCAGTAGGTCAATCGAAGATCTCAGGCTGGGTAGGCTCATGACGGACGATTTTGTCTCCAGATACAGGTCACTCATGCGTGAGCGATATACGATGAGGAGAAGGATGGACGAGTACTTGCGTCAGTATACATTCTGACCTGGGAGTCAGTCAGACTCCAAGATCACGTTCCAACGACTCAATTGCCTCTTCCAGATTCTTGATCTTGTCAGTAGAGCCCATCTCAGCCCTGATCGGAGAGGACCCTGTGCTTCGCTCTATTTCAGCCATCACGGAGGCCACATCTTCCTGCGACACATCAACACCGCCAACCATGCCCATGGCTTCTTCGGATATTGTACTCTCAACATGCAGCGCATCCAGTTGGCGCGAGATCTCATCGACGTTCTCAACCAGCCGTCTGCTGTCGATCGCGCTCCTCAAGACTCCAAGGACACGAGACACCTGTTCAAGTGCGACACCGGCCTGTGCACTGGCCTGTGCCCTCTTAAGATGAGCTGCCAGGCGCAGTATCTGGAACCGAGTCTTGTCGATTGCAAGGATATGTTTCCTGAATCGAGCGATCTCAGATGCGTAGGTGTAGTATGCCTCCGCATGACCTGCCTGACGTGCTTGGACTGCCATCTCCATGATAGAGGCTTCCTCCCTCTCCAGGTGCCTACGCTCCCGCTCTAGTTGTCTCGAGATGTTCCGAAGGCTGACTATTATCTCGTTGACGTTGGGCTTACCGCGAGCCCATGTGAGAGCCTTTCTGAGTGTCCTCAATGCGTACCATCGCCCCGGTCAGACACTAACCCTACTTGACACTGCCGTTTAAACCTTCGCGGCGGACGGATGTCGTGGGAGGCCATACATACAGAATAAGGAAGTTCATAAGACTACGACCCTTGTCGACAGAGGAGACCAATGTCAGACCGTGTGGACAAGGGACTGAGGGCCTTACTGGACAGAGCGATCGATCTTGACAAACGCGGCATGAGCAAGGAGGCATGCCATTACTATCTGCGAGCCAGCAAGATACTGCTGAAGTGTTCGAAGTCTGCCTCTTTGCCGTCGACGAGGAAGTTCTACTTCGACAGGGCTCAAGAGTGTGTAGACAGGGTCTACGTTCTCTCGGGCATCAAGCGGACCACTCGATCCAAGGCCACGTCCTCATCTCATGCAAAGACCACATCAGAAACGCGCATGCCGAGGCCACTTCCGAGGACTGACGAGGACGAAGAGAAGAAACGAAGTGATGATGGTGACGATGATGATCAGTTCCAGAGCATGCTTGAAGGGACCGTAGTCAGGGAGAAGCCAGATGTCAGGATGTCGGACGTAATCGGATTGGAGGAGGCAAAGCAGGCAATCTACGATGCATTGATCATGCCCATGAAACATCCGGAGTTGTTCCGAGGTAGAACGAGGCAACCCTGGAGGGGTATACTGTTCTACGGCCCTGCAGGATGCGGAAAGACCCTCATAGCAAAGGCTGTCGCTGCCGAAACCAATGCGACATTCTTCAATGTCTCATCTGCAACTCTGGTCAGCAAATGGTTCGGCGAGTCGGAGAGGCTCGTGAAGACCCTGTTTGAGATGGCAAGAGCAAATCAGCCATCAATAGTTTTCATAGATGAGCTGGACTCCATTGGAGCGTCGAGATCAGGATATGACATAGGCGCTGAGAGGAGGTTGAAGACCCAGATGCTGACCGAGATTCAAGGAGTGACAAGCAGGAATAACGAGAGGGTGACTGTCATCGGAGCAACGAACCTCCCGTGGCATCTGGACATTGCTCTGGTGTCTAGATTCGAGAAGAAGATCCTGATACCTCTCCCATCAAGGGATTCTAGGAGGGCAATATTTCAGTATCATATGGAGGACATAGAGGTCGCTCCAAATGTAGACTTTGATGAGCTGGCCGACCTCACAGAGGGGTACAGTGGAAGGGACATAAGCGTAGTCTGTAGAGATGCAGCAATGGAGCCCATACGTGATCTCCAGAGGAGTGGTACAGCTGATAGAGAGGTCGTGGATGTGAGACCGGTCGACAGGGAAGACTTTCTGTTGGCCATCCAGAAGGTGCGGCCAGCCACTTCTCCCGATATTCTCAGGAAGTATATGGATTGGGCGGAGAGCGGACAGCAGTGACCACGGAACGTGAGAGACAAAGAAGGAGGGGCCCAGAAAGGAACACTCACGAGAGCGATCACCAGGGGAACATGACAGAAACAACTGCAGAATCGGAAACGAGGAGTGATACTGGGTCGTCACCGCTCGTAGACCGAACTGAGACTGGTCAGATGGTACCTGGGATCACGGAGAACAGGACCATTGAGAGTGCTCAAGCGTTGCTCCTGCCGAGATGGGGCACGGCAGACGATGCTGGACACATGTATTCAATCCCCAGCGATGAGAAGAGCATAGCCAGTTGGGCATCGGAGTGGGCGGACTTTGTGAATGACTGGATGAGATCGAGAGGAATACACATTCTTTCAAGGTCGACATTCATGTCTGAGATTCCATTTAGGGAATTCAGCAGGAGAATCGAGGCGTATTCGCTCATAGGGGACCACATGGTCAGAACGGGTGCTGCCAAATGGCTCGACCGCGACCACACTAGACTCCGAGTCTACTGGAAATCACTCGAAGATTGGGTCGACGAGATATACAAGTGGGCGCTCGACACTGGCAACATGCTGTTGGATGTGAAGAGTATTGTGATTCAGGAGAGGGATCAGGTGTTTTCATCGTTGCCGGAGGACGAACTACACCTCATCATGGAACGTCTGGTGGACAGAAAACAGGCGACATGGGTCGACCAGAGGTTGGGAGCAGTCAAGTTGAGGGTCACTGACTATTCTGGGTCGACATAGTCTTGTTGTCACGGGAGTTCAGACCAGGGAAGTAGTAGCGACCGCCTGTGCTGTAGCGCATCTCAGACACAGCAATGCCAGCATCCACGAGACTCATGAGTACCTGGCGTGCGTGATCTTGGGACCATCTCAGATGCAACATCACATCTTCGATAGTGACGTAGCCTCGCGATGCTGCGAGACCCATCACGTCCGCCTGATCTGCACTGAGTTCTACCGGACGGAGACCAACCACCTTCACCCCTCCCGGCAGTGTGCGGATACCTGGTATCAGACCACTCTCAGCAACCCTGTTGACTGCCTCGATCACATCGTTATAGGTGATGTTACGGTACTGAGGTAGCTTCCGTACGACCTGGACTATCAATTCGGCGAGACCCATGAACACCTTCGACGAGTGTGCATTGGCCACATCGAGTACGGCAAGGTCTATGTCATTGTGATAGTCCTCGGGATATACGGTGCCGCTTGAGTCCGATGAGTAGCCAGGAGAGAGACTCAACATTCCAGCGGCCTCGGGGAACTCCTCCGTAATGCGCTCTCTCCGAATAAACTGAAGGACATCATGGCCGATCCGTCGAAGCTCTTCCAGCTTTTCTCTCGCATCGTTGATGAGTGCCTCTGAAACCCTTCGAAATGATACTACGTCAACCACACCCATGTTGTACATTCTCTTGAGCTGGTCGAGCGTGGCAATTGATGCATACAGCTCGGAGTGAAGGTGTTCAGCCATGAGAGGACCTACCTCGAAGCGATCCACTGTACACCCAGACAGTGCACTGATACTATAAGGGATAGTATTATCCTCGGACGGTCATGGTTTCAGACGGTCTCGGTCACGCGGCAATAGCGTGGCCTCGCGGATATTGTCGAGTCCCAGCACCTGCATTGTCAGTCGCTCGATACCCAGTCCTAGACCTCCGTGTGGCGGAGCTCCATACCTGAAGGGCTCGATGTAGAAGGCAAAGTCAGACGGGTTGAAGCCCTTGGCCCTGAACCTCTCCACCAGTAGGTCATAGAGGTGGATACGTTGCCCTCCGGTAGTGATCTCCATTCCCTTGTATGTCAGGTCGAAACTCTCTGTCATTCCCTCATCAGTCAGACTGGGCATCGTGTAAGCAGGTCTGAGCTCTAGCGGATAGTGCGTGATGAACACCATGTCTGTCTTGAACTTCTGTGGAAAGATCTCTCCGAGGATTCGTTCGCACTCAGGGTCGAGATCGTCGGTCGGACCCATGTTTTTCCCAGTCTCATTGATGAGGGCGATGGCATCAACATACTTTATTCTCTTGAAGGGAACTTTCGGTACAACAAGGTCCACACCAAGCATCTCGAGCTCTGCAGAGGCAGTCTTGGCAGTCTTCTTGAAGGCATAGTTGAGCATGCGCTCCTCCATCCTCATCACGTCTTCCGCGCCATTGATCCACGCCATCTCGAGGTCGAAGGAAGTGTATTCGTTCACGTGGCGCCTCGTATTGTGCTTCTCTGCACGAAAGACGGGGCCTATCTCGAACACCCTACCGAAGCCGGCCAGAAGCATGAGCTGCTTGTAGAACTGAGGGCTCTGCGCGAGAAACGCTTTCCGCTCGAAGTAGTCGATCTTGAAGAGGTTTGCACCACCCTCTGTCGCCTCCGCCACTATCTTTGGAGTATGGATCTCGACAAAGCCCTCCGTTTCCAGGAATTCCCTGGCGTAACGGACCAGTGAATGTTGAATGCGGAAGATGGCGTTGACTCTTGGCTTCCGCAGGTCGAGAATGCGGTTGTCAAGCCGAGTGTCGAGGTCTATGTCTACTTTTCCCTCCACGACATCTATTGGAAGGCGATCGGATGTGTTGATGACTGAGATACGTTCGGGTGTGATCTCCACTCCAGACCTTGTCTGGTCTGTAGCAACAACTTGTCCCCTGACTGCAATCACGTACTCGGGCTTCAGCAAGGCGGATGTGTCGAATACATCCTTGGGCGAACGTCCTTCCAACACCACGACCTGGGCGGTACCGCGCTCGTCGCGCAGTACTATGAACTTGATCTTTCCCTTGTCCCGGATCGTGTGTACCCACCCCAACAGGGTGACGGATTTTCCAACAAGCTCGGGGGACAACTCTGCAGTGAAATGAGTGCGTGTGTTGTCACCGATGGGAGAAACGCCAGCAGCCTTGTAGAAGTCCATGGTCAACGCCTCCGGTTCAAGACCAAGCCCAGTCGGTTTGGCATTA
>JAWAQK010000026.1:0-31815 GCA_038893995.1 Candidatus Thorarchaeota archaeon | reverse complement strand
TACTGGGAGACAGAAGATGAAGGAGTCCAGGAGCTAGTACACATGATAGCAGAGAAGAGTAACAGTGACGAGACCTACGTCAGGCTGGCCCACAGAGTAGTACGCGAGCGAGTCAAGTTGAAGACTCACCTCAACGAGCGACGGGGTGCGGCCAGGGCACTTAGGGAGAAGGAGGGGGACTGTGACGAGCACGCCGACCTGCTTGTGACGCTCGCAAGAGCGGTACAGATTCCAGCCAGACGCGTAGTGGGTCACTACTTCAGGGACGAGGACCGGTCCGAGGCTCATGCCTGGTGCGAGGTCCTGCTACAGCGCTATGGCTGGGTCCCTGTCGATCCTGCACTGGACAGATTTGGGATACTCACAGAGAGGTACTTTGCAAGAATGCGCGAGGGCCTTGTCTCGGAGCGTCCCACGATCCTGCTCCGGTACAACAGGACATCATCTCAGTCCCTGAGGATAGAGGAGTCAGTCAGGATATCAAAACAGGACAACAGGCTCAGGACAAAGAGAAGTCCCTGATGACGCCCATTGAGCACAATGTCACGAACAACTCTGCACCAAAGTACCAGCTGGAGTGAGAGTCGAAGACCGTACATATGACACGGGGCAAGAGTCCGCCACTGTCTGCACTGCGCAGGGTATCGGAGAGATGGTAGGCCATCATCTCCCCGTAGGCGGCCACCTGGGGGAGAGAGTTCAAGAACCGCTGGCCGGTCTCGTGCAGCGGGCCAGGCTTGTAGTCGCACACCTGGATGATGCCATCGACCGCTCTGACCAAGTCAATATGGCCTGAGAGCATATGCCTGTCGGACCAGACGGGGACCTCTGTCGCAATAGTATTTGGGTCACGCATGAGGAACTCCTCAAGGATCGAGTGGTCAGCACAGTAGCTGTCCTCCCTCCTCAGCCGGTGAAACTCACGTGTCAGTCTGACGAGGTCGTCGTCTACTCGACTGGTGATCATGCCAGAACTCATCAGTCTATTCCTTAGCCGAATCTTTGAGGTCTTGCTACTCAGGTCAAGGTGTAGAGAGGACGCCCGCCTGTAAGGGAGGCCCATGAATGGATTCTCGGGAACTCGACCAGTGAGCACAGAGGAGAGATGTCCCCAGAGGGACGCCAGGTCTCCCATTTCCTTTCCAAGCCGCGCGTGATTGGTACGATTCCACCTGCAGTTGTAGGTAGTACCGCGATGCGTGAAGACACGCGAAACTATGTCGGGGTCAGGGACCATTTCTGCCAGTGGCGTGTGTTCACACTGTCTATTAACGATGTGCGTGGCCAATTCCAGTCACCCCGTGTGGTTCACGCAGTAGATGGCAAGTGCATACCAGGACCATCTGAAGTACCGCATGTCTCGGTCCGCCACCGACAATCGGTCCCATGACACATCGGGCGGAGGCCGCTCACTGTCAAGGACAGTCTCGAGAAGAACTGGTGACGGCCGTCCATGCCGTCTGGTGTCGGCGACGAGCGTCGCAGACAGAACTCTGGTGAGTGCGATTGCCGATGTCTCATTGGACAGACCCAGACAGTCCGTGAGACGAAGATCGGGAGGGGAGGGCCCTCGGGGGGCCACTCCTAGGTGCCGTGTGCAGCGTTCTCCATCAGCTCGACTATCCAGTTCAGGTCCTTCTCCAGGATTCCATCACCGCTCTTGTAGACTGTGAAAGAACCCGAGAGAGTATTCACAGTGGTAGTGAGCAGAGCGCCGCTGGGGTAGGGGAAGGTCCCCCTGAACCTCGAGATCTGACCCTTGTATCGACGGGTGTACATGCCAATCTCGTCCTCGCGCTGTATCCCAGAGCCCCTGAACTCGGCCTGAGTCAGGTTTCCCTTGTCGAGACCAGTCACTAGGACTGCATCGATCTCGGTTGCGGTCTCGTAGAGCTTCAGTGTGCCTCCGTTGAGGTTCAGTGGAGACAGTTCTAGACCCGTCAGCTCCTCGAAGACCCGCTTGAACTTCCTCGCGATCCTCTCCGAGCCGCGGACCTCGACGGTCTGGCGATCGGTCTTGACCAAGACCTCTCCCCTATCGAAGCTCATGTAATGGACTGGCATGATGTTGCCTTCTGAGTCATAGTTGAGCACTGCCACAGGGAAGCTGGCGACAAATTCTCCGCCGACCGTCTTCCCCGACACCTTCAGATTCTTGAAGCCAGCTCCACCGTTGTTTTCTGAAGGCTGGTACGTATACGTCTCAAGGACCTTCATGATCTCGCTGGCACCCTTCTCCGTCCCGTTGAGGCGGAACAGCTTGACCGAGAGACCAATCCCTCTGGTCCGAATAAGTCTAGATTCCTTAGTACGAGTCGACTTCTTGCTCAAGTCTGATCATCCCGTGCATTTCGGTCAGTAGATCGAGAGTCACTGACCTTTGCTTCCGGTGGAATGGTCGAATAAAAAGCAGACATCAAATCAGGAGAATAGCAGGGGACTACCCGGATGAGGATGCACATACATATCGGGATAACAACTCGCTGCCTGCGACACACGCGACTGGTACCAAGGCATTGTAGATTTGGCGCCAAATGGAAAATATGGCTCATCTTGGTCTCCGGAGGAGGTCTCGAATCAGGAGATGTGCTCGCGGCGGATCACTGACAAAGGGTTCGAATCTCATGTGACGCGCACGCTCAACGTACTCGGCGATCTCAGACACGCTGGGACACCACAGCAGATGCCCACGACGAGCCATCTCACGGACCAGCTGTGCCTGATGTCCCTCCATCAGACTCCTGTTCTCGACCACCACGAGCCTGAGCCCCCTCCGAACACACTCCATTATGGTACCAGCGCCCCCGGCACTGACGATGACATCTGCGTGGTCGTATGCAGAATTGAGTGACCGGGCCAGCCTGAAATACTCGATGGAGGTCGGCACATATCTCCCTCGGCCAATCTGGGCGACCACTCTGTCTCTGATGACTCCAGATCGGACAAGGCCGTCGACCTCCATCACCAGTTCGTCAAACTGAGCTGTACCTACCGTCACGAATATCATAATAGCTGTCCTCCGTAGACTGAACCAGGGACTCTCTCAGCAAGGCTTGGCCACTGTACTATGAATAGGTCCACCCGACCCAGCAGCAACCGGCCTGTCATTGAGAGCGACTCCACCCTCGACATACTCTCGATGAACACTGTCCTGACCCCGCAGAGGCGGGCCGCGAGGAAGATAGGGACAGTCAAGCCAGTTCCACAGCTCACCACGACGGCAGGTCTCATGACGACCACGTACAGCAGGGACAACAGGAACGTGCACACTGTCCTGAAGACAGACATTATTTTCGAGTCCTGAGGCAGGAGACGGGGCGGCAAGACCCGCAGTATGGTACCTGGAATGGGGATCCTGAGGGGGGTCAACCGGTCGAAGAGCCCCACAAAGTAGACATATCTGAACTCATCACCCAGTAGGCGGACCAGCGAGAAGGTCTGTGCAGTGTGACCACCCTGTCCAAGTACGACACCTATTCTCAACAAGTCGTGGCCTCAAGCCTGGCGTGTGCTGGGCTGCATTAAAGGTTGTCACTCGGGAAACACATGTATCTTCCGCTGGATACTTATGTGCGTACTAGACCAC
The DNA here is from genome assembly GCA_038893995.1 of Candidatus Thorarchaeota archaeon. Lineage (GTDB taxonomy): Archaea > Asgardarchaeota > Thorarchaeia > Thorarchaeales > Thorarchaeaceae > JAWAQK01. Next base: position 28,229 of record JAWAQK010000026.1, on the reverse strand, counting down.
TCCACCAGAGGTATTTCCATGAATGTGGCCAAGGCCCAACACACTCACCCCCTCTACGATAGGCTGGCATCCATGATAGGCGACGACAGAGTCACTGATAGTCGACTTGTCATATCTGCCTACAGCCACGATGCCTCTCATCTGACCGCCAGAAGGCCCGGTATCGTTGTCATGCCGACGTCGGTCGAAGAGGTGCAGCAGATAGTGAAACTGTGTTCAGATACTGGTACTCCACTCGTGGCTGCAGGAGGGAGGAATGGTATCTGCGGAGCATGCCTTCCGCGAGTGGATGGTGCTGTGATGCTCGACATGGTCAAGATGGACAGAGTTGTCAGCATCAACGAAGATGTCATGACCGTCACTGTCGAGACGGGCATCAGATGGGCAGAACTGATCCACAGGCTCGTCGAGAAAGGCTACAGGCTCGGCTTCAGGGGGCCGTACGGCGGGAACGTGGGCACTGTGGGAGGGTCCCTGAGCGTAAACAGCATCGGTTATGCTGCGTCCAAGTTCGGCCCCTCGCCGGAGAGTGTCATATCGCTGGAAGTGGTCCTGGCCGATGGAACTGTACTTCAGACAGGGACAGGCTGGAACAGGAATGCTCGCTTGTTTGGGCGCTATTCCACCTACAACGATCTCACGGGACTATTTCTCGGAGACCATGGCACGCTGGGTGTGAAGACAAAGGCCACGTTGAAGATCTATCCGAGGGCAGACCACATCACCTATGGTGACTTTGGATTCACGAACCTCAGAGATGCAGTGGCAGCCTTCTTCGAGATCCAGAAGAGGGGGCTGACCGAGGAACTGAACCTGTTGGCTGACAGGGAGTCCACAGACACGTTCTTCCCGGGCTTCCTGGACAGTTACAAGGATGTCAATGCCATGTTTGCCGCCATAGTCCAGGAGACTGATGAGGCCCTTGCTCAACGGAAGATCGAGATTGTCAGAGAGATAGCACTCGCACACAATGGAAAGGACCTGGGAAACTTTGCATCTCAGATGCACTGGCGTGAGATGTTCAATCTCGTTCAACCACTCTACAACAATGGCTTCTGGCTCAATACCTGTCACCTCAGGCCGATTCCGTCAATCCCAACATTGATGGACAGGATGTGGGCGATATTCAAGAAACACAGTCTCACCAAGAAGGGAATAAAGTGGATAGCCAGCTGCCTGGGATCGGAAAGGACCTACGCGACTGGCTGGGTGACCCTGTTTGCCCCCACCAGAGAGAAGATGGAGCCTGCACTAGCGGCATGGAACGAGATGCTAGATGCCATCATCGAGACTGGCGGATGTCCCTACTGGAACGGACTCCTCTGGGAGGACCGGGCCCTCGCGCAGACGCGGCCCGAATTCATGAATGTGTACAGGACAATAAAGAATGCCCTTGATCCAAAGGGCATCCTCTGTCCAGATGTGTTCACGGGGGTGGAGTAAGATGGAGCTCAGACATGTCAGGCAGTATGCGGACGACCTTTGGGTGTGCGGCAGATGCGGAGACTGCTCTCTGGCCGACAAGATAGAGGCAAGCGGAAGGGATGTCTACCATCCCTGTGCTGTGAAGAATATACTTGGCTTTGAAGCATACTCTTCTCGCGGCAGGGTCATGATCCTGGACGACCTTCTGAATGGAGAACTCGAGGTTGACCAGAACATCGTTGACTGGGCATACACCTGCACCACCTGCAAGAACTGCCAGGAGACATGCACGGCCACTGCCGAGGGCATCAGAGTTCCTGAGATGATGGAGGCGCTCAGGAGAGACCTGGTTGAGAATGGCTTTGCTATCCCCAAGCATGTAGAGATCGAAGAGTCGATAGTCAACAACGGCAACCCGTACAGAGAGAGTGAGGACACGAGGTCACTTGTCTTTGGCGACAGGAAATGGCCCGAGAGAGCCGACGTCGTCTATTTCGTCGGTTGCACAAGTGCGTACAGGGAGAAGGAGATTGCGAGGACGACTGTCGAGATCTTCGACAGACTCGGACTGAACTTCACAGTCATTCCGAACGAGAGATGCTGCGGTTCAGTGCTACTGAGACTGGGCCGTACCCAGTCCTTCAAGAGCCTAGCAAAACACAACATTGACGCCATCGTAAGGACTGGTGCAAGGACTCTCGTGACTGCCTGTGCGGGCTGTTTCAGGACATGGAAACAGGATTTCCCCGCGCAGGGACTCAAGTATCCATTCAGAGTGCTCCATGTGACTGAGTATCTCGACGAGCTTGTCAAGCAGGGTGTAGTCCACTTTGAGGCACCCTCACCAATCAGAGTCACCTACCATGATCCATGTCACCTGGGACGTCATGCAGGAGTGTATGAGGCCCCAAGGAGAGTGATCCAGTCCGTCAGCAACGTTGAGCTGGTCGAGATGGAAACTAACAAGAGGTACGCTCACTGCTGTGGGTCAGGCGGAGGTGTCAAGGGCACATATGGTGAACTTGCCGATGAGATAGCGGCGGACCGGGTCGAGGAGGCTGAACGGACCGGTGCACAGGTCCTATTGACCGCATGCCCATTCTGTCATCGGGGACTTGAGGACGGGGCAGAGTCACGCGGGAGCAGTCTCAAGATAATGGACCTACCGACATTCCTGCTCCCATACCTGAAGGCCGGTCCACGACCACGCACTCAGGAGGAGAACCTCCTGAAGAGAGAGTTCATGGACTACCTTGCTGCTCATCCCAAGATATTCGAGGGACTCAAGAAGGACGCTGTGATCGACTATGATATCAGGGGAGACAGGTTCCACGTCCACGTGACTGACAGGGACAGAATCGAGGTCATTTCACATAGGGCTGAGAATCCCGATGTTGAACTCTTCTTCACTCCAGGCGCTGTGAAGAGGCTAGTCTCCACGCAGGGTGAGGACGAGTACGCAAGAGAGTTTGGACGCCTCTTCAAGGAGGGCACGGAGGCTGAGCGCATCCTGTTCAACCTGAGGCTCAACATCGTCAAGCTGCTGATGAAGGGATACAGGAGATTCGCACAGAAGGCGGGTCTGATCTGATCGATACCGAGGGGCACGGTGCTACTGTCACCGTTGCCCGCGACCAGCCCCATGTAGCTGGAGCTCAAGTTCGTAGGCAGCCAGCAGTTTGTCACTCTGCGCCTCCCAGACCAGATTCTCGTGGGCATAATGCATTATCTCGGCTGGATCGACATGAGGCAGCCTCCTTGTGAGCGGCTCTATCTCATCATAACTGTCGAAGGCATGGGTGAATGGCAGTCGACCATGAGACTCGTATAAAGTCCGGGTCATGAGCACCTGCAGCCCACAGTTTAGGTAGTCGAACGTCTTTGAACACGCGATATACCTGGAGTAAGCGGAGTCGCGAAACGGTACTAGTCCAAACTTGTACCTGGTCAACCGTCGATAGAGCTCGTCTCTCGGGAGGCCGTGAAAGTCATCGAACGAGACATGTTCGCGGAGGCCGGTCATGTCACGATGAGGCGAGAATCGAGGACGGACAAAGTCATCTCCGACGTACGCGATCCCCACTCTTTGGGGGTTGACAGGGAGGTCCTTTACCTCGACAAGGCTTGAGTAATTGGGCAACACAAACACATTCGGGCCGTAACGTCTGTGTTCTGCTGCGATAGGCTCACTGACTGTGATGGTGACGTGTCGGGACACTATTTCCCGCTCCCATCTGGGAATGCTCTCCAGGAACGGGCGTATAGCCAGTCTCTTCCAGGCGGGCCAGTTCTGGTAGACTATTCTTTGGGCGCTCCAGTACTCGTGATCGTCATAGACCATTGGCATGTCAAGCCTATCTGTGAAGTGCGCCGCAATGATGTTGCTCGCGTGGACCAGGTCCGGATCGATCTGCCTGACTGCATCGGCCCACTCCATGCGGATCCTCTGGTCGAGTGCGGCCTGTCTGTTGTTTATGGACCGGAGCATGGTCAGGGACTCAAAGACATTCAACAGTGGTTGACGGGTAGTTCCGAGCCCAAGGAAGGTCACCGTGTGTCCAGCGGCTCTGGCCACTTGCGCAGCTCGTTCTATTCGGTGATCTGGCAGTCCCTTATGGCTGGCAAACAGTATGCGCACCGACTCACCTTCGGCCTCTCGCTAGCTCGCATTCCTCTATATACGTGACTGCAAATTGGTGGCTCAGCACACCTCCAGCTGTGTCATGCCAATACGCCCAGTTCACGATATACCTGCGCCAGCCGCGACTCACTCACCTGCCAAGTGGGACGCTCAGTGTCGGGAAACGGGCGTGGGTCTCTGAGGTAGTCAAGGACAGCCTGGCCCATCCTCTCAGGAGGCACTGCAATCACCGGAAAGGAGGCGTCGGAGAAGCCCCCCATCTTCGGGGCAACTACAGGCCTCGAGAGCGCAAGATACTCGTTGACCTTCAGAATGTTCTCAGGTGTCGTGTAGGGGGAGAATGAGGTCCAGAGGCGCGGAAGCAGGCACAGATCTGCAGCGACAATGTAGTCCGGTACCTCCGAATGAGCAACCCATCCTACGAAACGCACACGTTGCGTGAGTCCACGTGACCTGATGAACTGCTCCAGAGAAGCCCTTGCAGGACCATCTCCAACGATGAGAAACACAACCTCTGGATGAGAGCGGCAGACCTCTCCAATGATACGCTTTAGGAGCTCAGAGCCCTCAAGACGGGAGATCTTCCCCACAAATGCGATCACTGGTCCAGCCCCAAGGCCAAGCTGGACACGCATCTCTTCTCGCGTCCGACGAGATCTGAAGCTGGTCGGGGGATAGTTTGGCACCACCATGACACGTCTGGCGCCCCATCTTCTGGCTCGCATGGCAAGAGGGGTATTGGCCGTGACCACATAGTCAGCTCTTCTAGTCAGCATCCACTCTACGGTTTCAGCGAACCGCCACAGGATGTCGCCACCGAGGGACTCTCTGACGGTCGAGAACCAGGGCGATCTCACATCGTAGACCAGCATGCCCCTCTTCAGCAGGAGGGGGAGCCCAATCAGGTCTGGTACATTGTATAGATGATATACGTCCGCTCGGAGGAGGACCAGTTGGACCATTATCAGCAGGTATCTGACCAGCGCAGTGAGAAGCCTGGGTCGCCCTCTCGGAACGGAATATGGGTTCAGGACACTCACATCGATGCCAAGGGATCGGAGGCTACTGTATGTTCGCCTCAGCCTTGTCATGCGTTCAGGCTCACTACCCACGAGAACAACTCTTCTCATCTTCTCACTGCCCCTGAGGAAATACAGAAGCAGACTCAGGACTGACGTGCAGGGCCCAGGGAACACACCTTTTTTATTCCTGTCGTGAGCCTGTTGGCATCTACTGCAGTCGCCCCACTTGGCCGTCATGTGCGCCCACGCCCAGTATCAAGAACGGACTGAATGTCGTATCTGAGAACCATCGTGGCCCTCCATTGTGGGTGACCCCATGTCATGTCTGGACGAAACGCCCTGACAGTCGTAGGTCGTTCGACAGCAACAGAATCGGCAGGGCTACCAGACCCAGAGGCGCACACAATAGTGGAGATGAGGAATGGATACTCGCGGACCATGCCGGGGACCAGTGTCAGATGACTACTGGACATGTCGGAGAGCCATCCAGTTGAGATGAGTATTGAATGGCCCCCAGCTACCAGTAGTATCCATCCAACAAGAGAGTACACCAACAGGCACCATGCGATGCGTCCGGGTGCAGTTCCCGACGCAGCCTGCTGTCTAGCACAAGTTCTATTTTTATGCGCGATCAGACGTGTTGCCGGCAGGTCTACGGTGAATATCTATGCTGAAAGTAGCAGTGGCCATCGGCACCCGTCCCGAAATAGTCAAGATGTGGTCTGTCCTAAGAGAGCTGAGAAGCAGAGATTGTATCGAAACAATTGTGATACACACGAACCAGCACTACGACTACGAGATGTCTCGCATCTTCTTCGAGGAACTGGCCCTGAGTGAACCGGACTACCACCTGGGTGTAGGGTCACATACCCCAGTCCTGCAAACGACTGAGACTGCGTCTCGCACTGTGGATGTGCTCTCAAAGGAAGGAGTAGATCTCGTCTTGGTTCAGGGCGACACCAACACGGCACTGGGGTGTGCACTGGCAGCATCGCTGACAGGGGTAGCCCTTGGTCATGTCGAAGCGGGTTGTAGGTCTTTTGACCGAACAATGCCGGAGGAAAACAACCGAATCATCATAGACTCGATAGCAGACCTCATGTTTGCATCCAGCGAAACAGCTTACTACAACCTCATCCGAGAGGGCAGAGGACCTGAGCGCACTGAACTGGTCGGTAACACAGCGCTAGAAGCCCTCAAGGAGGGACTGCGACTGACAGCCAGCAGGAAACCCCCCTACGAAGATCCCTACTGCGTGGCCACGATTCACAGGCCCAGTAATACTGACAGTAGAGACCGACTCAAGAACATAGTCCGTGCCCTTGACCGTCTTCCCATCAAGTGCGTCTTCCCCGTTCATCCCCGCACCATGAAACAGATGAGGAGATTCCATATCGAGCCAGGGCCCAGTTCGAATCTGGAATTGATCGCTCCAATGGGCTATGTCAGCTTCGTCAACCTGCTAGTCAATTCCAGACTCGTGATTACTGATAGTGGTGGTGTGCAGGAGGAGGCGGCCCTTCTGGGCAAACAGACAATCACTGTAAGGAACAGTACGGAGTGGCCCGAAACGATATGGTCTGGTCTCAACAGACTTGTCGCTGCAGACGACGAGGCAATTGTCAAGGCAGCACATGATGCACTACAGACCACCCGAGTGACAACCCCGGTCACCTATCAAGAAGGTGCCGGTAGAAGAATCGTCGACAAGATCGTCCAAGTTTACAAAGAGGGATGCTTGAAACAGAGAGAGCCAACTGAGCCTTCAGGGGGTTATCCGACTGTGAGGATCACACATGTTCGGGAGGCAAGAGTACTGATGGCATTTGATGGTCAGGGATATCTCACACATGGACCAGGCGCGGAACATTATCTGGTAGAAGATTCAGTTCCGTACCATCATTGTGCAACACATGGGGACTCAGTCTGAATGGTCACGACAAGGGACTCCGGGGCTCAGGCGTTCCCCACGTGTCACCTAGAGTGACTTGGTCTTGCTCGGCGCAAATGGAGTCCATATTCTGCTGAGAAGGTCCAGAGAGAGTCCGTACGTTGAGGAATCTCTGAGTCTTCTTCCATCGGACCCGCATGGGTTCAGGACACTCACGTCGATGCCAAGGGATCGGAGTCTACGGCATGTCCGTCTCAGCCTTGTCATGCGTTCGGGCTCGCTGCCTATTAGGACGACCCTTGTCATCTTCTCACCGTCCCTTGAGGCACATAGAAGTAGGCTCCGTCAAGAACCGATACACACAGCCGGGGGAACGTGTCTTTTATTCCTGTCGCGAACTCGTCCAGCCAGTACCGCGGTCGCGCTGTCCAGTAATCGTCTGGGCGTAGATACGGCGTCAGGAGGAGACTAGTGGATCATTGCACGTGTTGGGGATCGTTAGCGTTCGGGGACAGGTGAATCCACACTCAGCCTGGATGGACGACTGGACCAACCTACGTCGTACGACAGCAGTATCAGTAGGGCCACCAGACCCAGCGGCGCCGCCATGAGCAAGAGTGGATCTGGGTACTCACGGACTATGCCGGGGACCAGTGTCAGATGACTACTGGACATGTCGATGAGCCATCCAGTTGACGAGTACTGAATAGCTCCAACTATCAGTAGCATCCAGCCGATGAGGGAGTACACCACTAGATACCATTCTCTTTGCCACGCCTCGAGGACAAGGACGGTGGGCACCATCCATATCATGAATGCGAAGAACCGGGGCTGTAGGGTTGGCCAGAGAAGAAATGTTGTCGTACTGAGTACACAGAACAGTATCCAGGACAGTATCTCAGAACTGAGCTTCCCGATTCTCCTCACAACCCCGGGCAGCACCCAGAGCAACGGAAACAGAAAGAGTAGTGGGAAGAAGCCGTAGTCCGAGTTGATCACAAATGACACTATCACTCGAGCGACTGGCACCACATTGTGCATTCCAAAGAACTGTAGGTCGGGCTCGTCGAGCAGTACGCCCTTCACGAGCAGGTTGCGGATGAGTCTTGGGGCTACAGGGAGGACGACTGTGAGCGATCTCAGGCCGGTCTTCACGAACATGACCGCGGAACCGCGATTCTCCCACAGGGGCCAGATCATGAAGGATATGAACATGAGGGCATGTGTGGGCCGGACAAGGTAGGCCAGTCCGGACGCCAAACCGAGCAATGCCTCCCTGTGCGTGAGTCTCTCTCCGACCGAGCATGCACCAACGAGGGTCAGAAACAGCAGGGTAGACTCAGAGAGGATGCTTGACATGAGGATGGTGAGCCATGGTACAGACAACACCGTCAGTACGAGGACTCTCAGAGGGGGTTTTCTCGTCGTGGGCCAGTTTCTACGCAACCGATCCACCAGAGGTACCGCGCCGAACAGAGCGATGGATGCGAGGACCCAGCTTGCCACAGCCAACCCCCAGGTCGGACCACCACTCATCCATACGAAGGGCATGCATAGGAGGGGATAGCCAGGTGGGTGGACAATCTCGTACCCCCTGAGGAATATACCCATGCCTATGGCTCTCGAATAGTCTACATAAGCGGCCGAGTCTGACGAATAGGAGTCTGTGAAAGAGAAGAGCGCTAAGCGCGTAAGTACGAGGAACGAGACAGCCATCCAGAACCATGCGTGGCTCCGGTCTGTCACGTCATGTCTCAGCCATGACAGCCACTTGATAACATCACGCTGGAGTTGTCCTAACAGGGCCGGTCTAAAGAGTATCATGGCCAGACTGAGTGAGATTGGCCCCCCGAGCAGAAAGAATGGTGGTGGGATACCTAAGAGCAGAAAGACTGTGGTCGGGAAATAGATGAGAATGAGTGTGAGGAATGTCCCAATGAGGACTCTAGTGTAGATCAGTAGATGAGGATAGATGAGATATGACAGGATGAGTCCAGGGAACAGCACAAAGAGTGCGAATGAGACAATCCCTGCGATGAGTATCAGTATGCTGAGGGGCTGCACAAGGAGCACCCATTCGACCTGAGCAAGCAGTCCAACAAACGGGCTGAACAGTATTCCAAAGGGGGCCTCCATCAGGTTCCCCCTCAGCATGAGGACTAACGAAGTCGCAATCCCCATGGCGAACAACATGACCTGAATGATCAGCGGGCGCCGCATGTTGTGTTCGCACCACCAAGTGATGTCGATGTGTCATCATAGCTGGACTCATGATTGTGGAATCAGCAATAGATCCGGACTGGATGAAGCGGACGCCCTGTCACGCTTCTAAATACTTTTTCTGTGTACCACGTGTGGAGATAGGCCAGGCTGGTGGCCCGACGGGATCAGACTTTGGTTCTAGATGTCTTGACTGTGAATCGACGGGCAGACGGCCAATCAGCAAGGCGTCCATGCGCTCCATCAGCAGCGGAGGGACCAAGAATACTGACGGCAGGAACAAGCCAGAGAGCCCTGACCCGGAACCGTTCTCTCGAGGCGGCCATCAATCTCGGAGTGCACCATGTCAGACTAACGCATCCGGGACATCGGGCCATACTGAACAATCTCAACGGAAAGCTACAACAGATCCCCTGTCTCTGCGGCCAGGCGAAACAGAAAACCTCATGACCGGAGAGTCAATTGGCCCCTCTGGTGAGTCCGGTTGCTGATAGTGTTGATCCTCGACAATCGGAATGGTGATACTCATAAGACGACCATGAAGTACGCATCAAGCGATCCACCTGGCCTCAGTCATGGGGTCGAGTGTCTTCGATCGCGGTGATGGAACTCGTAGAATTCCAGAGGAGATTGCCTTGAGGATTCTTCACGTGTCTAACAATGCGCTTCCTGACATGCGTGTCGAGAAGACTGCATGGACACTCAGAAAGCATGGACACGAGAATCACTTCGTGGGTCCAGAGTCAAGACAATATCTGGGTGCCTTTGACAAGCTTCACACCTACTCGCACGGCGGATACGTGAAGACTGTGTTCGACCTGAGTAGGCGACACAGGCTTCGTAAGATCGTGGAGTCGGTGCGACCAGATATCATAGTCGCCAACAACATTGTGAGTGCAAAGGACTTCATCGACTCAAGAATACCTCTCGTATACGACGATCACGAATACTGGTCGATGTCAGTCAAGTCGGACCCCAGCTATACAAAGGATCTTCCGATGAGGGTGCGGTCTGCACCATTCCGGTACCTCGTCCCCCGATGGGAGAGGCAAATAGTTTCCAAGTTCGTCACAATTGTCACTCACGAGGCAGTGGCGGAGGAATACAGAAAGTACACGGAATGGGTAGGAGTCGTTCCGAACTACCCGCTGATGGACATGGTGAGGGGACTCAATCTAAGGCAGCCTCGACAGGGTGTCGTCTACTCAGGATGTGACTTTCGGAGAAACAGATTCAGTCCAATCCGAGACATGACTGGACTGAGGGGCCATGTGGAGTTTGACGTCATATGTGGTCTCCCGCACAGGCAGATGATGGAGAGACTCACTCAGTACAGAGTGGGCCTGACGCCATGGCGGTTCCATCTGGTGCACCTCTACAAGGACCAGAACAGGAACTACGAGTATTTCCATGCCGGTCTGCAGGTCATCATGAACCGTCAGCTGGCAAGACGATTCCAGCACCTGAAGTTCGTCCACTCGTATGACGATTACTCAGAACTCCCAGACCTGATCCGTAATCTTCCAGACATTGACCCTGAAGAGATTGCAGGTCATGCCCAGAGGAACTATGTCTGGGAGCTGAACGAGAAAACCATTCTCGAGGCCTGCGAGAGGGCGCTCAGAAAATGAGTCAGGTTCCGCTGGGTATCAGCCTCGCAGGGGGACTATTCTGGGGCTCAACTAGGGGCTCTAGACTCGTCGTGCGCCGGTATGACGCAGGGGCCGGTCACAGGGTGGCAGTATGACTCCGCCCGGTCCTGCTGGAAAGAACAACTTGAACCAGCAGTCAAGGCACATGATCCTGAAGACGAGCTGCCATGTCCTCGTGCTCATCTGCGACACGTCCCCGGAGAGGACTGAAGAGAGTCTTTTCATGTCTACGTATCTTGCCAGCATGGGATGAGGAGAATCACGGAGATCCTTGAGTAGCCGGAAGTCATGATGAGATGCCCAGTAGCGTTCAGGAGTGGCGAACCCGATCTTATCGGTCCTTCCCAATATTCGGGCAGGCACCATGTCTCTGAGGGACTCTCTCAATACCCACTTTGTGATCCCGCCTCGTATCTTATACTCAGGCGGTAGGGCCAGCGTGTATGCCAGAAGCTGGTAGTCCATGAAGGGGACCCTTGTCTCGATGGAGAAGGCCATAGAGTTTCGGTCCTCCCATCGCAGTAGGTGTTGTATCCTAAACAGTATGTGATTCACGAGACTGTTGTTCAGACCACGTGGATCGAGTAGGAACTTCTCGACAGCACGTCGGCCAACATTTCGTTTCACAAAGGAGCGGTCTAGCAGTTGATGGGGCCTGGCAGATGCAGCAAGCCGGACTGAGTGTGGAAGAAGATGGCTCATGAGAGCCTTCAGTGCAATTACGTTTCTGCGTCTGACCAACGGTGCCAGTTCCTTCAGAAACCTGACAAGCCGCCCTCTTCGAAGTAGCTCTGCAAGGAACTGCCCCAGGAAGTAGTGATATCCGGCCAGTATCTCGTCTGCACCCTGACCGTCCAGGAGTACCTTTGCGCCCTTGCTATGGGCCAGTCTCATGACCATGTACTGGGAGAAGGGGCTTGTCGATGTGACAGGCTCCTCTTGGCAGTATATGAAGTCAGCAAAGAGGTCATTCAGATCGTCCACAGTAGGATGGATGAAGTTAGCGTTGATACCCAGATGATTCGTGAGCAGCTTCACATAGCGGCTCTCGTCACTCGCGAAGCCGCGTCCGTATGATGCTGTGTAGGTCTGGAACGTACCAGGCGCCTTGTCGCCAAGAAGGCTGACTGCAACGCAGACTATGCTTGATGAGTCAATGCCCCCGCTCAGGCAAGATCCAACTGGAACGTCACTCCGAAGCCGAAGTCTCACAGAGTTGATGAACAGCTCACGGAACCGTTCTACATTGTCTCTGGCGGAACAACGCCCTGAGGCCAGCTCTCGGACCTTCTGGGCCACGGCGGCCCTGAGATCATACCACGGGATAACACGAAAGTCCATTTCAGTGACCATGACGTAGTGACCTGCGGGCACCCTGTGGATTCCAAGAAAGAAGGACTCATCCGTGTGATCAACACAGTTGTGATGTAGGTAGTCGTAGATGATGGGGTCATTCGGTTGCAACACATCAATGAAGGGTAGCAGGGCCTTGATCTCCGAGGCGAAGGCCACGAAACCATCGCTCTTGAGGTAGTAGAGGGGCTTGACTCCGTATCGGTCTCTGACAGCGTACATGGTATGGGTCCGTGTATCCCAGACCACAAACCCGAACATGCCATTCATCCGACTCAGACACGCGGGGCCCTCCAGGGCAAACGCCTCCAGCAGGACCTCCGTGTCTGACTGCGTACTGAAGACACAACCTCGTTTCCTGAGTTCATCTCTGATCTCGATGTAGTTGTACACCTCGCCATTGTAGACTATGTGAACCATACCGTTGGAGGATGTCTTGGGCTGGCTGCCTCCCTCTCCAAGGTCAACAATGGCAAGCCTCCTGTGACCGAGAAGGACCCTGTCATCCGCGTAGAACCCACGACCATCAGGGCCTCGATGACTCATGATATCAGTGGCTTTTGAGAGTAGCCGGCTCAGTCTGTTGTCGGGCCTCCTCATGTACACAGCTACGATGCCACACATCTGGACTCATCTGACTGCAAGACGTATGAGTCTTAACAGTTCCGATTCCATGCGCAGGAAGACCGCAGGCGTTGCAGGTGCCTCCACACAAACCTAATATCAGGACCGCCGTAGCCAACGTCAGCTGGAGGATCTTGTTCTTGGTCCAGACACAGGAGGTCGTTCAGCGCGACAGATTCAGCAAGAACGTTGTCTTCGAGTCGATATCGAGGACCCTTGCCCTCGTCGGGGGAGTTGTCTCCTCGGTGATCCTGTGGAGAGCCATAAGGTTCGGATTCTGGTCAATTGACGAATACGCGGTCGTGAGGATACTCAGCAACGCAAATGCGATACTCTTGCCCCTGGCGCTACTTGGCATCAATGGCGCAATTGTGAGAGTTATCCCCGAGTACATCACGGACCGCCTGAAGATTGGCAGGACAATAGGATTCTCCGTACTCGTTTCTACTGTCACCAGTCTAGCGGTGATCCTGCTGAGTACCCTTCTAATGCTGGATGTCTTGCTCCTGCAGGATGCACTTGAGGAGGGCCTCACACTTGAGGCACTTAGGTTCTATTGGGTCATCATTCTGATCACGATCCTTCCGACCGCCTACCTACGCATGGCAAGAGCCGCCTTCTGGGGTGTCCAGCGGGTAAGATATGCCGTGTACATTGACATAGTCTACAACCTCATTAGGACTGGTTCTCTCATCGCCCTCTTCATCTATGGGGGTATCAGCATTCTCAGTGTGCTAGCCCTCAATCTGGTGCTGGCAGTCATATGCGCGGCCTACGGTCTTGGTGTCTTGGCCTCACTGATGAGAGAGAACTCCATCCCCTGGGGATTCAACCCAGGCCGCGAGATCATTGCCAAGATCGTCAGGGTCTCCCTCGTCGGGCTGGTTGGGACAATAGCAGTAGCAAACCTCAACAATGCCACCACCATATGGATCAGCCCGGCAGGATATGGAACGAACGAGGATGTTGGATACTACTCGATCGCTCAGAGTGTCAGTGAAACTGTGAGGACACTGGCTGCGGCGCCCCTGGTTGTGCTTGGCCCGAACCTCGCACTCGAGTACGGCATTGGTCGCAGGGATGAGATACGAAGGAAATTCAGAGAGAGCTCTAGAGCTCTGTTGCCCCTCTCCGCATTTCTGTTTGCGACCGTCTTCGTATTTGCTGAACCAATACTCAGAGTTCTGTATGGTGCAGACTCCGTTCCGTCAGCATACTATCTGAGGGTGATGTCTTTCGAACAGATGGCCGTGGTGATCCCCGGTCTGTACTACAACCTGTTCTTCTCGGTCGATGATGTTCGCGGCATGGTCTACTCGAGTCTGACACAGATACTATTCCAGACATTGTGGATTGTCACTCTCGCACCCCTCATTGGCGTTGTCGCCATCCCGCTTGTCTGGATCAGCTACCTTGCACACTTTGCGCTGATGCATGTCTACTCCCGGAGGAAGCATGAGATCGTCGTAGACCAGAAGTCAGTCATAGGAAGTATGGTACTGGGAGTGGGCTTCACACTGATCATGTGGATCCTTGTCACAATTGTCGGTGCTCTGGCCAGAGATCTGCCAGTCCCCGACGTCGTAATAGCAGGAGGGACATGCATGCTGCTGATCCCTCTGTGGTACGCATACATGTACCTGGCGATCCGTACCCGTGTCCTCGGACCCACAGAACTGAAGAATTTCGCCTCGGTGATCAGAGTTATACCGCCCGTATGGTGGATGTCGAAAGGATTAATTGTACGACTGGAGGCCATCGTACCCAGTGGTGACCTGCAGGATTCATCTCCTGGTGAGCCCAGGGCTGAGTCAGACCACAGACATGACTGATTCAGGACTGCCTATGGACTGCTAGGCAGCTCTGCCACCAGCGACGGAGGAATGCAATGAGGATCCTATTCATCTGGGACACTGCTGGGGCAATGACTCCGGTGGCGGAGTGGCTCAATGAACAGGGCCACGAGTCGGCCGTCCTGATGCATTCGGCCTATGACAGATACGGAAGGACCAGCATCTCCAAGACCAGTGTTCTGTTCGATACGCTGCGTGAGTTCTACACGGGTATTCTGTCCACAATTCGCAGGATGCGACCCACACACATCCATGTCAGCTGCAACCTGCGAGCACTCACCATCGCGAGAGCAGGCGCACCTCACTTACCCATGGTCATGCAGTACCACGGGGACGACGTCAGAGATAGGGAGTCTGTCCATATCGATGTCAGACTACTTGCTGACAAGGTGATTGTCTCGACGCCGGACCTTTAGAGGTTCGGTGAGTGGTATGGATGCCCAACACCACCCCGCTTTCACTACATGGGGGGACGGAAGGCGGGTACGGCGCTACTGATCATCGGAAAGGACGTACGCAAGGACAGGACAGATGACGCCCGGGAGTACTGCAGGAGAAGGGGGTTGGAACTCACCGTTGTTGACTGTAGGAAGGGAGAGTCCATTCCCAGTGCTGAGATGCTGGCATTTCTCTCAAGGTTCGAGTACTATTTCGACTACAAGGGAATTGATGCACTCTCGAAGAAGGCCATGGAGGCCATCGAGTGTGGGTGCAAGGTCATACCCGAGGGCGATGATTCGATCGTCCTGACCAGCTACAAGAAGACGACCCCTCGCGACTACCTCAAGCTGTACCGCAGTCTTCCTAGACCATCGATGATGCTCTCATTGGCAAGAGCGGCAATCGCTATCCCCTGGTCAGCCTTTCTCATCTCGACTGCTAGGGACCGCCCGGACCTAGTTCCCGGACCTGGTCACCGGCCTTCCCACACCAAAGTAGAGTCGAGCATTGATGGCACCAGCCCGGATAGCATTTCGGCCATCCACGAAGACCTTTGAACTCATGTCAATCAGGGGAAGTCTGACCAGATACTCTCGATGTGCAACAGCAAGGATGATCACGTCTGCCCAGTTGATGCCCTCTTCGAGACCCGTGTCGTCTGCTCCAAATCGCTCACAGCTATAGGGATCGTTGGCCTTGACAATTGCGCCAGCAGCACGGAGGAGCGCTATGAGGTCCATCGAGGGCGAGTTTCGCGTGTCATCGACATTCTCCTTGAAACTCGTTCCAAGTACCAGAACTCTAAGGCCCCTCAGGTCACGACCCTCCGAGGTGAGGACATTGCTAAGTCGATGAACAACATAGCGGGGCATGTCGGAATTGATACGTCTGGCCAGCGGTATCAGCTCAGGCGTAAATCCATGACCAGCACTTGTACTGGTCAGTAGTAGCGGATCCTTCGGCAGACAGTGTCCTCCGACCCCAACCCCCGGCGTGTGAATGTTCACCCTCGGATGCATGTTGGCGATTCGTATGACCTCTGATATGTCCACCTGAAGGCTGTCTGCAATTTTCGCGAGCTCGTTGGCCAGAGAGATGTTGACATCTCTGAAGGTGTTCTCTGCCAGCTTGGCAAACTCCGACACAGTACTGGTCGTGGTGACTATCTTGTCAGGAGGCAGGAACGACTCGTAGAGCAGTCTTGCCATCGCAGCAGAACTCTCCGTCACCCCGCCAATGACCCTGCTGTTGTTCCTGAACTCCTCAATCACGTGGCCTGGCAGCACCCTCTCGGGACAGTGTGCGACCCAGATGTCTCTGTCGGGGACCAGACCGCGTCGACTGACAAACTCGTCAAGTACCCTCTGAGTTGTCCCCGGAGGGACTGTGCTCTCGCATATCACGAGCAACGGTGTCCTTGCGTGAGGAATCACTCCGTTGACGGCACTGAACAGAAATGATAGATCGGGACTGCCATCAGGACTGGACGGCGTCTGGACGCAGAAGATCAGTACATTGCACTTGACAAGACTGCCATAGTCTGCGACGGCGCTCAGACGACCTTGACGGACCACGGAGGAGATGATCTCGGCGAGTCTGTCCTCCTTGATATAGCACTCGCCAGAGTTCAGAGCGGTGACCTTCTTGGGATCAACGTCCATACCGAGGACCGTGAATCCGACATCAGCCAGGATAGACGCAGTCGGGAGGCCTATGTAACCCAGGCCAACCACACCCACTGTGGCCTCTCGACTCCTGATCAGCCTGAGCAGCCTGTTGGCGCTCTCGCCGTCCATGAGTGGCCTGTGGTCGGTCACTTCATAAAGGTTTTCGGCAGGGCGACCGACAGCAGCGATCAGGTGAGTCCTAATGCGACCGGACGATTCAGGACTCGAGTCCTATCTGCAACGACTCCTGAGCGAGTCTACTCGTGTTGCATCTCAAGAGGGATGGCGAACTGCTCAATCGCCGGGTGGCCCTCCATTATTCAACTACCGTGAGGACCATGTTGGAATGGTCGTTGCTCTTGCAAAGAAGATCGCGGCCGATAGTGGAGCCGACCAACGCATTGTCACCCTGGCGGCATGGCTCCACGACATCTCAAAGCCAGACATTGGTGGTCCAGAAGACCATGGTCGGGAGAGTGCAGAGAGAGCCAGGGAGATACTGGCGTCGCAGGGGGTAAGTCCCCACGACATCGACCGCATCTGCAAGACCATTGAGGCACATGTTGGACTGACTCTTAATGGACCACTGGCATCGCCCGAGGCACAGGCCCTCTGGGAGGCCGACAAGATAGTCAAGCTTGGTGTCTCGGGATTCATACACTACCTCGTGAACGCGCTCAGGCTGAGGCCGGGCATGAGCACAGAGGACCTAGCACGTGAGCTGAGGGACTTCCTTCCGCTTGCCCACAGAATCGCCTCGTCGATGCATACGAAGGCAGGTCGAATGATGGCCAATCAGAGGCTGGGTCATATACTGGAACTCAGCAGGATGCTGGATGCAGAACTCGAACAGGTCAGGTAGTCCTGGGGGACTAGAGCATGAATGGTATGTCCGTTGGAATCCTGGTCGTGGGCAACGAGATACTGGACGGCCTCGTACTGGATACAAACACCAACTGGATACAGAAGAGGCTCACCAGTATGGGAATCATCACCCGGCGCGTCGTGACGGTCCGAGACGATATCACAGAGATAGTGAGCGGACTCGCATTCATCTTGGAGGTCTGCAATGTCGCCATCACCTCTGGAGGACTTGGCCCGACCCATGACGACCTGACTCTTGCAGGAGTGGCCAAGTTCTGTGGTGTCAACCTGGTGGAGCATCCAGTTGCCGCCGAGATCGTCAAGAGACAGTATCGAATACTGTATGAGAGGGGGCTCGTTGATACTCCAGACTACATCGATTCAAGGAGAAAGATGGCCATGCTGCCGGGGGGCGCGACACCCATTGACAATAGTGTGGGAGGAGCTCCCGGAATAGTCCTGAAGCGGGAACAGAAGACAATCATCTGTCTTCCAGGAGTCCCCGCAGAGCTCAAGGCCATGTTCGACGCGCACGTGACAGGGCTTCTCGCTACTGGCGAGGGATACTTCGAGACAGTGGTCCGACTCGGGGCCAGCGACGAGACCGTATTGGCGCCCGCAATTCACGATGTCATGACTCAGTATCCCGGGGTATACATCAAGTCGATGCCGAGACCGTACGGTACTTCAGACACTATCAGAGTCTGGGTCTCTGCGAGATGCGATACGACTGAGAGGTCCAGATCTCTCGTTCAGGAGGCAATCAGTGCGCTCGCCAGGAGGACCGGTGCACTAGTGGAGTCTGACGACGCCTAGTTGTTTCCGAAAACTATTTTCGTCACCCACCGAGGGTCAGACTCAGGAGAGTCATCACGTTGCAGTTGGAACTGGCGATTGACCTCAACGACCTGACCGTGTTCGTGATTGCAGTTGCCTACGCTCTCCTCGTCCTGACAGTCGGAGACCTTGGGAGGCGAAGGCTTGAACTTGGTTCAGACTTCACAAGGAAGATCATCCACCTCTTTGCAGGAGGCGCAATCTGGACAGTCCCGTACTATACTCATGCGTGGGTGGCCACGTTTGTCGCCTTGCTCTTTGTCATCATGCTGACAGTAATGACCGCAGAGAGATTCGGGAGGTTCTTCCACGCTATGGCAAGGCCAGAGGACCTCGAACATGGAAGCGTAAGGGGGTCGCTCTGGTACGCTGTATCCATAACCATCATAACTGCGCTCTTTACATTCACCGGCAACGAACAGTACTATTTTCTGGGCGCCGCTGGGATTCACATAATGATGATAGGAGACGGGATGTCAGCACCCATCGGAATGAAGTATGGAGGCGGGCACTGCTATAGGATACTCGGCTCCAAGAGGTCTCTGTGCGGCTCTCTGGCGCTCCTAGTATTTGGCTACATTGGTGCACAGGTCGCAACGCTGTTCTTTGCAGTCTGGAACTATGGAGTCCTCGCGCCGGGGGGATCGATTCTCTATCTGCCACTTGTCCTTCTGCCACTGTCCGGTGCCATTGCAGGGACTCTCATTGAGTTCGTCAGTCCAAAGGGAACGGACAACCTGACCGTTCCGTTCGGAACAACGATTGTGATGTATGTCATCACATTGTACATGGGTCTGATATAGGCCGAGGATCATCTCGATCCATCAACTACAAGACGATAATAGAACGTAACGCCGGCAGTCTCACTGGGTCTCTCGATGCGAAGTACTTGACCCACCTTCGCTCCCAGCATCTTCGCTACAGGATCGTCCTTGAGTATCCGAGGAAGCTGAGACTTGCTTATCCTGTAGTGGTCCAGGACCATCTGCACCTCCTCCTCACTGGCAATCACGTGCTTCGGCACAAGCTCATGCTGAAACAGGTCAAAGGATGAGTATGTGCCCTCCACTAGCTCGATTCTCACAAGCTTTGCTCGTTTCTTGGCCGAGGGAGTGTACCTGGTTCCCCCAACAAGAACACCCTCCTGCGCGGAGATCTCCTCCATGACTTCCTCGATGTCCTTTATAGTGGCCACTCCTATGACAGTGGGCTGTTTGAGTATCCACACTACCGACTTGATGATATCGTCCCCGGACTTCTTGACGGGGTACATCCTGTAGTGATCCTCGTACTCAAACAGTTCATCAACGGTGTAGCCCCGCAGCATCAGCATCGCTCTGGTCTTGACTACAGTTTCCGGAAGGTCCACCATCTGAAGAGCACACCCGACAGAAGACTAGTGGTTGCGCCTAGACACCGTATATAAAGGTTGCCAAGCGAATGTGTGCACAGTCGGTCAGAATGGCGATAGGAATGGTTGAATCACTGTCTGTCCGAGCATGATTGCCCTGCTGAGCCCCACATCAACAGACCGGCCGCGTCAGCAGAGCATGTGATGACAATCGGCACTCACACGATGAGATGACATGCGGTCTAGGACCGTGGACATGGTATGAATCGGTACTACTCGATGTACAGCCTCATGGGCCTATTGCAGCAGACAAGAGTTCCCGCGCCCGACTTCTTGACCTCAACTACCTGCCCACAGACATCACACACGTAGATTGCGCCTTCCTTTGCCATGTTGGTTGCACCGACCGGCCCCATATCACACTCACTTAAGACTGTGACGTTCTGGCAGCCGCTCTTGAGAGAGATTCATAAATATCACAGACAGGCGAAGCCCACGGTGCCAGGGATGGACCGAGAGATTACGGCTAGGCTCATGCTCATTGTGTCCTCGACAATATGGGGGACCACCTTCGTCGTGGGCAAGGTCGCTCTCGTGTATCTGGGACCGCTACATATCGTACTGTTCGAGAACGGACTGGGAGCTCTTGTACTTGCACTCGCCCTCATCTTCAGAGGCCGAGGTGATCAGAAGGGCCCGTTGATCGGACCATTCTTCTGCAGGACAACGGTGATACTGGGTTGTCTGAACGGTCTGGCGTACTGCCTTCAGTACGTCGGGCTAGGCATGACCACCGCGGGGCAGGCGGGCGTGCTCGTGAACGTGGGGGTCACATTCGTGCCCATATTTGTATACGCAGTTGTTCGGGAGATGCCAGTACGACGAGAGATAGCAGCTCTCGTCATAAGCGTCATTGGAGCAATCCTGGTGTCTACCGGGGGGGATCCATCTATGCTGCTGGCCGGAGAGACCCTGGGAAACCTGTTAGTGTTCTCAGCCGGAGTTGTCTGGGCCCTCTGGATAGTCATTGCTCAGATGGCAATGAGTCAGGTAGGAGGCGCATTGAGAACTGCCGTCCCAAACGCAGTCTATACGACTCTCGTCATGGTGCCTGCAGCCCTCATGCTTGAAGACGTCCTTCCCGCTGGAATATCCAACCCAGTTGCCCAGCTGAGTATTCTGTATCTGGGCGTGATGTCGATAGGCGTCGCTTACCTTCTGTACTACAAGGGACTAGAGCATACCGGAGGCACTACCTCTGCAGTGTATCTCATGCTTCAACCGGTGGTAGCTGTGGCAATGGGCGCATGGTTACTTCTCGAGGTCGTAACACCGGCCATCGTGGCAGGGACCGCCATGGTCCTGTTGGCTCTCGGTCTTGCAAGACGCAAAGGAGCGGATCTGGACTCGCCTGTGCAAGAGTCGGCTGGGTGACTATCCGTAATCGGAAAGGTCTACCTGGTGGGACACCCCAGAATTCGGTAGACCTCTCCAGCTAAAGACTAAGAAGATTCATTACTTGACAGATGGTGACAATGTCAAGGTGCTAGTCAATCAGGACGGACTGCGAAAGCAAGAAAAGGCCGGACCTCATACAGACTTGAGAGTAGAGAGAGGCGATAGTTGGTGACCGGTATCACAAAGGGTATGATTGCAGACATTAGGAGAAGGCCTGAGATCAGGCTGCCAAAGGATTACTTCTCAAACGCTGAGATCAGCGACATGAGAGCAGCAATGGTCATTCACTTTGAGAGGTCAGGAGAGCTCAGGCTCTTTCCAATGACGAAGGAGAGCGGTGCACGTATCAGACTTGAAGTCGAGAAAGTCAACCCTGCGCTCATGCAGACAATGACATCACTGTTCAAACAGTACGACCTCAAGGTCCTCTTCACGACAGGCTTCTGTTTCGAGCAGAACAGGTGCGTGTACGAGGTGTATTTTGCAGCCGACAATATGGCAGAGAAAGAGAAGAACATCAGGAGAGCAATCGAGAGCATACCAGGCCTCTACACATGCGAATTTGAGATACTAAAGGTCGATGGAGACTGGTGACAGACCTGAAGCGCCTCTCACAGGATCCGTAGAGCCATGTTGTCCTTCGCGTGGGTCTCAACCAATTCCGTCCTGATGCGGAGTAGGGACTCGAGGAAGCCCTTCATGAATTGCGGGGGATAGAAGGGACTTCCTACGAGTATCAGGTCATTTGACTCCTCCAACATGCCCCAACCAAGGTCCTGAAGGATCCTAAGTATGACGGCTCTACTCGCAGGGCTGCCTGGGGTGATTCTGTGGTGAAGTCTTGCTATATCCTCAATGGACGATCTGGCTCCAGCGGTCAGACCAAGTTCGTACTGATCGTTCGGAGTCAGCTTGGAGAAGAAGAGGGAGGACATGGTATCCGGCTCGAGGGCCATCCGACAAGAGTTGACATAGATGCCCCGTTCGTTCCACTTGTGCACAGTGTACTCTATGAACCACCTTACTGCATCCTCGATCAACTGGGCGCGTGATCGGGCAACATCCTGTTCCACTAGGCGGTCGATCTGCTCGACCATCGATTGGCTCATTGTCACACTGATTATCTTCTTTCTCTTTCCATCAGTCCTGATGTCACCCGACATAGGAGGCCCCCTGGAATTGACTCTAGACTGATCTCAGCCACACATCCCAGCGCGACAGTGGGCCTGCAAATGTGTGCTTCGACCCTACAAGTATTCGACATGTGGATTGCGAACTGATAGACAATGATAGCGAACTGGGCGTTGACGATATTTGAATCCTTTGGGTGTCCTTAGGATAGCTGACGTCGGGCGAGAGTTAATTAGGCCCGGCGAGAATGTTTCTTGAGCCTGGAACGAAGTGATACGCGTGGCCTTCTGTGAGATATGGTTGGAGATGAGCCGAGACGAGAGGGCATTCAGGGTCGTCATCCTGATTCCTGCAGGACTTGATGCTCCGGCCGAGTACGAGGAGGATGATGATACGAGCGAACTGCCCGACAAGTCCTTCTTCGTGTCGAAATGGTTCAGCACGATCCTGGAGGCCGAGAGCTCAATGATTGGAGCAGCACGCTTCTACAGTAAGAGATCGGTCAGGTTTGTACTGTTCAGGGAACTGAGGAAACCTCGACAGGTTGCACCCGTACTGAATGATAGATAAAAAGAGACAACGCGAGGGGAGTCACCCTCACGTTGTGGGCCATGGTACTACGAGCCCGACCATTGCTGGCATCACGATTACGACGACGCCTATGGCAATTGCAGCAAGTCCTATGACGACGCTCACTGGTGTGGAGGAGAGTAGTCTGCCAATCAGCTGTATGGCCTTCAGTGCAACTCCGCCTACGACATAGGCGACCGTGAACACTATCAGGAATATCACTATCATTCCCTTGAGAGAGACCAGCATTGCTGCTATGTCAGAAACATACGGGATCGAGGCTGTCGCGTACGGCATCAGGAACCCGTAGATCGTGAACGTGACGAATCCCGAGGCTGCAAGGGCGAAGACTAGGGCCAGGGGAACCTTTGACAGGAGCCGCATCGAGAGCGAGAAGCCCACCACTATCAGGGCAACGGCTACAATCGTACCGGTGGGGTTTGTCGTCCAGACCACGTATCCAACAAGCATATCCAAGATACCAACGATGAAGCCCAGATAGGCACCGATGGCCACGAACACGTCCACCAGGCTGCCGAGTATCGGGATTGGATCTGTCAGGTTCTCGAACAGCCATATCGCTGCCAGTACACCAGAGCCAATCAGGACCCATCCGACGACCCAAGCGTCCTGGAAATAGGCCATGATCTGGCCGAGGGTCAGATCAAATACCCCAAACTGCATAGAGATTACACCTCTATGCGTCTAGAGCATCATTGCTGTCTAAAAAAGATATGTCACGCAAGGCCGCTGCCCAGCAACAACGATGAGAGCGAGAACGATGTCCAGTACAGTAGAGCACACACTGATGCTGTCAGCCTCGGGCGTCTGCCACCGACCATGACAGAGTTCTGATGCCCTGAGAAGGCCACCACTGAGAGCATTGTGACGAAGAGATAGAACGGGTTCCCAGCCACCAGCCCTGTAGAGCCACCGGTCGTCTGATTGAGGAGGCCTCCTATGAACAAGAACGGAGAGAGAGAGGTGAGCATACCAAGGACGACAGCACTGGTCAGGGTCAGCAGATAGACCTTGAACCTCTGTGCCTGAACAATCGAGTCTCTCTCCTTGGCGATGTGCGAACGACTGACTAACTTTCCGGCGATCTTCCCGAGTCTATCCCCGGCGTTGACGCAGGATATCTCACACATCTCAGGTATCATTAGAAACATCCTTGAGACCCGTAGGCCCTTTGACCTCTCAGCAGCGCGTCTCATGGCCTCTCTGATGTCGGCGTGCTCCTCAATGATGGCATGAATGACAGGATCAATGAGCGTCTGTATCTCCGTGGAGACCTGTCCCCTGATCTCAGGGAGACTGTGTTCAAGGGTGTCGCCAGCCCTGAGGCGCTCACTCAGAAGTATCAGAAAATTGAGGAATTCCTCATACTCGGTCATGATATCCCGCTGGTTCGGAGCGAGTGGTCCCGGAGACCTCGGACGATCGAAGTCGACTGAGAAGCTCCTTGAGAAACGCACACGCAAGAACATGTTCAGATACATCAAGAAAGGAGCGGCGGCAAGGACCACAGGACTACTGGCAGAACCCGTCAGCGAGACAGCCAGTGTGACGAGGACCGGGACGTAGGTCGCGAGTGCAGCTACTACCAGTAGCCTACTCTCAAGCTCAAGGTTCTTCGACCTGAGGGTCATCTCTGCCTCAAAAGACTGACCGGAGAGCAGGTCCAGCATCTCAGTCTTCCTCTCGAGTGAAGATATCACGCCCATGATGTATCGCCTCAGATCGTCTGAGGGCTGGTCGCGAGCGAATTCAAGCAGACATGTCTCGGGAGGAACTCCATCATTGATGCGACTCAGCATCTCCTGGAAGGCCCTTGATAGGACCGGATGAGAAGAGCGTGCCACCAGCTCAATGGCATCGAAGATGGTTCCTCCCGATTGAAAGACAAGCACAAACTGCTCAAATATGAGATCGGACTCCTCTGAGAGAGCAATTCTATATGCGTTCATCAGGTTGATTGGATAGGAGATGGCTGCATAGTAGGCCAGCAATCCAACCATCAGTGACAGTGGAATGGACACTATGACGCTACCGGTGAGCGCAATCAGAGAGAGAAGGGACAACGACCACGCCACTATCGCGAGGAGCCTAGCAGCTCCAACAACCCCATTGACATCGAGACTCATGGATGGTCTGAGGAAGCGTACGGCCCGGGCAAGATCCCTGTCCACACGGCCCGCGTCAGTCCTCGACAAGAGTGGGATCCTGCGGCCCAGCCTGCACATTCTCTCATACAGTGGAGTCCTCACAGCACCTACCTGGGGGAGCCGCTCACTTAAACTGCCCGCCTAATACTCGGTCAGCTGAGTCTGCGAATCGAGTCCCTCGAACAGGGCACTCCTTCGGAGATATGCCTCTATTGGCGCTCTCAGATGAGAGCTGACCCCAATGATAGCGTCCCTTAGCGTCGAGAACCGCCTTGGACCATCCCTCAGGGCGCGCCGCGCGATCTCACGGAACCTCCAGACACCAAGGGGAAGCCACTGCTTGGGGTCGATCTCCAGGAACACGATTACAGATGCCTGCCTCCGATTGTTGTGGAGGTGTTCCAGTACCGGAAGTCGTGCTGCGTAATAGGCGCCAACGACAGAGCTGGCATAGCTGCTTCGGCCCTTAGTATGTTCGTGATCAGATATCACGTTCGTTCGCGGTCCCATGAGCCAACACTCAAGTGCCTCGTACTGCCAGGCTCCGGGAGACATGAGGACTACGACTGTGTTGCCCAGGGCATGACTCGCATATACCTCATAATCCGATATCCAGTCGAGATCCAGTATCTGACGGTGCAGCCTTCGCCCTATGATGTCATCAACTGCAGTTATGCTCCACTCGGTCGGGACTAGACGCCGTGAGCGGTTCTGACCGATCAGGCCCACAGAGAACAACCGCACAATATGCTGTACGTCAATCCTATCCCTGAACAGTGCCATTACACCGTCAGCCGCTCTCATGTCAGTGTCGGACGTGACTCTATCCACTGAAGGATGGACATGGGGGTTGTCATCAAGGCGAAACTGTTCTAGGGGTGCTGAGGGTCCGATGGGTAGCATACCCCTGGTAAAGATGGAGGTGAACTGAGGTCTCTTGAGGAGTGTCGCCTCTGTGTCGGCTGGTGAGTCAGAGAGGACCAGAGTTTGGGTCTCTGCAAGGACCCTCGGAGGATCGACTGCTGATTCGACACGTATGGATCTCTTTGTACGTACCAGGTTGAACCTCAGTGCCATGATCTCATCCAGTGTCTTGTCAAGCCAGAGGTCAGGGCGTTCCATCAGGGTCACTTCCGGACCCCTGAGAGGCGGAATCAGTGGACCGACCAAGACCTGCGGATAACCGTAGCTCCCAACAAAGACACCTGGTGGGGATGACCCAGAGAGGGCATTCCCAGACATTCTCTCATCAATCCTTGCAAGTGTCACGGCCCTCATCACAATCGGACAGGGACGCACTCCACACAACGCTCTGTGACCCATGCATCTGGAGCACACCTTGTCATTGTATGATGGGCCGTGGCCAGTCTGATATGCGAGGACTCCGTCTGACATCATTATCACCAAGACTAGACTCCGTTATCAGAAGAGGAGAACGCATCAGCCCTGCACAGATGATCGGATCCTACGATGCGGCACACTTGTCAAGCCCAATCCAGACAGAGTAGACATCACCTGATGTGTCTATCGATTGGAGGACATCTGCGCCTGCGATAAGAGGAGCCTGTGTCATGAGCCTCTATCATCACAGCTGTCGATGACTGCGACATGAACCCACCACGCCTCATGACAACTGGACAACCCCGAAATCACTCGAGACAATGAATTGAGAATGGACAAGAGAGGGTCTGTGGTCTTGTTGCCAGCCCTGACCTGGACACGACTGCGCGAGACCGTCAGACCCTGACCGAACAACATCCCCATGAGGGCTCCGGATCCAAGGCCCACAGACATTGATGGCCATGCACAATCTACAAATAGAAATGCCATCGACAGTAATTCTGCCACGTTGTGTACCTTAACGACAGGTACTTCGAGGTACGACATTCGTGCTACACGGGAGAAAGACTCGCACTGCCAGCGTGAGTCGAGACAATAGGCGCAAAGACTGGAAGCGTACGTCGGCCCTGGTTCCTGTGTGAACCGTGGCGCTAATGCCTACTGTCGATCAAGACGACGGGAGGGACGTGTATTCCTGAACATGGTCTTCGTGAGTCTCTCAACACTGCGCCATTAATCTTCGGTAATGAGCTGGTGCTACTAGCAGGATATCTGTGGCCATTCGTCAGTACTGCTGCTGCAATGTTCGACTATCTTCATATCGGATTTCTTCAGTATACCATCCTGACCCTGACGGTCGGATCAGCCACCTTGTACGTCGTCAGTCTGCTCAAGAAGACTCACTTTCGCAACCCCGTGACAGACCCCGAGATGGCTGAACTCCTTGAGCAGGTCAAGAAACATCTTGATGTCCCGAGCAGGATCGAACTCTGGCAACGTGACGATGAAACATATACTCTTGCGTCGTCCAGGGATGCATTCTTCCGGGCGGTCATTGTTTCAACCCCCATGATGAAAAGACTGCTGAATGAAAGAGTATACGGCCAGGTAGTACTCGCCAGAGAGGTACTGAAGGTTGGAAAATCTAGCCGAGTCGCAGCGTTCTTGAGAGGAGTTCTTCTCTTCGGGTTTGCATCCCTGGCTGCTAACCGACTCCTCTCAACACTAGTATCAGAAATATTCTTGGAGGGCAAGATGGAATACTTGCCATACTTGTACGACTTCCTCAGTCCATACCTAGTCTTGTCAGCACTGTATCTCCTCGAGACACTCAGAGATAGGATCGACATCGACCAGAACCTCGAGAAGATATACGGGGTCGATTATGACTTGGCACTCATTCATGTTATGATGGGCATCCCGGTCCCTGACGACATTCGTCCATCTCAATACGGCAATGACGAGGAAGAGAGTCGGCCCTTACCACGCACCGTCCGCAGAGGGGTCATCGCCCTCGTAGGAACCATGCTTGCTGGGATTGTGGTGGGAGCAGCTCTTCTATTCAGTCATGGGGAGGGATTCGAAATCCTGGTCTTAGCGCCCGTCTTCGGTATCATTATCATCCTCGCCCTCATATTGGCACTCGTCGCCATCTCTGTCCGCTACTTACCTGACGGTGAAGCATGGGCATTGAGTGTAGCCGCGCTAGTCGTGAAGCGAC
>JAWAQK010000025.1:0-32168 GCA_038893995.1 Candidatus Thorarchaeota archaeon | reverse complement strand
GGCATGACGTAGACGCTCATGAGCGGCTACGGCTGTGACGACCACCCTCATGCCCTCTTTCAGATCAGAGCTCATCACACCGTAGCCAGTGTCCGGATAGTGTATGCATATGAGGTCCGGGAACATGACACACGGTCGGTCGTCGCAGGTCAGCATCATGTACTCGTTCTTTACAGTCACCTCGATCTTGCCCTTCCTGTCCTCTGCTGCAATGACCATGCGAACATGCCAGTGACCGGCCCTGTCCTCTCCGATCAGTTGCTTGACGGTGCCGGTCAAGAGTGTCTTTCCACCCATTACCTCGTGAAACGCATCTATTGGATCGCGGCCGTGCTCATTGGCGTCACGAATATGCTCTCCCAATGTCATTGCCTTTGTAATGCTGTTGGGGATGACAGCTCGTTTCAATTGTGCCCCGGTCTGGTAGTAGTGATTATTGGCTCCTGCGCCTCCGTCCTGAACGACGGCGAATCTACCGATCTCGTCAGCAAGGGCGGGACTGGAAGTCCTGTCGACTATTATCACGCTACCATTGCGTGTTACCACAGGCATTGGACACAGTTCGATTCCATACCCCACGAAAGTAATCATCTGGGTCTCCGGGGCGGAACGGCCGAGTCCATCCCCGTCAACAGTCGTGATCCCTGTTCTTGCAGCCAGAGACAGCATCACTGTAGTGTTCAGCCCACCGATCTCGAACGGGACGAGGTGGTTCACCTTCTTGCCGGTGATCTTCTCGGTGACTCTCATTGCCTCTAGCAACTCGTATCTCGACTCCCACACCTCGAGCATATTACCGACGGACGTAAACGCCTTCACGCTCCCCATATATCCTCCGCAGACAATGAAGGCGTCATCGCGGACTTGCTCAGGATCGGTCAGTTCGTACACCCGGCCTCTTGCATAGTCCCACTCAACAATCGGTTTTCCAAAGTTCTCGGGGTGTCCACCGCCACCCGTTCCCAGTATGCCTGCTCCGATAAGCATGTCTAGCGCGTTTTCCTTGCTAAGTTTCATGTTTGAATCACCCAACGTACCGGCAGTTTGGCCTACTTTCGCTCGCCCTCCATGGCATGTACGATCTTATACCAGCGCTGCTTCGTGCCTATCGCAGCCCTGCGTTTCCAACCACCTGTCTTGGGTTCATTCTCGATGAGCTGGAACAGTTTGAGTGAACGTTGTCGGATCAGTTCTCTCTGTTCCTCTGATAGGGCACTCTCTCCCGACACGAAATCCTGGAACTTCTTCAGGTTCTCAGTGACGGTATGATAGAATCCCCAGTCATCGCTGAGGATCTTGGCGATGTATTTTCCGTTGATCCTCGAATCATCGAGCGTGTCCGATATATCATGCGCGAGAAACAGGATGATCAGGTCCTTCAGGTCTTTCGCGTTGATCTCGACTATCTGTGTCTTCTCCAAGAAGAGTTCGGCGAGGGGCAGCGTATACGGGTCAACGTCGAGGCGTCTTCCCTTCTTCAGCTCTATCTTATGACAGAATTCGAGCTGGTCGTAGAAGACGTCCACCTTGAAGTTCGTCTTCGGGTTGATGAAGAGGTCACGAAGGGTCGTCGCTCGTGCAAATCCTGGCGGAACAAAGGTGTATCCCAGGTCATCTCGGAACAGATTCCGTATCTTGCCCATGTCCTTGTAATAGGCTGCGAAGTCTATGTCAGTGACCTCTCGACCCATGCTCTTATGCAGGTCAACATATTCGGGACACTGTATCCTGAACGCCAGGCAGCCGAGGATCCTGAGTATGAATCCTCTCGAAGAGGCCGCGTCAACGATTCTCTTGGCCTCAGCCTGGTAGTCATCCAGAATCTCACCAAATGGCCTCGACATATCGGGTAGCTGATTCCAGTACGAACTTTTAACCATTTCTTAAGCTGGCCTGGTCGTCACCATTAAGCTCTTAACCGGATATTAACATCAATGACCTATCACTAAAGGAGTAATTATCCAATGGGTCTGAGGATATTCCAGGCATGCGATCCGCACGGTAGCAACAAGACTTGGTATCAGATGTGTCGAGCACCATCCACCTTCAAGGTCGATGTGGCCATGATGTGTGGAGACCTGACAGGCAAGGCAATAGTGCCAGTCGTCCAGGAGAAGGAAGAAAGGTGGTACGCGCAACCTTATGGTAAGAAGAAGGAATTCAAGAAGAAGAGCGATGTGGACAAGTTCGTCGAACAGCAGTCAAACGAGGGATATTACCCAGTAGTCCTGACCGAGGAGGATATTGCTCAGCTGCAGGAGGACAAGACCAAACAAGAGGAGCTGTTCACTCGACTCATGAGGGAGCGCCTGATATCTTGGCTTGACCTTGCTGCAAAGATGATCCCGGAGAACGTGATACTGGTGGTCAATCCAGGAAATGACGACCCGTGGGTCATAGATGATATCATCATGAATCACGAGAGAGCCATATATCCGCTCAAGAGGGTCGTTGAGATAGGCCCTGTCCACAAACTCATCAGTTGTGAGTGGGTGAATGACACCCCATGGGCAACTCCGAGACAGTGTAGCGAGGAGGAGCTCGAGCGCAAGCTTGAGGATGAGTTTGCCCGCGTCAGTGCGTCCGACTACGAGAATCTGCTGTGCAATTTCCATGCGCCCCCCTACGGATCCGGACTAGACACTGCACCGGCACTCACAGGCGATCACAGGATAGAGTATTCCGGAGGCTTCGCCCTGACAAAGCCGGTCGGAAGTACTGCGGTCAGGAAGGTCATTGAGAAGTACCAGCCTCTCGTATCGATGCATGGTCACATTCACGAGTCGGTGGGGTTCACGAACATCGGAAGGACTCTCTGCGTCAATCCCGGTTCGGAATACCGCGAGGGTATCTTGAAGGGATTCGTGATAACGGTCGATCATGGTAAGGCGACCGCTGGACGAGTCGAGCTGTAGCGCATCGGACTAGTGTGTGTTCAGAGAGTCGAACCTGACAGGAGGACCCAACTCAGCACTACGTCCCTCTTGATATCGGAAACGAACAGACAATGGGTGGTATGCCACAATGACGAGGCTCGAAAGTAGGACAGACATGGAAGATCTTGCCACTGGCTGTACGTTCTTTGGTACAGGGGGAGGCGGTAGCAAGGAACTAGGTCTGAAGATGCTCTATCCCCACGCTGACAGTGGCAACGCAATAGAACTACTGCCTTGTGAAGAGATTCGCGAATCAGACTGGCTTGCCTGTGCATATTACTCGGGCACCATAGCCCCTCCTACGCCGGAGGTCGAACGAGCAAGGAACCGGATGGTGATGAGTCACTTCGAGGCTGAACTGTCGACGGGGTTGAGGGTCCTCGAGGACTACATGGGCGTCAAGTTTGCGGCAGTAGTGCCATTCGAGCTCGGTGGAGTCAATACCCCGGCGCCCATTGATGCTGCCGTGAAGCATCGGACCCGCTGTGTGGACGGCGACTATTCGGGACGAGCAGTCCCCGAGATAAGTCAGAACACTGTGTGTATCAAGGGGCTCTCGATGGGTCCAATGGCGCTGGTCGACTGGTATGGGGACACCACAATCGTTGAGAATATTGTCAGCTATGAGATGGGAGAGAGGATATCCAAGGCACTCAGCGAGGCCGCCTGGGGCCGTGTGGGAAATGTGGCATTCCCACTGCGAGGAGCCGAGTTCAGAGAGGCCGTGATCCCAGGGACGCTCACCACTGCGTTGGATGTGGGCAGGGCAATTCGCACCTCTCGGGAATCTGGAGACGATCCTGCAGACGCCATAGCAGAGAGGGTCGGTGGATGGGTCCTGTTCCGAGGGAGGGTCGTCGGGAAGAAATGGGAGAACCGAGAAGGCTACATGTGGGGTGAGACACTGATACGAGGCTCCGGAGTCAGGCCCGGCTCGGAGCTCAGGGTATGGTTCAAGAACGAGAATCACATGAGCTGGCTCGACGACAGGTACTGGGTGATGAGCCCAGACCTCATAGAGATCATCGATCAGAAGACGGGCGAACCCATCACAAACACTGATCTCAAGAAGGATGACCTGGTGAGCGTAGTGGGAATGAAGACTGCCAGTCCTATCTTCAGGGAGCCTGCGGGACTTCAGTGTCTGGGACCATCGCACTTTGGCTTCGACACAGAGTATGTACCCATAGAGGAGCTGGTAGAGTGAGGGCGGTGTCGTCCTCGAACGACAATGGCATTTACACCTCAAGTTGAACAGTGTAGTGCTTCCTGTACAGGTTCGGCTCGTTCAGGACTCGAATGCCCTCGTAGTCGTTGTTGTAGAACTTTATCAGATTCTTCGCCGGGTCTGCACCAGTCCTCCTCATCAGACGACGAGCGTGGTGAATTGTCGTCTGGGTCCATCGTTTCAATGCCATCTTCTCACGCACCAAGAGTTCCGGGTGGTCCTCCCAGTAGTGCTCAATTGCCCAGGCGATCTTTCGGTTGTAGTAGTGTCCCATAGTCCAGGTAATGGCCATTGTCAACCCCGCAATGATGGCCAACGTAATCGTGTAGGGAATGAGCCACACCTGATAGAAGACCCAAGAGAGGACGACCGCAGGAACGGTGACTGTGATCAGGATCAGTGAGAAGAATCGCAGGGCCTGCCGTCTGGTGTACCATGTCATCACGCCTGGGACCTCAGGCGACACTGCAGCAAAGCGATGGAGGACCGTCCGCACGAACTTCCACTGTCTGATGAAGTCCTTGCCGAGCTTGCCCTCTCCCAGTGCCTTCTCTATGAATGTCAGGTCGAAGCATCTGTGGATCCTATATCCGTCGAAGACTGTGATGAAGTCCTTCGACCACTCAAGATCTAGACTGCTCGGATCAAACTCAAACGAGTCCACGTCCATGCTATCAGGTCGGTCTGCAGTCGGTTCGCCAGTTCGTTTACTGCTCATGAGTGTTCACAACCTGTGGGGTTCCCAAGTCAGAAAGACATAAGCGTTTTCCCGTTCCCGTCAGACAGGAGTGTGAGGAAGACCAGATATTCGAATGGGTGAACGGCTTGTTCGAGAAGGATGCATCATACGACTACGTTGGAGCTGACCCTTACAGTAAGATCCACGGTGAGACCCGTATCAGTCAGACGGGCGTGGAGTTCCTACTCCCACGCAAGAAGAGGGGAAAGAGCTATACGGTCCAATTCGATGTCACCTGGCCCGAAGTCATAGCATTTGACAGTTCCCGGGTAAACTGCTGCAAGGATGACAAGACATGGCCAATAAGCGAGACTCCGCCTGATGGTTACGACGTGATCGGTCCGGGAGGTATACTGTTTCTCTTCATGCGTGCCAGGGGAGAGGCCTTTTTCCAGGTCTGGTCGATAGTGCCAGAAGAAGATGTAGATACAGTCACGGGACTCGTGGAGAGATATCTGCAGAGGCCCTCGTTACCCGGGCTTGCTCATCATGGCACTGCAGCAGCAGTCGAATACACACTGGCAAGATGCCACAATGTTGAGCGGATCAGGCTCAAGTGGCACGACTGGATAAAGACAGGACCCTCGGCCAAGCCAAGGAAGAAGTTCCAAGAGAGGGACCCTGACATCGTATTTGCCGACGAGGGCATGGCCATAAGCTTCTATGGTGCGAGCCCCCGGCTCGAGCAGATGTCGACCTTCTGGCCGTGGAGGCTAATTCGAGAGGTGACTGTGCTCGACGCAGACGTCCCCGAGCTGGCCTTCATCTGGTATGAGGACAGTTACACGTTCAGGCTACAGGTGTGGGACGAGGACGAACGCAAGCGCATGCTCACATGTGCCAGGGATGCACTCGAGAGATACAGGACTGCAAGCGGGACCGTTCAGATGAGGCTTATCAGGCCATGCTCGTTTCCGTCCGTCTTCCACGAGACATGGGACGACTTACAGCCATTTGTGAGCAAGGCAAGTCGAGAGGGATTTCCTCCTGCTGAAGAAAATGAGGGAGACCCCTGAGAATACTCGGACGACAGAAAAAAGGAGGGGAGAGAGCGGAACTCTCCCATGTGTACTACTCTGGCGGCAACTGACCGAAGATGGCTGCCATGTCCACACCCTTCGCCTTGTTCTTTGCACCGTAGTACATGTACATCAGCTGACCGAATAGGTAGACGGCTACGGTGAACAGAGTCTCGAAGGGCACACCTGCACTCGGAGTGAAGCTGATCAGTGCGTAGAAGAACACAGCACCGCTGATCAGACCTGCGAGGGAGACCAACGGGAAGCCAAGTATCTTCCAAGCACCGGATCGCTCCCAGAGAGTCGGTCGGTAGTATGGCAGCGAGATCTCAACCAGTGTGAACTGCCACCGGATGAAGGTGTACGTGAACAGCACTCCGATTGCAATGGACACGTCGTACCATATGGCCATCACAATGATTGCCACCTGGACAATCAGCCAGTAGTACAGGCTTATGTGAGGTACATGGTACTTTGGATGGATCTGAGCCATTATTTCAGGACACATTCTGTCCATTGCCATTGCATGGAATGGCCTCGTCACCCACAGGGCGTTGCTTGGCCCATCCAGTGTGCTGGCGTAGAGTGGACCAAGGACCACGAAGATGGCAAGTGCTGGGTTCGCTGCAAGTGCGATCGCGGCGAAGTTTCCAATGCCGGGGAACACACCGACGCTGGAGCTGTTGTTCCAGTACAGGAGCGTGCCCATGCTTGACTCGACGGCGTAGGCCGACAGCATGAACAGAGCACCGATACCGACAACTCCACCGAGACAGCTCAGCGGAATGTTCCTGCTGGGCTGTGACACTTCACCCGCAACCGGCATTATCAGATATGGCCACATGATACCGACGGCAGTTGTCAGTGCAGCGGCCACTGCGCCCAGGTTCAGGGTCGTGTACGCATTGATGTCTGTGATCCATGACGTCGCCATCAGGTCTGCCACTCTTCTTCCGGCCGGCATTACTGTGTCCCATATCGAGGCGACATTGGTTGAGAGCAGCACAGCATCTGCGACGATGACAGCCAGGATGTTGATCGTGCCAAGTATCACGACGAACCATCCAAGCGTCTTCACGCTCAGGTAGCTGAATATGAAGGCGATAGCCGTAAGTACCAGCGCAAGGATGACTACGGGTACGTAGTCTGTGGTGCTGCTCAGGGCGTTTCCGATGTCAACCAGGGCCTGGTTACCGGTTATGACGCCGATTACGACGAAACCGCCAGCAGACACACGTGCAGCAAAGAAGCTGGCAGAACCTCTGAAGACAGGGTTCGTGATCACAGACCGCCAGCCTTCCATCACACCGAACAGCGGATGGAGACCTCTGCCCACGAAGTGATAGCTAGCCCCAGACCGTGGCATCGCCAACATGAGACACATCGTGCCTATGCCTTCCCACAGTATCGCAAAGGTACCCACCGCAAACACCGGAACTAGGTGTGCGCCAGGGAACCAGGTTGACACCTGTGGGGCCACAAAGTGGAAGTAGGGGCCCACGGTCAACGCAATTGGCAACAAAAGCGCGAACCATGGTCCGACCTCCTTCACGAGACCGGAGCTTTCACGCACAAACAAGAGCTTGTCCTGACCGCTCATATTGCGTTTTCTCTCTCCAGCTTTTCACGGCGACTCTTGCCGTGACGAAGATACTAGTGACGAGCGGTTATTTATACCTTAACCCAATTCGTAGCCGCTCATTAAAGTGCAGATTAAGTCACGGATCGACCGGCCCGATATTCAAGTTGCTTCTGTGGTGCCCGTGCACATCTCGACTCAATGATAGTTGCGCAGCTGCTGGAAGAAGTCCTTGTCCAGGAGAAACAGCTCGACATTCCTTGTGCGTATCCCAGTCCTACTCTCAAAAAGAACGTTCAGGATGATCTCCTTGTCCATGATGTGGACTGGTGGAATGCTGAGCTTGAGCCCGTCCTCCGAGTATCCTACAGCCTCCCTACGTCCCTCATCGGTCACAATACCGTTCGTTATCAGTACACCCTGATTCGCACCGTAGCGTGGTAGGGTCCCTCTGAGCTCTCGAATGGTATCGGGACCAATTGGCTCGTCAAGAGAGCATTTCTTGGCGTAGATGACAACAGGAGAGCAGCCGCCATCATCGCGCCAGGCAGTGGTCATCTCCACAGTGTCACCGTGGCGCTGCCTGACCACGAGTCGCTTCGATTCATCGGGCGATTGCTCATCGGAATATGCGCGTATATTCACAAGTATTATCTTCGTCAGACTCTCAAACGCATCGAGGTCCAACAATGAGATCATCCGGTTCATCTCGTTCCGTGTGGCGCGATTGAACTCCTGTGCGCGGGTCCGCATCACCTGGTCTATCGACTCCTCATCTGCAGCACCCTCACATAGATCGTTGTATCGGTACAGACCGGGCCCGGTCCTGATGAAATACGGAGGCCTACCAGACTCTGCAGCCTGCCTTCCCTCAATCGAGAGCGATGCGATGACTGACGCCTCGGAACGTCCCAGCTCGCGGGCTATGTCCCTGTAGTGGACAGGAGTGAACCTTGCATTCTGCTGGAGGTACTGTCTCAATGTGATTCGATCTGTCCGTGATGAGTTCAAGGGGTCAAATCTCTCCGAAACTAGTGACTGAGCTGTCTCAATGACGACCGATACAGGATTAATATCTTTATAACCTTTTCAAGAGAACCATATATAACTATTCAAGTGCATCTAGTGAGAACATGGTGCCATGATGGTGACTCGGTCATGACACAGGTCTTTGTGAAGTTGATGGCTAAGGCGCTTCATGCTTCTGACCACGAGAGATTTGCCTTTGACGCCGGGGAGAGGCCGACCCTGCGCACACTCATTGAGAGGCTTCACACGAAGTTCGGGAAGAGGATGGAGATATACATGGACGATGTCAACCGGCGGACATTGAAGCGGGAGACTGTAGTGTTTCTCAACGGTGTCAATGCAGTCTCGAGCGGCCTTGATACACCACTGTCAGAGGGAGACCTAGTTGTTTTCATGATAGCGGCGGTCGGAGGATAGCCTCTCGACGCGGGAGGTCACGGTGGATGACTCCAACAGATCGCTGAGCCCGGCCCGACTGACCTAGACTTGCATGTCCGGCCAGGAGGACCGTCTGATGATGATAGAAATCCCACGGCGGATAGGAGCGGGCTCAGTCTTCAGGGATGTAATCGGGTTCAAGGATCTCACCTGACACGATGCCGCAGGATACCGCCAGCATCTCAGCAATGTCGAGCACCCTCATGGATGCGCCGGCCCCATACACGGCATGAGTCAGATTGAGCTCGCATGCTGGACAGCATGTCGCCACGATCTCAGCACCGGTTGCCACTGCCTCTTCCAATCTTCTGGAGGCGACTCTCTGAGAGTTGTCCTCGTACATGATCTTGACGCCCCCGCCTCCGCCGCAACAGAACGCATCGGAGCGGGACCTTGCCATCTCGACAAGTCTCACACCGGGAATTGAGAGAAGAACCTGTCGTGGTTGGTCGTAGACCCCCCGGTAGCGCCCAATCTCGCATGGGTCATGGTATGTGACGACCTTGTCGACAGGGATCTTGGGCCTGAGCCGCCTGGTCCTGAGAAGACTCTCAAGTACCTCGCTCGCGTGCCGCACCCTGAACGCGGGAGAGCTCAGTCCAAGTAGACGCGGATGTTCTTCCTCGAGCGCACGGAAACAGCTTGGACAGGGTGTTATTACCTCCTTGACCTTCCTTGACTTGAGTAGTTCAGTGAAATCACTGGCCCACTGACGCGCCTCTCTCAGGGACCCTGTGACCCAGAACGGTGTCCCACAGCATCTCTGATCCTCGCCCAACGAGTCCAGCCTGATGCCTGCAGACTGTAGGACCTGGACGAGGATGTTTGTCTTCTCCTTGAACCGGTGGCTTGCCAAGCAACCGGGGTAGAACAGCGTACCTGAACCCTCTTCGAAGTCGATGCCCCTCGACCAGCGCAGATACTCTGTCGGGCGGTCCGCAAAGATGTTTCGGCTCTGTGTCAGGTTCTGAATCATGGTCCGGGCGCCATCCGGGATCTGTACACCCATGTCCACAAAGTCGGCCCTCATGGCC
Organism: Candidatus Thorarchaeota archaeon; assembly: GCA_038893995.1. Classification (GTDB taxonomy): domain Archaea; phylum Asgardarchaeota; class Thorarchaeia; order Thorarchaeales; family Thorarchaeaceae; genus JAWAQK01. The sequence continues at coordinate 22,166 of JAWAQK010000025.1, read as the reverse complement.
CTCGTGATGGCAATGACATCTATGTTTGCGGCCTTCTTGCACTCTTCCCTGCAACGGGCACAGAGAAAACACCCAAAGATCCTCTCTGCGAGGTCAGGTGTGTAGTTGATCTTTCCCTCGAGGATGCCTCTGGCGATGGCCATTCTTCCGCGAGCTGTCGAGGACTCCCAGTACTGAGTATACAGCTCCGGACAACGCTCGTCGAAGTCTGCACCATGACAGAAGTTGCATCTGCCGCAGGCGTAGATCATGTCACGATAGTCGCTGATTCTCAACGCAATTCCTCCTTGGGAATGAATATACCACGTTGAAGTATGTCCTTAGGATCGAGGGTCTTCTTCAGCATCTTCAGGAGTCGGTAGTAACCCGTGTCTCTGGCTGCAACATGTCTCCTGAGACCATCTCTTCCACCGATTCCGTACGGGACTACCGGCCCTCTCAGGACCATCTCGTCTATCTCATCGCACATCTTGCGAATCGACTCCAGTTCCTCGGGCTCCCTGTAGTTCAGTACCATGAAGGCAAGCCAACGCCGGGGAAGGACCTGTCCTCCGAAACCGGCCTTCTTGTAACCGTAACGCCCCATGACCTCCTCGCGCCAGATCCTATACAGGAAGCCGATGTCGTCAATCCGTAACACACCTGCCCCAAAAAAGTGCCAGACACCAGTGGTGAAGATCCCCTGGAGCCCTGTCAGTATCCTGTCGTAGTAGTCATGAGCAGGGGCAGGGTCCACCAGCTGTCCGTGAAGTTCAGACACTTTCTCCGTTATTCGTCGCTTCCGATGGCTGACTATCTCCGACTCGTAGCCAAACACGTCCATCATTACTGTGAAGGACTCGGGGGCAGTTGGATCGACCCAGAGGTAACAGCCCTGAAGATACTCGTCACCCACATACCTGTTAATGAAGTGGCCAAACTCAACGACAGCATCAAGAGAGCTGAATACCGCGACCATGCGCTCCCTGATGCTAGAGGCCGGTCGTATCCTCAGCGTGAGTTCTGTACAGATACCAAGGATACCCTCCGCACCTATGAACATCCCGGCGAGATCAGGGCCGAGACACTGTCGCTCAAACTTCCCTGCACTGGGCCATGCTGCTGAACCAGTCTGTACCACGTCTCCGTCTGGAAGGACCATCTCTAGGCAGACGACATCATGGTTACCATGAAACCCGAACTTTGCTGTCGAGTGAGGCCCACCTCCTGCCTTCATGACAGATCCTCCAATCGTCATTGCAGGTCCGCCAGCCTCGCTGCACAGGTAGGTGAGCCCTCTCTTCCTCAACTCTGCGTCAAGCTTCGCCCATGTGCAGTTTGGCTGCACTGTCACGACCAGATCTCTCTCGTTGATGTCTATGATTCTATTCATCCGGTTCAGGTCAAGCATGATTCCCGGTTCCTGTGGAAGATAGGCATCCCAGTGCGACGTACCACCTCCCCTCACGTACACGGGAACGTTCATCTTGTTCGCCAGGCGAAGAATGCTCTGTATTTCTTCCCTGTTCTCAGGCATGACAACGTGCGTTGGAACTTTCTGAGTGGCAGGACTGAGGTCCCTGGAATATGGAATGAGATCGAAGTCTCTGTCGGTCACCCTATCAGGACCGACAATCTCAGCTAGAAGGCGGGTTAACCTGTTGAGGTCTGGCATTTCTCTTCTCCTGTCTGTAGCCGGTCATGTTAACGCAAAGCTAAAGTTTCTGTTAAGTACTCCGGTCTGTATCGAGGGTCGGACGTCTTCGCTTCAGCCCCGAGATTCAGACGACCAACTGGCCAGTGGACATCTAGACTCATTTCGTCCTGGCCATACCACGTTCAGCAATCAGTTTCCTTGCAAGCGTGGCCGCAGACGACGCATCCTTTGCCCAACCATCTGCGCCAATCTGCTCGGCCCACTCCCGCGTAGTTGGTGCGCCGCCCACGAGGATGATCGCGTCAATGCCGGCCGACCTCAACGCCGCTATAGTCTCTCTCTGTTTCTGCATGGATACTGTCAGGAGCGCAGACATGGCAACGATGTCGGGTCGGTGTTCTGTCGCCTTCTCCACGAACTTGCTGACCGGAACATCCTCACCAAGGTCCACGACCTCGAATCCGCTGGCCTCAAGCATGGTAGCGACCATGTCCTTTCCTATGTTGTGTATGTCGCCCTCAACGGTCCCGATGAGGACCTTACCCAATGTCGGCATCTTGTCATGTTTCTGCTTGACCACAGGAAGGAGGACAGACATGCCAGCCTTCATAGCTCGAGCGGCAGCAACCAGCTCCACTAGGAAGACCTCGCCACGACCGAACTTCTCTCCGACCTCGAGTATTCCCCTCGACAGACCCTCTGTGATGGCATCGAGGGGAGGAATTCCGGCCTCAATCGCCCGGATAGCTGCATCTCGGGCCTCGTCGGATCTGCCGTTGATGACTGAACTACTCAGAGCCTCAAGTAATGCTTGGACCACTGTCATCGCTAACCGAGTGAATGAGGTACTTCCACCTTTAATGTCCTTTTGATGTGTCCGAATGGCCTACAGTGTGTGCATGGACTGATCTCACAAGTGCCTCAATGTTCCTGGTGGGGGTCCCAATTGGCACGTCACAGCCTGTGCTGAGTATGAAACTATTACCCCCTGTATCTCCGATGCATCGTCTGGCTGACTGGAGGATGGCGTCGGGTAGACCAGCAAGCATCAATGTGGTGTCCACGTTTCCGAGGAGCACGCATTGTCGAGAGACTACGGTCCTCGCCATGACCAGATCAACAGGGGAATCTATGCTGAGGATGTCAGCTCCCGTCTGAGCCATGTAACTCAGTATTTGGCCTGCCTTGCCGCATACGTGGACCGTTGCACGGGCACCTGTCTCATGTATTGCCCGGACACAGTCGGTCAGATAGGGCATGGAGTACTTCATGAAGTATTGAGGGGACATGACACTGCTACTGGCAGATGGCTCCAGGAGGACCACGTTGTGCACTCCGATGTCTCCATACATCTCGATGAGCGGGGTGACCAGATGTGAGCAGTGCTTCACGACCCGTTCCGTCATCGATTCCTGGTCGATTGTGAGCTCCAGCAACTTGGTCAGACCGATCAGCTGTCCAGCCATCGTGAAAGGACCAATGACGTATGAGCTCACTAGGTGAGAGTTCCCGACCTCATTGACTAGCCTCCGTGCAGCCCCTGTGAAGACACCTATGCGACCTGAGCTTAAAGAGACTGGTTCAATCTCCAGGATTGCCGACGGATCACACGTCAGAGGATGTGCGACGTAAGGGGGTGCCTTCTCCTGAACATGGACCTCGCCGCCCAGTGCCTCGACCTCCATCGTAAGGTCCATCACTGTGAAGACCCCATCGTAGTTGAACCGCCTCAGAGACGACACCAGAGACTTTGCCTGTACGTCTGCATCGGTCAGCAAGGCACGGACACTGTGCCCGGAGTATTCAGCAGAGGCCAGTCCGACGATGGGGACCACAGGTGTACGTTCGGGAGTTTCGTGATTCAATACGGACTCGACCAGTGACAGTGGTGATGTCGCAGAAGCGTGAGAACTCATCTTTGGCCAATCTGTGGACCCGATTCTGATAAATTGAACGGTAGGGCTAGGTGCCGGTCCAGATGTCTGTCTGCCCAAGAAGCGTCGCCTGCAAGAACAGGTCGCGGAAGATGGGTGTCCGGACCAGTTCTGTGTACACCATGGCACGCGCAATCCTCGAGGCGCGTCTGCGGGCCTCTGCCGATAGCAGGAGCGACCTGGCTCCAACTCCAGCCGCATTCCCCACACTGATCACTCTGTCGGCACTGACAGGGGGTAGCATGCCAATTGTCAGTGCGCTGGTGGGTGAGAGATGAGAGCCGAATGCCCCAGCAATGTATACCACGTCTAACTGGGAAGGCGAGATTCCGTGTGTCCTCATGAGCGTTGCGGCCCCAGCTGCTATTGCGGCCTTTGCCAGCTGCACCTGTCTGACGTCATCCTGTGTGAACAATAGGGAGTGACCCCTGTCGTCCTGATGTACAAGATAGGCCCGTCCGTAGGGTCCTACATCAATGACTCTGCGGGACCTGACTAGCGATCCAGAACAGTCGACAATGCCCGCGCGGGTCATCTCCGCAACGAGGTCCAGTATGCCAGAGCCGCACAGTCCCCGCGGCGTCTGCTCATCTCCAATGACCTCAAGTAGCGGAGCACCATCCGGATCGTTGATACTCACGTGGGATATGGCACCCGGTTCGGCTCTCATGCCCCGGGATATAGTAGCACCCTCGAAGGCTGGGCCTGCTGCAGCAGAACAGCACCATAGACCATCCCTTCCACCCAGCACAATCTCGGTGTTGGTCCCTATATCGATGCCGAGCACAACCCCATCATGTTGGTCAATTGACTGTGCCATCACAAACCCTACCGTGTCACCGCCGACGAAACCTGCGACCATGGGAGCCGTGTAGACTCTGGCTTCCGGACATGAACTCAGCCCCAGCTCAGCAGCAGACAGCTCTCGTGAACTCACAGACACGGGACTGTAGGGAGCCCGACCCAGTGGCCTGAGATCCAGACCCAGGAGGATGTGCGTCATTGCGGTGTTCCCAACCACGCTGACCCTTCGGATCTGGTCGCACGATGACTGAACAGAATCGCATATACGGTGTATTGCATGGTCAATGGATCTGAGAAGCACTTCTCTGAGTACCTGCACTCCGTCTTCGTGATCAGATGCATACTCTATCCTCGCTATCACATCGGTACCGAATGAGACCTGAGGATTGACGTGAGAGGCCTCGCAGAGCAGGTTGCCGCTCGGTAGTCCGACAATGTAGTAGCTCACGGTCGTGGTCCCAACGTCGATGGCGATACCGATGTCGCTCTCCCACGGACGATCGTACACACGCGGGGTGAGACGTACTCCTGGTTCGAGCAGGGGAAGATGACCGTCTCTTGAGGCTATACGGACGACCAGACCGTCAGTCACGAAATGTTGACATGCCAGTCGAACGCCCCTGGCGACGTCTTCAGGGTTCAGGTGGCTCCTGTCAGTCAGTGAGGGAGGAGGTGCTGGCGTCGTAACGACCAGACACTTGCCGCATCTCCCACGACCACCGCAGACTGATTCGACAAGAATACCATTCCTCCTCAGCACCTCTAGGAGAGTCATCGGACGTGTCTGTATCGTCAGATGTCCTGGTTCAATGGTGACTGTCAAGGTCTCATCATGACGGTCCAAGCAGATCACCTGAGGTGTGAGCCTGCGAAGTCTCTCAACAAGAAACAACTTAAGCACAGCCTTGCAGCACTCTTGGGTGCTCGTCACGGTATGTCCGCGGCCAATATGTGAGACCTCAAGACAGTGGACGGCACGTATCACGGTGCACAATGACTGAATGAGTGGTTCGTACGCACCTGAAACTGTCCTCAGGCCATGGTGTGTCATCGATGAGAATCAACCAGTCGCAGGGGACTATGGTCGATCTGCTGGTCGTTACCCACTGACAGACTTGGCTGGATCTTGTCATACGAGCAGAGCTGGTGGCTGAGGGAGCGTGGACCAGCAGAGAAGAGGAGCTATGATGGCCGGTTCATTCTCAGCGGGAATCATCGAGGATGCAGCTGGAGGCGCAGGATCGAACTGTCAGACCACTACGACTCCCGATGTTGCTTGAGAGCGCAGTAATGTATGTCGGGGGCGTGTCGTATTTCTAGAAAGCTGCGAAGAGTTATCTATCAAGAGGTTATCTCAGCGCAGGACTCGGTCCGTTGACCTGAGCTTCCATTCGACAGAGCATCTGTAAACATGAGCATGGAGAGTGGTCAAACGGGATCTGGAACTAGATCGGAGGGTATGGCCCTGGTTCGTATTGACGCTCCCCCATTGTACAGATGCTCATGGTCCGACGTGTAGAGTGTGAAGAGAGGGAACGCACAGTGGTCGATATGCGCGCATTCATACCTGTCGTGCTGGTCACAGGGGACAGCGGTATCGTCAGACAGGTCAGGCATGCGGTGAAGCAAGGTGGGTCGTGTGAACTTGCGGAGGTGTACCACGACATCCATGACTTCTTCACCAGGCATGATTTCTCGAAACGGAAGATAGTCATGTTAGACAACTCTACAGTGCCCGACTCGAGTTGTGAAGAAGCACTGAGGAGGATCAGACAGATTGACACGACATCATGGTTGATTGTCATCTCTGCGAATCCTAACGCAAGAGAGACCGTCCTGTCTCTTGGGGCCGATGCTTTTCTTGAGTTGCCCTTCAAGCCGGATAGTATCTACTGGCAGCTCGCAGAAGCAAACCTCCGTCTCCAAGAACGTATCATCGGTCACGCAGCCCGTCGGTAGTCCATCGGGACATTCGGACATCTTCAAGGGACTAGATGAAGCAAGTACAGGGGGCAAGATACCGTATCGTGTCAAGTTACTAGACGAGAAGAGGGGGTACGCAATGAGGTCGTGTGAACGAACCATGAGGCGTGTGAGCCAGGAGGGATCACTGAGCGAGCAGAACTGAGCTGCCCCGCCGTCCTGCGAGAATCTGAAGACATGTATCCTGAATGCTGTGCCCAGGACGCAAGAGCGGGGAACGATGAACGGCCTGGAGATATCGCGTCTGTGAGGTGGCCCCTCGGGTCGATACCACAGGCAGTATCACGTACCTCACTCATCGCGGGCTACTCTCTGCAATACACTCGTGAACCACTGTAGATGTTTACCAATGTCGTCTGTCGATATTGATTGAGCCGTGTTTCATCGACCTCAGGAGTCAACTGGTCACGCACAGCAAGTGGGGATCTTGATCGGCATATACTGACCCGACTCAGAACGCCCCCCTCCGTCAGTAACTCCAGATCCCCAGCGGGAGGGTCTAAGGTCCAGTTCGCGAGGAATCTGGCCACCAGGGGACAGCATCGGACGGCGCACATGGCAGATAGCAGCCCGGCATCGCGAACCTTGTTGCAGCGGGAAGAACAGTTTCATCGTCTCCTCTCAGTTACTCGTCGTAGGCTCTCTCGCACCTACGATTGGCGAGGGATAGGGGAACAGACAACGAGACTTCCGTGGTTCTGACTGCCCTCTCTCCGGAGTCGTGCGGCAAATGGGCGAGAAGTGGCAAGATTCTTAAGCGTTGAAGACAAGACCTCTGTGACAATCCGTTGGAGGGGTTGTCGGTTGAGGCGAAAGACAGTAGAGAAAGGCATAGTGCTACCCATAGCACTCGTGGTGCTCTGCTCAGTGTTTCTATATCCATCATTCACTCCTGTGACTTCTGGCGAGGGTGTCACAGACGCGCAGGGAGCTCACGGAGAGGTGGATACGGATTACACTTCAGTAGTAGAGAGACAGATACTTGACGCCATGTCTCGTGACTGGATCGAGATCGATGCGAAGCAGGAAACTGCGGCTTCGAAAGCACCGAGCGGGATCACAAGCACATCAGGAAGTTCCTGCCATCAGGGATGGGTCGGGAACATGACATGCTCAACTCTGGAGGACTCGGCTCCTCAACAGAACCTCGTTGCACGCGAATCGGGCAGCGACTACACGACGAGCGCCGCAACGCCAAGCACGATCTACTACCCTATGTCTCCGACTCATCTATATCCCCAGCCAGTCATGAGTCCGGCCAAGAGCGGACATTGGTTCCCCCAGACGTCGTACTCGATCCTTGCCTTCAAGTTCACGTATCCCAATTACATCACAACTCTCGACATCTGGATAAACATCGTGAGAGATCAGGACGAATACCCCAGATACTTCACGGTCTATTTTGATGGACAAGTAGTTTACCGTACCACGATAAGCAGCGGATTCAGCGGATACGTTTCAGTCTGGTGGGTCGCTGCCGGGGAGCACAGGATCGAGCTTGAGATATACAACTGCGGTTGGAAGGAGCACCAGTGGAAACTGCTCTATATCCAACCATTCGTCAGTCGTTGGCCGTATCCCCCAGAACCTATACAAGATTTCTGGGAATACTTCCCTCATGGTGCATATCCTATACTGGACTACGAGGTGCTCGGAGGGCCAGTATCGCAACTGTACCTATGCGTTCAGAATGAGGTCGGTAGCGCAACGCTGATCGAAATCTACACGAAATTGTCTCCCCTTGACGCCTGGACGTACCGGACGACGGTCCTCACTGGTGCTTCGTACAGTATCGGTTTCGGAGACTACAACCTCGCGCAGTCTGTATACGTGAGATTGAAGCTAATGGACAGTGCAACGCCGTATTACGGAAAGAAACTGACATACAACGCATTCAACTACAGAGCTTGCATGCTAGAGATCGACTACATGTGGGAGAGTCCCCCTGCTCAAAATACTCCGATAATGGCTCTCTCTGACATCGCGGCAACAGCAGATTATGTCAAATGGTACTACAGACTCCATGGATATGGTAGGTACGATTACTACATTGACGAAGGCGTGCCCTACGACAGTCCCACCAGTTTCGACGATCTCGTAACGTACTGGATACAGTACTCCGATCACAAGGGAGATTCGAACTACTTGTGGGTCCTGATAGCTGACAGGAGTTTGGAGATACCAAACGCCCTAGGTCTGTACTTCCAGCTCAGTACAGGTGACTCTGGAATTGCGATCTTTGACGGCTTGATAACCAGCGCGGCCGGGGAGTCCACTGGTCAGATCTTCAGAAGATGGACGAAGGTGACACTGCTCCACGAATGTGGTCACCGCGCCGGCATAATCGTGACTGATGCCCAAGGCACAGAGTTGTACTGTGTCAACCGGTCGTGCTGCATGTCCGACGCCTCGAATAGTAACGCCATTGACGCTCCATGGTATTGTGTATACCACTGGTCCTTGCGAAAGTCACCATTCTTATAGCGGCAAGTCAAGCGGAGAATAGACATAGAGACTGTGTGTACTGAGCACACAGTCTCCTCTTTCTTGCGAGATCCTAATCCAGGCGAGTATCAGTCCCCACGAGGATGAAGGTCCGTCACGAGAGAATCAGACTGAAGGACATACGGGTTCGTACGGATCGAGATCACGGCCTAGCTCGGAGGTCACAAGATGAGGCTGGCAGCGACCGGTCCACCCCTGTCCCTCAATAAGGTCAGTCGCCATATTGCATTGTGCATTACGCGACCATGCCCTAGGTTCTGTCCGATGCAAGGCAGCCCGGGCCAATATCGGTATCAGTTCGACCCCCCTCCCGATTCCAGCCACGAGTTCCTATATCAAGACGCGATGGCTTAAGTACGGGGAAGACAGTTGATATGCCTGTTTCGAAACTCCGGATGACAAGAGGGAGCCTGCTGTGAAACCGCGCGAGCGATTCCTCAGATGCGTGAGCCATGAGGAACCAGACCGGGTGCCAATGGACCTCTGGATCACCCCAGCCGCATATCAGAACCTGAAGAGATACCTCGGAATTGACGCACCCGAGACACAGGAATGGGGCATAATGAGCAGCTGGAAGATATCGGAGGAGATGCTGCGGAGGCTCCATATCGACTTCAGGAGGGTCTACATGAATCCGTCAGCCTCCTTCCAGCCAAAGACATACCCCGATGGCAGCACAGACACCGAGTGGGGCTTCCGAGGGAAATGGATTGGCCCGTACTGGGAAGTCGTGCACTATCCGTGGGCGGAGTTTACAGACGTCGACCAGGTGCGTGACTACGAATGGCTGGACCCTGAGGACCCCTCGAGGATGGAAGGTGTTGAGGAATGGGCCAGCAGACTTCACGATGATGACGAGTATGCCGTCATTGGCATGGTCGGAGGTCCGTGGGGAGTCTTTGAGATATGTGCCCACTTCATGAGAGGGTTCGAGAGGTTTCTCTACGACCTGGTCGAGAACAGAGCACTTGCCGAGGCGATGCTGGACAAGGCAATGAAACTGGCACTCGACATGAACAGGGTCTTTCTCGATGGGGTAGGCGAGTACCTCGACGTCGTGCAGGTCGGAGACGACCTGGGTCATCAGAATGGTCTCATCATGAGTCCTGAGATGTTTCGAGACTTGATAAAGCCCCGACTCAAGAAGATATACTCTGACATACACTCGCGGGCGCCCCACGTGGAACTGCTCTATCACAGCTGCGGGGCAATTGAGCCTCTCATCAACGACCTGATCGAGATCGGTGTCAACATACTGAATCCGGTGCAGCCACTTGCCAAGGGGATGAACTCCTCTCATCTTAAGGCCAAGTACGGAGACAGACTGGTGTTTCACGGCGGGATCGATCTTCAGAGGGCGATGTCTGCAGAGGGGACCGTCGAAGACCTGAAGAGTGAGATAGATACCAGGCTCAGAGCGTTTGCCCCTGGCGGCGGGTATATTCTGGCCCCAGCGCACAACATCCAGCCGGACTCGGCACCGGAGAAGATCGTACTGATGTACGATTACGCTGAGAAGCGGGGCCGATATCCCCTGTACTTGTAGACTCAGGACTCATATGTTGCCGAAGTGATAAGGTCCTTCCGCCTCACTCTTGCCAGTCTACGTCTATTGGCATTGACCACTCCTTCTATGTCGGTGATTGACTCAGTCTCCGCGCCTAGCTCAGAGAGATGTCTACGAAGCCTGGATGGCCATCGACGCCCTCCGTGGTCACCACCTGGCCGAATCCACCTAGGGCCCTCAGGAGGTTTCTGTCGGGTATGTTCCAGTCCTTTCGGGGGTACGTGGACACGAGGAATTTGGGTCTCCGGTCCGGGTCAACCATCGACGACCATAACTCGGGCAGCCCGAGAGGTGTACCGTTGACGCTGGCATGGTGGGCGACCTTGAGCAGATCGACAGGTCCAAGGAGACCATTCCTGTACATGGTTTCCCAGCTTGGCAGCTCGGCGTCACCAGGGAACAGCAGTCGCTTACCCCTCCATGTGAGTACAAACACCAGGCTGGTCGAGTTGTCATACTCTCGTTCCGCCATGAGTAGATCTCTGATGGGCACTCTCTCACCCATCCTGTCCCTGATTGCGTTCGCCAGCTTGCTCCCGAGGAGCCCGGTGCGTTCTCTCGCTGGCAGGATCTTTGAAAACACTCTCTCTGCATATACTGAGCCATCCTGCTCCGGGGCCAGCACCCCGATGTCTGCCCCTGTTCCGCGCAGGAACGGAGAGAGGACCCCCCTTGTACCACGCGATAGATAACGGACCCTACCTCCCAGTCCCCTGCAGAGTTCGTCGAGCATCTGGTCGGTCAAGATCCTCTCCTCAGCCAACGACCTTGTTTCCTCGTCTGCGCCCTCTGCTCTCAGCCTGGACTTGATGTCTTTTAGGACCCCATCCAATGCCTTGAGGATCGGACCATCCCTGGTTCCCGCTCTGATCGTGTCCGAAGTCCTCAGGTGCTGCGTTGTGAGAAAGACCTTTGTCACGGGGTCCAACTCGGCAAGATGGTTGTGAAGGCCCTTGAAGTGGTCCATGTGGCCATGCGAGAGCACCACCGCGAGTGGGTCGCCAGACACTTCCTCAAGGACGTTCTTCAGGACAGAACTGAGGTAGGGCTTGTCCTTACCTCGCGTACTACCAAAGTCGATCAGGATATGCCTCCGTTCTCGACCTGCGGGAATGGTGACAAGAATGCAGTCTCCCAGGCCCACGTTATAGGCCCTGACCCTGAGAGCATCGACCATGGCTGCCTGACACTGGGGTGATGTTGCTTATGGATGTAATTTGCGCGAATACATCGACATTGACGGGACCAATGGATCGACTGTCCGATGGCGGAACCTGCCTCTCCAGCTCGAGCGCAAGCGAAGATACTCATGCCTCTGCCCGGTGTCGGAGATACTTTGGTCTCACCGTCCTTGCATCTGAGTGCGCCGGTGATGTGTCGGACTCGTTGTCGACTTGCGAAAGCGGTAGATGCAATACTCATCGCCACGCATCATGCAGACAGGCAGACTCAGTTCAAGGGTTGGGTCTACTGCCTGTCCAATCCCGTGGTCGATCATGCAGACCCAGTGACATATGTCAGCACCTGCACGGTTTGCCCTGAACCCATCTATCCACGGGCAACGAGTCACCCTGATCTCAATTATGTCGTCGGTGACCGTATCGAGTGACAGTTCGAACCCGAAGAACGGATAGGCCGCCCGAAAGAACTCAAAGATGGACCTCAGGTCACCCCTGCGAAGAGCGCCCTGTTCCACAGCCTCCAGCCCGAGCCTCAGACCGTGAAGCCGGTTCGCCTCACCAAGCGCTCTTAGCCCCGGCTCGCCGTAGTTCTCTCTCATGCATTCCACATAGACAGCGTGGGCACTGGCGAGAGTGAACATGTTCCTCTTTCTGACTTCCTCAGCTGTAGGTTGGGTCATGGCAGTACCTGAATCACTGAGACTAAAACCTCTATTAAACATCTGCACGGACAGGGGGCAGGCATCGATTTAGCTTCCCGACCTGAGTTGGAGGTCACTTTAACATTCTATATAAGCGGGGGACTACATGCCCAGGCCTGATGTCCATGATCCTGTCAGAACGAGCCAGACAAGTCCCAGCCAGTGAGATCCGAAAGATGTTCAACATGGTCCAGGGACGCAGAGACGTGCTTAACATGACTGTCGGTCAGCCAGACTTTGACACGCCAGCCTACATCAAGGAGGCGGCCAAGAAGGCGATCGACGACGGAATCACGAAATACACGCATAACGCTGGGCTCATAGAGGTCAGAGAGGCGATGGCACGGAAGCTGAAGAGGGAGAACTCCATCGACGCAGACCCCGAGACCGAGATCATGATGACCGCAGGTGGAATGGGTTCGCTTGTCCTGGCCAATCTGGTCCTCGTGAATCCCGGCGACGAGGTCATCTACCCAGATCCAGGCTTTGTGAGTCATCATGCCCACGTCCTGCTAGCGGGTGGAAGGCCTGTCCCCGTCCCACTAAGGAGAGAGAACAAGTTCTCCATGATGGCCGAGGACGTTGAGAGAGTCATCACTGACAAGACCAGACTGCTCGTCATCAACTCACCCAACAATCCCACCGGAGGAGTCACGCAACGGAAGGAGATGGAGAGGATTGCTGAGTTGGCCATCGAGCACGACTTCTACATCCTTGCCGATGAGGCCTACGAGAAGTTCAGGTACGACGATGAGAGACCGACATACATGGGCTCGTTGTCAGGCATGAAGGAACGCTGCATCTCCCTGTTCTCGTTCTCGAAATCGTACTCCATGACAGGCTGGAGGATAGGGTTCTGCACCGGACCGAGGGATGTCATCGCAGCCATGGTCAAACTCCAGGAACACGTTCTATCGATGCCGACATCGATATCCCAGAAGGCAGCTGAGGCTGCAGTTGAGGGACCGCAGGACAGCGTCAAGATGATGATCGACACGTTCCGTAGGCGCAGGGACATCATCACAAGGGGCCTGAATTCAATCGAGGGAGTGTATCTCGACCCACCTGCTGGAGCATTCTATGTGTTTCCCGATGTCCGGGAGTTCGGTATGAAGTCGTACGACCTTGCAGTAGAGATCCTCAAGCAGACGGGAGTGGTACTCGTACACGGTTCAGGCTTTGGTAGCTATGGCGAGGGATTCGTACGCCTCTGCTACGCAGTCTCGACAGAGGTCATAGAAGAGGCAATCAGCCGGCTAGACGCTTTCCTACCGAGACTGCTCAGGAGACAGGGTCATCCTACATGAATGAGACTGTACAACGGTGGTGTGATCATTGACTGAGCGAACGATGCGCATGAGACAACGAGTGCTGGATGCAATGCCCACCCTGTCAGCAGAGCGGGCAAGACTATTCACGGAATATGTCAGCAGTCATCTCGATCAACCAGCAGTCGTCAGGATGGCTGGCGCATTCGCGCACGTGCTCAGAAACATGACAATCAGGATTGAGCCCGAGGAACTCATAGTGGGCAACATGGGACCCACTCCAAGGTCATGCCAGGTCTTTCCCGAGTACTCGTGGGAGTGGATAGACAGAGAACTGGATCGCTTGGACAAGAGAAGGACCGAACGGTTCCACGTGAGTGAGGAGGACAAGGCGACTCTCAGAGAGGTGTTCAAGTTCTGGAAGGGACGTAGCACTGCCGAGGCCTCGAATGCCAGGATACCACCAGAATCGCTGGCTGGCGCTCGTGCGGGTCTATACACTATCGGCGCACCTGGTACGGGTATCGGACATGTCACGGTCGACTACAGGAGGGTCCTCAACGAGGGACTGGAGTCCATCATTCGAGAGGCGAGAGAGCGTCGAGAGCAGTGCAGGTCACCGAGTCCGGAGTTCGAATTCTACACCGCCGTCGAGATATCGCTTGAGGCCGCGATAGAGTTTGCTCGTAGGTTCAGTCTGTTGGCCAGAGAACTTGCAGCCAGGGAGTCCGACCCAGAGAGGCGTCAGGAACTGCTCGAGATATCGAGAATATGCTCAGTCGTGCCAGCATCGCCAGCGAAGTCGTTCCACGAGGCTCTCCAGTCGTTCTGGTTCATCCACCTTCTTGTCCAGACAGAGTCGAACGGGCACTCTATCTCGACTGGCAGGTTCGACCAGTACATGCTGCCATTCTATGAGACAGACCTGAGAGAGGGGCGTATCACCAGACAGAGGGCCCTCGAGTTGCTCGAGATGCTCTGGATAAAACTGAGTTCGCTCATAAAGCTGAGAGACGAGTACTATAGTGTTGCATTTGCAGGTTTCCCAATGTTTCAGAATCTGACGATCGGAGGCCAAGACCGAGATGGTAAGGACAGCTGCAATGCGGTCACAGAACTGGTCCTGGAGGCCACCGCAAATGTGCGGATGACACAGCCAACTGTGTCCTTCAGATGGCACAGGGGCACACCCAGCAGCATGATGTCAAGGGTCGTGGACGTCATCTCGAAGGGTCTCGGAATGCCAGGCCTGTTCAACGACCACGTCATCATTCCGATGATGGTGGAGAAGGGCACGGACCCCCAGGAGGCTCACGACTACTCGATACTTGGCTGCGTCGAGCCCATAATCGAGGGCAAGACCGATGCCAGGCCGAACATTGGATATGTCAATCTTCCAAAGATAATGGAAATCACCCTGAACAACGGGACGGATCCGAGGACAGGTCTTCTCGTCGGAAAGAGAACAGGAGACCCAAGGGAGTTCAGGGAGTTCTCTCAGCTCTGGAGTGCGTTTGAAGAACAGGTCGATCACACAATTGAGCTCCTGACTCGTGCTGACAGAATAGCTGCCACAGTCCATGCGGAGCTGGCCCCAACACCATTCGTGTCGGCCCTGCTTGATGGCTGTATCAGGACGGGCAGGACAATGCAGGAAGGCGGAGCGAGGTACAACTCCGGAGGCATCATGGGCGTAGGGATTGCAATAGTTGCCGACTCGATGGAGATAGTGCGCAGTCTTGTCTTCGAACAGGGCAGGATCAAGATGGACACTCTCTTGGACGCACTCTCAAGGGACTTCGAGGGACATGAGGACCTCAGGGTCAGACTGGAGAACTTCCCGGTCCGGTACGGGAACGACATCGAGAGGGTGGATCTTCTTGCGCGCAGGGTCGGAGAGACCTTCTGCAGGTCGGTCCAGTCAAGGATGACGACAAGGAGTGGACCATACCATGCAGGGCTCTTCTCTGTCAGCATGTACATCCCGATGGGGGACACGCTTGGTGCGACACCCGACGGACGCAAGGCGGGGATGATGCTGTCCGATGGTGTCTCGCCTGCCCGAAACAAGGACGTCAACGGTCCAACCGCCGCCATGAAGTCAGTCAGCCGGTTGAACCATTCACTGGCATACGATGGCACGCTCTACAACATGAAGTTCACACCGGACATCTTCGTCGACGAAGATAACCGTAGGAAGTTCGCGGCCATGATCGAGGCGTACTTCAGAATGGGCGGTCTTCATGTCCAGTTTAATGTGGTCTCGAGAGAGATGCTTGAAGAGGCCAAGAGGAACCCTGCTCAGTACAGGAACCTGATAGTGAGAGTTGCAGGCTTCAGTGCCTACTTCGTCGAGCTCGATCCATTCGTGCAGGATGAGATAATTGCCCGGACTGAGTTCTCGGCCCGATAGGTCTGAGATGTCCCTCTCGACATACTTAACACCAGGAATGTACTCCGATTATAACCGACTTTAACATGAAGCGAGCGTGACATGATGGCCTATGACGTCGTGACATTCGGAGAGGTGATGCTGAGACTCTCTCCGCCAGATTTCATGAGGATTGAACAGACTAACAGCTTCGTCGCAAGGGCCGGCGGAGCAGAACTCAATGTGGCTGTTGCCTGTGCAAGACTTGGGCTTAGGGCCGCCTATGTGACCAAGCTCACAGACAACTCGGTGGGCCACTTCCTGAGAAATCAGGCGAGGATGCACGGGGTCGACACATCACACATAGTCTGGGACCCAGAGGAGAGGGTGGGAATCTACTTCCTGGAGTTCGGGGCCGCACCGAGGGCGCAGCGTGTAATATACGATAGAAAGATGTCAGCCATAAGCAGGATAAAGAGAGGCGAAGTGAACTGGCCGAAGATCCTCAGTGGTGCCCGACTGTTCCACACAAGCGGAATCACACCTGCGCTCAGTTCTAGTGCCGCAGAAGTGACCGCAGAGGCCATCAAGACGGCCATGGAACAGGGCTGCAAGGTCTCGTACGATGTCAACTACAGGGGCAAGCTGTGGAGTCCGGCTAAGGCCAGAGAGTTCACGGAGCCGATCTCGAGAGACATCGACATCCTGATCACCACGGAAGAGGACACCAAGATCGTGTACGGGATAGAGGGAAAGACGTACGAAGAGGTCGCTCAGAAACTGTCTGACAAATATGGCTTCGAGGTGGTTGTCATCACCCTGCGCGAGACTCCGTCGGTCTGGAGAAACGTCTGGTCCCTTTTTGCTCTCTCAGGCGGGAAGTTCTACTACAGTCCCAAGTTTGAGGTCGAGATAGTCGACAGACTGGGAGCTGGCGACTCGTGCAGCGCCGGCTTCATCTACGGCTACCTCGAGTGGAAAGACGTACAGAGGGCCGTGGACTTTGCAGGAGCCCTGTCCGCGCTAAAACACTCTATCCCAGGCGACTTCGCGATCCTCAACAAGGAGGAGGCCGAGACAATACTCAAGGGCGCAGGCCTCAGGATTCAGAGGTGATTCGAACATGTGGGACAGAACAAGGGCATTCAGTCTCATTGGAGAGACAGCACTGATACCAATCATCAGGGTCGAGTCATCGGCGACAGCACTGAGGGTCGCAGAGGCTTTCCTTGATGGCGGAGTAAACATCGTCGAGGTCACATTCAGTGTTCCGAAGGCCACAGATGTCCTCCGCGAGCTGACAGACAGGGTCGGTGACAGAGTGCTCGTCGGAGCAGGCACTGTGCTGGACGGCGCCACTGCTCGCGAGGCGATCGCTGCGGGCGCCGAGTTCATAGTGAGTCCGATCTATTCCAGGGACCTGATCGAGACGACCAGGCGCCATGGGAAACTGTGCTTCCCAGGTGCGCTCACTCCGACCGAGATCGTGGAGGCGTACAGCATGGGCGCGGACGCGGTCAAGGTGTTTCCGTGCGGTAATGTCGGGGGTGCAGACTACATAAGGGCCATCAGGGCCCCGATCCCACACATCCCACTGATACCCACGGGCGGGGTTGAACTCGACACAGCAGGTGCATTCCTCGACGCAGGAGTGTTCGCCCTTGGAGTTGGGTCTGCAATCACAGACAAGAAGGCAATTGCAGAAAATCGGTTCGATGTGATTGCGGACAACGTCAGGAAGTTCCTCGACGTAGTCAGGTCGCACAGGAAGCGCAAGCCCTAGTACGTCTGGATGGCCGCATCACTGCAGCAGTCGACGGCTGTAGTAATGAGTGTCTCTCAGCGTACCGAGGCCGGCCGAGTTGCTCCGTGATACCTGAGATGTCCTGAACACAGGGCTTGAGACAACACCCCGTACCACCCGGCTCCTGTCTACGTGAGGACCTGCCTGCCCGCAATACGAATGCTCGCTTGTGAGGTCAATGAGGCTATCACTGCCGTCGACTCCTAGCCCCTGCTTGACACAGTGACCCCCGCCTGACCATGACAGCAGCAGACCGCCCTGGACCACATTGGACTAGGTGGGAGACCTAGCACGTGAGTCTTCAGATCATTGAGCACGATACTCGATTCAATGCCTGACAGAGCTCCGAAGGAGGCAACCGGGAGATGCATGATTCCTTCGATTCAGAGGCCATCTACTCGCTCCTCTCGCCATCAGTCTGATACTAGTCTTCAGGATGATGTCGGTTGGTCAAGACGCCTGGCCCGGAGAATACCCCTCATTGACAGGATCAGACAGTAGAGCGATGCGAAGCCAAGCCCCGTCACCCACATGAGCTCTCGGTATGGCTCGTCGGACTGGAATCCAAATACCAGTGCCGCAAACACTGTCAGTAGTATTAGATACAGAGAACAGCCCAGGATCTCATCAGGAGCTGGCGCTCTGAGTGACCGTCGGCCCGAGTGCGCCCCGGTATCCATAATACTCACCCCCAGACGCGTGGACCCGGACACATATTAACCCTGTGACAACAACTCTGGAAAGCAGGTACTCAGACACCATGGCTGGGGAGAGACCGCCCTCACTGTAAGGAAGGTCCTCGATCTCAGAAGGAATTACATTGAGGTGTCGCGGCTCTGTCGTACGGCTCGATTGCACTATCACGCAGCGAGCTGCCCAGAGCGAGCACGGACCACTTCATGCACGATGCTGGCTGGACTGCACTGAGTGTGAGCCAGTCAGGTGCGACCAATGCCTCTGCAGCAACCTGCCAAGATCGCGATCCAGTCGGGATGGGAGACTCGCTAAGAGGTGTCTAGACTATCGGGCAGCCTACGACATGTTCCTCTCGACGAATGGCTGGCCAGCATTGTCAGTGTAAAGGGAAAAGGACTCCCAGGGTGCTACGACTCACTTCTGATCTGCCTGGCCAAGACCTGTCTGATCGACATCAGAACGAGGAATGCTGCGATGGTGCCCAGCCCAACTACCGTTGCGATGAAGACTAGCGCGTCATAGTAAGTGTAACTGTTGCCGACAATCACATAGATCAGCAGGATGACCAATACTAAGAGAGCGCACCCGAAGAACGGGTCCAGAGATGAGACTCTTCTAAAGAAACTCCGTGTACCACGATGTGTGTCCATATTGGATCGCGGGGGCCATCGCCTGAATGAACATGAACCTTTGCTCGGCGAGATGTGAGCCAGACATGCCAAGAAGCGCATAGATGGCCCTTGTGAGAGTGCCCTTGGAGGGGCCCATGACAACGCCGGTCAGACAACATCTGCACCTAGGGGGGCCTCTCGTACCAGGGTCTCTACCTCAGCATAGCGTCCTCTGTGACACTGACTGCCTCAATAGACGCAGAGCCGTAATCTCGTACAACATCTGCTGGACAACATCTAAGGTGACAATTGAAACGATACGCCATCAGGGTCCCAACGGAACATCCGGACCAACACATGCGGATCCGACATCTGCGGAGTGATGATGCGGTAGCCACGAAGTCCTTGCCCGAGCAGCTGTACGCATGGCGTATTAGGCGTCCACTGAGGATGTCCCTGTGTAACCTTCCTGACAGCCGATATTCCGAACATCCTATCTCCATTTACTCTTGTGGATTGATGACTAGAGACATGGTTGAGTCCTCCAGAGTTAGCGTCAGCCCATCCGACGTAACAAGGATGCAGTGCTGCTGATCCTCCGAGGCAACGTTGCATTTAGATGACCTGAAGGCGATCCCAAGAGAAGATAGCATGCCTTACAAGGGATGGGACCCGAAACCTACTATCGGAGGTGTTGCCAGCTCGGGACAATCGGTGAATACGGCTCTTGGGTCCAGCGTCACACGATGCCGTGGTAGTTGAAACCTGATCTGACAACAAGAGCAACAACACGAGACCGTATGCAGAGAGCAACATTCATTCTGTCTAGTAGTTCCTCGCGTACGACAGATTCACTGGCCCGTGAGCTGTCTGATCCGCTGCAGCTGTGCATCATCGAGCCTGGAAAAACCTTCGACACGTGGTATGGATTCAGGAGAGATGGTTCCATCGCTGATTGCACACGAGATATGTTTCTTCCCCGACCTACCTTCAATTACCAGATCATCTCTCTCAATGGGTCCATTACAGACCGTGCAGTTAGATCCCCTTCGTCTTGCCACACCAATTCGTATCCCCCCACCTCTGATTCCATCCAGCTCCCAGGGCTCGAGACCATAGTCCGACCTGAACAAGTGTGACAATTCGGGTATCGTGATCTCCGGCGGTACGTGCCCCATCGGAACGAGTACGACCATTGCAGTGCTGTATCTTGATGGCTTTCGCTCAAACTCATCCATGTGATCACTCAACCACGCCTTGAACTTGCGCCAGTCGAGGACTATCGCATTGTCCATGTCGTAGAAATGTATCAGAATGTCGGCGTTGCAGTACTGACCCCACCCTACAACATCCTCACTAACCGACCATTCGATGGCAAGATTCCTTGTCGAGTCCATGACGACGTCGAACTTGACCTCGACCTTCCTGCCATCCCCCAAAAGGAAATCGTAGTCCTTCTGTGCCTCGGCGGGTAACCTCGGATCATACCCTGCCTTCTTCAGCAGAGCGTACGCCTTCTTTACGGCAATCTCCCCTATCTTCTTGTCCTTGGTAAAGATCGACATGATAGGATGCGGGCCCTCAACTATCGTTTCAAACCTTGTATCACAAAGGCGGAGGAGCGGTATCTGCATATTAGGGACGTTTATCAACTGTCACAACAACTGATTGCCGTAGTCAGAGGCAACTCGACGATGTACACCTACTTCAAGATATTCAACAGCATCAAGGACTATCATGAGGTGGAGCTGGCGCGCCTCGAGTTAGAGAGCCTAGTAGGTCCGGTTGTACCCGTGCGCAACGCCGCAGACCTTCTCAAGAAGCACCCGTTCAGTGAGTTCACTGATGCCGTCCAGGTGTCAAAGAGAGGCGATGAGAGTGATTCTGTCCGATTCCAGGACTATCTGACTCATGAGAGCGCATATGGTCGTGTACAGGGATTCGAGAGCACGCAGGTCCGTCCTGATGACATCCCCAGACTTGTGAGAAGGCTTGGGTACACGAGAGAGATATACGTCGTGGACGAGGCGGACTCATGGAAATCGCTGCTCAGAAGGATATTCCCTCAAGGTGCCTTAGGGAAGAACTGTCATGCCTTTCAGGTAGGCCACACTGCGCTGATCCGGATCATCACCAACCAGTACTTCCTCGAGAACTCCGAACACATCACACGAGTGACACAGTCTCTCCCGCGCGAGAGAATGAGAGAGTTCGTAGACAGTATGTTCGACAATCTGATACGACATACCTACCGGATACCTGCCTCAGAGCGCGCAAGAGTCGGTAAGAGGCTTCTCGACTACTTTGCAGAGAGGGGCGAGTGTTCTCTGTATCTGTCGCACGGCATGCATCCTTACAAGGGGAAGTTCCATCCAAAGATGGCCAGAGCTCTGATAAACCTGGTATGGCCCAGGGACGAAGGTATTGTGATGGACAATTTCGCAGGCAGTGGGACCCTACTGGTCGAGGCGAGTCTCATGGGTCTAGACAGCTGTGGGTCTGAGATCAACCCGATGTCCGTCCTAATGGCAAACGCCAAGTGTGCCCTCCTACGTGTAGATCCAGCATCACTGGATGAGGCGGCCTCCGCGTTCGTTTCTGCGCTTCAGCGGGAACTCAAGGTCCTCAAGACGCTGTCGCAGGGGCAGGATACCCTGGACACTCCTGCCTATCCACTGGACCAGTCGATCATAGATGGTATCCGTGAAACAGCCCCGGATGTGTATGACGAGTTCTCAACAAACGATGTGCTCTCTGAGATGGTAGTTGCCAGACTGATAGTAGAACGCATATTCAAGGGCGACATTCAGAACATCATGAGGCTGGCACTTGCAATGTGCATCAGCAATCTCAAGGGGAAGAAGACAAAGAACTTTGCAGAGGAAGTGGTCCGAGTTGTCGAGGACATCTGCCGGAGGGCTCTGCTCTTCAATCAGATCAATTCGACTCTTGGAATAAGGGTCGGTCATGGAAGAGTATACGAGGTTGATGCAAGCGACCTGAAACCTATCTCGGACATACATGAGATAAGAGGTAATGTGAACTCGCCGCCGTACTCCACTGCACTCGACTACATCGCCAACGACCTTGCCCAGTTGGTGATAC
>JAWAQK010000024.1:0-32223 GCA_038893995.1 Candidatus Thorarchaeota archaeon | reverse complement strand
TTCACTGGCCCCCAGCAGATGTATACGGGCGCCTCATGGTGTGGTACTAGCCTCTTGTATGAGTTTACTGTAGGATTGGCTATCGCAGTGATGGCCGGCGCATGCTTCAGTAGCCCTGCAGCAAACATCTCTGCAGTTTCGGACAACTGCCCCTCTCCGGCACCGAATAGATTCCTATCTCCTTCCCAGAGCTGCATATGGCAGTGAAGTCCACTACCCGCCATATCCTCGAAGGGCTTTGGCATGAATGTCACATCAAGCCCTCTTTCTCTGGTTATCGCCCTTGCTACGTTCTTGAAACGGAGCAGGTTGTCCGCCATCCTAATGGTGTCGTCGTAGTCTAGCTCTATCTCTTGTTGGGACTCTCCAGCCTCGTGGTGAACGACCCTGACTCTCATTCCCATGTCCTGAACGACTGCGGCGATCTCTGTGAGCGCATCCGCAGCAGGACTGAGAGGGTAGACATCTGCGTATCTGGCATGGTCAACGAGTTCTCCGTCAGAGCTTATGAAGTAGAACTCTGGCTCAGTCTTGACCATCAATTGTCTCCTGCTCGTCAGGAGTCTGGAGCATACTGACCTCAGCACCCCTCTCGAGTCGAGCGGGTAAGTACCCCCCTTCCCCTTCCTCTCAACATAACACATGACTGCAGCAGTCCTGTGTTCCAAGTATGGTATCTCCACCAATGTGCTCGGGTCTGGGATCAGTTTCAGGTCCGAGGCCTCAACTGTGGCGAATCCTGCCGAGCTGCCATCAATGCTGGTACCCTCACTCATCACTGGGTCCTCAGCGACCTCCTCAAGTGAGCTCGCTGGCTTACAGGGTACGATCATGGCTCTCATGTGTCCGAGCAGGTCACAGAACTGGAACTGTATGAACCGAAATGGGTCTGACATGTGCTTGCACTTCCGACATTGGTGGGGTAACGCAAAATATCCCGCTCAAAAACCCATTGACGTGTTCTCGCTGTCCCTGGCACTATCCCCAGACCTCTCCGTACCATGACTGTGCCTGCTTCTCGTCGGGAAACTCGATCACCAGTGACCCACTCACAACACTCGTGTCTCCATTCTTGTCTACTATCTCAAAATTCATTGCAGATATACTCATCTTCTTCTTGTCGAGACTAGCACGTGCAATGTTGCGTGCGTGAAGTCGCACCCTCTTGCCCTCGCCCTCGATTGTCAGCATCTGCTGTTCATATATCATATCGCCCTTCATCTTGAACCCAGAACCATCAAGACTCCCAAAGTGAGTCTGTAGGTTTGAGAGCTCGACCTTGACCCTTTCAGCTTTCATGTTGTGGTCCCCAGAATGATCTATGAACACAGACTTATCTATGTCTTGCCGTGTACAACTCCGGATTGCACTAGGTGATGTGGTGAACCTGATCCTACGGAAGGGCATCCATATAGGTACTAGTGGGTGGTCATATCCCGACGACTGGGTGGGTTCCTTCTACTCCTCCGGTTCCTCAATGTTCAGACAGTATCTCTCCTACTTTGATACGGCCGAGATAAACTCAACATTCTATTCACTTCCCCGAGAAAGACTGATCGGGAGTCTTGCGAGGACAGAACAGCTTGGCAAGTTCTTCAGTGCCAAGATCCCCCGTGCTGTGACGCACGAGGCCCGTCTGGATGTCAAGAAAGGAGGCGATGTACTGCAGAGATTCTATGACTTGGTGAAACCCATCAGCAGTGTCCTGCAGGTCCTTCTGATCCAGCTACCGCCATGGGACATTTCCGCAATGGGTGACCTAGAGGAGTTCCTCTCTTCCCTCGACCAGGACTTCAGATATGCGATCGAGTTTCGTCATGAGAGTTGGCTCTGCTCGAGAGTATTTGGGTTACTCGAGCGTTACGGAATTGCCTACGTTGTGGTGGATGAGCCAAGACTCCCTATCGATCTCCGGGTCACGACTGACTTCTCATATGTAAGATGGCATGGTCATGGTACTAGAGTCTGGTATGACTATCTATATTCGGTCGATGAGCTGAAGACTTGGGTCTCCCGGCTGCGTACACTACAGGAACAGACAGGTACGGTCCTCGGCTACTTCAATAACCACTTTGAAGGGAATGCCCCGCTCAATGCGCTTCAGATGCTCCATGAGCTTGGCCTAGCCACTCCACATCAGGAGGCAAAAATTGCTCGAGTGCTCAGAAAGGCCTCATTGAGTCAATCGACCCTGGACCGGTTCTGAATCTGTCCTTAGCTGTTCTACCCGGTGACACGACGCGAGCTCTTGCCAGTGTGTCTCTCCCACGCAGTAGTGACCGTATAGGCGCGACTGGCGCATATCTCGTGTCATATCGTATCTGATCTACCGGGTATGAACTACCGACGCAACTCTAATATACGGTCAGCTGGGCGTCACTCTTACTAGGTGGTACGATGAGTCAGAAGGTAATTGTTGAGGCTATGGTGCTCTCTCCCGAGAGCAAGAAACCGAGACGTGGACGTGGCTTCAGTATCGGAGAGATTCGGGCTGCTGGAATACGCCCAAGAGAGGCTCCGATGATGGGCCTGATTGTTGACAGACGAAGACGGACTACACACAGCATGAATGTGGACATACTGAAAGAGTTCATCTCAGAGATCCGTTCCCTAGAGTCTACTACAGACTCCCAATCGACCGAAGAGGGATCTGAGTAGGCGGCAGGATACCAGTTTCAGAGCACGTACCGGCGCATCTGGCAACGGAAAGTGACAACAACTGATGACGATTGAAAAAAGATGACATCGAGGCCGATCCCGTCCTCTGCATATGCCCGTACCTGAACAGGGATCCATCTCACGGCGGTAGAGTTGGAGGAGGTCCAGAGTGAATCACGAGATCATTTTGGAGAAACTTCAGAACCCGCCAGATGTTAGACCTCCTGTCATACTACCCGACTTTTTTGTTGACCACTTTGTCATTCTTGATGAACTTGACTCATTTGTTGAGAGTGTTCGTGCCCTGGCGCTGCAGGGAGGTGGCAACCTGATTGGTTCACGGCACCTGATAAGACGCGGTGGGAACTCGGTAAATACCGCATCGGCTCTTCTCAACCTGGGGGTCACTCCCACTCTCATTGTCAAGACTGACTCACAGGGACTGAACCTGCTGAAGAGCCTGGTCAGCCCCAGTCTCGATCTGGGTCATGTGAACACGACTGGACGTCTCTCGTCGACTGTCTCGATTGAAGCATCTCATCGTGGTCGTAGAGTCAACGTGATGGTCAGTGACAGCGGATCTGCTGCAGACTTCTCATTTGCTGACCTGACCCCTAGCGATCTCGAATCGATCAGGCAAGCCAGTCTAGTCGCTCTCTTGTGCCTCAACCATAACCGAGGTGCTGTAGGCCTAGTGCGTGACCTGTTCACATTTGTACGTGGAGAATCGTCTGCGCACACCTTCATCGATATTGGTGACCCATCTGGTCAACCTGACATCATTCCCGGCCTGATTCAGGCCATGAGGGAAGGTCTTGTCGATACCCTGAGCATGAACGAGAATGAGGCTGGTTGGCTGGCTCGTACTCTGGCTCCCTCGGACGACAGGTGGCGAAATCTAGTCCAGACTCCTGAACTCTGGCCAGAGGCCGCACTACTGGTTGCTGAGGAGACCGGAGTCAGAGTTGATCTTCATACACCCCGCTTCGCATCGACAATAGGCGACGGCCATGTGTGCACGGTCCCTGCATTTACGGTTACCCCAAGGGTGGTATGTGGCGCGGGCGACTCATGGAATGCAGGCAACATATGTGGTATCCTCTACGGTCTAGACGACAGAGCTCGGCTCACGCTGGCAAATGCTGTGGCCGCCCTGTACGTTTCGTCTGCTGAGGCACGGCACCCGACTGCCCAGGAGGTCTCTCGGTTCCTCACAAGTGGTCGACCATGACCCCCCCCCTTACCGGAAGAATCTACTTAAGATACGGTACCAATCCTCATACAGAGTAGAACCGGAGGTGCTGGTCCGCCTTGGAGCTGGAACGGGCCCTGAGCAAACTCAAGTTTGACGAGACCGTCCTCGGTTATGCGCTGGTCACCAACGACGGTCAGCCGTTCCTCTCCTTCAACCTACCCGAGGCCGTATTCCCACAGGTTGCGGCCACCGTCAGGACGTACTCATCTACTCTCAGAATGATGAATGTGATGACCGGTAGTGGCACTCTGGTGGTGGCCAGGATCAATCCCGATTGGGTCTTGGCAGTGCTCTTTAGCGAGGCGCAGCTCGGTATTGCCCTTCAGAAGACCAGAGAAGTAGCAGTCATACTGGAACAGGTCGACCTTCCTCCGCCCCCGACCGAGCTCATGATGACCACATCTATGTCGACGTCCACTGCCACCGTTGAACTTCCTCAGACCGAGAAGACCTCTTCTGACGTTATCGAGGCAACGCGAGAACCTGTTTCCACTGAAGAGGATCAAGCGGACATTCCCATCGAGACCATAGCGGTCGACCATGGCTGTGTGGTCATGAGGGGACGACGCTACAACGAGGCCATACTCTATGGGTCCCCTCTGTTCAACGAACTTCGATCTCTCACGTCACCGGCAGTCACAGATGTCCTTCTACTAGTCGATGACAAGCGTACCGTTGCTAAGATATCGAGGGAGCTTGCGAGAGACGTAGAACAGGTCAAGGACATTATCAGGGTGTGCGCCTCGAAGCGGGCCGTGACACTCGAGTGTCCAGTTGCGCAAGTCACTGGTATCCGGGAGATAGTAGACTGTCCCCTGTTCGAGGGAGACATTACCAAGGTGAAGAAGGAACATAGGGCAGTCCTCGAACTCTGTGACGGTACAAGGACCCTCCAGCAGATATCTTCATCACTTGGCATCCAGTACTTCCAGGCGCTTCAGATCATACTCCAGTACAAGGGGAAGACGCTGAGGCTGATCCGAAAAGATTCTGAACATGCATAGGAGCGTGTTGAGATTGTCACGTGTAAAGGGTGCAATTGCGTGGAACTTCATGATACGAAAGGTGTCATTGCCTCTGTTCCAGGCGATGTATCGCGAGTTGATGAACTATTTCATCCAGACGAGTCCAAATGTTGATGACATAAACCGTCGGGTGAAAGAGGTGGGCTTCAGAGTTGGAGAGCATCTGCTCATGGACTACGCAGAGAAGATAAAGAAACACGCAAAGAAGTTTCATGAGTTTGCCTCCACCCTTCAACTTGCCTACAGTGTGAATTCAGGGCAGAGGTTCACTAATGTATGGGTCAGCAGTGACCGCAAGACCCTAAAGTTCACGGATGCAAAGTGCCCAATCTGTGAGGGTGTGCAGATCACTGACATGCCCGGTCTCCAGTACTGCAACCTGATCAGTGGAGTATTCCAGGCAGTATTGGATCTCAGGGGATTCAAGGGGGAAACGTACCAGGAGTCATGTAGAGCAGTGGGCGATGACGTCTGCACGTGGGTCATAAAGTCTCATGAGTAGTTGGCCTTCCTGGGTCTGTCTCTGGAATATCTATAAATGCCTTCGGGACTCTGTTAGCCTGGACCATTTGATGGAGAGGAGCTGGAACCAGTGCGTCAACTATTGGGTTCGCTCATTGGACTAGTCACCAGTTTCGTCATAGTGTTCACGATACTGGCCCTTGGGCTGACCATGCCTGAAGTCCTGATTGGACAGTACGTAGTCCAGGACTTCCTGACGCGCACTGATCTTGAGCTCAAACTGGCAATAGTTGGAACGGTACTGTATCCTCCCGTAGTCGGAACTCAGCTCTCCCTTGGTTCACAGCATGTTTCTGTCCTCATGTTTCTGGCATGGGGAACTGGCGGGCTCGTCGGAGGTCTGATCTCGCGAGACATAATACGAGCGCTATTTGCTGCTGTCTCATCAGTGATGACCGGCGCGCTGCTGACATGGTTGCTCCTGTTCCTGGTCACTACGACTGACGTCGGTGCCCTCCTGGGTAGTGCATCCATGCTACTGCTCCAGTACCTGCTCGAGGGTTGCGTCTACCCGGCCGCGTCGGCCATCATTGGCGGCCTGCTCGGCGGAGCCATCAGCCGTCAGCGGGCATGAATCAGGTGGTCTCGTCGCGCAGGGTGCGGCCACAGACAGAACATATTACCGGATTGGACTTGAAACGGGCGCCGCACTCACAGACTGTCTCGATGATTGCCGGCAGTGGTCTCTCCTGTCTCCGCCTCAGACGCTTCAGCATTACGGTCACGGGCAGGGCACTCATGAGTGCGACCGGAGACGGGCTCAATGATGAGAATGTTATTGACAGGATGATCATGTTTCGTTCTGCGGATGTCCAGAAACTGGCATCGACCATCAGCTGAGTAGAGATGGCGGCGATTGCGACAAGTAGTGCCGCCCACAGGACAGTCCTCACCAGATTCCACCCTGGCCTTGAGAAGAGTCCGGCGAACACTCCAACGATGACCCATGCAGTGACAAAGAAGACAGTCTCCTGAGCATTGGAGGTCCAAGTGGTTGAACAGCACAGTCTCGAAACTCCGAACAGGATAGTAGTCGCGGGGCAATGCACAAGCATGTCGGGCCCCTGGACGGGCAGCGCCGACGTGAGTACAAGCGAGCCCCACAATATTCCCGCCAGCCCCGCAAGGATATTCCTCATCTTTCAGTCCTCGTCAGTCGCTAGGCTGTCCCATCTGTCGTCAACTTAACGTTTTCCCGACTTCACTCCCGTCGAGGAAGATGCAATGTAATACTCACGTCACCAAAATACTTTTCAGAAGATGACGTAGATGAATCAGTGACAGTGGACCGCTGTCCTATTCTTGAGAGGTGTCTGGTTTGGCCGGCGATCTGGAACGTGCTCTATCGAAACTCAGGTTCGACGATCAGGTGTTAGGCTACTCGCTCATGACGAAGGCCGGCAGACCTTTTGTCAGCTTTGCATTTCCCGATGAGCTATTTCCGAGAGTAAAGGACAGCATAAGACTCTACAAGACCGATCTGCGACTGATGACCATTGATACTGACAGGGGACTCGTAGTGCTTGCTCCTGTTGACGACAACTGGATCCTCACGGTCCTCTATGTACCGGAGCTACAGCTGGGGCTGGCAATCGCAAAGACGAAGAATGTACTCAGACTACTTGAGGGAATTCAGCTGCCGCCCCCTCCGACAGACTTCGAGGAGTCTGCAGAGGGGAATCTCCAGGTCCTAGAGTCCATCGCCATGGTGGCGGCCTCTACAGAGGCCGAAGAACCATCAACCGCGCCCGAGCTCACCGAGACAGCTCCTCCTGTGACCACCACTGCTCCCCCACAGGTGAAACCACGCGCACCCAGCGACTTTGATGTCAGCTCATCTACTGTTCCGACTCGCGGCGAAGCATACTCGAGGGCTCTATCACTGGACTCCGATCTGTACAATGAGATGAAATCCCTCTACCGCAACTTTGGCTTCGACGTACTCATGCTCGTGAATGGTAATTTCACAGTCGGTCAGATTGCAGAGAGCATGTTCCAGCCCACAGAGAGGGTTGTTGAGCTGCTGAAGTGGGCTGCGTCAAGAGGAATAGTCAATGTGCCCGTTGTGGAACGTGAGAAAGAAGAAACAGCCGTCGAGACACGTCCGACTCGAATCGTGAAGGTACCTGTCTTCGAGGGTGACATCAGCAAAGTCCGGCCAGAGGATCGTGCGGTGATCGAGCTATGCAATGGGAAGAACACGTCCCAGGACATCGCAGAACGGATCGGGATTCCCGAATCCAGGGTCATACAGATTCTTGCCATCTACAGAAAGGCTGGGCTCAAGATAGTGGGCCGTCCCCTGTAGAGTCTGTCATGAGAGAACTGATGAGGCTGATTCTGAATGCCAAAGATTGAGAATCCACTTCTACTGGGTATCTATGGGCATATTGTGGATGAGATCCTTGCCACGACGAAGAGCATAGACGAGGCAAACGCCAAGCTTCATGAGCTGGGAAAGACAATTGGTCAGAATATTTACCTCAACACGGACATTGCCGAGAAGACAAAGGAGACAATCACGACACGTGAGGATGTGACGCGCCTTGTTGACGTACTGTTCCGGACACTGTTTGATCGAAAGCCGTCAGAACTCGATATGGAGTCCGCTCGGGGCTCGGTTAGGGTGTCGGACTCGTCCTGTGTATGGTGTCAGGAGGTCAATCTGGAGGGAATGCGCGGCTTTGGCTACTGCGAAGTGTTCAGTGGCATTCTCGAATCCATCCTCGAACTGAAAGGCGTAAAGGCAACGGTCTTTGAGGAGTCTTGTCGTGCTCTCGGCGGCGCGTCATGCATCTGGAACATTCGGCTGGTGTAAGATAACAAAAAGACACATATCGCTCTTATTCATTCAGAGCCTTGGGAGAGAACAGATGTCTAAGGAACCTGAAGTGCTGCCCTGGTGGCAGGGAAAACTCAAAGAACGCGAGTTGATGAGAGTCTTCTTTGCAAAGACCTGGACCAAGATCGGCAACCGTATAGCAGCTATATTTCCCGACCGGGTAAAGGACCTATATTACAGTGCAGGGCGACTGGCAGGTCTGGAGGCCCAGAGAGAATACTTCAAGGTCGCCAAGCAGAAGCCACCAGGCGACTTCAAGGGAATCGTGGAGTTCATAAGACTGGCACTGGCCACACTCATCGTTCCATTCGGTGACGTCAACATCATCAAGCTGTACAAGTTGTGGCTTGACGAGGAGGCCATAATCGAGGTCAAGGACAACCCGTACGCATCAGGTCTTCAGAGTTCCGAGCCGTCATGCTATTTCCTGAGAGGCTTCATAGAGGCAGTGCTTGAGTATCTTGCAGACTACAACAGGCTGACCTTTGAGAAGCTCCTTGTCGTTGAGGAGAATTGCATGTCTGTCGGAGCGCCAAGCTGTCAGTTCAAGATCACCCTGACCTACCCCGCAAGAGGCGAGACTCGTTAGTACAGCCTTTTCCCTAACAGAGGACTTAACTGGATTCGAACTCGAAAGGGACTGATGAGAAGTATGGAGCGCAGTGGCCTGAGGTTCGCGTTCATCTTACTGATATCGCTAATCGTAGTTGGTATTGTGAACAGCCAGGTCCAGAGTCCATCTGGTGACGGGGACTGGATGTTGCAGGACCTGTCTGACTCACTGACTGGTGTGTCAGAGTCTCTGCCACTCGCTGGGATCCACTTCGCCATCGGTACTGCTGCTGCGTGGTCCACTGACATTGAAACGGTCAGTCTCCCAGTGGGTCTTCTGGTAGTGACGGGTACAGTTGTAGTTGAGAAACGTGCCGAGCGGATATCAAAGCTCCGTGACAGGATCATTCAAGAGATTGAATGTCAGCCAGGCATCCATCTGAGGGAACTGCGGAGGGTCGTCGGTTGTGCAGTGGGCGCTATTCAGTACCACATTCGGCTGATGGAAGACGACGGCGTGATAGTGTCCCTCAGGATTGGCAACACCAGACATCTATTCCCGAGTAGCTTCTCCAACAACACGGAACTCATGAAGATCACTGCACTGCTTCGTAACCCAAGTATCCTAGGGATTATCGAGAGATGCATGTCAAGTGGTCGCATCACACAGGCCGAACTCAGTAGAGAGTTGAAGATGGACAAGAGTCTGATATCTTACTACGTATCGCTCCTGGTGGAGATGGGTGTCCTCAAGACTGTCCCCGTGTTTGGTCGTGAGCGGCCGCTGACGCTCACAGAATCGGCCCACTCGGTACTCGCATCGCTTGCATGCTTCCTCCCCTCTGGGGGCTGCTAATAGATAAGGTGCTCCGAAACTGGTCAACAGCCTCAGGTTTATCTTCTTCAGATATCTGTGTTACCGAACTCATCCGACATAGACATACATCCTAGGAGTCAGTACGAATTGAAAGACCCGAATCATAGCATCGCTGGCGACATAGAGGCGTCACTGAGTTCCGAGGGATTTGAGGCCAAGCATGCAGTGAAGCTGGTCAATGTGAGTCGGACGTATGAAATTGACAGCAGAAGAATCGAGGCACTGAGGTCCGTTGACCTAGTGGTCGATGTCGGCGAGTATGTTGCAGTTCACGGTCCCTCCGGCTCGGGCAAGACGACTCTGCTGAACATCATCGGCGGACTTGATCGGCCGACATCTGGTAAGGTGTTTGTGATGGACGTCCCCCTAAACGATTATGACGAGTCCTTCAGGGCGAACTTCAGGCTGATCAATACAGGCTTCATCTTTCAGAGCTACAACCTCATCTCGACCTTTACGGCACTGGAGAATGTCATGTTTCCAATACAGGTCACTGGCGCTTCAACATCGGAGGCGCGCAGACGCGCGGTCGAGCTTCTCCAAATGGTGAGAATGGAGACACGGGAAGATCATCTACCGTGGCAGCTCAGTTCTGGAGAGCAGCAGCGAGTGGCAATTGCTCGAGCAATTGCAAACGATCCCCCACTCATCCTTGCTGACGAACCGACGGCAAATCTGGACGTTGACAGCGCAGCGAGTATACGTGACCTACTCAGCAGCCTTAACACACAGGGAAAGACAGTCATCGTGATGACCCATGACGAGAAGATCATCAGACGGGATGGTGCAGTCAGCTACAGATTGGATGGAGGCGTTCTGACTCGCGATGTCTGAACGTGTGGATTATGCCTCTACGGACCTGAGACGCAGGCACTTCCACTTCCAGATGTTACTGATCTCCGTCCTCAGTGCCATGGCGTTCACCACGTTTCTACTTCTCTTTGGCAGTGCATTCTTCAACGTCACAGAGTATGTGACTTCACTCGGACAGCTGTCTGTGCTATACGTGTTTCTCACGGACTTCATCTGGATTGCGCTCATGTTTTCCCTCGGACTCATCATGGTCCTAGTATCCGGGATGGTCTATCTTGAGATGGTGAATCGGCAGCGTGACATCGGGCTGATGAAATCGATTGGCATCGATCTTGACACGATAAACGATCATTTTGTTGTACAATCACTCGTCATTCTCTTGAGTGGGACCGCACTCGGAGTGGCTGTCGGTTCGGTCGCATATATGGGCTCGCTCGTGTGGTTGTCCGCGGTGTTGGCCGGAGTTGAGCTAGTATTTCAATATCCTATATTGATGATAGGTCTGATGGTCCTGCTGGTCATCCTTGTCGGGTATCTTGCAGCCCAGCAGTCCATACAGAGGGTCATCAACGACACTCCGATCGGTGCCCTCAACCCTCGAGTCAGCAAGGATGTAAGACACGCCGGTTACTTGGACTCGTTAGGTCTGTCGTTCAGAGTGGCCAGCCGGGCCACCGCGCGAAGGGCCAGGGGCACCAAGAGAGTCATTCTATCCCTATTCCTCAGCGTGACACTCGCATCGTTGATGTGGGCCGGAAGTGCTGTCGTCGAAACCACTACCGATGCCTACATCCTTCGCTCTGCTGGTTCCAACGTAGTCCTCGTCGGGCATCATGATGTACTCTCGAGGTATGCGAGTTCACTCTCTCTGACAGGCACCCCCGTAGACGAGAACTTCACCTTCATTCAGTCCGACTACATGGTTCCTGCCGACCTTCTGACCGCGCTCGCGGTCCAGGATGGAGTCCTGCAATTGGAGCCTCGCCTCATAGAGTCCGAAACTGCCTATGAATTGCCCGAAGTTGTGTGGGACCCCCAACTCGAGGATCATAGATTGATAGGCGATCACAGGAACGCGACTCTGCTGGTGGTCGGTATTGACTGGGACCTCACAGTTTCTGACTGGTACTACTACGGGTCCATGGCCATGTCGAGTCGCGATGTCATGATAGGTGGTGAGGCGGCCCGTCGAATGTTTGAGGATCCGCTTCTTCAGGATGTGCGTATCCGCGGAGTGACCTTCAGCGTCACGGGGGTGGCATTCGACGTGTGCAACGGGGGAATGCTGGCCCTGATGTCATTGGACGAGATGAGGACACTGTGGAGTACTGACGGCACGAATCTACTTCTCGTCAGGCTGAGATCCCTGTCAACAGAAGTTCTCGCCAGTCTCGGGGAACTCGCGTCGTCATACGGTTTCGAGACATTAGTGCAGGACTCTGTTGTCCAAAGTAACATTCAGACCGTATCAGCCATCTGGTTTCTTGTGAAACCTCTTGTCGTGGTTGCGCTCTTGGGGGCTGTATTGAGTCTCGCCAACTACCTACTGGTGTCGTTCTCGAGTCGAATCAGGGACTATGTCATCATGCGGTCCATAGGTGCCAGTCCGCGGTTTATCACCAAGACAATAGCAGCGGAGGGACTTGACATATGTCTCAGGGGAGGTATCCCCGGTGTTGTCCTGGCCCTCATTGTGAGTGTCTACTTCCTGGTGCCAGAGGCAGCTGTCCCACATATTCTGTTCATACCCACGTTCTTTGTCGCCATGCTTGCCACCCTCGTGGCGGTAGTTCTAATATCTTGCATTCCGGTTCATATGATCCTCAACCAACGTTCCGACCTTCACGTGTCTGAGTTTGCCGTCTGAAGAAAACCTTCTTTAGTAATGTGAAGGGCCTGTGTCTGTCGATCAGAGTGTCCGAAGCGGATCAGACTGGTGAGATCTCAACCCATTGGATCGAAGATGTAGTGCAACGTGTACTGGACAGGAACGTAGACCGCTACGTGATCTCCAGTGGCAAGAGTCCCAGTGGAAGTATTCACATCGGGATAATGCGTGAACTGATCATCTGTGATGTCATCAGACGAAGGCTCCGAGCGTTGGGAAAGCAGGCGGTCACACTGTTTGTTGTCGATGACCTTGACCCTCTGCGGTCATTGCCTCCTGACGTACCTCTAAGATTGGATGAGTGGGCCGGCATTCCATATTGTGATGTTCCTGATCCGTTTGGATGCTGTGAGAGCTTTGGTCGTCACTGGACAAACGAGCTCGTGGCGACGTTCCCGGACTTTGGGATCCGCCCCAGAGTCATATGGACCTCAGAGCTCTACAGGAACCGGCGTATGCTGAGAGAGGTCAGGACCTGTCTTCGTAATACCGAGGTCATCCGTGAGATAATGATCGAGTACGTGGCACGTGACTTTGACTCAGAGCAGCGTGCGGAGTATGTCAGGTCAATGCAAGACTGGTACCCCGTATCTGTCATATGTCCCAAGTGCAATCATATTCAGTCTGGGGTAAAGGGGTCTATTCAGCCAAATCGGGTGTCTAGTTACGACCCGGAGACCGATATGGTGTCCTATGAATGCAGTCATTGTGGCCATTCAGATACTGGTCCGCTAGGCGCCCTTCGGGTCAAACTCGGATGGCGGGTCGATTGGCCTGCAAAGTGGCACCTGTTGAATGTGACGTGCGAACCCGCGGGCAAGGACCATGCTGTCAAGGGAGGTTCTTACGACACAGGACTCGAGATATCGCGGCGAGTCTTTGGATGGCAAGGGCCAGTCAAGGTCCCATATGAGTGGGTTCAGATTGGGGGACGTGACATGGCCACTTCGGAGGGAATTGTGTTCACACCAAAGGCGTGGCTTGAGATAGCTCCACCTCAGGTGTACCGCTATCTGATGCTGAAGACAGATCTGCAGAGGACTGTGAACATCCAGCCCGAACTGATTCCAGACCTGGTCGACAGGTACGACCATCTCGAGATGGTGTACTATGGTCTTGAGTCATCGGACGCTGACATGACCAATATCGTGCGGATCATCTATCCTCTCAGCGAGGTGGGTCCAGTTAGGAAGAGGATTGTGCCCAAGCTATCATTCAAGTTCGCTCTGCTGATGTCGCAGCTGGAGAACATAATCGGTCACGATCTCATGTTGCAGAGGTCTATGGAATCGATAAAGAAGAGGTACGGCGTACGTCGTCTCAGCAGGACTGCCCAAGCATTGGTCCTCTCTCGTCTCAGCCAGGCACTGAGGTGGGTCCAACAGTATGGGTCTGAGCGCGACCTCGTCAGGGTGACGGAGTCCGTGCCAGATGATGTGCTATCATCTCTGAGTGATGTGGATGTCAAGTTCCTGAGTGTCCTGGCAGACTCGCTTCGAACCCCTGGCTTGAGCGACGGGGAGATCCAGTCACTCGTGTTCCAGGCAGCTCGTTCGGTCGGCGTTCCAGAAAGACGGGGCTTTGCAGTCATCTATATGGTCCTCATCTCCCGCAATTCAGGTCCCAGGATCGGTCCGTTCATCAATATGCTTGGCACAGACTGGGTACTGAAACGCCTGGAGCAGGTCATTCTCGCCAGAGGTGGAGGTAGGGCGACCACCAACTGAAGTCGATGGACCGACTCGCAACACCTTTATTAGCGGCGTAAGAGCGGGTGTCTAGACTCCCCGGAGGCCCCGAAAGATGCTCGGAAGGTTCAGAGAGAAGTATCAGAGAACCATGTTGCCTGTTGGAAGGGCACTAGCAAGGACTGGTATCACGCCGAACGTCATAACCGTCCTGAGCCTCGTGGTTGCGTCGTTGACCGCCATCGTGTTCTTTCTTGGAAACCTGCTTCTGGGACTGGCCCTGATGCTCCTGACTGTTTTCATGGACATGCTTGATGGTGCAGTCGCCAGAGCCTCGGGTCTGGCCTCCAAGTTTGGCGCGACATTAGACCATACACTCGATCGCTATGCTGAGTTTCTGTTTGTACTGGGTCTGATGACAGGTCCTGCAGGCCAATCCGGTATCCCATGGTGGCCGCTCACACCTGGTGACTCATTCGTCCCCTGGTTCTGGGGCGTCTTCTGCATCTTTGGCATGGTGATGGCCAGCTTCGCAAGAGCAAAGGCCGAGTCTGTCGGAGGCATGACCAACTGTTCGGTTGGCGTGGCTGAACGTCAGGAGAAACTCCTCTTGATCATTGCCGGAATACTGCTCCTTGCGCTGCCCGCCAATAACATCTGGATGGACCTGTTGAGTATCTCACCGGTGCTTGTGACGTACGCAGTCCAGTTGCAGCTGACGAACATTCTCACGGTGCTGATCGTGATCGTTGGAGTACTCTCGCATGTTACGGTCGTACAGCGGCTTGCCTATGCCAGGAGAATGATCCCACCCCCGTGACATCTGGCTGACTCCCGAGAATGCTTGTCCCAGGCGTACTTGGCGTTCGTCAGACCATCACGTCAGATCGAACACTCTGTTGAGGGTGTCCTCCAGGAAGTACTTTGCATCTCGCATTGCTTTCCTGCCCTCCTCCGTTATCTGATAGTACTTCCTTGGAGACTCTGTATCGGTCTGCTCCTCTATGAGGCCATCTTTCATCAGCCGATAGAGTATTGCATAGCCGCTGACCACAGCTGGTGAGAATCCAAATCTCTTGGCCACAAGCTCCTTTATCTCATAACCGTAGTGGGGTCGTTCTTGGAGCAGTCTCAGGATGTATATCCACAACATCTCCTTAGTGAGTTTGTGCTCCAACCTTCCAATGGCCTTTGGGGCCTTCTGACGTGTTTCGGGTGAGGGACTCATTGACTGATCGACCTCTCGAGTTCCGATATGACTATGGCCACACAGTGACTACTCAGATACTTGGTGGATCCCAGAGTGTACCTCCCAAGCCCATTCTCGTTCATGGCTCTGGTCGTCCGCTCGTCAAACCCCCGGTGGTCCCCGATAATAAAGGTGTTCTCCTGAGATTCTCTCATTGTACAGAACGGACATTCCTGCTTTCCAAGCTCATCCAGTACCCATATTGCATTGCTCTCTCGATTCACCATCTCGTGGATCACCGTTTCAATGTCACCTTGGGCCACCTCGACATCTCTATCACTGGTTCCCATGAGTGCGGACTGAATCCGCCTCGCCCATTCCACCTCACTTCGTCGTACAGGAGCTGAGTAACGAAAGGTGAGGACATACCTGTGACCGACGACAGCAACTAGCTCAATCCTGTCCATGGGCCATGTTTCAGGCGCCCAGTCAAAACACGCCGATAGCGACCTGCAGAGGATGTCCACTCTCCCGCCTGAGCCAGGTAGATCTCTCAGTCTGAACTTGCCATCTGCCCTGATCGTGGGGAGCACGAGTATGAATCTCAAGAGGGCATGTCCCGACATGGTACTGATCGTTTCTTCTTACTGACATTCGGTTGCAGCGTGGGCCATGGGTGCAGTGTTTCCCAGCAGATCATCATCTTCTTTGTGTACTCTTGCGCTCACTTTCACTCCTTATTTGGACCTTTCCGAGAGAAACAGCGCAGCTTATGCAGTAGTACTGTGTCAGTCTCCGTGTATGGATGTAACTTCCCTGCATTCGAAGTTCTCGCTCTAGCTGGGGGTCTACCACCGACACTCGCTTGGTGAACTTCTTCGCCTTGTCGGCGGGGATCAGTCGTCCACATGAGGAACACTGGACTGTTCCTGATCGACCATGCGCACCACCAGCTCGTCCGCCGGATTTCCTCTTCTTAGCCATATGCTACACCGCAGGTGTTCTGACTCGGGCGGAATCAGTTTGCTTAAAACCTTGTTCTTGGGTGTCCTCGTTTCACCACAGAGGACTGACGGTTTCGATCACCTGGTCGATGATGTCTTCGTTCATCTTCTCCAGTTCGGTGTCCTCATCCCGCGCTACTTGATCAGGGAGTCTAGGCATGGGCCTCCCCATCAGCCCCAGGAGGCTTGCCTCCACACACGGACCAAGTGCAAGTGGATTGTAGCCTCCCTCAAGCACCCAGAATGAGCCTGCCGCACCCACTGATTCCACAAGTCTGTCTACGATGCTCCCGAAGCGCCAGAATGTCGAACTGTCCACATCCATGTTACCAACGGGGTCGGCAAAATGTGCGTCAAACCCCGCTGAGACCGCTATCAGGTCGGGCTGAAATCTCTCTATCGCCTGTACAATGACGCGGCTAATGACCGATGAATAGGTCTTGTCTGACGCTCCCATGAACAGTGGAACGTTGACCTTTGTTCCCCTTGCTGACCCACGCCCCAGCTGACCAAAGTGACCAGGTCCGTTGTTCACATGGTCATACTCATGTACTGATATCACCTGCACATCTGCGTTGGTGTAGAATATCTCAGCCGTACCATCGCAGAAATGATCATCAAAGTCCAGTACTGACACCCTCTTGACCTGGCCTCTCTGCAATGCCCTCTTCACGGCCACTGCGATGTTGTTGAAGAAGCACAATCCCATCGGACAACAATGGGAGGCATGATGCCCTGGTGGACGCGCTATGGCAAATGCATGCCTCGCCGCCTTCGACACCACACGGTCGCATGCGAGAATGGCCGAGCCCACCGCATAGAGGGCTGCCTCCAGCAGATGGGGGCTTGCTATCGCTGCCTCTCCTATCTCTCCGCTGCCAAGTTCGCTCATCAGAGCCACTGTGTCCACCAGATACCCTGAGTGAACCCGTTCTATGTCTGACACAGATGCCATGACGGCCTGCGCTGTCTGTATGCGACCAAATACCTCCTGTTGGCGTAGGTATCTGTCTATTGCAGTGATTCTCAGGGGACTCTCGAACGCCTCAAGGTTTGGTCTTGGGAATTCGACGAGATGCGGTACCAGCCTCTCAGGTTGAACCAAGAGCACTGAGTCATCCGGAGTCAACTCGACCTACCACCATCCATTCTCGTTGATGTGTTCCCTGAACCTCCTGTCCCTCGCCAACGGAAACTCTTCGATCTGCATCACATATCTGAACAATACATTCAGCACTTGAGCAGACATGACGGTCGTGTCCGGTGCAGACGAGACCCCACCTATTCCATTGCGACCGACCAGTTCTCGCAACATATCTCGTGCATCCGTGTACTTTCTCGGCCGGTCGAGCCAGAGACGTCCGTCTCTCTCATAGGCCTCGGGATGCTCCTTCTTGAATCTGGCGACAGCCTCTGGCATGGAAACAGGAGGTCCTCTCTGGGAGTACGTGGGCCCAATCTGAGGCCTCTCGACAAGAAAACCCAGTGCACATCTGTTGTCGTCGAATAGGGCCTCTACAAGTACCTGTCCGAATCTGACCTCGCCCGTGTCTTCGGATGAAAGCATGGCCTGGATGTGCCGGGCCTTGTGATAGAGCTTGTCTCTCAGGATTGTGTAGTGTATTGTAGGGTCGAGCAGAAACTCGAATGCAAAGGCGTGTTGTGTTGCCCAGCCAGGAAGGGGGTCTGATGGTATCGGTTTCTCAATGAACATCTCGATCATTTCTTGCTCCTTTCCCAGACCGGACAGCCTCTGGAGTGTCCTCGTTCTGTGTGCTATCCACTTGAAGGACCTGGCTGATATGCTTGACGCGGCGTTTCTGTCGGTATCGGTCGGGTCCACCACTATGATATGGTCTTTCTCAAGACCAGGTATCCCCCTCAGTGTCTCTGGGTCTCTGCCTCTGGGATCGAGTGGCTCCTGTTCAAGGACGAGCAATCTACTGAGGGCAGGTTCGATTCCTCCACAAGCCACGACCAGGATCTCCAAGGTGTATCCTGTGAATCCGAACTGGCCTATCGGACATCTGTCTCCATAGGCGTGTCCCGCCCTCACAAATGACTTCAGGAGACGGACATCCTCCCTGAGGCGTGTGTCGAGACTCGATGCAACGAATCTGGTATGGTGGGGTGTACGATCTACAGGCGTCAGAGGACCGTACCGTCTGATCTGTTCCTCTGTCATGTCGATGTAGGCAACAATGTCCACATCGATACCATTCATCCTGAGCGACAGGTAGGGATGCTCGG
The DNA here is from genome assembly GCA_038893995.1 of Candidatus Thorarchaeota archaeon. Taxonomy (GTDB): domain Archaea; phylum Asgardarchaeota; class Thorarchaeia; order Thorarchaeales; family Thorarchaeaceae; genus JAWAQK01. Next base: position 13,660 of record JAWAQK010000024.1, on the reverse strand, counting down.
AGTACGCCTTCACAAGGTTCGATACGGGCAGTCTTGAAACAGCAGGGAGGAACCATGAATCGACCACCCCCGTGAATACTCGGCTGAGATACCTCTTCCTCTCGCGCGCCTTGAGAGCCAGTACATCAGTGAAGTCCTCAAAGTCAAATCCGACAAAGAGATCGATGTCGCCCTGTCCCCTCAGCTGGGTCTGTTTTGCTCCAGTTGACCCCTCTGCCGAGATTCGTGTATGGCGAGGTCTAGCATCATATCCATAGCACACCAATGCTTCAGTCAGCTCTGCTATTACCGAACGTTGCTCATTGACCTCCTCATCTGTCGGGCTGATGATGCTGAGGACTCTTTCCCTTGCTGTTCTTGACAGGAGAACACTCACGTGATTCGTACCCCTAGACTCTCAGTAGGGCTATTGATTGAATCCGTCGGGTTGCGAGGACTTAAAGAGCCATTGGTGGGCGAGGTATTATGAGCCGAGGCTGGCGAGATGTCTGGAACGTTGCCCATTGTAGTGGCCATTGTTGAATGTGGAGGTAAGTTCCTGTTTATCAGACGACGCCGAGCCCCGTACGAGGGCCTCTGGTCTCTACTAGGTGGGAAGATGGCTCCTGGAGAACATCCCCAGAGCGCGACCATCAGAGAGGTTGCGGAGGAGAGTGGCGCTGCGGAGGTTGCTGACTACAAGTACAGGGGCGTTGTGTCCGAGAGGCTAGTGTCGGACTCGGGCGAGCTGATATCACATTTCCTGATATTTGTGAGCTCTGTTCGGGTCGACGGATTCTCTGAGCATAACCGAGAGGGACATCTTGCGTCGTTTGCAAGGCACGAGATCGAACACAACAGAGACGAGTTTCTCCCATCAGACTGGTGTATGTTCAGCTCGTTCATGCTTCACGAGAACAACGGCTCTCTGTACGAGGCTGAGCTTGTTGCTCAGCAAGGCAGGTATGTCTTGAACTATTACCGAGTTGTTGAGAGTTGAGAGTCGGAAGTATCACCGTGACACCGATCGCCTCGGAAAGCATGGGCGTGAGATCCATGTGCACCCGAGTCAAGACACCAGATGTCGATATTCTGTTTGATCCATCTGCCGCACTCTCGATGAGATACCGGCTCGAGCCACATCCACTCGAATATCAGCGTCTACAGGATCGGCTGGAGGCGATATTCGTTGCCGCTCGTGAGGCTGACATCATATCGGTTTCTCACTACCACCACGACCACGTTCGCCCCGGCTTTACGGACTTCCGTTATCTGTTCAGCTCGAAGGAAGAGCTACAGAGAATGTTCGAGGGTAAGGTCGTGTTTGCAAAGGACAATAGAGACCATATCAATGCCTCCCAGAGGAGACGCGGTTATTTCTTCGAGAGAGACATCAGCGGTCTGGCTAGAAGCATAACCTGGTCCGATGGCACAACTCATCTGTTTGGGGACACCCGGATGACCTTCTCTGCTCCGATGCCGCACGGTCCTGATAACACTCCACTGGGGTACGTGGTCCTGACAACGATAGAGTGTGGCCCTGACAGGTTTCTATTTGCTCCTGATGTTCAGGGCCCTGTTTCCAGTAGTACGCTCGACTACATTCTCCGGGTCCGGCCCCATCTGGTCGTAATAGGTGGTCCGGCCATCTATCTTTCGGGAGAACAGCACCTGTGCGACCTCGCGCTTTCTTCATTGAAGAGTATAGTGTCTGAGTGTCCCATAGTTGTAGTGGACCATCATCTGATGAGATCGTCTGAGGCACACCAGTGGCTCGCCCAACTCCGAGACGTCGCACGTGATGTGGGTCACTCTGTGATGTCAATGGCAGAGTTAGCTGGGGTATCCGTACAGTGTTTCGAAGCAGAGAGACGATATCTGTACGAATCCTCTCCTCCATCGGCGGAGTTCATGCACTGGACGCAGTCTAGTGATGAGTTCAAGGCGAGTCATCGTCCCCCCATCGATGGTTGATCAGTGGGGCCACAGGTTGCCCATAGCACATCCTCTGAGAGATTCATTACTGGGCCAGCAAGTCTCCTCATACCTCTCTTGGGAATGGCACTACTCAAGTATCTGGTGATACCATGCCTCGGAGTACGTCGCAGACATCTTTTTTGGTGCATGCTTCGGCAGTAGCGATGTGATGAGATGATGAGCGCCGATCTACTGAGTGACCTCAGTCGTGATTCTATCAAGATACTCATTGGAGAGATGGGCATACAGATCCTGACACTTGTACATACAGGATGCTCTACTGTGCGCGACCTCATGAGGTTCAGTTCACTGTCACGTGACTGTCTTGATGTGAAGATTCCGTTGCTGGTCATGCTCGGCCTCATCAATGACGATTCTGGGAACTATCGGCTTACACAGCTGGGTGAGGGCATACTGGAGGCATTGACAGATTGACCGTGAAGTCTTTGACGGACTGTGAGGTTTCACGCTGTTCTGATGGCAAGATAGCCCTGAGGAAACTACTCACATCGATGAACATCAGTGATGGCACACCTGTTCTCGGGATAGGCACAAGGAGCAATTTTGTGAGACTGATCTTTCTAGATACCGATGTTGTCGCACTGGTACGGGTCTTCCTGGAGTTCACCACATTCAGAACAACTGCCAAGACTATGCTCCAACAGATAGGCCAGAGTAATGTCAAGATAATTCATTCAACGGGCTTCTGCCCCGTGCGTGAAGAATGCATCTGGGAGGGGTATTTTGACGGAAGCAACAGGAGGGCGGTACAGAGTCTGTGTGACTCGATAAAGGGTCTCGATGGCGTTCTTAGACTGGAGGTCAGCTATATCAAGGCTGAATAGCGACTTAGGGCTGGAGGTATCTTGATGCATGGACCTGACACCAGCGCCACTCAATCCTTGATAGAGAGATTCCAGAGGTCTAGCTCCATGGCCGAACAACATCTGGACACAGAGGACTACCAACAGGCCATCGCTCTCTACTATGATGCGAGCCAGTCCGCAGACGAGATATGTGAACGTTTCTTCAGACTCCTCATCAGGACAGCTCCCGACCCAGCCTACAGGACCCTCTTTGTAGAGACTCTGTGTTGGCGGCTCAGATATTACATGAGCCAGTACGAGTATCATCTGGCAGTAGCTCGTACTCTGACTGGTCTTCCGCGAGACGAGTGGTTGGCCCGAATCGAGACCATCCTCATTCTCTCTCAGAGCCTCGTTGCAAAGCTCCTATCAGTTCTGGACAGTGTGGACGATCGTACACTCCACTCTCGAGTTGTCAGTGCTCTGCATAGCTGGGTGGCGGGCATCAGAAAACTTGTCTCAGACTTGAAGAGGTGGGGAATGTCAAGCGCACAGGCATCTCAGGTGCTCGAGTGGGCACTGGACAACGGAATGGGCCGTGAGCGGTGACGGTGGTCATAAGGGTCTATTGGCGACTCGAGATCGCCTCTACGTATTCAACCACGATCTCGGTATCAGCTATCTGAAGATGACTGTCTATGTAACACACGATGAGATGATCTTTGTGTCTGATGACAATGGGCACTGGGAACCTCTCAATGTCCGTCAGACTATCATCGTGAAGGACCCACGATATTGTTTCCTTACATATGGGACATTGGAGCCACTTTTGCCCTTCGGACATCTGCGCCACCGCCATCTTCGTGAAATACCCACACGGGTCACCGACAAGGTGCCTATAATGTTTTCCTTGATTGTCTCGTCATGCGTCGGAGCTCAGTTCACAGTGCTTGGCTCACTGTCTGGTCCCTTTTCGATGCCTAGACGCTAGTCATCCTCCTCAAATTCGATGTCCCACGCTCCCGGATCCTTGAGGTCGCTACTCATGATGGGTCTCTTGCGACGTGCCAAGCTGGGTATGTCCGCCCGGTCGCTCTCTACTATGAGCTCATGTGACTCCTGATCCAAGTATGCTGGAATGAGACCCAGCTCGATGCCTCGATTGACGAGGTCCTCTATCTTCCCGACGTCTAGTCCCGTGCTGATCGAGAGGCTCTCTAATGTGACTGCCAGCTCCGATTCGAGGGAAGTCCTGACGAACCCGGCGAAGATGTACAGGAACCAGGTCCTGACCTGTTCTACACCCTCTCTCGTCATCTTTCTCTTGATGGCTGCCTCAATGTACTTGTCAGCATCCCCGAACTGGTACTCGCTGAGCATCAGCGCGAGATTGATGAGCTCCCTTGATCTGCCTCTGGTACCTTCTGCCGCGGCATGGATTATCTGTCTCGCAAGTTCCATGTCGCCCCCCATGATGGCACAGAATGCACCATCAATCAGTCGCTCGGGGTTTTTCTCGCTCTCGGCAGCAGATATGTAGGCCTCTGAGGCGATCTGGCAGTCCAACTCGAACCTGTCGTGTTCTCCCTGTCTCAACCACATAGATGCTGCGCGGAGTATAGTCGTCGCTGCGTCTGCATGGTGGCCTGCAAGCATCGCATGTTCGTAGGCCCGTTCGTAGGAGTCTGCAGCCCTGCCAAATCTCTCCCAGCCCTCCCAACATGATGCCGCCTGTCTGAAAAGAGTCATGGCGTCCTCGTTCCTGCCCAGCTTGGCCATTTCTTCGCCCCTCTGCATCAGGTCCTCACACTCTGAGGCAGGCACTTGTTGCACCTCCCTGGCGGGTGATATCCCTCAGGGCCCCACATACTGCTTGTCGTTCACCGATCGGAGACTATCGCACCGTCCTTCATCCTCAAGGTCCGCTTTGCGTATTTTGCAAGTTCCTCGTTGTGTGTCACGAGTACGACTGTCATGTCTCTCTCTTTCGCCACTCTCGATATGAACTTCATCACACTTTCGCCCGTCTTGCTGTCTAGATTGCCAGTAGGCTCATCACAGAACAGAATTGGCGGTCGATTGACTAGTGCCCGTGCTATTGCGACCCTCTGCTGTTCTCCTCCTGACAGCTGTCTGGGAAAGTGGTCCCTCCTCTCAAGCATGTCCACCTCACGCAGGACCTCAAGGGTCATGGCCTCCTTCTTTTCCTTCCTCAACTCCTGGTTTGGCCAGAGGACTGCCTCGACATTCTCGTAGGTCGTCAAATCCTCTATGAGCAGAAACGCCTGAAAGACGAATCCGATCTTCTGGGCCCTCACCTTTGGCAGCTCCCTCTCGCTGAGGAGAGTCATGTCTACTCCATCTAGCAGGACTCTTCCGGACGTTGGTCGCTCGAGACCGGACATCACGTGCAGGAGCGTACTCTTTCCACATCCAGATGGCCCAAGGACCGCAACGAACTCTCCCTTTTCAATCTCTATGTTGATGTCTTTCAGGGCTGCAACAGTCTTCTTTCCCTTTCCATACTCCTTGTTCACTGATTCTACTCGGATGATTGGATTAGGCATCGTCTCACTCCTCCCTCAGTGCCTTCATGGGCGGTATCGACATGGCGCGTTTCAGTCCGAAAAACAGGCCTACCAACTGAAGTATGGCAATGTAGAACAGGGTTGTGAACATTGGCCTTGGCGATATCACTATGATGTCTCTCAGACTTGAAAGCAGACCAAAATCTGTTTCGAAATAGGCCACTATCCCAAGTATCTCAATACTGAGCTGGAGAACTAGCAGAAACGCGGTCGTTGCAACTATTACGACCTCGCCTGCAAGAAGCAGCATGATCTCCGCATTGGACCATGATACGCATTTGAGGATGGCAATGTCTCTACGTCGGAACTGCGCAATCAGTACGGCATAGACCGCAGCCACAACGAATGCTGCAATTAGCCACCACAGTTCTTCACCAGGCGTGCCTGACGACCTCTCTATGCTCTTTCCTACCATCACGAAGAGGAACGCATAGATTATTATGAATGCAAGAACCCTCTTGGTTGAACGAAATGCGAGCTTCATGCTCTTGAGCAGCAGTCTGAAGTTCAAGATCCATTCCTCTTGACCGGTCTTTAGCTTGGCGCGGTCTAGCACTCACACGAATGCTTAAAGTGCGTTTTGGCCACGCACTCTGCCAGTCCTGATGGCCCAGTTCTGAGACTCGTCCTCGAATTCCTTAGGATAGCCGTCAACCCAGAGCTCCTTCATCAGAAGGTCTCTGATTGCAACCCTGATCGCCTCGCTCCTTGATGGATAGACTCCCTTCTGTACCAGTCTATCTATGCCGTTGACATAGATGTCGCTCATCTTCACTGTGATCAATCGCATTCACTCACCAACCATCTGGTAGTACCTCGGTAATACCTGATATAATCCCATCGCCGACGTATTGCCGTACTCGGACCCTTGGGTTCCCTCTGACAAGTCCGGTGGCGTCAATACCGTGTGCAATGGAAAAGCTCTAAATATGTCAGCCCCGCGGAGTTGCATACTCTGCAGTCGCATCTCCTATCACCTCGAAGTATATGCGACAGAGTGCTGGTGAGGAGTGACATTGCAAGGATCGCTTGAGAATGTCAAGAAGGTGTGCATGATTGGCGCGGGAGGCAGCGGAAAGACCTCTCTAGTTCAGAGGTACCTGACGCAGACATTCTCCGAGCCCTATCTCCTTACTATAGGTAGCCAGTTCTCCACCAAGCTTGTCACAGTGAAGGACCCGCAGGGTCAGGATGTCGTCATAAAGCTCATAATCTGGGACCTGGCGGGTCAGGAACGATTCGACTTCATCAGAACCGCCTACTACCGCGGATCTGTTGGCGCTCTGCTTGTGTATGACGTCACCAGAAGAAGCACATGGTTAGAGCTTCCCAAATGGCTTGAGGAAACAGATAGCGCTCTCGGACGGAGGATCCCGATCATCCTACTCGCGAACAAGGTCGATCTCGTCAATGAGCGTGTCATAACAACGGAAGCCGGTCAGAAGTTTGCCCAGGAGAATGGCCTTATCGCGTACCTGGAGACGAGTGCGCTCACTGGTCAGAACGTTGAAGAGGCCTTCAATATATTGGCCAGGGCAACACTTGGTTTCCCGATCTCAACATCCTGATCTCTCCCTCAGTGGAGGGCCGTCATTCCCATAGGTATAAGTGGCAGTCTCCTGGCAATTACGATGGTGACACGAAGTTGGATTGGTCTCTTGACATCACGTTTCTGGAGAATCTGTGCAACGCATTTGGACCAAGCGGATATGAGTACAAAGTCCAACGAATGGTCCGAGATAGAGGCGCCAGATATGCTGATGAGGTCACTCATGACAGACTCGGGTCAGTGATCTTCCGACGGGGCTCTTCAGGCCCAAAATTGATGCTCGCTGGTCATGTCGACGAGATCGGTTTTGTTGTGACTGACATTGAGAAGAATGGCTTTCTCAGGTTTCATACAATAGGAGGTTTCTTCGACCAGACTCTCCTCGCGAGAGAAGTGCTGATCCATGCATCAGGCAACGATCAAGACGTGATCGGGATCATAGGTGCAACACCACCCCACCTTCTCAGTCCAGAGGATCGTACAAAGGTGATTCCGAAGGAGAAGATGTACATTGACATTGGCTGCAACAGTGCCGAGGAGGTCAAGGAGCTCGGGATAAGAGTGGGTGATGCTGCAGTGCCATATGCCCGCTTCAGGACAATGCAACGCACTAGGACAGAGAAGGAAGGCAAGGACGAGAGGAAGAGATCTGTCACACTGGGTGTGGCAAAGGCGTTCGACGACAGGATTGGTGTTTTTGTGATACTGGAGGTCCTACGCAGACTCAAGGAGGAGAATGTGTCCCATCCAAACTCTGTGTACTGTGTTTCAACCACACAAGAGGAAGTTGGCCTTCGGGGCGCACGTACCGCCGCTCAGATGCTGATGCCTGATGTGGGCTTCTCAGTGGATGTGGACATCTCGGGAGATGTTCCTGGTGCTGAGGGCCTACCCCAGAAGATGGGTGCTGGAGTCTCAATTTCTGCTGGAGACGGGTCGCTCGTTCCTAATCCACGACTGAGAAAGTTCGTGCTCAGCGTTGCTGAGGAGTGTGGTATCAGGCACCAGTCTGCATTTCTCCGGGCTGGAGGTACTGACGCTGGCGCCATTCACCTGGTGGGACCAGGCGTTCCGTCCCTGTTCATAGGGATACCAACGAGGCATATCCACTCCCATCATGCCATGCTTGACCTCAGCGACGTGGAGAATGCAGTGAGTCTCCTTGTTGAGGTCATAAAGAGGCTTGATTCAAAGACTGCTGAGAGTTTCACAACTATCTGATGCAGCCTACGGCACAGTCATGATCAGAGTGCTGACGACTGAGGCTGCACAGCTGTGGCGTGAAGCATTTACAATCGGGGAGCCTATTGTCACGCGCTGCGGATCTGAGAGAGAGAACGGGCTTCCTGCCCGTCTCACCTCTCCCTCTTCCCCTCGATGAATTCATCCACTCTCCTGCGCGCCTCGAAGTCCTCTACCTGATACCTCGGATGCTTGAAGCAGTACGACGATATACTGGAGAGTTCTCCACCTATCCCGCGATCAAGCGCTATCTTGATGGCCCTGACAACATCAATTATGACCCCCGCACTGTTAGGAGAGTCCTGTACCGATAGTTTCAGAGACAGGTCCAACGGGAGGTCACCGAACGCACGGGCCCTCATTGTGATGTAACACACCTTGTTGTCTCCGAGGAACGGAACGTAGTCGCTAGGCCCTATCTTCGTGGGCAGCTCGTATGGAACTGTACTTGTGACGGCCTCGGTCTTGCTGATTCTCTTCGACTTGAGTCGTGACTCAACCTGCATGTTCTCGAAGTCCGTATTGCCTCCTATGTTGAGCTGGTAGGTGTTCTGAATTATCAGGCCTCTCTGATGATATAGGGCCGCTAAGACTCTGTGGAGGATGGTTGCTCCGAGTTGGCTCTTTATGTCATCTCCCGCGCACGGAATGCCTCTCCGCTCGAACTCCTTCGCTATCTCGCTCTTTGGATCAGACACTATGAACTCCGGAATTGCATTGATGTACCCGACTCCTGCCTCGAGAGCTGCCCTGGCGTAAATCCTTGAGCACTCCTCACTACCGACCGGAAGATAGCTGATCAGCACGTCGGCCTTCGACTTGCGGAGCTCCTCTGCCACGTCGACGGGTTCCATCTCGTTCTCGTCGTAGACGAAGAAAGATTCCCTCATGTGGGGGGCCACACCATCCGAGATCGGTCCTGGCAGTACCTTGGCGCCGGTCTTCGGAACGTCAGGTGCAAAGACTGCACAGCAGTTTGGCTTGGCCCATATCGCGTCTGCGATGTCCAAACCTATCTTGTGTCTGTTCACCTCAAAGGCAGCAACGAACTTCAGATCCCGAGGGAAGTATCCCCCAAAGTCCACATGCATGAGGCCGGGGACTTCCTCATCCCGTGTTGCATTGCGGTAGTAGTGCACTCCCTGGATGAGGGCCGATGCACAGTTTCCGAGTCCGGCTATTGCCACTCGAATTTCTCCCATAAGGTCAACACCTTCTCAAAGTATTCTCCGGTCATAGAATAGTCGGACTGAGGTCGTTTTTAAAGATTATCGAGGCGCCTAAGTGTCAGCTTCCGACCCTGGGTCGTCGTCCTGTGTGCGACCGCTGTCGTCTGTGTTTCTCCCTGTGAAGAGGACCCTCCGGGCATTCGCGACGGTCTTGGGCCCGATTCCAGGGATCTTGATCCAGTCGTCAGTCCGCGTGATCACGTCGTAGGGACTTCCGAATTCGTCTAGTAGCGCTCTTGCTCGGACGACATTGATGCCAGGTAGCCCAGCAACAAAGAACTCCTGTTCCTCTCTCAGAGTGCCTGCGCTCTTTCTGGTCCTTATCACGGGAAGGGTCCTCTCTTGGCTCGAGACTTCCACTTCTCTCGGACAGAGTATCCCATGAAGGATACCCGCGGAATGCACTGCGTTGAAGCCCTCCAATACTGTGATCCCTCTATCTCTGATGGCCTGAAGCAGCGCATCAAACGCCGCCGGACGAACATGACTCACTCTCTCCAATGTCACCACATAGGGACGATTACCTGCTCTCTTGGTCTTGAATGGGACATATATACAACCCTGGATTGGATCTCTGCGTATAGACAGTATGTTCTCAACAAGCAAGTAGGGCCGCTCGTACTCGAGTAGTCCATCGATCTGCCTGTCTAGCCGGGGGACACCCTGACTACTTCCCATCAGTGTACCAACGAGATCGTTCACGGTCTTTCGCTCGATTGCAACACCGTCGGGCCCGAGAATGTCGGCAATCGGGATACTCTCCACGGCGTAGTGGATGCCCTCCTGGTCGAGCATCTGCATCAGAAGCTTGATCGAGCTGATACCCCTGCCTGTTGTTTCGTGAACGTCAATCACAATCTGTGGTACATTCCCAAACAAGTCTGTCTGCAAGTCAGTTGACCTCGAACAGCGTCATTGCAGCGGCCATCGATACTTCTCTGGCGATGTTACGGTCCTCAGACGAGCCTATGACGACCGCGTCGTTATCTTCCGGCTTTAGACTCTCAAGTATCAACAGTGATTCTCTCTGGTAGTTGACGATTACATCTAGGTCTCCAGGAGGCATTAGCAGACGTCCATCTGTGTATACAAGAGTTGTGACACCAGCCTTTGAGTGACCTGCATGTATGAGTGCCTCGTCCCTCTGCCTCATCCCAGTACTCACTTTGGAGGCCTTTCCCCTCACAAGATTTGCGAATGCTATGTTATGGATCACTAGACCGTCGAGATCGAGATAGAGCCCAAATGGAATGTCCCTGACCATCTCCTCGAAGACTGCTCTACCCCTTGCAGTCAGACGCTGCCCCTGCCGTCCCTCTGGCTCCAGGTATCCTTCCTCGGTGAGTCTCCTCAGCATCGTTCGAACGCTCCCCTCGCCGATGGACAAGTTCTGGCACAGCTCGTATCTGCCTAGGGGCTGCTCTCTGCCTATCTTCATCAGTGCGACCGCGACGTGGTTTGCCCTGAAGACTGGCGCCACACGTCCATCGACAGGTCTTGCAACGTTCTCGAGGATCCTTGTCCAGTGCATAGATGCATGCGTCCCACCAGTGTCACATATCGAAAGCGCTTTTCTAACCTTCGTTGCTCACGCGAGAACTGACCAAGTTCAGTCAGTATATTGGAGCATGAGGCCTCTTATCATTGTGACCAGCCTGTCCGCAGCAAGTGCGAAGATCAGCGTGTTTGAGGCCACATGGACGACCATGAATGGTAGGCCCACCACCAGTGCGATTTCGAGCGGTATTCCAAAGGACCATCCATATGCTATGTTGGTCAGCACGTCGAAGATGAAGGTGGTGACTGCTCCTGCAGTGGCTGACTCTGCCCTCTCTATTCTTCCATCTGGTCCCCTGTCATGGCGGGCGACAGAATCCCCCACCGCTGCCATGATCAGCCATCCCGCAATCTGTGCAGCAAGAATCGGCGGGAGCATCGACCCCCATGGGTTAAGCAGGCTGAATGTGATGGCAATACAGAGGACGCAGTAGGTCGCAACAGGAAGTCCAAAGACGCATGCGGTGACGAAGATGGTCACTGAGCTCAGCTCGACATTTGGAAGCCCAACAAGGGCGTAGTTGCCGATGAGTCCCAGAGAGCTCATCATCGCTATGATTGCGACCGTCCGACTGCTATCGAGCCTTATGGGGTGCATGGAGTCGAAACGCTCCCACTCTTCTCAGACACGTTTCCTCAGTACGAGTGATGTCGTCACCAGGACGACCAACATGACTGCGACCGCGACGCCGACGACAGCGATTCTGGGATTGTCCACCGATGTGAGTTCTAGCTCGAGCACATATTCGGCCACGAACGTAAACTCTGTGTGTGAATACACAAGGATACCGGTCGAGAGATCATAAGACAGAACGGTCTTCTGAGGACTTCCAAAGATGATGGGATCCTGGGTGTAGTTGAACGAGATGCAGTTGTACGTCCTACCCGCGACGGTCACCGATCCCACATACGATGACATAGTTCCATTCATGTAGTTTCCATAGGTCCTGTTGCTGGCCGCATAGGCAGTAGTGTTCATCACACGGAACGCATCTTCGCCAACTGGGACCACTAACCCTGGCATCCACATCACAGCTCCCCACACGCCAAGGACCAGGTCCAATGCCAAGTCCGTATCGTTGGCGACCCAGGTCCTGTTGCCGAGGGAGACTCTACCACGGACATCAGTTCCCACCGACAGGATCTCGAAGGTCAAGATGCTTCCCTCATCTGCTATCCATGTACCGTTCCCGGAGAAATAGAGCATAAAGGGAACACTGGGCGCTTTCAGGACCTTCCATGATATCACAGGTGCATTCAATGCCCCTGGCAGGACGACCGGGCTGTAGCCTCCGGTCTGTGCAGCTACTGTCACCGGCAGCATTGCAATTACGAAGAACGTCGCTACTAGTAGTGTGATCTTCATATTGTCACGATTCACCTCCTAAGTCTCTTTCCAAGAGACGCTAGGGTGGCAGCTATCAGTACCGCACCACCTACCACCATGACTGTACTTGTGAGCTGCAGTTCGTTTCCGTCATTGCCGGCAAAGGCGTTTCCGGTCCTCTTCCAGCTCACACTGTCTGAGTCAGACAGCACGTACTTGTTCGAAGCGATCGGTCCGTACTGACCATTGACCCAGTATTGCCACCATTTCCCTGCGGCTGGGTCGTTGGCGATCCCATTTATGGATTCGACAAAGACCAAGTCTCCGTACCATCTCACACTCACGTTCGCCACAGACATGGTCACGTTGAGAACATCAGGACCGGACAGTCCGGTGTACTCGATGAGTGTCCCGTTGCCAAAATCGATTGATAAGGTGATGTTCTCGCCTGCCGGACCGTACTGGGCTACGGGGCCACCCCACGGCACACTTGTTACGGCAACAAGGATCAACGCGAGGGCTCCTGTGTTCATGCCACCACCCTGTAGGATATGTTGACCTACAACTTGTCGAGGTATAAAAGCTTTCGCGAGTCCGGACTGCAGCAACTCGCAAGTGAGATGGTTCTACTCGACCAGTTGTGGCGACACAGGACCTCGACACCAGTCTACTCGTCGTATGGTACCAGGGCTGTCCTGATCGCGGCAGTGATTCTCATTTCTGACTCGAAACAGGGTGCACAACCTGTGAGCATGCTGTCCATCTGGTTCATACAGGATTCACCAATACGGCCGGATCGCATCTTCCTCTGGGTCTAGCCCTCCATCGCGGGGACTTCGGTGACAAGGTTTTTAGGGTCGTCAGCCACGAATAGTCAAGAAAGACTCCTGCGGTGTCCGCTTGGATGGGAACAGAGAGGACTTGAGATGCCCGTTGCAATGTTATTGATCGATTGGGACTCGAAGATAGGTGCTGTTCTGAAGGCGAAAGTTCCGGCAAACTTTGCGGACTACTATCGTGAGGACCTCAACACGGAGATCATGCGCATCTTCACATCGCATGCAATGGGTGACGCGAGTGCAGGTTTCTCGTCTCTGAGTGTGCGAATTGGAGGTGAGGAGTACGCCGTTGCATCATACTATACGGGCATTGTCAGAGAGGAAGAGCAGTACTGTCTGTCCCTCCTGCTTACACCATCCGAAGATCCAAAGATGTATGAGTCTGCCCTGATCTCTGTGGTGAACCCACTCACCAACGCTGTCGTTTCCATGACCGACGCGGAGCTCCAGACGGAACTGGAGAACACATATCGACGTATAGTACGCCTTGCAGGAATGACTGACGAGAGCCGTCTGGCCCGTCTGTTTTCGTACGAGGTGTCCCGTGCAATCGTCCCAAAGATATGG
>JAWAQK010000023.1:0-32485 GCA_038893995.1 Candidatus Thorarchaeota archaeon | reverse complement strand
AACCTGTAGGTCTGAGTATTCTCTCTTAGCATTCAGACTGGGGATCGGCCAGGGGTTCAAGTCCCCTCGGGCCCACCAGCTTCGGACTATAAAGCATCGACTGGTGGAGAATGCCTGACCCGCTGAGGCAACATAGTGCTTTGGCGTTCCGAATCCTCAGAACGCATGCTTTCGGGGCTGTCTCTCTCGTCCGTGAATGAAAGAGTGATTAGGGGACTGTGTCGCCTACGTCACCAGATCTTGGCAGACCAGGGACAGGTCTATTCCGCCCCATAACCCATCTTGCGTTTCAGGTCTGGGTCTATCCTATCGAAGACTATCTTGCAGGGTGTTGGCAGCTTGTGCGCGGCTTTCTCGAGAGACTCTCTAGCCGCCTTCACATCCTCTCTACCAACCCTGACTGTGATAAGTTCCTGACCTGGCTCGACTCGTGCCGCACATCCAATGACCTTTCCAAATGCTCTACGCATGCCGTCCTGAACACGGTCCGCCCCCGCACCTGATATCATCTTATTCTCGCGGAGATAGTGATACGGTTTCACCCTGATCCTAAGATGGTACCCCTTCTTCTGAATTTTCTTGCTGAGGAGCCTGTTCGCGGTGACTCGGGCTGCCTCGAGTGCCTGGCTTCTGATCTGGCATCGCTCGAGACCGACGAGCGACATCTCGACCTCAAAATCGCCGTTAGTCTGTCCCATGTCGAAGCTGACAATCCTGCTTGCTGGCTGCCTATGGATGTAGCGCTTCCTACAATAGTACTGTCGGTCTGCCTCTCTGTAACAGTGACCAGGCCTCTTTCCCATCAAGATCACCAGCTGTTCTCTTTACTCGATGTGACCCCGTGTGGTCATAATAAAAGGGTTGCGGCGTATGCTCTGTTCTAGTGACCCTACTCTGGGGAAACCATATCGAGTTGTCGTGACTGTGTGGGGTTGTCCGTCCCAGTATGGCCACGTAGAGTTCTTTGGACACTGGGGATGCCCAGTATGATGAGCGGGAACAGGATTGTTGCGTCGCCGATCACAGTTTCAAAGTCTGCTTGCACCTGAACCTTCTGCCAGGAAACTCCCTCCGCAAGTGGTGCGCCGCTCAGGCTTCCTGCCTCCGGCCGATCCGTTGTTATCTGGACCGCAAGATCCAGACCCCCTCTCAGAATTGTACTACCCATCGTGAAGTGCTTACTGAGCCCCCCTCCAAGCATTATCGCCCCGGTTCTCTTTGCGCTCGAAACCCTCCCTGCAACTATTCTCAGGTCCTTTACGAAGTCGAGAGAACATGCATTGCATGTGCTGTAGGTGTAGATGTGAAAACCCAGCATCGAATCCATTAGGCCCGGTGAGATAACTGGGACCCCCCTCAGACTGGCCTGTCTGAGTATGGAATCATCGTCATCGAGGCTGGCCCCTAAGAGCGTGAGGAATTCGCTAGGTGCCAACGATGTCCTCTGATCTCTTGTCAGCGAATCGAGGAACTCGTAGATACGCTTCTCCAGGATCTCGAACTCCTCCTGTCTCACCAGTATGTCTCCAATCCTCCCGGTCCCGCTCTCCCTCAGTGCGACATCATCAGTCACCAGTGGGGCCCTGAAGTGCGTTCCCCCATATGCTTCGATGAGATCGTGTACTACGTTGGCTCCGCTGGTCACCAAGATATCGATGAACCCTTTTCGAATGAGCGCCGCCAGTATCTTTCGTAGTCCTCCAGCGACCATCGGACCTGACAGTGACATGTATGTCAGACAGTCTGGATCCTCGAACATCCTTGCAACTATCGATGAGGCTCGACCAACACGTCCCGCCCCGAGTACACCGACCGCCCTCATAGATTCGACAAGAGATTCGACGGTAGACACAGTAGCTGGGTCGATGTGATCAACACGCTGCAAAGCCATCGCTGGCACAGAAGGTCGGTGAGCGAAATAAAGGTTGTCTGACAGAAACACTGGCGCGGGCGAGCATCACTACCGGGAGTTTGTGATTCTGCCCGCGCTCTGGGTAGCAAGTACTCCGCATTGTGTTGACATTCGCCAACGCTTGAGGCTATCCGAACTCTCTCATACACTGTGACGAATAAGGTCGTCCTGGAGAGAGATGATCGAAACTACTCCCCAGCATGCTTAAAGGGGGTGCTCTCGGAGGTGATGCTATGCAGCTTCACAGTGAGGAGTTGTTCTATCTGTCGATCGGGGTGGCCCTCCTGGTTCAGTTTGCGTGGCTGGTAATGGACAGGCGGGGCTCCAAGGAGTATGTGCAGGCTCTGCTTCTTCATGCTCGACCACGCTCACCCCTCGCAAGGCTATATGGTTGGAGCCTTGATAGCACCTGGCACACAATCATGGAGGGGTTGGCCGTCGTGGCAGTCATCTTCTCTTCTGTAGTATCGCTATCCCTGTACTTGAGCACGACAGAGGAATTGGTGAAGCTCCTTCCTATGCTGCTTGCGATTGTGCTACTGGCAGGAATAGGTGTGGCCCAGAATGCCTTCAAGGTGAGAAAGCTGAGTGATCGAGAAAGCAGTATTCTTGAACAACTGGAACGAACAACCGATGTGGTCGGCACTGCAAGACAGATGGTTGACACACTTATTGCCGCAGGACCCACAGCCGACGGAGTTGCCTGGCTCATTCTCTACAGAATCTCACTGAGGCAAGACAGATTGGGTTGGGCAGTCAGGGATGTACTCATGGAAAGGAAGCCGCATATTGTCGCCCCACGTTGACCGGAACATCCGTTTCCTCGCAGGTTTTGAGAAGCGCTCCTTCAGCAAGTCTTAAATGCTAACACGAAGGCACACTCCAAGTCTTTCTAGAGAGGAGTCGATATGTCCGAAAGTGACACCCTCAAGGGCCGAAGGGGTGTTGTGACTAGTTACAGACGAGGAAAGCACATGCAGCACCCGAATCAAGTCCTGCTAATGTTCAATGGTATTGAAACGAGAGAACAAGCGGCAGCGCTGATTGGGAAGGAAGTCAAATGGATATCGGAGAACGGCCGTGAGTTCATTGGCAAGATCCTATTTCCACACGGATCTAAGGGAGTCGTACGAGCGAAGTTCAGGACCAATCTCCCGGGTCAGTCGATTGGAACGCCCGTTTACATCAACTAGGGTCCATGCAAACCTTATCTTGACCCGAAGAGGTTAGACTCAGGCTCCGATGATGTCATTTGGCTAGCTGATGGTGAGTTCACCCTTGACGAATCATAGTTAGACTGAGGAGCCCTCTGTGATGCTGACGCAGAAGGATGAGGCTCATTGGTAGTTTGGACACTTCTCCTCTACACATTGGCTGGGTTCTGTCTCAAGTCCGGAGACGATCTACTCGACGAGATGCACAGGTACCGATTGTCATGTGTTCCTCTTTCTGCGTCCGGACTATTCCTAGGTCTGGTCAGCACGAGTTCCGAGTACGACCTGGCGCTCGTGTCCTCCATCTTAGTTGGCGTCACCATTTCTGGCAAGGTCGATCGACCCCAGTTTCTGGTGGGCTTTATGACTCTGGGACTGACTCTGCTGTTGTATGGTCTCCCTCCGCTGCCGACCCCCGTCTATTGGTGGGGACTGTTGGTCTTGCTCCTCGTCGTGCTGATGGCGGCCGATGAGCGACTTCACGAACACGCAGCGTCTGTGCCAAACAGGCTCCTCTCCGTCGTGTTCAGATATAGGTTCGTGGCCAAGATTGGAGTGTTGCTCCCAGTATTCATCATCCCCCCCATTCTTCCGACTGCACTTGGACTGTGGTGTTTCGACACTGGCTACGAGTTGTTTCACTTATTGACTAGGTTCACGCACCAAGTTGAAGGTGTATCAAGCTACAACACTCGTCCCTGAATACAGGACTCAGCCCTATGCTACGTGCGAATTCGACCCCCTCTTGGCTTATGTACGCAACGCCATTGACTCCGCTCTTGAGCGCCAGGCGATCCAGGTCCCTCCTGTGATGTCCTGTTGGTCTGGCGCAGCCCAGCAGCAACGGCTTTCGTGGAAATGTCAGTCTTGCAGCGGTCAAGATTCTTGTAATGTCGGTTGGATGCGGGGGTTTGACATTCTCCATTGGTGTGTTCCTCAGCGGACTCAGCGCTATTATTACGATAGCAGCAGGGTTGACCTCAGAGATCATCTCGAGGGCCTTTAGCTCCCCAGCAATAAGTCCCCGATCGAGACCGACCAAGACGTGTGGAACTAGAGGAATCGCCTGAGCATCAAGGTAATGAAGAGACCTGCGTATCCTGCCAGTGCCGTTGGACAGATGGTATACTGACATAGCAGTTTCATCATCTCCTATCACATCCAGCATGGCTGCATCAATGCCTGCATCAGCAAGTATCTCTGCAGTCTCCCTGTCTACCACCCCAGTGTGGACCGCCACTTTCATCCCAGTTTGCTTGATTTGCTTGATTGCAGCACCGAATCTTGCGAGTGGAACACCCCCCGAAATATCTGAACCTCCACTGATCAGCAGTCCCGTTCCCCCTCGAGTTCGTACATACTGGGCGTAGTTCACCAACTCTTCGGGTGTGACTGTTGCTTTCATACCTACGAGATATCGTCCTCGACAGTGCTCGCAACCAAGAGCACAGCTAGTTCCGGTGACGCTGACTGACGTGAACTCATACGGATTGTTCTGTCTATGGTCTTGGATTGCGTAGGGGTAGGATGAAGGGCTATAGCAGTACAGAGTACTCCCGAAATTGGCAAGACGGAGATCGAGTGCCCTCTTCATCCATGATTCAAGCTCCTCTAGTGAAGCATCACGCACTCGTTGCCCATCTCTGACCGGTGAGAACGTCAAGCCAATCCCTTCCGCGTCGTACCGTTCATGCATCTTTAGGATTACGATTCCTCATAGCAATCTAGAAGTATCAACCGTGTCCGTCTTGTCTTGCTCTTCATGACGAACGCATGGTGGCAATGGCGAATGACAGGTGATTCAGAAAACGATGTACCAGTTCAACTCCTTTTCAGAATCACTGAAACGGATACGCAGATTCAAGAACTATTGTCATCAGTCCGTCCGCTAGTATTCCTGATTGATAATTGATGTGAGGTGGTAGTGCTGTCTGGTTCCTCAAGTAGCGACATTGAGATGTTCTTTCAGGCAAGGAATGTAGCAATATACGGTGCATCAGCCACGCCTGATAGTGTTGGTCAGGCCATTCTACAGAATTTCATAAAGCCCTATTTCACGGGTAAGGTGTATGCTATCAATCCCAAGTACAACAGTGTACTGGGAGTCAAGTGCTATCCGCGTTTGCAGGATGTACCGGATCCGATCGATCTTGTGGTTGTTGCAGTTCCTGCAAGGCTTGCGCCCACAGTGTTCGAAGACATTGCTGCAAAGGGCACAAAAGCGGCAATCGTGATATCCGGCGGATTCTCAGAAACCGGCCCCAAGGGTGCTGAGCTTGAAGACACAATGGTGAGGATTGCCAAGAAGCACGGAATCCGGATAATAGGCCCCAACTGTGTGGGAGTGATTGACACACTCACTCACGTCGATACTTTCTTCCTGCCCGAGTTTCGCTGTGCACGACCAAGGGCTAGTACAGTGGCAAACATATCCCTCGTGTCACAATCAGGAGCTTTCGCCGCAGCAATATCCGACTGGACAGCTGAACTCGGGCTGGGAATAAGCAAGATCATTAGCCTTGGAAACAAGTGTGACGTGAATGACAATGACCTGCTAGAGTATCTTGCAAACGATCGCTCGACACAGGTGATTTGCTTCTACACAGAAGGTTACGATCCGGGCAAGGGCAGATCATTCTTCGAGATTGCCAAGTCTGTCACCAGTCGAAAGCCTGTACTTGTTGTCAAGTCCGGACGCGGTAGGAGAGCTGCAGCGGCGGCCAGTTCTCATACTGGGTCACTAGCCGGCTCCGACGCTGTGGCTGATGCCGCATACAGACAGTCTGGAGTAATTAGGGCAGGCAACTTTGAAGAGCTATTTGACATGGCAAAGGCATTGGCCATGCAACCTCCTGCGCGCGGGAACAGAGTACTCATCGTGACGAATGGGGGTGGTCTGGGTGTGATGACTACTGATGCCCTTGAGGCGCTGGGTCTCTCTACCCCCCCTCCATCCCGCGCACTCGAGTCCGAGCTCAGATCATTGCTGCCATCGTACTGTTCATTTGGCAATCCCATCGACGTGGTCGGTGACACCGACTCAGCACGTTACGATGCTGTGTTCAAATCAGCAATCGCAAGCGGGGAATACGACCTATTTGTGGTAGGTATGCTCTTGCAGACACCTAGTCTGGGGATGGAAATAACAAATGTGATCTCGAATCATCAGAGACAGTCTGGTCTCCCATTTGTTGTCGTGGCGATGGGTGGCAGCTTCACTACACGAGCCGGTCAGATAATGGAGATGATGGGGGTGCCCACGTTCGCGACTGGTGAGAAAGCAGCACTTGCGGCATACGCTCTCGCAAGATACGGCGAGATCCGATTCGGGAGTGAATTCAAGAGGGGGTCGCTCTGATAAGTCATAAATACAGAGTCCATGTGAGAACTGGTGAGAGGCCTGACACATAATGAATCTTGCCAAACGGGTCTTTGAGACCGCTCGAAATGAGAAAAGGACATTTGTGCTTGAGAACGAGGCAAAGGACATCTTGGCATCATACGGCATACCGGTTCCCCCCTATGCAACTGCAAGGACTGCAGATGAAGCCGTGGAGAAAGCTAGGAAGATCGGGTTTCCGGTTGTTCTCAAGATCTTGTCCAAGGACATCTTGCACAAGTCCGATGCTGGCGGCGTCAAGGTGGACCTCAGAGATGAGAATGCAGTCCGCCAGGCCTTCGATGACATAATCGCCAATGCTCGCAGGTACGGTGTCGAAAAGGGAATTGAAGTGGACTTGAGTCGCGGCGTGATCGTATCGAAGTATGCAGAGCCTGGAACCGAGGTAATAGTTGGAGTCACTTGCGATCCCCAATTTGGGCACGCAATGATGTTTGGACTGGGTGGCATTTTCGTTGAGGTACTGAAAGATGTCACATTCAGGTTGGTTCCCCTCAGTGAGGCCGATGCACGAGAAATGGTGCGAGAAATACGGGCAGCGAAGATCCTGGAGGGAATCAGAGGTCAGGCTCCCCGGGACCTCGATGCCCTCGTCAAACTGATGTTGGCAGTGTCCAAGATGGTCGAGGATAATCCTGAGATTCAAGAGCTTGATTGCAACCCCGTCTTTGTGTACGCCAAGGACCGTGGTGCCATGGTGGTTGATGCCAGAATCATAATTGAGGGGCCCCCTCCGGACAGCTAGGACGATTGGCAAGCAGTCTAGAAAGAAGGATTATCCCTCTCTTCAGGTCGCTATCCTCCATCCGAGTACTGGACGCTGGGGCTGTTCCCGCACCGATGAGTGCTATGGTCGCCATAATTCGGGTGACGAAGCGTGGGTACCGGAGCAAGAAGTTTCTGTCGCCGCTCGTTTCAAGTAGTAACAGCTCCAGTCGTTTCATCACGTTGTCAATCCGTTCGAGCGTATCGCCAATGATACGGAGTCGTGAAAACAGTGCGGATACAGCATTCTCGTCACGAAAGACCTCGGATGCAATTCCGACTGAATGTAACATCGACAGGGCACTGATTATCATGTGGTCGTAGGTATCCTCCTCGACACGCTCCCTGCCCTCCAACGAGGCTTGAAACTGCACCATGAATCGCAGAGCATTGGTCAGGGTCCCATGAGAGATGGCTGGAGCTGATTCACCGCGTGCAGGAACCAAGGATCTATACTTGTCAAGAACAGCGGCGGGTGATGACTCGAGTCTCTTCTCGAAGTTTGGGGATAGATTCACTTGAGCAATCCTTGGTAGGATCGGATTGGTTCCTAGCTCACGAAGAGCCCTGAGGGCACAGTATTCCGTCCGAGGGGTGTAGAATAGCAATACTCTCATGATATCGTATGCCAGTTCAAAATCGTTCTCCTCCGTAGAGGATCGAGCCTGATGTCTGCAGATGATGCCGCTGAGCAGCAACCAACATGACGCAATTCTACTGCAGAGATCCGTCTGCTCTCTTTGTTTACCTATGCCCTGCTCTCTGAGGAATGCTAGCAACTTGTCCGAGGCGATCCGCGAACGTTCGATTGTCTCCTTACCCAAGACCAGGTCTGCAAGGCCCCTGATGAACTGCCTGGGGTCCTGAGATGGAGGCCGAAGATTGAACCGGGGGTCCTTACGTGTCATCGTCCACCACTTGGTGGTCGAGGTGAAGTAGTCCAGAAGATCAATCGCTTCTGACACATCCGATGTACTCACACGGTTCCTGTTATCGAGATATGCAACCAGAGTACTAATGACTTCCACAAAGCGGGTCAGATGTGTAGAAAGCGGGTCTTCTGCATATCTGTGTGCAGCGAAGCGCTCGAATGCCTTCTTGAGTCTAGCTGCCACTCCATCTGGAATCTGCACCTCAACAATGCCCGTGTAGACTTCCAGGGGCGGTCTTACCACCGTGAAGTCATCTCCGCATAGCCGTTGATCCATTGGGTGATACTTCTCCAATCTCAGGACGATTCACAGGAAGACTCAATAAAAAGAGCTGTAATCTGGAGTCTATGTGCCGAACCGTCGGGTACGGTGCTCGTATGACCGCAGAGCCCTCCATATGTCGATTCGTCGGACTGCGGGCCAGTAGACCTGCGCAAAGTAGAGTTCCGAGTATGCAGATTGCCATATCAGAAAGCCCGAGAGTCGCTCTTCTCCTGACGTCCGGATTATGAGGTCTGGATCCGGAATCCCGTTAGTGTAGAGATGTTGCTCAACAACCCGTTCATCAATCTCTGACGGGTCGAGCTGGCCTGACTTTATCTTCTCCCCAATCATCCTGACCATGTCTACTAGCTCTGTCCTACCTGAGTAGCCTATTGCGACATTCAAGAGATGATCTGAGTACTGACGTGTTTCAGCCTCGGCTGCGGCAATCGCCTCTTGCACCTCTGGAGGCAGAAGGTCCACACGTCCGATGGCTCGAATGCGTACTCTGTGCTTGTGAATGTCAGGATTGCCGACGACTTCTGAGAACTTTTCTCGAGCAAGCTTCATGATCGCTTCAACTTCTCTGGGGTCACGCTTGAAGTTCTCTACTGAGAATGCGTACAAGGTACATACCTTCACTCCGGCCTCCCATAATATCTTGAGTACCTCCATTACCTTGTGGGCTCCCTTGTGATGCCCCATCCAAGGGACATCGAGTCCATGTTCACGTGCATATCGTCTGTTGCCATCAAGTATTATTCCGACGTGAAGGGGTGCCCTATCGTTGCGCAACTGTCTGTGGAGCCAGAACTCATACAGCCGATACACCGGACCACTGAGATTCAACCTTGCACCCCTCCTCCTAGGCCCTCATATACTACGTAGATTCGAGAGCCCCAATGGTTCATACCTATATCATCTTTGCAACCTTTTCAGCTGCCCTCTTCATATCTAGGAAGACCAAGCCCAGTTTCGCGTTGCTTGTAGTCGAAACAGTCAGACAGGCGTTCAACCCTGCTTGAACGACGAGGATCCATCCGTCCTGCCCCTTGACGTTCACCTGTTCTAGGCTCCCCTTGCCAAGCTCCGCTGCTGCTTTTTCGCCCAGCGTCAACATGGCTGCAGTGATGGCTGCGAGTTTTGCCTCGTCGACTTCCGCAGGCAGGGATGATACTATTGGGAGCCCCTCTACACTGACAATCGCACAGGCCTCAATTTCTGGTATGCTACCTTGTAGCTCGCTCAACACGCTTTCAAGGGTTCCTTCACGGGACTCGCTCATTTGTAATCACCTAGTCCTACTTGTACATCCTTTTGAGGATTACTTCTCTAGCTATGGCCTGGAATGCCCTCTTAACACCGACCCCTTGTACGGCGATTGTTTCGTATATAGGAATATTGCTGCCAAGACCCAGAAGATCAAGCATCTCATCGCGTGACATCCTGTTCGGGAGATCACGCTTGTTGAGCATCACTACTATTGGTATCTCTCTTCCTAGTGCATCGCCTAGAAACATCTTGAGCTCCTCAAAGCTCTCAACATTCTCGTCCCTCTGGTCGGGAGAAGAATCTGCAACGAAGAGTATGCCGTCCGTTCCCTGTAGAACTACCCTCCTCTGGTGCCGGTGACGCTTCTGGCCTGCTACGGTGAAGACATCGAACAGTACCCGTCCCCCTGCACTCATAGGAACGTAGTCGAAGAACAGCGTACGGTTTGTTTCGTCCTCTATAGCCGTGAACTCTCCTTTCTGAAGCCCCTCGACTTTCCCGTACAACCATCGAAGAGCAGTGGTCTTTCCACCAAGGCTTGGACCGTAGAAGACCAGTTTCAGATGTATTCTGCCACGGTCGTCTCGTCTAATCTGAATCACCGTCCATCAGGTCTGTGTGGAGAGCAGGATGTTGTTTGTCTGTTTTGGGTTTATAAGCGCTTCTGGCCCATACCACGGGCCAGTCACGAGATCGTTCTCGGGCCAGTGTATCGATGTCGATCGAAGGTCTGGATTGCTGGTATTCCATGTGCCATTCCCACTGAATCTGAATTGTTCTCTCTGAGTCGCGAGTTGGTGTTATTACACCCGCTCCAACTCTGCCAGTGCGGACTTGAGTTCTTCCTCGTCCATCTCACGGTCCTTGCCGGGTCTCATTGGCTCGACTGCCAAGAACTTATCAAGTTCCTCAGCAAGCTGCACTCCCTGCTTCTTCATGACGAGTCTGATAAGACCAATATTGACCTCGGAGTCAGATATTACACAGAGTACGCCCTTGCCACAGGCTGATGCAAATATCTTTCCGCCTGAGAACTCAGACGTGACTATCTCGAGTTCACCAATCTGCAAGTTCTTGCCCTGTTCCTCACTGGCACAGAAAACAGCACTGGCTATCGCACCGATGCTGTCGGTATCAACTGGATAGTATGACAGCTTGGATACATTTGCTATTGTCAGGCCCGTCTTGTCTACCAGTATGACCCTGCGAATTCCCTTGTCCTGTCTGATGACATCTGTGAGTATCCTGTCAAATGCCTTTGGATCGCTCATGGCTATTCCCTCTCATTCATTCCTTGAGGACCACAAGGATCAGGCCCTCCTTCACATCAGGTGCGATGTTGATCTGACCCTTGGTTGTATCAAGGGTCAGAAAGGACAGGTTGCCCTCCCTCAGCTCGCGAACGGCATCCAGTGCCTTTCCAACCAGGGAGGTTATGATCGCAGCAACGATCTCGGTTTTCTCAGAGTCAAGATCGCTGTAGAGGGGAAATCCCTCCATATTGGTCACGACAACGCCGCGGACACCTCTCTGCGACCTCAGTTCGGATAGCAATGCCTCCAGCTTCTCTTGACTGATCAACCGCCATATCCCTGCTGTTCTTGGTCCTGCCTTGCTACTGCGTAACACACCTCTGGGGTATTTTAGACTTACGCCAACGTAACCCGAATTTCTGTGTTGATTTGCGCATTACAATTGGCCCTATTACCCAGACGTGTGTCCGGTATCATGTTTAGACCTGTTCGTTCTCGAACAGTTCCTTTGAGCTCTTTCTTGCCTGTCTGATGTTCTCGGTGGACACCTGGTCTGCTGCCACAGAGGCGGCCTTTGGAGCCGCTGCTATCATCTGCTCACGATTTTCCATCTTTTTCTCCTCTGAGGCGAGGACCCTGTCTACTTCTGCGATCTGGCTCTGCAATTTGCTGGGAGCACTGCGAACCTTGCTACTCATGGCAGCTCTGAACTCTGCTATCCTACTACGTCCTCCCTTGATGTCTCCACGAAATGCGACTTCCCCCGCCTTCTGAGTGACAAAAGTGGCGCCAATTGTCGGGTCGAGCGTTTCAATGAGCTCTTTCTCGGTCCTTGCAACCCGCAACTTTCTGGTCACAGCTCTGACTCTTCGGGAGCCATCCTCGTCTGTATAGGCGATCTGCACTTGAATTGGGACTTCCTCCTGCTGGATCTCTCTTTCAGGTTCAACCTCGATGTAGAGTTCGTGATTGTCACCAACTGCACCGATGTTTCCGGCTGCTTCTGCAACTAGCTGCTGTACAGCCAGCTGCGATACACCCGATGCGTCCTTGATCTTGACTCCCTTAGGAACTACTAGTCGCACCTCGACATTTCTTCCAAGTAACGTGGCTCCTGCCAACTCAGATATACTCCTGTCTAACTCATTGGGTGTCACGTAGTACATCTGTCCCCCGGTCGTTTCAGGCATTTGGCCAAGTGTCTTGAGTTCCATTCCTGCTCCAGATGCAATCCCGACCACGTCGACGATAGCTCCCGCCTCGAGGAACTTCTTCCCGATGTCGAGATAGAACTCGCCCGGTGGAACGACCTGATATCCCTCTAGGGCACCGATACCCTCGTTGGCAAGGCCGTCAGTCAGGAGAATCACCCGGTTGATGTTTCTGTGCTTTGCCAGTGTGAGAGCAGTGACCATTGCTGGACCCAGTGCAGTACCACCTTTGTCTGTCAGCGCCTTCACATGCTGCTTTATCGCACTGATGTTACTGCCTACTCTTACCATCTTCACTCTGTCGAGAGCAGATTGCGTGCATTTGACGATTGCATCGTAACTGGCAAAGGACTCACGTGGAATCTCGATTCCATTTCCGGTACTCAGGTCCCTTATCACAACAGTGCTCTCAAACTCTACCATTCCGAAGACGGTATCTGGTGCATTGGCCGCTAGACTGTCAAGTGTGTTCATCAGGCTCCTCTTCACTGCAGCCAGATTGGCGCCGCTCATGGAGCCAGACACGTCAATTACAGCCAATATCGAGCCAGCACCCACTGGGGGTTTGGTCTCCGAAGGCATAGTCTTCGGAGCGGGTTCGAGTACAAACTCGGTTTCCTCGCTTGCGACCACGACATCTCCCTGAATCACATTGAGCGTGCCGCAGAACGCGCAGACAAAGTATTTTCCGATCTTCTTGTCCTCTTGTATCTGGTCTATACTGATCAGGAAGCCATTGCACTTGCTACAGGCAATTGGTTTCCCGACAATCTTGCTGGTGTCATCTGACAGTCCCCTGAACTCGACTCGCAGGACGTACGGAATCTCACCTGTCACGCGTCGAGATGATGGAAACGCTTCAGCACTAGTCCTCAGAATGGCCAATGAGTCATCACTTCTGGTACTGCCAGACGCTGCTGAAGTATTAAAGCGATTCTATGATAGGATGAAATGTGTTAGACAGACGCCGATTCTCACGAAAGTGAACTTGCCAGAGAAGATATAAAGAGAGACAGCAGAAGAGCGGACCACGTGGATAAGATCTTGAGCCCGGAGGTTGGCTACTGAATGGTGGACAAGTCTAAGATTGAGAGGATCATTGCAGATACGATGGCCGCGAACACCGACATTCAGGGAATCATAGCATGTGATAGTAATGGTCGTGTCATATTCGGACACACAATAACCGCTGACATCAAACATACTAGCGTGGCTGAGAATGCTGTGAAGATCTCAACATCGGCCGCACAGCTTGTAGCAGGAGTTGACAAGGGAGGACTGAAAGAGATAAGCATAGCAGCTGACAAGGGGCTCGTGATCATACTGGGCGATGTCAATATTATTCTGATTGCGATCGCCGGTGAGACCGCCCGAGAATCATTGGGACTGCTGAGAATTGCTCTCAAGAGGGCGCTCGTGAGTATGGTTTCGCAGTAACATGACCGAACTGTTACAGATAGGCGTCCTGCAGTAAGTTTTTCTGTGATTGCCCGAAGCGCACACCGATACAGCACGCTAGTCGCTGATGTTGGTCCGCCCGACTCTTGGCGTATTACCAACAGTATTAGGTATCCATGTTGCATCACACAGCTCAGACACGCCAAATGGTCACAGAAGGACCCAATCGGATGGAAGAGTAAATTGGTCTACATTGAGAAGATCGTCTGCAGGGGATTCAAGTCGTTCGGCCGCGATCCTGTGACCATCAGACTGAAACCCGGTTTCACATGCATAGTTGGGCCAAATGGCTCAGGAAAATCAAATGTCGTAGATGCGATACTATTTGTGCTTGGACAACTCAGTGCAAAGACCCTGCGTGCAAATGTCTTCTCTGACCTGCTGTACTCTCCCCCCAAACCAAATATGCCCCCCAAGGCCAAGTCTGCGACCGTCGAGATTCACTTTGATAATCGCGATCGAAGGCTTCCAATCGATACTGATCGAGTAGTCATCGAGAGAGAGCTGGATGACACGGGTAAGTCCGTGTGTAGGATCAACGGAAGAACTGTGACCCGGATTCAGGTATTGGATATTCTGGGCAACATTGGTGTCGATCCAAATGGCTACAATTTGGTCCTACAGGGCGAAACTGCCCAGATGGTCAAGATGAGTCCAGTAGAGAGAAGGAAGCTGATAGAAGAGATCGCCGGAATCTCTGCATATGATGAGCAGAAAGAGAGGGCCCTCAAGAAGCTATCAGAGAGCGATGCGAACCTGTCGAGGGTCGATGCTCACATTCAAGAGAGAAGACGCATACTCGAGAAGCTGGAACATGACCGTGCTGATGCACAACGTTACCAGGATACTCGGAACCAGATACAATCTATCAAGGTCGACATCCTATCTTGGTTCATCATAAAGGGCGAAGCCAGGCTCAGCGCGATCGATGAATCTCTCTCTGAGAGGTCACAGGAAGCCGAGAGGATTGTACATGACATCGAGGCATTGGATCGAAAGATAGCCGAAACTGAACGTGAGATCGAGGCAATTGATGCCGAGATGGATGGAATGACTGGGGGCGAAGTGACACGAGTTTCTGAACAGTTCGGGCTTCTTTCTGCCGAGGTGCGTCATCTCGATGAGGAGAAACGGAGGCTCGAGGCTCAGTATGAGAGTACCCTGGGTCAGAGGAAAGCTCTGACCGATGAGCTGCATGCTGTAGAGCATGAGTCTCAGAGAACTGCAGAGGAGATTGAGCAAAAGAAGATAGAGCTTGGCAATCTGGATGTTGAGATATCAAAGTGTGATGGCGAGATATCACGACTAGAAGCAGCCCTTCAAAGAGAGCAGGACAGTTACTATGAGCTACAACGAAGAATGCTCGATCTGAACAACGAACTACGCTCACTTGATGAGTCCATTTCTGACGTGAGATCGACAATCAAGTCTGAGCAGAGAGAACTCAAGTATGCATCCGAGGAACTTCAGGATGCTGAGAATGTAGTCCGATCTGCTGAGGCCGAGATCCAGGATCTGATGCGGCTCCTACCGGAAAGGAGATCTCAACTAGCTGAGGACGAAGCGCTAGAATCCTCTAAGCGTGAGGAACTGGAACAGCTAGTCAAGAAACTAGAGCTTGTGGACTCGCAAGTGACCGAGTCGTCACGTCTCGTGGACAGCACAAGAGAGGAACTCATCCGGATTCAAGCAAGAAACGATGCTCTCAGAGAGGCCGAAGAGGCGTTTCTGCGAAGAGAAAAGGCAGTCGCAAGAGTACTGGAGATGAGGAATGGCGGCGAGCTGCCTGGGATCTATGGAACTGTTTCTGAACTTGGCACGATTGATCCTGAGTACGCCGTCGCGATGGAAATAGCCGGGGGAACTCGACTCAGCTACATAGTTGTTGACAACGAAGATACTGCCGAACAGTGCATAAAGATACTGAAGCGTGAACGCGTCGGGCGCGCGTCATTCATTCCTCTGAACAGGATCCGGTCCAAGATATCCGGAAACATACCCGACGATGACCGGGTCATAGGCTACGCGCTGGACCTGGTCAGTTTTGATGAGAAGATGCGACCCGCCTTTGAGTTCGTATTCGCAGACACACTCGTTACAGAAGACTTCGAAACCGCTAAGCGAGTTGGTATGAAGGGATGGCGAGCGGTCTCTCTAGAGGGCGACCTGGTTGAGAAGTCCGGACTAATAACTGGTGGTCACTATCACAGGGGAAAAACAGGTCTCTCGTTGCAGGTCGAGGACAAGAGCCCAGAGGTAATCGAACGTCTGAGTGGGCTCGAGCACATTCTCTCCGATCTGAAAGAGAAACAGAAGTCCCTTCGTGACAGTATGCGCGTCGTCCAGCAAGAACTTGATGAGATCTCGAAGAGGAACTACAAGGCGCGTCTATCGTTGGAGGGTGAGGAGGAGCGGCTTAGGGATCGCATTGGTCGCAGGGACAGTTTTTCTGAGAAGATACAACAACTCAAGACCAAGATCCAGACTCTCGAATCACACATTGAAAAGCTCTTGCTCAGAGAACAGGAACTAGTCGCACAGCGGGAGATGACGAGCCTGGAACGGGATCGAGTCAACGAGGCACTTACAGGATCGGTTGCAATCAAGATCAACCAAGAACTCAAAGACCTACGAGAGGTGGCATCTCATCAGAAGCGGAGAAGAGATCAGCTTGCCAACACGATGACCTCCCTAAGAGCGTCTCTTCAAGAACGCATTGGACCAAGGGCCAACGAGTTGAAGCTCAGGATAGAATCGTCAGATACAGTCCTGGCCAGTCTTGAGAACGATCTCAAGGTCCTGAAGGCAAAGCTGGATGAAAGATCATCAATACTCGAAGGTCTACGTGCGGAGAAAGAGCGGGTCGAGGAGATAATCAAGGACAGACGCCTGAAACAGATGCAGCTTCGTGAAACCTTGAAGTCATTGCGATTTGATCATGAGGAACTTCGAGAAGCTCAGACGGGAAATGAGCGGTCAGTCTACAGGCTCCAGACTGAGCGAGCCCGGCTTGAGTCAGATATTGTTGGTTGGAATGCTGAGCTCGCATCACTGTCGGATGCTGCAGCCGAAATAGCACAACGTAGGTCTGCGGAAGAGCCCAGCTACAAGGACCTAGAAACCCTCGAGGCAAAGATCAAGGAGCTCGAGAGAGAACTTGACGCGATGGGCGCGGTCAATCTGAAGGCACTGACAGACTATGATGCCGAGAGGAATCTGTATGATGAGCTGGTTGATAAGAAGGCGAAATTGGAGGAGGAGCGCAAAGAGATTCTCTCATTCATGGACGAATTGGAGCGTGAAAAGACCCGCAAGTTCTTGGAAGTGTACAATGAGATCGCTGATAACTTCAAGAAGGTCTTTGCAAAGCTATCTCCCGGTGGAGAAGCAACGCTCATGCTCGAGAATCCTGAGCACCCACTCATGGGAGGTGTGACTGTCCACTCGAAGCCACGAGGCAAGGAACTTGTGACGCTAGAGTCAATGAGCGGGGGCGAAAAGGCACTCCTCGGGCTCGCCCTGATCTTCGCGATCCAGATGTATAGCCCTGCAAGTTTCTACGTCTTTGATGAGATCGATGCCGCACTGGATGATGTCAATGCGCACAACGTCGCACAACTGATATCCGAGATGTCAAAGTCCTCCCAGTTCATAGTCATCTCTCTGAGAGACGTCACCGCAAGGAAGGCTGACCTCTTGGTGGGTGTTTCAAATCAAGACGGGATCTCAAGAATAGTTCCTGTCGACCTTGAGGAGGTGGCAGGCACCACATGATCACAGAGGGTCATCCATTTTGGATCAATCCTCCCTACACTCTCCTCACTGATGTTCTTCAGCTGGAGAAGGTCGAACCATGGAAGGTCGACGTGGGAAAGCTGGTGTCCAGTTTCTTGGCTGAGATGCGACGTCTTGGGAGTATCGATTTCAGGGTTTCCGGGAGTGCACTCTACTCTGCCTCAGTGATATTCATGAGAAAGACAAAGGAACTTGTAGAACTGGGTATCGTAAAACCTGAACCTCCGGTTGACGACACAGAGGAACTGCTCCGACCCCTGATTCGTCCTCCATTCAGGCTAGTAAACCGCCGAGTGACCATCGATGAACTTCTAGCGGCAATGGACCAAGTACTATCGAAGGGAATTCGTCACAGAGAGATACCGTCTCGTCGCAAGATTGTAACAACTGTGAAGAGCATTGAGTTCAAGGTTGAGCCCGAACGTGCCAATGTTGAAGAAACAATCTCGGAGGTCTACTCCGACCTACTGAGGATACTTGAGGTCGACAAGGATGTGCTGTTTGTTGACATCCTGGTGAACAATAGCAGGAAAGAAGTCGTTCGTGTCTTCTTTGCACTCCTGCACCTGTATGCAAGAGGGCTAATAGATTTCTGGGCCGACGACGAGGGGAAGATCTGGTTGAAGCTGCTTCCACGTCTACCAGAGAAGGATCCTGGCCTAATGGCCTCACAGATGGTGGGACATCAGACCTCATGAATGATGATCTAGTGACTCTGGAGGCCGCACTATACGCGGCGGGCAGACCTCTATCACTGCAAGAGCTCGCTGCCATCATTGACAAAGCCGAGTCTACAACGCTAAAGCTGTTGAGAGAACTGAGCTTTGATTACGAACAGAGAGGGGGCGCCCTCGAGGTCGTCGAACTTCCCAGGGACCGATTCGTCATGCAACTAAGAGCTGAGCTTACTCCGAGGGTAAGCAAGCTCATTCCTGGCGGGCTACTGTCCTACGCAACACTGCAGACGCTCGTGTTCATTGCTCTCAAACAGCCAATACTTCAATCAGACCTGGTTGATCTTCGTGGAACACATGTTTACGAGCACGTGAGAGAACTAGAGGAGAAGAAGTTCATTGAGAGTCGACCTGAGAAGAGAAGTAAGGTCCTGACTACGACCCAGCTCTTCGCTGACTACTTCGGTCTTGACCCAGACATGATACGACTCAAGGCCCAGCTCAAGCACAAGCTGAGACAGATGCTCGAAGAAACGAAAGAGGATGAACCTGACGCCTCGTTCCCTTAGCAGACCCTGGGAATTGGTTCACCAGTGGGGACCTGCACAATCTTACGTCCCCCTATTCTTGTTCTCATCACAACCCGACCCGAGGTGTCTTCGACAATCCTTCCTATGACTCTAGACTCACGTGTATGTGCATGACGTGAAAGGGCACTAAGGACGCTGTCAGTGCGACTCGGATCGACTGCCATGACTGCAGTTCCCTCGCAGCTCAGGTGAAGTGGATCGAGACCGAGGACCTCACAGAGTGATCGTACCGAGTCTCTCACTGGAATCAGGTCTTCTTCCACCTCGATCCCAACTCGGGATTTTGATGAGATCTCGTTCAGGGCAACTGCAAGACCTCCCCGCGTGGGATCCTTCATGGCGTGTATTCCCCCCACATCCAGGCAGTCCCTTATTGGTCCCCAGAGCGGAGCCACATCACTCACGATATCCGTTTCGAACTTGAGCCCCTCCCTGTGAGCCAACAATGCAGTCCCGTGGTCTCCTATCGGCCCCGTCACAATGACATTGTCCCCCCTACGTGCCCCACTATCAGTGACTGGATCCCCCGAATACACTAGGCCAATCCCAGTTGTTGACATGACCATGCCATCTATTTTCCCCTTGGGCATGACCTTTGTATCACCAGCTATCATGGCTACACCCAAGGGCTCGAGAACTCTGTCCATAGAGAGAAGAAACTCACGGAGAAGTTCTATTTCAAACCCCTCCTCGAGGATGACTGTATTGGTCAATGCTACGGGACGCGCACCCATTACTGCTAGATCATTGATCGTGCCGCAGGCTGCTAACGTTCCTATGTTTCCTCCGGGGAATACCAATGGATGGACTGTGTGTGCATCGCTGGTGACGATCAGATTTGTTCCACTCAGAAAGAGCGTGGCTCCATCGTCCATCTCGTCTAGACCCACCTGCCCAACCTTTCTCAGAGTGAAACAGGGAATGATGACGCTCTCGATGAGTTTCTGCATCAGCTTCCCGCCTGCACCATGAGCTGCTTCAATACGAGTCACTGAAAGTCCTCCGGAGTAGTCCCTACGATAGGACACTGATTAACGGTATGCTCGAGGCATACGGTGCCCGGTGGACAATGTTTAAAACCTCTATGACCGGTGGCCATCTGAGTCAATAACTGGTGGTTCATAATGGCAGTCTGGCATAGTCTGTCGGGACGAATAGCGTCTGGTGCAAAGAGAAGACGGTTTAGGAGCCACAGGAAATACGAGATGGGTCGGACGCCTACTGAGACGGTTATTGGTGAGCCCAAGTCCAGACGTATAGATAGCAAGGGCGTTCACAAGAAATGTCAAGCAACACAGGTGAAGTTTGTCAACCTGACAGACCCCAAGAAGAATCAGACTTTTCGTGTCGAGATCCTTGACGTTGAGAAGAATCCTGCAAACGTAGACTACCAGCGAAGAAAGGTGATCACTAAGGGTACCATCATCAAGACCTCCAAGGGTAGGGCAATGGTCACTAGCCGTCCCGGACAAGATGGCGTCCTCAACGCCGTACTGATATAGGTCACGAAGCATATGATGGGGCTCATCCAGTGATCTCTAACTCACACATCGAGCCGTCATCTAGACTCTGTCCAACCTGACTACCAACTCGATACTAGTGGGGTTCTTCGATGGCCTATTGGATAGTTGGACAGATGTCTCTTATCACTCGGGATCGCTCCCCGTTACTGCTGGGTCGGGACTTCCGCCTCAATACTCGTTATGATGAATTCTCTTCCCCCCACTATGGTGGTAGCACTGCTGCTGCATCTCGCACATTTCATGGGCATGAATGGAGCAATCGTAGGAGGGAATGCTGAGTCAGTACTAGTTTCACCCTCATAACCACACTCTCTACACAGTAGACGCCCCTTGGTCACTCGTATGTTGAGAGTAGCTCCCTCTACGATTGTGTCCTTCGCTGCTATCTCGAAGTTGAATCTGAGTTGCTCTGGCACCAGAAATGTGAATTCTCCAACATCGACACTTACACCAGTCACCCGTCGCGCGCCATGCTTTCTAGCTGTTTCTACTGCAGATTCAACGACCGAACAGGCTGCGGAGTATTCGTGCATCAGTCTGACCGGCTAAATGTTTGGCTAACTCTCAATATGATACTTCTGTTGTGTGTCCTGACTGTCTTTGGGACGATACGATTGGTTCGTTCGACAGACTGCTTATATGTCACCTTTCAGAAACAATCATGAGCCTCTGGGGTTGTTCCAAATGAGCAATGAGAGCAAGACCCGTGACATCAACGCAGAGATAAGAGATCTGCAACTCGACTACATGCGAGGACTAGTAGACGCCAACGAGTATAACAGACGGCTTGCTGAGATCCAGGCACGTCTTGAGAAGATGGGCATCTCTGCCGCAGAGATACGGCCCACCCAAGGGATAGTGGTGCCAGAATTTCGAGCGGCCAAGTCTAGTCTGCCAGAGAGGAAAGTGGCTGTTGATCCTGTGACTGCCGTCAGGAAGGCAATTGAAAGGATGAGACGCATGCCCCTTGAGAGAATAGCACAGGACGCAGGAGTTCCCACTCACGTCGCCAGCAGGATTCTGGCCGATCTGCTTGACGGCAGGGAGATCTCCGGAAGGATTGATCA
Organism: Candidatus Thorarchaeota archaeon; assembly: GCA_038893995.1. GTDB lineage: Archaea > Asgardarchaeota > Thorarchaeia > Thorarchaeales > Thorarchaeaceae > JAWAQK01. The sequence goes on along the minus strand of JAWAQK010000023.1, from coordinate 11,155 downwards.
TGACTCTGGCGATTTTATTCTGGGAACTGGTTCCGGACCTGCACCTAAGACAATTTCTGTCTGTCCGTATTGCAGGACTGAACTCAAGAGGATAGCCGTCAAGGGCGAGACAGTTACCTGCTCGATGTGCAGAGAATCCTTTGTCGTAGTATGACCTACTAGAGAGTGTGATTGCGGTCTAGAACACTGTTCATGTCTCATCACAGTTGCAGGGACATGCAAGTGAGGCCCTGATTAGGACAGATACTGAAGGATAGCTTGTGCCCCCAACACCACCAGATGCTGGGCCTCTTTGGTCCAGTGTTCAAGACCCCTGCAGTCGTCGGTTCTCAGGGGCAAAAGCTTTGCAACCATGACAATACTGATCTGGTTCAGAATTCACTGCCAAACAACTGAACTGACGTGTCCCCATGATGGTCAGTTCGTGTACTAGTCTGGTTGATTAGGAGATGCAATATAATGGAACAGCAGGACGAATTCCGAATGCTTTTGATTGGTGAAACTGTACCTGATTTCGAGGCCAACACAACACATGGTCCCATTAAGTTCTCTGAATGGGCAAAGGGCAGCTGGGTCATATTGTTCTCACATCCCGCAGATTTCACTCCGGTCTGCACCACAGAATTCGTTGGATTTGCAGACATCTACGATGACCTTCAGAAACGGGGTGTGAAACTGATAGGTCTAAGCATAGACAGCATATACTCTCATATTGCATGGATTCGGACAATCAAGGAGAAGTTGAACAAGGACATCCCATTCCCAATTATAGAGGATCTCTCTATGAATGTGGCTCGAAAGTATGGCATGATCCATCCAGCGCAGAGCAGTACGGCAGCTGTCAGGGCAGTGTTCTTCATTGATCCTAACTTCAAGCTCAGAGGCCTACTATACTATCCGCTGAGTACAGGCCGTAACATGTCCGAGATCCTGAGAATGATTGATGCGTTCCAAGTCGCCGACAAGCACGGAGTAGCTACCCCAGCGAACTGGAAGCCTGGCGATGCTGTCATTGTCCCTCCCCCCAAGACGACGTCAGATGCTGAGAAGCGGATGTCGCAGGGATATGAATGCATTGATTGGTTCCTATGCAAGAAGAGGCTGTAGCACAAGTTAGCAGGGGGACGAGATTCCCCTATTTCATAGGCGCCTATCAGTATTCTCTTCATTGCCCTCCGACTTTCGTGTTTCGACCGTTTCTGTGTATATCTCTAGTAGACTGTCTACATGAGTGTTCAATGAGAACCTATCTTCTACCGTCCTCCTGGCATTGCAAGATATCCGTGCATATAGGTCGTCATTCTCCAGCAACCTCTCTACTGCCGAAACAATACCCTCGACTTCTGGCTCTACGGAAATCCCATCTGACATGGATGTGACTATTTCTGCTGGCCCAAATGCATTGCTTGTGACGACTGTGACTCCGCAGGCCATCGCCTCGACTATTGAGAGGCCGAATGGCTCCCTCCGAGATGGATAGAGAAAGACTCTGGTCTGATTCAGAACTCGGGGAACCTCATCCCAGGGGACGACTCCTAAGTAATCAACCTTTGATGATAGTTTTCTATTCTCAAGTTCTCTGAGTAGTTCCGTCCTGAGCGAGCCATCCCCACTTATCGCGAAGCGGACGCTCTCCATTGACTGAGTGAGTTCCTCGAAAATGTCTGGTAGGAGGTCCACTGATTTCATGAATTCCAGACGCCCCATGAATGCTACTGACCAATTCTTGGTCCCCAGCGTAGGCTTGAATGTGTCCAGATCTACACCAAGATACATCGTTTCAGGAACAGGAGTCTCACGCTCCAGCTGATGTTTCAGTGCGTCACAGACACAGTTGCTGACTGCAAGTACTGAATCAAAGGGCATGTGCATGGCGAGTTGCTCGTAGTCGGTTGTTTCCACACCTCCTGGCAGGACCAATGGTTTTGGCAGTCCGTGCACGGTGAGGAGCATGGGTGTTCGGCCAATGTTGCCGCTCTCTCTCATTCTCTCGAGGACGCGGTTGAAGACCACGTAGGTACTATGGGCGTGTATCACAGACGGTCTCAAGTGTGAGATCACGTCTGACAGTTCACGAACAAGGATTCTTACATTCTGTTCGAGATCGTCATCAGAAAAGATCTGTTTCGCAAGCACCTCTCTCTCATGCGGAGGAGCTGCAAGGTACTTCCACTTGCGCACTTCAAGGCCATTTCCTCTGAGAAGCAAGAGTCTGGCTTCACCATGCATTCCTGATGTATGCCCGCTCTCATTTGAGGCCTGAGTCACGATGAACGACTCATGACCCCTCTTCTTCATGGCTGACGAAAGATAGTAGAGATACGATTCGTAACCCCCGAGACCGGCAGGATTAAGGCTGTCACATATGTGCAGTACTCTCATTCTCGGGCCGACTCCTTACATTGACCTGCGCTCGATATCTAGCTTTCTGAGGTGTGATAGTTGTCACAGGGTGCACGGTCCCGAACAGTTGCAGGGTTGCCATTGCCAGATGGGGTCCGGGATCGTGACGTGATCCAGGACTTCAATGGTCGCGTGTACGTTGTACTGGGTAGCATTCAGCCACGCGATAAGATCCTTTGTTTCCTCAAGTATGTCCCTGATGAGTCGGGTGCGTGGGTTTCGAATGGAGTCAGGTACAGAAGAGTGTTCTGGGGCGATGTCGGATGGATAAAGGAGTCTCTAAGCGAATTACCTCCTGACCTTGTCGTACATGACTCCCATTTTGGAACCGAGCTACTGGAAGTTCCCAGAGAACACGTTCTGAATTACTTCTCCCCCGAAGCACGCTTGAGGGAGATACTGGAATACGGTCCACGGGACCGATTGGAATCGATGGCCCAGTCCCTGTCGGTACTTGTCACCGAGAGAATTGGGATAGGTCCTGAGCAGCTTGGGGTGGCGGGTAGTGTTCTCTGGAGAGCCCATGATCCCTGCCGGTCCGATCTCAACATGAATGTCTACGGTCTCCAAGCATCACACCTTCTTCATGAGAATATCGATTCGCTCATGGATCCCCAAGATGTTCACAGAGTCGGGCACGAGTCATGGATGAGAAAGATTAAGGCACTGACCTCTGGTGTGTCATCAATGACCGATGCAGACATTGCAATGCTCAGCGAGCGGCGGAGACTGGTGTTCCACAGAGGTACGTCCGTTGGTATCACTCCTGTACTATACCCAGACGAGGCCCCAATAGTACATGGGTCGGAGTACTACAGAACCATATCTGATAGCCCTGTTACCCTAAGGCTCGAGATAGTAGACGACACTTATGGGCTCTTCACTCCATCCATATACAGCTGCATTGGGGCAGGAGATGGGGCACGTGGTCCACACCGAGTTGAGCGTCTGATGATATATGAGGGCGCCTTCAAGGGACTGCTGCGCTCTGGTGACATCGTTGAAGTGACAGGGTCCCTACAGTCCGTCATCGATCCAAACGATCACCTTGTGAAGTTTCATCAGATAATGGTTGGTACTAAGAGTGGTGTGGGCAAAGAAGGCATCAGGATACTCCGTGTAGCCATCTGAAGGAGGTGACATACAATTGAGGCGCCCCTGTTTGAGAGTCTCTCTCAAGATGGGAAATGACATCAAGAGAAGACTGCAGGCCCACGACCTGCTGGATACCAGTTTCAAGATAAGGACAGAGGGTGATGTCCTCCTTCTTCCACTCAAACAAGACACTCAAAATGATGAGGTCATGAAGTTGGTTTCAAATGTGCCGTTCCAATTCTGCGAGGCTGAGTTCCAACCGGCACGATCTAGGCCTGCGACTCTCCAGATGGCGCTGAAGAACGTACTCACCGACGATCAGATGCAGCTCTTGCCCAGATCCTATGATCTGGTAGGCGACATCGCGGTTCTCGAAATCCCACACGAACTCATTGTACATGAACGAGCGATTGGAGAGGCGTTCCTGTCTGTACACCCGAATTTCACAACTGTACTGGCCAAGGATGGTCCAGTCTCTGGATTGACCCGGACTCGAGAGTATCGTCTGCTGGCCGGGGTCGATAAGACCGAGACTATCCATACAGAGTATGGATGCAGAATTGTAGTAGACCTTGCAAGAGCCTACTTCAGTCCCAGGCTTCTGGAGGAACACCATCGTGTTGCGTCTCTAGTTTCCCCTGGAGAGACTGTGATCGACATGTTCACGGGCGTTGGCCCCTTTGCGCTTCACATTGCCACTCAGAAGGATGCGCGGGTATATGCCATCGACATCAATGAGAGTGCGATAGACCTCCTCAAGAAGAGCATTGGTCTGAATCGACTTGTCGGTCAGATAGTTCCTGTCGTTGCTGATGCCGGTGAGTATGTCCCTTCAAACTTCCATATGAATGCGGACCGGGTAATAATGAATCACCCGAAAGGTGCTTCACAATTCATCTCACTTGCCTGTGATGCAGTGGCCCCCGGTGGTGTGATTCACTACTATGATTTTTCTAGTGGTCCCAATCCTGAGGATTCGTTTCGAGAGCGGGTAGAGTTTCTGACTGAGAAGTTTGGGCGACCTATCCATGACATTAGACTGATAAGACGTGTTCGCGACAGCGCACCCTTTGAATACCAGATGGTTGCAGACATAGTCATGGGTTGACAAATGTGAGTGTGCATCTGACCACAGTGTCCCTCGACCGAAGCTGCTCAACAAACTCACGATCCAGTTCGGAGGCGGACTTGTCAGCGTTGATCATGAGTGTACGCCCACACGTGAATGAGCTCTTCCTCACGACCATGCTCACCGGATTGCTGTAGGTCAGTGCTGGATCACCTCTACCTACGACCTCCTCGATAAGTCCTCCGACCCGCATGGTCAGCTTGATCACTGTCTGCGAGTTCCTTGCAATCTCTCGTATCTCATTATCGAGGTCCGCGAGTGAAAGTGTCGATTTGACTGCAACGATGCAGTTACCTCGCCTTGTGAGGTCGTCCTCCTTGGTTATCTCCATGGTCCTCTTGTGATTTGAGAGTATATTCGGATGTCCAAAGGCCTGAAAGCTGACCGAACGCATGGAAGTCTTTCTCGCTCGATGATTTTATCAGCGTGACTGAACTAGGACAAACCAAGATGCGTAGTGCCCGTCTTGAGCAGGAGAAGGAATGGCTGATACAGCGGCTCAAGGCAGGCGGCTATCTGCAGAGTGAAAATGTTGAGCGTGCACTAAGAAAGGTCCCGAGGGAGGAGTTTGTACTTGAGGAGCTGCGGAACAGCGCCTACAGAGACACTCCACTACCAATTCTGGAGGGCCAGACAATATCGGCTCCTCACATGTGTGTCATAATGTGTGAGTCCCTCCGATTGACTGAGGGCCTGACTGTCTTGGAAATTGGTGCGGGCTCAGGATATCACTCCGCTCTGTGTGCCGAGATAGTTGCTCCTGAGGGTTCACTCAACCCGGGCCATGTGTATACGGTCGAGATTCACAGGCCGCTTGTCGACTTTGCACTCGACAATATCAGGCGTACTGGTTACAGTGACCGGGTCTCGGTGATACACGGCGATGGAGGAGAGGGACTGCCTGACAAGGCACCATTTGACAGGATCCTCGTCACGGCTGCTGCTCCCTCAATTCCTCCCCCACTGCTAGACCAGCTCAAGAATGGGGGCCTAATGTCCATTCCTTTGGGCAGTCGAAGCTTCTTCCAAGAGTTGTTTGTGATTGAGAAGGATGAAACGGGTCGGATAAGGAAACGGAACTATGGTGGGGTTGCCTTTGTTCCGCTTACCGGACGGTATGGCCATCTATCACGCGGCACAGTGTAGAGGAATCACGGTCAGCTTCAGGGGAGATCGGTCCTTCAGGTCCAGGTGATCACGCAGTTTCACTGGCGCAATGATCTCCAGTATGTCTTCTCCGTGATGGGTCCTCTGAGCTACGACGACAGCACCATCCACAGTATCGTTGATCTTGACCCTATAACAGACCACATCGCCGAATGTCCGTCCCTCATGTGTGAAGCCAGCCACGACCAATGGTGGCATGGCCTTCATCATCTGTATCTGCGCACGGGCCTCCTTGTCCGTTGCCCTGACATTGAGAGTTCCGGGAAATGGCCGAAATCCCAGTGCCTTCTCGAATCTGCTGGAGTACACTTCAACGTAGTATGCCCCTTCCCCGATGCCAGAAACCACCACTCCCTCGATCACTACATCCTGTCTAGCCGGGGTGAATGCTATCTCAAGTCCTCTCAACACTCTCTGTAGTTCTCTCTGTCCCTTCTCGGTCAGCTGTATTGACATACCGGCGGCCGAATGGGCCCTGGTGATAAGTCCTTCCGTTTCGCAATGGAGTAGTCTCTTTGACGCCGTCTGCTGACTGACTCCCAGGAGACTGCCCAGTTCGCTAGTCGTGATGGAGCACTTCCTATGGATTGCACCCCGTGCGGCGAGCTCATATAGTACAAACCACAGTTCTGGCCTGACAACTCTATGTGTGCTCGACGTGTCCCCTGTTGAATCACTCATCTCTTGCATCCTCGAATATCCTCCGCCAGTTTTTCTTGAAGTACTGCAAGTGTGACTTCACCTCGGGTCCTCTCTATAAGACCTCTTGCAACATCACACTTTCTCCTTAGTTCAGGTACCAGCGCACTTGGGAAGTCAAAGGTATTCAATTCGTCGAAGAGGTCCTCCATGATGGATAAGATCTCCTCCCCTCTGCTGATCTTTCCGTTACGTAGACAGTCAAGTGCAGCTCTCCTAAGTTCTCCGATGCAATCTGCGATACCATTAAGATAGGGCCTCGTGGGTATCCGATATTCCTCGGGGCGGACTAGACCCTCTCCCTTCATCAGCGATATCAGATTGCAGGCCTCGGACAGCTCCTGGTATGCTGCGTCTAGGAGCCTAGCTCTCGACACATACTCGCTCCGAGAGACGCAAGTACTTGCCTCCTCCATCGTCTGCTTTGCATTTCTTAGCAGTTCCTCAGACTGGTCATAATGTCCCCGGTGCGTTTCTTTCACCGAGAGTGCGCATAGTCTGACCACTTCACGGGTGAGCGGTAGCACTTCCTCCCGTATCCTGTCGTCCCTCTCGATCTCAGCCCTAAGGGTCCTCAGCATCTCCGAGATTCCTGATCGATCTGTCATTACATCATCATCCTAACTTGTCTGGTGTCTTGTCTCGCGACAACAATACTACTCTGCTCTCAACCTGTTCGTCCTGAACGTAGTATCCAGTGAAACTTGATATCTTGTCTGCAAAGGCCCTTATCTCACGATGAGATGGAACATTGGAAGATGTGAGTCTTTTCGTGGATGCACCAAGGAACATGTATCCCTTGACCTCTATGAAGTCTGGCTCGCCCATCAAGATAGTTTCGGCATAGGCACGAGGATCGATCATGTTCCCATTCATGACCATTGTAAGTCTGTTCGCTGTCCTACACTTCATTGTTTGGAGCAACTGCTGAGATTGCATCAGTCGCTCCCACCCATCTTCTATTAGTGGTCGACACAGTTTCAAGTAAACATCCCTGTTTGGCGCAGGTATGGTGATATAGAGCTGAGTTGGAGGTACTATTTCCTGAAGTATGTTGGGTCGCGTACCATTGGTCACAAGGAATGAGGTCATCCCCCTGCGAGCGATCTCTGCTATCAACTCACTCAGTTGAGGATAAAGTGTAGGTTCTCCGGCAAGTGAGATTGCCACGTGTCTTGGGTTGCGGGCCTCTTGGTACATGATTGGATCAACCCTATTGTCAACTTCGGGATTGTAGCCGCCAAGTGACCTGAGATTTGCCATCATCACGGCATCCAGAAGACTTCTGGGGCTCGGTGAGGTCTCTTGATCTTGATGATCTGGTCTCACGCCTACGTCGCTCAGTAAGGTGCGCCAACAGAAGCTGCACTCATGGGTACAGGAGTCCACTATTGGAGTCATCTGAACGCAGCGATGTGACTGAATCCCGTAGAACCTCTGTTTGTAGCAATATCCCTCTTTGAGGAGGCTCTTATGTTGCCATTGGCAGGCCTTGAAGGCACCTCTCCCTTCCAAGATGTGATACCCCTGATCCTCAAGTGCCTGTCTCAGCCGATGGTGCATCACATTTCCCCAATCAGGTCACCACATATCAGTCTTTGGCATTGACCCTTCAGCATCGTTCCTGGCACGTGCCATCGACTTACCAAGTATTTCTTGGTTCGCCCATGCTCCAGTCATATGCCCCTTCCTGGTCAATTCTCCGAGTTCCTGTCTGGTCTCAGAGTCCAGCGCCATCGGCAAAGAGTTCTCGAACTCACTGCCCGGGAGTGGCATGAACACATGTCCATGTAATTTCGCCCCCATCTCGACAAGCTCGTGACAGATGTCAAGGGTCCGTTTCAGGTCTTGGGGTCCCTCCCCTGGCAACCCAAATATCATGTCCACGTGTGGTCTGAATCCAAAGTCGAGTGCCAGACGGACTGCATCCAAACCCTGATCTACGGTGTGGTGACGGTTCACTAGATCCAGGACCCTGTCACTACCTGACTGGATCCCTATCTGTAGCGATTCATTTGCCACATACTGACGCATGATTTCCAGTGAGTCCCTCGTCACAAAGTCCGGTCTGACCTCGGACGGAAAGGTGCCAAAGAATACCTGCTCGATACCAACCCTTGAAACTTGGTCGAGAAGTCGTTCTAGCTTGCCCAGTGCTGGTCCATGGCCCCTTCCACCGTAACATAGCGCATTGGGTGAGAGAAACCATGTCCGTCTGAAACCACGCCTCTCAACCGCCTGACGAAGCCATTTTGCCACGCATTCGACAGACCTGTGTCTGACAACTCCTCCTGTCAGAAATGGTGTGGCACAGAACTTGCACCTGAACGCACAACCTCTTGTTACCTCTACCGGCCCGAGAACGTTTTTCTCCAGGGCGAAAGGTGGATACTCATCCAGGTTGATCCGGGGGAGACTAGCTGGTGTGGGAATTGTCTCAGTTTCCTTGCCTACCACACCGGGTATCGACAGGGGATTCCTGTCGTCGATGAGCCGTAACAAGAGCTCAGGAAATGCGTATTCTCCCTCACCGATCACCACATAGTCGAAGCATGAGTCCAGAAGATCTCTTGGTCTCGCTGTTGCATGAGGTCCTCCCGCCACCAATATGACTCGGTCCTGCATCTCATTGCGTATTGCTCTTGCCTCAGCTATCACTCTGTCGACCTGTGTACTCATTACGGAGAACGCGGCAATGACCCTTTCGTCAGGATCGCCATGCCGTAGAATATGACTGCCACTCTCTGATAGTAGCTCTATCTGAAGGGCACTCAATCGAGGGTCTGTCTCGACTGCCCCAACAAGAGCGGCAATACTGTACCTTGAGTGTCGATGGAACCGGAACAAGAGCCTACAGTCAGTCAATGGTCCACTCACACTAGTTGTCGATGACTCTCTCAGCAACTCCTTGGGCAGTGACACTCATGACCCTTATTGGTCCTCCAGATTGGATGTCCCTTGCAGCACCAGCTCGCACCGCAGCGATGGCTATCTCCTCTGCCTCTCGAACTGTAATGTCCGCTCTGTACATACGTTCGAGGACACCATATGCGGTCTGTGTACCGGATCCAGCCGCGGCAAAGTCGTCTGGGATGAGAGATCCTCCCATGTCAAGGGTGTAAAGTGATGCCCCTTCCGAGTCTACACCCACGATTATTGTCTGTACGAACAGCGGCGTGTATCTGAGCGAGTACAGCATATTTGAAACCATATTGGCGACTACCTTGACACTGATGGTCCTTTTCCGCGTGAGTTCATAGATCTTTATCATCGCTCGTAGTCTGTTTACTAGCATCTGGTAATCGGATGTCAGTCCCGCAGAGGCCAATACGATCCTGTCAGTGAGTTTGAATGCCTTTATTCCCTTCTCGCTAAGGACCAACGTTCCCCAGCTGATCAATGAGTCTGTTGCAACAACAGTTCCATCAGTGCAACGGATTCCTACGACTGTTGCTCCGGTCGGTAACGCCATCTATTCCTGACCTCCTAGCGGGGACCAGATATTCATACTTGGTCATTCAAGTTCTTTTTAAAACGTTTACCTTAACACCAGATCTCATCCGAGAAACGATGGTCAGGAAGTATCTCATGTGCAGTGGCTGAACCCTTTCCGCGCAGTCCCCAACATAATGAGAGCAGAAGAGATCATAGAATTCGCACACAGAAGGTCAACCAGGATCAGTACTAAGAGCTCCCTAAGACTACCCAGGACAGAGAGGGCAAGGATTCGTGAGATCGGTAGGCTTCAGGAATTCACAAGACAAGTGTGCACAAAGCTCAAAGAACCCGTCGAGGGCTTTCCATCTCTTGACCACATTCATCCGTTCTACTATGAGATGGCTGACCTGCTAGTTGGCATTGATGATCTCAAACGTGCGCTGGGTGCTGTGTACAACTGTATTCCTCCGATTGAGGAAATATCTCGAAAACATATTGAGGCCATGAAGCTTGCAGCTGACTATCGTCAGCTAAAACGCACGCGCAGCTCGGCCAAAGGTCGAATATCATCGATCGTCAGGGGAACTGATTCCAATCTGGATGTCCTCATCAAGTCCCGTGCGGTACTGTCGCGTCTCCCAAGCATTAGTCCCGAGATGCCAACTGTTGTAGTCTCCGGATACCCAAATGTCGGCAAGTCGACATTGGTGAAGAGCGTGAGTTCTGCAGAGCCAGAGGTCGCCTACTATCCTTTTACCACACGGGATGTGATAGTTGGGCATCTCGAAGTGGACAACAAGATAGTCCAGTTTGTCGACACACCCGGCCTTCTTGATAGACCAATGGCAAATCGAAACGAGATTGAGAGAAAGGCAATCGCAGCGTTGAAGTACCTAGCTCATGTGATAGTATTCATGATGGACCCGTCTGGAACTTGTGGTTGGGAGCTCAGCGAGCAGCTTCAGCTGTACTCGGAGATACGAAGAACTTTTCCGTTGACTCCAATCGTGGTAGTGTTCAACAAGGTCGACATAACTCCAGAGGAGCAATTGAATAGAGCAGTGGCCCTCATGCCGGATGCCCTCAAGACAGTTGCCTCCGATGGTGTGGGCATCCGTGAGGTCCTCAACGCCGCCCTATCCAGGCTCGGATTCGAGAGGTCTAACTTTCCCTCCCGAGAGGGACACTAAGGCAGTGATGGAAGTCACAATCCCTTGCAGTGAG
>JAWAQK010000022.1:0-35832 GCA_038893995.1 Candidatus Thorarchaeota archaeon | reverse complement strand
ACACGCGTGAAACAGTAGAAGTGACTAAAGAGTTCGAAGACATGGTGTTCTCCGCAGATGGCTTTGTCGTTAACGCGCCCCCGGACACGAGGGCACAGGGTTTTCGGGGGTCTCTCTCCTCCGCGATGAAGCGAGTACGCTCAGACTGGCACAACTGAATGACTGCAAGGCTAGTAGACTCTAATCTCATTATCCATAGCACCCTCAATCGGCTCTGCGCTTCCATCGCTGGACATTTACCACTGCAGAGCAGCGCGAACTCTCACGATATCGTACCATTTCTATCTTTCTCCGCTGAATATCTATCCCGGGCATCTGAATGAGCACAAGTAGAAGGAACCGGCTTTTCATGCCTTGGCATGGTGGTTTCCTCACTCGTTGGAACAGTCCGGAGCCGCCCCTAGGCCCGACCTAAGATCCCAGACCAATCCCCGTGGTGCCACGATCCAGTCTCAAGTCTCTGGAGATACGACCTGGGTCACCCCAGCAATACCCTCATGAGCGACCACACGAGTCGCTCCTCGTCATGGTGGGACTGCCAGCCCCGAGATTCCGAATCTGGAGAGTCATCCTTCCGCATTGGTCTCTGGCTCGTGAGCCCTGCGACGTAGTAGGGTCTACAGTCGACAATCACTTCTGAGTGCACTGTCAGAAGAGAGAGGCATCAGAGCATGCAGATTACAGGTCAGGCTGTGGGCCCGTTCCAGACCATGCTGAAGAGCGTCAGTGGTTCAGTGTCAGTGTCTCCTGTCCATTCTGCAAAGCTAAATAGGGGGATTGTGGGGATGGATTGCGTGTCCAGATGCGCATCTGGAGGCCCCCGTGTACGTGACCTGCAATGAAGAGTACCCCACAGACATAGAAGAGGGAATACTGCGGGCCTTCGCTGAATGCTCTCAGATACCCATCTTCGAGTTTGACATGGACCTGAGACTGTTCTATGCAAACCGGGCCGGTCTGAGGTTGTTAGGAACGAACGAATCTATCCTGAGAGAGAGACCCCTGGTCGACAAACTCCTGGCCCGCGAGTATCCAGCACTGGTGAGAGCTGGGATAGAGAGGATACTACCAGGGACCGAGATCCGCTCGATCTCAGTTGAGATACTGTCAGAGGGTGGTCAGAGAGTCCCAATTGAGGTGACTGCCTTCAGGATCACTCGCGATGGTGAACTCTGTGGATATGCGGCCATAGCGTTCGACATGACAATGAGGGAGCGTAGACTCTCGAGAGAGTCTGATGTCATTGATCTGCTCAAGTTCGCAGTCACTCACTCTAGAGCCGGTACACTTGTCGTGGGGACGGACTACAAGTTCGAATACGTGAATGACAGACTCTGCGAGATGTTGGGTCGAACAAGGGACGAGATACTGGGGACCGACTTCCGACTATATGTTCATCCGGACTGGGTCAAGATTGTCGAGAGCAGGTACATCCAACGTCAGAAGGGCGAGCCAGTCCCTCCTATCTACGAGTTCAAGATAGTCCGGAAGAACGGAGAAGTGATGGATGTTCAGATAGCCAGTGCCGTGACCAGAACGCGGACTGGCGAGGTCAAGACCGTCGCACAGCTGATCGACATCACGGATGTGGTCAAGAGCCGCGAAGCGCTAGTCGAGAGTGAGTACAGGTTCAGATCCCTTGTTGAAACAATGACAGATGGTCTGGCAATAGACGACGACACAGGGAGAATCGTGTACGCTAACGATGCCCTCGCAAGGATGGCGGGGTACGAGAGGAAGGAGGAACTGATCGGGAAGGCCGACTGGGATCTCTTCCACGGTATCACGAAAGATGTATTTGAGGAGAAGAAGGTCGCTCGCATGCGCGGTCTGACGGAGAGATACGAGTCACATCTTATTCACAAGACAGGACGTCTCATCCCAGTGGTGCTAAGCGCAGCACCACTACTCGATAGACACAAGAACTACGTCGGCTCATTTGCAGTGGTCTCAGACATATCAGGACTAAGGAGAGCGGAAGAAGAGGCAAGACTGCTTCTCAATCTGCTGGTTCACGACATTGGCAATCAGCTCCAGCTGATATCCAACAGCATAGAGATGGTTGGTATCAGTCCAACCCCCGATCAGGTCAGGTCTTCCTGTGACTACATAAGTTCAGCCACTGAGAAATGTCTGCAGATAATACGAAGGGTGCGCGAACTTGAGCAGTCACGTTCGGAACCACTGAAACCCTTCGACATTGTTTCAGAACTGGACAACGCTGTGAAGACGTTGGCAAAGCTCTACAGGGTCAAGACTGTGTTGAAGATCGAGCGGCCTGCAATGATCATGGCTGATGGCGCAGTGGGCCAGTTGTTCTGGAATCTTCTCGAGAACGCACTCAAACATAACAGGTCGAGAAATCCAACAGTCTGGATATCTGAGAGAGTTCAGAGTGACATGGTGGAGATATCAGTAGCGGACAACGGACCCGGCCTCAGTGACGAGGAGAAGAAGAGTGTATTCAAGAACCATAAGACTAAGGGACTCGGTCTGATGATCGTGAACACGCTCGTAGACAAATATGGGGGTACACTCAGAGTCGAGGACCGGATCCGAAACAAGCCCGAGCGTGGACTCAAGGTTGTTCTCAGATTCCCTGCGGTAAATGTGAACGCTACCCAGACATGAGCATAGCAGACGCAGGCAGTGACCAGAGTGTTATCATGAAATGCTGCCAAGTGAGCATATCCACCTGGACCGCCAGTAATACAAGAAGACTGGGATGCGATGCCCTCAGGAGAGAGACCAGTCCTCGGAATGCCTACCATACACTTTGGAGCGTTTGGGCATAATGATGGAGAAGGCAGTCTCTTCGGAGTCCTTGAGCGATATCATCCAGCCATGCGCCTCGACAATCTTCTTGACAATGAAGAGGCCAAGCCCACCATGTGGTTTTGTGGAGTATCCCCTCTCAAAGAGACGACCTCGATGAGCATGGGGAATTCGAACGCCATCGTTCAAGATGATGAACTCGTCATGATCTGCATGACTGATGAAGCGAACGTCTATCTTCGTTGGTTTTCCGTGTTCGACAGCGTTTCTCAATATGTTCTCGACCACCCTGACCAGCCTGGCCCTATCACATTCTATTAGGGGCATTGGACCGATGTTGAGTGCAATATGACCTGGCACTACCCGCGCAGCCACCTCCTCGACGATGGCCCGCAGATCTACCTTCTCCGGGGTCCCAACAACCAGGCCCGCATCAGCCAGCTCGACGGACGTTGACACAAGTTCAATGACCTGTCTGGCAGTAGCCTCTACATTGTCGATGTGCTTCGAGTCACATTCCTGTCTTGCGAGCTCTGATGCGACCAGGATCGTATGTAGGCTTGACCGAATGTCGTGCGCCATACTGTGGGCAAACTCGCTGAGCTCGTCTCTCTGTCTCTTCAGCAGAGTTATGTCGTTGGCCTGGACGATGTACCCCTGGACACGGTCTTCGTATACCAGAGGGGAATACGACACGTCAAGGTATATCTTGTCGGTACGATAAGTGGGGTATAGACCAAGCTTACGTACCAGGTCGAAGTCCAGGGTACTCACACTTCTGACCCTTTCGCCGGCGTTGACCTTCTCTATCACGTCCTTCGGAACAGATGGGTCATCAAAGATACTGAGCGGTCGTAGGTCGGATACTGACGACACACCCATCAGATCCAGACACGCGTGATTGGCCGTGACAAGTCTTCCGTCCGCATCGAACACACGAATCGCAACTGGGGAGTCCTGAATTATGCTGCGGAGCCACTCCTCGGACCTTCGAATCGCGGCCTGATGAAGTTCACGGTCAGTCACGTCGCTCACGAATACTACGTCTAATGTCTTGTCACCGACGTTCACATCAGTGCACGAAATATCAGCAACGAAGCGTGTGCCATCACGGCGAATGCATGGGACAGTGGTCAATCTCTTAGGTTGTCCACGAGATGCCTCTCTCAGTTGCTGGAGTACCTGCGCGGCGACCATATTGACAAACAGCCTATCGAGTGTCATCTGCAGAAACTCGTCGGGTGCATACCCAAACATATTGCAGATACTACGGTTTGCAGATAGAATCTTCATGCTCGTGTGTTCGCAGATGAGCATGCCCTCAACCGTCCCGTCGAAGACAGCATGGTATACCGCCTCAGATGACCGGAACAGTTCCTCTACGGCTTTCTTGTCTGTGATGTTTCTGATCACTACGACTATGTCGTCCGTGCTCTCATGAGGAGTTATGACAGCCGAGAACCACTCGGTCGCATTGTCAGAGGGCAGTGTGAAATCCAGTCTTGCTGCTGTACCTGTCGCACGCACCTGCTTGACGCGATCCAGGAATCTTGTCGTGAAGTCCTGAGGAAGGATTTCACCGATACTCTTGCCCAATACATGCGCATGCCTCAGCAGGGGATGCTCGATCTCAGTACCATGATACTCTGTGACCCTGTTCTGCGGATCTACGACAAGTACCGTTTCACCAATCGACCGAACAATCGTCCTATGGACCCTCTCGCTCTCGGCGAGTTTCTGCTCAGTCTCTTTCTGTTCGGTGATGTCTCGTAGCACCGTGATCACATACGACACCCGATCACCGTCCCATACGGGGAATCTGCGGACCTCTGTCCACACTGGCCGTCCGTCCAGGACCATGTGGTCGATGTCTGAATTAGGGGTTCCCGACTCGAAGACACTCTGATACCGGCTCAGGACACTCTCGCTCAAGAACGGAAACGCATCTCTGATATGTCTGCCAACTATGTCGGGAGCAATCCCGAAGAGCTGTATCCACAGGAGGAGAGACTCGTTCACAAAGACTATCCTCAGGTTGCGATCTACAAGGTGAACACCGTCCTTGATCGCATCGAGCATCGACCCACACTGTTGCCACATACCACCTGTGCCGATGTGCGGCCTGGCGTCTATCTCGGACAGTATCTTCTCGATCCTTCGGTAGAGGTGTACGGGGTCGTCCCTGTCAAGGACTATGTGTCCGGTCGTGTATTGAAGGGCCTGCGCAGCCACGTCTAGGTCAGATTGACCTGCAATCACAACAAGTACCGGATGTTTCTGAGTCCGCTGGATCGAACGGGCAAGAGAGAGGCAGGAGGTTCTACCGATTCGGCACTCTGACAATATGACATCAGGAGCTTGTCCATTGTAGACCTTCTTTGCACGGGCAAATGAGTTGACTATGACCGCATCAGCGACTACTCTGGACTTGGTCAGTCGTTTTGCTACGTCCAGGTGTCTCTCGCTGAGTACCATGAGTGGCCTTACCGTCACTCTCTCCGCCTACCGTGAGGAAGCTCTAAGGGTACTACGCATTTATGCGGCAGGGATAGATATAAGGAGATTGGTACTCCGAAGCCCTTGTCCGTGCAAGAGGCTGACAGTACGCCCATGCGATTGGTTTACATGTACACGATGCAGATCGTCGTGTTCACGCATGGAAGCCGTCTGTCAGACTCTAACGTGTACGGTCAAACAGCTCGAGTGTACCGTGGACACTAAACGTTTACCATCTCCAGAGCTGCCACAATTCCGAACATTCTTATTGCCAACAACGACCGGGTTCCTGTCATGTCAGAGTCTGCTGATATCGTGATCATCGGTGCTGGTCCTGCAGGCCTTGCCGCTGCGCGGGTCATGAACGAAAGATGTGCAGAGGCGCTCCTCATCAGCAAGGAGAGATCCCCAGGCGAGACGAAGGTCTGCGGCGGATTCGTGCCAACTCGTGCGCTTCGCTCATTTGGGGTCCAGCCAAACGACAAGATGTACCCGATAAGGAATATCCGGATCAGATTTCCTGGTCAAGAGGCGCACACAGTACACTTCGACAGGGTAGTTGGGTACAATGTTTCAAGAGGAGATCTGGGATCGACGCTCCTTGACTGGGCAGGCAAGGGAACTTGCGAGGTCAGACTCAACACCATTGTCAGCAGAGTGGTGGAGTACCATGACCGCTGCGAGGTCATATGTCAGACGGACGAGTCAACGTACACAGTGAAGACCAGAGTGCTCATAGATGCTAGCGGTGTCAGCCCCATCTCTGTCAGGTCAGGACAAGTCAGGCGGCGGCTTGAAGACGACCAAGTGGGATATGCGATACAGTCTGAGATGGAATTCACTAGTGACAGTCAGATCGAGGCCACAAACACCTTCCTCTACGGCCATGAGTTCTCGCCAGGAGCCTATGCGTGGATCTTTCCCAGGAGAAGGGAGGTGGTCATTGGAACGGGAGGAATAGTACAGAGAGTAAAGCGTCAGAGAGCGGACATGAAGAACTACCTCGACCGTGTGGTCCAATACAGCAGAACACTGGCAGGGGAGTACGTCCAGACAGGGCTGGTCAAGACGAGGGCGGCATTGGTTCCGCTCGCCGGCATAGTGAGGCCATCGTTCTCGAGGCACATCCTACTAGCAGGTGATGCAGGGGCGCATTGTTCGCCAATCACGGGGGAGGGAATCTACTACTCCATGGTCGCAGGCGGCCTAGCGGGCATGGTCGCATCGGACGCAGTACGATCTGAACGGCCAGTGCACCTACTACGAAACTACGAGAAACTGTGGACAAGGGCAATGGGCTCAGACCTCCGGTGGGGACTGAGACTCCAGAAACTCCTTGCTAGGCCAGGCAGCGGGATGACCCACACCAGATCGTTGAGTTCCGAGAAGGCAAGACGCACCATTGCTGAGATGCTTGTGGGCGATCGGTCAGTGAGCAGTACACTATTGAGAGTGGCGCCAGGTTACCTTTGTTCAAGGGTATTTCGTTGACTGGAGTTGCGGTATCACTGTTCACGATGAGAGTGGTGAGCACCAGTGGTGGATGCCACGGGGACCACAAGATAACCTGACAATGATCTACAGTCCGGAAGATCTCCGTACAGTAGTCGTAGAGTCTCTGGCGGGCCCTGGACGACTATAGCTACGAGTGCTTCCTCGCATCGTACTCACGCCAATGTATGACGGACTGCTCGTGTCCTCTGCGCTTCAGCTGATCAAGCACCAACTCTCGGATCACCGATGTGTCCAGCTGGGCTTCGGTCCTCTCCGATATGGTCGCTGCAATCTCTCTTGCTGTTTCATAGGGCGCACCTGACTTCACAATACTGACCACTATCTTCTCGGGCATGAATGCCTCAATAGATCCATCACGTTTTCGCACTTGCATCTCAGCTTTGCCTCCGTGGGATACACTCACGTATCCCCAGATCTGTACGCCCCGATCAAGATAAATGATTGGTCAGGTCGCATGAGTAGCTATTGCAAGGGGATCTGCAATCGTCTCAATCTGCTGTACCATCGAAAGAACGACCTGACGGAACGGTCAGAGTCAAGATGGTTCCTGGCCAAAAGCATCGATGTCCTCTGAAGCAGGTATCGGCTGACAGAAGCCGGCCCACACCAGGGTGGAGCCTATCAGAGTAATGAGTCCGGCAAGGGCGAAAGTGGGTCCAAAACCACTTGACGGTAACAGATAACTGAAGATGGGAATCAGGACAGCAGCGAGAATCATGGCGAGGGTTGGCTGCAGCGAGTAGAGGCTGTTTCGAATCCGATTTGGAATCACATCGAGCATGATTCTCTGTGATAGTATACCAGCAAATGAACCTGCAAAGTCACCAATCGTGAAGGTGACAAAGATCAGGAAGATCGGGACGAGGGACTGTACTGGCGCCTCAATGAGTGGAATGTCTGTGAACGGGGCATATATCCTGAAGAGGTCGCCAGAGTCGCTCGGACCGGGAAACAATAGCGTGATGGCCGACAGTAGTACGTAGAACAAGAAACCACCAAACTGCAGTACCCTGAGTCGAGGCACCCACTTGGTCGGCTCGAGTCGCCGGCTCCAGACACCGCTGCGTTCGACAGAGACTATGTTGGGTACGAAGATGAGTGTCCTATAGGCTGCTACTGCCACATCCGTAGTCAGGTATGTGTAATAGAGCGGAAAGAGCAGCAGGTCCCACCAGACCACACCGACTGACCATATGATGACTTCACCGGTGATGACCAGGAGTACAAAACGACTTGAGCCAAGGAATCGAATGCCATCTCTCAGTACTCCGGTATACCCTCTTGCGGTCTGCCTACTCCGTATTGTCTCGACCTCAGGAAAGTCTCTCAAGACTCTGACTGCAGCAAGCGCAAGAATTGCGCAGAGCAGGGCCTGGAGCCTGAATACCCATGCGCGGGAGTACGTGACTGCGAGCCATGATCCAGGCAGCAGGACGACCGTTGCAACGACCTCACGAATCAGTCCCAAGCGGCCTGACATGACTCCGTACATCTTTCGATCCCTGTCATGGGGCATGGCAGCACGGTAGTTGTTGTCCATCCATGCAGTCCAGGCACCCGACTCCTGTGACTGTCCAATTCCCCTCAGGACATAGATGGCAATGAAGTACTCATAAGGAGAAGTCGGCTCGACCATCGACGTAAACCAGAATGCAGCCGAATGGGTCAGAAGAGCCAGCATGACCACGTACCGTTGCCCAATGCGATCACCTAGAGCGCCCGAGGGATAGTCCAAGAGGATCTGAACCAGGAGCTGAACGACGACGAGAACGCCTACCATTCCCAGTCCAGCCATGTAGTCCCCGCCACCAAGCGACTCCGCGATCTGAATCATCCAGAACGTGGTAGAGATCATGTATGCTGATATTGCAGCGGGCATGAAGAGGACCATGCGCCTCACCAGATCTACCGCCTTGGGAGTCGGATCCTCGAGTCCAAAGAAACGGGAGAATCGCCTCATAGACTGCTGTCCCTTCATGCTGCTCCGGGTAGGTCATTGAACAACGCTCAGGGAACCGGCCGCAATCAACCAGCTCGTCGGAGCTCGGAGAGATGATGTCAGGAAGCGCGACATGGCATGACGCGGACGATTCAGTTAAAACCGTTCCGGGGACAAGAAGGTCCGGGGCGCGAGACAGGGGGCTGAGAGTTCATGGCCCCGACGACCGGCAACTTACGCGAATCCCGTATCCGAGGGGCTGGCTGTGAACTGCCATCGATACTCTTGTCACTCGCTCTGCTGCCCCAGCTTTCCTGCTCTATAGGAATCATCTGCAGGGATACTGGGATGACCATACCCAGACAGGCCACACAGCTCCGTCTGAGAGACTGGTACAGATACTGGGATGAATCCAGAGAGCACGACTGGACGAAGGCAGGAAGATCAGGCAACTATCCCTCAGTAGCAGTCCTGTCTCGGAAATACTGCGCACGATATGCCGTGTGTTTTACTCAACCTAATCTAGGCGTTGCAGTCGAACATTCGCGGTAACAGGACATGAACACGATTGACTTGAAGCGGTTGCTCAAGAACAAGGTTGTGTGCGACTTCCGTGGCTATCCCATAGGACGGGTCAAGAGGATCTGGCTGGACGAGACAGAGGGGCCAGTTGTCGTTGTGGAACGTGGGGAACAGAGCGGCGCCATCGTGTGGGAAACCATACCATTCCGGTCAATCGCTCAGGTGCGGGAGGAGGTAAGACTCAAGCCCCCTGTCTTCGCGGAATGATTGGAAGGACCCAGATCAAGTGCTGGATTCATGGAGAGAACGGAGATTGCTAGCGGACGGTGGACGCTATCGACAGGACCTTACAGTGACGGTATACACAGACGAGAAGTGCGCATTCTGTGGGCAGGCGCTGGAGGTCGTCAGACAGTCAGCGGAGAGGCTACGGGATCAGGACGTCTATGTGAACATTGTTGTCCAGCAGATAGATTGGCCTGCTGGCAGGGCAGGGACCAACGACATACGAGCGATACCAGCGATCAGAGTTGGTTCTGCTGTCCTAACAGGCATTCCTACACATGAGGAACTGGAGAATGTAATACATTCCTACCTGCTGACAAGGACCTAGTTGAGTCGAAGTATTCGTCGCGGGTTTTCGTCGGTGACCAGACGAAGTGTCTCGATGTCCAGCTTCATCAGGTTGAGAGAGCCCCGCACATTACCGTACTCGTTGTGGTGCTCCGAACCAAATACCAGCTTGGAGAAGCCATGCGTCTCAGCAAGCACGTCCAGGAACATCCTCATTGGAGGCTCGACCAATCTCGCAAGCGTCGAGGATATGTCCAGCCATATATTGCCCCGGCCAAGGTACGGCATCAACCTGTAGACCCCAAGAATGCCTCCCATGTGAGCGACGACTATCTGTAGCTCAGGACATGCTGCCGATATCCTGTCTATGAAGGAGGCGCCCTCGGGTGTCAACTCATATGTGTGTAGGAAGATGGGCAGCCCATGCATCGACGCGCTGAACGCAAGCGCGTCTGCAGCAGGATCTGACGGATGAAAAGTCTCTTGGTCCATGACAAGTCCTGCGCAGCCTCTGTCCACGAAGGAGCGCAGCTGAGTGCGGGCCCGGTCAATAGGGCGAGGAATCATGCTGCACGACCAGAGAAGACGATCGGGAGACATCTCGGCCGCCTCGATGCATACTTCGGAGTCCACGTATGGTTCAGACGGAGTGACCACTGCCACATCGACACCGTGTTGGTCCATTGCCGCAATCAGCTGGTCCGTCAGAAATGGAAGGTCCGAACGGTCGATGGACGTTATGCTCATGCGGTCTTTTCCCAGATGCGTGTGAATGTCTATTGTCATCTTCGGGCCCTACTGTAATGCTTGCTCAGTAGATATCTGTATTGCAGACTGACCGCAGATACATTGAGTTTCTCTGAGCAGGTCAGGAGCCGTCAGCTCCGTCACCTCTATATGCCTGCACTGTGGACTGCCAGTGAAATGAGATGTCAGACATCTCACGTCCTCTAAGTCTCGACACGGCCCTCAGAAGACTAGTCCGAGATATGAACGATGACAGGTTCATGATCATGGACTACCTAGTGCCGCTCCTGAACGGATGTCGTGTAGCGCTGAGGATGGGAGTGGCGGACGTTGAGCACTCGCGCAATATGACTGAGGACGAGTTCAATCGGCATCTGGAGTCTGTGGAGCCATCGCTGAGGAACATATCGGTGTGTTTCGTCGCAAACGACACGGACGAACGCGCATCGATTGTGTTTGATGATGGGGTTGCAGAGGTGAGTGAGGACTGTTTCGAATCCGACGTGGTAGTCAGCGCGGACCTGGACACCCTGATCGAGATCTTCAGCAGCGACCCTAGAGTGACCGTCCTGGACATCCTCGAGGAGGATGTTGACATCAGCGGTTCAAACCACGAGGACGTCATTGAGGTGCTGGGACTGATGTGCTATCCAGCGCTGTGCAAGATGGCCCGTGATGGGGTGGACCCAACGTCGGTCCTATCCGAGGACGCATATGCAGTAGTCATGGCAGCAGCATCGGACCTGGTCACGAAGGCAGTAAGGCTCTGGATAGACAGGCAATTGAGACGCGGGCGAGAACAGGGGCGACTCAGGCGAGACCGTGATACGGAAAGACGAGTTCCCTGAGCCGCCTTATTACGCGATCAAGGTCGAGCTCAATCTGTTCTCTCGGGAGGTACATAGACACCACTTGGTCAGGGTCCCGCATTGTGGTTGGAATGTGCTCGTAGCCGTAGTCTGGCAGGGACTGCAAGAACTCGTCAGGAATGTGATCCGGTACCTTCTCGTCGAGCAGGATCGCCAGAAACAGGGACCAGAGCCTTGCGACGTTGACCAGGTGGTAACCTCCGCCTCCAAGCGCTAACCAGCCTAGCCTGCACTGACTCGTGAGGTCCATCAGACGTCTCAGGACGTGCTCGTAGCCGTGGCTGGTAAGCGCAAGATGAGCCAGGGGGTCTAGGTAGTGGCCGTCGACGCCCTGTTGAGTTACTACCAGATCTGGCCTGAAAGACTCGAACAGCGGTACGACGATCTCCTCGAAGGTCCTGATCAGCTCGGGTGTCCCGGCCCCTGGCAGGAGCGGAACATTGACTGAATATCCGAGGCCTTCCGCCGCACCACATTCATACACAAATCCTGTTCCTGGGAACAGGGTCTTACCCGACTGATGAACGGATATCGTGAGGACATCTTTGGACCTGTAGAACGCGTTCTGGACGCCGTCACCATGATGGGCGTCGAAGTCGAAGTAGAGTACCCTGCATGGAACCTTTTTTCGTATCCTCATGATGCCGAGTACTATGTCGTTGAATATGCAGAATCCTGATGCCTCACTCCTCTGAGCATGGTGGAGACCCCCGGATATTACGAAGGCGCGATCCCTCCCATTCACTATTCTATCTGCTGCCTCGAGAGTCGCACCCACATACATACTTGCAGCTTCGAAGAGCTCTGGGAAGATAGGATTGTCTGAGATCCCCAGACCATATACGGCATTTATGCGGCTGTCTGTCTTGCACCGAATGACAGCATCTATGAAGTCAGGAGTGTGAAACATCTCGAGGTCTTCTCGTGTTGCAGGGGTAGGCTCGACCAGTTCGACCTTCTCAATCAGGCCTAGCATCTTCGACAGTTCGAAGGTGAGACGCAGGCGATCTGGCTTCAGAGGGTGAGTCTTACTGAACTCGTACTTGAGCAGACTCGACGAGTAGGGATACACGAGCCGTCCCTTCATGTCAGGTCCAGTCAAGCTCGTAACAGGACCTTATTATCTCTTACATCTGCTCAGGACCTGTAGGTGCGGACCATCGATGGTAGCAAGACATGCACTACAATCATGTTCTTATGTGACGCGACGAGTGTGAAAATGGAGATCGATTGTGGTCTCACGTACCCCAGGTAGACCTAGCATGCGCTGTCAGGTCGAACGTGGCCCAGAGGAGGTTCACCAATTATCATCGGACCAGGGCATACTCGACCTATCTGGCAGGCACCTACGTGCAGTGGATCTCAGTGAAGTTTCCGCCTGCCACAGAATGCGGTCAATTCGCTTGTGCAAGAACTGGCTGAGCAACGTAGACCTCAGTGCTATCGCAGGGTGCCCTCAGCTCCGGGAGCTCAACCTGTCGGACAACAACCTGCGTCATATTGATCTCGCTCCGCTCAGCAATAGCAAGCATCTGATGATACTCTCCCTCTCGGACAACATCCTGGACGACATCGACCTTTCACCCCTCGCTAGCTGTCGGAGTCTAGAGTACCTGTTCCTGGACAACAACAGGCTCGACGACATAGATCTTGAGCCACTGGCCCGAGCCAGACGCCTCACAGTACTGAAGCTCTCACACAATCTACTCACAGAGCTGGACCTCCGTCCTCTAAGGAACGCCCGTCACCTGAGGGTCCTGGATCTCAGCCACAATAGGCTTGCCAGACTTGACCTGTGGCCACTTGCGGCGTGCAGTGTCATCGAGTCGCTCGACCTCACGAGGAACCCACTCCCTCGAGTTGATGTGACACCCGTCACGAACAGACCGACCCTCACCTACAGAAGGGGGGGACCAGGGTCGTTCGCAGACCCCCTGCATCAGTTCACGGTCCAGTGCTCGTTCGATATAGTAGAGAGGTACTGCTACAGAGTCCTGGCCGAACTCGAGGGATGGCCTACAACGGTGTCAAGAATCCGACGCACTGCCGCCAGCCTGAACCCTATTGAGTGGTATCCGGCCCTCAGAGGACTGCTCTTTGGGATGGAGCTCCCGCATCTGAGTGGCCTCGACTGTAGACCAGTTGACATCGTCCGGTTACTGTCAGCGAGAGAAGACTACGACGGAGCCCGTTGTGCGCTTCGCGAGACTGTGTTGAAGAAACTCAAGTACCAGGTGTTGAGAGGAGGACCCACCGTCTTCATAGACACCTCACTCGATCGACCGAACATGGACGAGGCAGAATATGAACTCGTGGCATTGGTCGTACAGAGGAGGATCGAGGAACTGAGGGAGATGACCATCGGAACTAGGGGATCCGTGGCAGACCTTGAACCCCTATTCATGACCGCCTATGGACACTCTGTCCGCATGGCGCTGAGACTGTCGAGCCCAGAAGTGGACCTCGCGACACTCAGGACCATCAGATCGTTGATGGCTGACCTGGGAGTCAGACTCAGAATCGAACAGGGTCCGTCCTACTCGCCGCTGGTCGAGATCGTTTCTGAGTCATTCAAGACGTATATCCTCAGCACTAGGGTGTTTGCAGAACCGCAGATGGCCTGTCAGACATCGCATGCTCCGCGAATGGTCTAGACGAGACGAGGCATGGGCATGTCTCGAACAGGTCATCGCTGAGCCGAGGCAGGATCATCATCAGTCGGGCTCTGGCTATGACGAATGAAGGCCTTCAGGCTCGCCTCAGTACCTATTACGGGACCAGAATTGCCTCACGGAGCTCGACCCCGCCATCGGTGATGTGGGTCCGGCCCGTGTACTCCAGTCCATCGTATGTGTCGATCACGAGTAGCCGGATGGGGCGACTAGATGAGGGCCGGAGCAGGGAGATCAGATCACCAGCGGGTGCCAACTTGGACTCGTCCGCAGGAACTTCAGTGCGCACTGCCTCCAACCCGTCCTGGAATACCCTGTGCCAGACCACGCCACCTCCGCAGACTGAGTACCGGACTCGGCGCGCCTGAGGTCTACAGTGCAGGAAGAAGAATCATGGGTCCGCACGCTACTGGATAGGACGCGACGTAGAACGCGATATCTTCGGGGTAGACCCAACGTGACCCGGCCATGATTCTTCTGACGGCTCTCTCGTCAGCTCCCGACAGAGGCAAAGATCAGCACTCTCCTGGGCCAAGAGACTCCCTGGGCTATGCGCTGCGGATCCGAACATGGAAACTCTTCGGTCCAAGACCCAGCGAAACAGCCAGGCAGTCAGAGTGGCAGGGCGTTCCCAACGCCTCCGGCCTGCGTTCGTTTCCAGGACGACACCGCTCGATCGGCCTTGAGACCCAACACATGTCTGCCCGGTACAAATTTGGTAGATGTGCCGGAGCCATGCAGGGAAGTCAATAGGACTGCCAGACCGGTGCTCTGCTCGCTGCTGACCCTCGCTCCCACAGTCTTCTGGCCTCGTATGCGGGTCCGATGTTCGGCAATAGCAGGGGGATAGTAGACGATGGCGGCGAAGGGCACAGACCGGTGAGTACTGAAGGTCAAGTTCTTCAGTCAAGTGCCGTATCTACTGATCGATGTCTGCTCGATATCAGGTAATTCCTGTTCACGGCATTCCGCTCGTGAAGAGGGGAGACGACATCGCCCTTCTGATTGCGGACGCATTGAATAGGAGCGGACTCCAGCTGCAGGCTGGAGACATTGTTGTAGTGAGTCACAAGATCGTGTCAGTGTCCGAGGGTTGTGTAGTCCCCGTCTCGAAGATACGTGTGTCAGAGAAGGCTTACGCGATAGCACGCATGAACGACGCCGACCCATTCAAGGTCGAACTTGCGCTTGAACATTCAGTCGGGGTACTTCGTGAGTCGCCCGTACTGATAACGGTCACCCCACAGGGCATCATAACTGACTACGCCGGCGTCGACAGAAGTAACACACCAGAGGGCTCCCTTGTGACTCTACCGCCAGACCCGGATGCGTCTGCATCAAGGATTCGAGAAGATATCAGGCGACTGACCGGAACGGATGTGGGAGTCATCATCGTGGACACACAGGGTAGACCGTGGAGACAGGGTGCTGTCAATGTCGCCATTGGTGCCTCAGGCGTAGCCACATTGATCAGTAACAGGGGACGTCCCGATCTGTTCGGCAGACCGCTCAGAGGGTCGGTAGTATGTCTGGCCGACGAGCTTGCGCAGGCTGCAGAGCTTGTCATGGGACAGGCCGACGAGGCCATTCCAGTGGCGATAATACGCGGACTCCAACTTCACCGCAGTGATCAGGGTGCAAGGGGGATAAACAGACCCCTCGACGAGATACTCTTCAAGTGATGTTTGGACATATGCTATCCATGCACTAACGGCCGATCGGGGGACTATTTCCTACATGTCATGACTGGCAGACAGTAGCGAGGTCTGGAGTCCCGGTTCCGCTGCGTCCTGCGACGGGTGTTTCTGGGTGAACCACGGCGCGGACAGGAATCGGACAACTCGGGCCCTGGCAGTCCCCTCGAGCGCGGCATAACCGGACGATACTAGCACGCTGCAGGCCTTTCTCACAGCGGGTTTCTTCCAGGCCATTGCCCGTGCGAGTTCATCGTACGTGGCCTTGCCATGAGCACGCAACACTTCGAGTAGCTGGTACTCTGGAATCTTCATCAGGGCGGCTATCAGAAGCTCATTCTGTCTCCTGAAGAAGTCCTCCTCTCCAGAGAGCACCCCGTTGAGCATGCTCTTCAGATCCTGTATCTGACCGTTGAGTGATGATCTCTCCTTCTCATACTTCTGGATGAGTCTGCTCGATTCATGTACCAGTTCAGCGCTGAGGTCCCCTGCCAGACCGTCAAGTGCCTCGTGTGCAGCATTCCTGGATTCGCGTACTATGCCTGAGAGATCGTTGACAGTGTACCAGCCCCCCTCAATGAGTGAGTTGAGCTGGTGGAAGTACGCATCCAGTCTCCGCTTCCATGCGTCCCTTATCTCCTGAAATGTCCCAGCCGTTCTTAGGGTCCTACGTGCACAGAGGTCCTCTGGACAGTCCAATGCATCGTCACCCGATGTCCCGTGACCGCCTGCCTAAGATTAGTCGTTGTATTGCAGACGTATGACTGAGTGGCCAGGGGTCAGCACAACGCAAGTGTCGATGTTCACACCCATTCTCTGAATGCTGGTGCATCTTCCCCCAGAACTCGGATGAGGCTCTCCGAAAAGCGCAATCTGGGATACTTCGGTCCCCTAGAGGCTGATGCTCTGACAACACGGAGGCGAATACCAACCCGATCAAAGACGTCCTGGATCTGGTTGAGAATCTCAGGGCTCACACGATTACCTCTCACGTGCAGTGCCTTAGTGACAGAACGACCGTAGGCTGTGAGCATCAGATCGCGTATGTCGAAATGGTCTCCATGGTCCTCTATCACAGTTTCTTCTACCTCGGACCTTCGCCTGTCCAACACTAGCGACACGAGATCGGTTGCACCCATATTCAGCAGCGTCTCGACATCGAAAAACAGGCTGGGGCCGCCAGTCGTGAGTTGTTCTCTCAGCAGGCTGATGGCATTGCGCTGCACTACCGTCCTGGCAACCTCGTATGGTTCGTCGCCCGAGAGGTCGCTCAATAGCCTCTCTGGCTCAGTGTCAAGTCCCACAAGACCTCCGAGTCCGAAGCCGCATAGAAGGCCACATGTCAGATGGAATGAGTATATCTCGTCGGCGGTTGCGAGAATCCGACGGATCCGATGTAGAGTTTCGTGAGGTCCGTGGACTCGGTAAAGGGTCGAATAGTCAGGCCAGTAGATCCTGCCAGCCAGCGAGGGGGACAGCCAGGCCATTCTGGGCATGCATGCACGTCGGGGTGCAGACGATATGACGCCCCGTAGCGGGTTCATGTTCGACAGTATCACATACTTGAGTACCGGGTCTACGATGACTGGTGTCATATTATCGATGACCAGGTCTATCAATGAGTTGCACATGAACAATGAAGTGAGATCCAGGCCCGATGCAGGACTGTCCTTGCCACAGCCGTCTGGAGATCCACAAAGCATGGTCAGCCCTGTGATGTCCAGTTTACTCAAGGAGCAACATCCCTCGAGGGCAGAAAGATCCAGTGCTCGAAGAGGGTTATGACCGAGTCTCAGCACTTCAAGGGTCCTTAGTCCCCGTAGGGGAGAGAGATCCAGCGATTCAATCAGGTTCTCTCCCAGGTCAATGTCTGTCAGGCGATTGCACTGTGCAAGGGGTGAGAGGTCTATCCGAGTCAGACGATTTCGTGCCAGAGAGAGCGATCTCAGTCCAGATGCAGAGGACAGAGGCCTCAGATCGACATGGGTAATCCTGTTGTCGTAGAGCCACAGAGTCTCTATGTTCGAGAGGTCATCCACAGAATCAAGATGAATCTCAGACAGGCCCATTCCTCCGAGGAACAGGGACCTGCCCGACAGCGGGATATGCAGGACTTGTCCGCACGGCCCAATAGCACGAACTAGCCTGCCCCTCTCATCAACCTGGTCAGCGGTCCGGTCTGAATTGGCCAACTGTGGTCAACCCTCGGAGCTAATGCACCACCGATGTCCAGTTCACCCTGCCTATCCTGCTGACGACTGCCAACGGAATGTCAGACGCTCCTTTCAGGTGCGAGTCAGCAACGAGTTCTGTCGAGTCGTCAACTGAAAACACCTCCAAGCTGTAGAGGTGGAAAAGCACGGATATGTCGAGGGACTCCAGGGGATTGCCATCTAGCATCAGGTATCTCAGCTTCCTGCAGTTCAGCAGCGGCCTGATAGAGATGTTCTTGAGATGGTTGCTGGAGAGTACTAGGTACTCTAGTTCTCCACATCTGGCAAACGGGCGCATATCAAGTTCCGATATGAGGTTGTGATCCGCGTAGAACCATACAAGACGACTGAGCGACGGGGTATCTCCCACCTCCACGCTACGGAGTCTGTTGTGCGACAGGCTGACGGACCTGAGATTACCATGCCCCATGACTGGGGAAAGATCGATCGACTCAAGCCTGTTCCTGGAGAGGTCGACCAGCTCGAGGTGCCTGCACTCGCGCAGCGGGGAGAGGTCCACAGTCTCAAGCAGATTGCCCGACAGTTTCAGCTCTCGCAGGTCGCGGAGTCCGCTGACGTTTCGAAGGTCGATAGATGAGAGCCCCGTGTTGGTGAGGTCGATCGTGGTGGTACGTGCACCGATGTCAGCCTGGTATTGCTCGTCGTCGATGACGTATGTTATGGAGACTCTCTGCAACTGCTCAGCCCCGGACTCTTCTCATCAGACACTGTCTACATGGCACCTCCGCGCTATTGAGTGTTGTCATCTAGCGCAGTAGTGGTCTCCGGAGTCAGAAGAGCGCGCTGGCACGAATCAGTAGACCAAAACGACGGACACCTGTCTGGTTGGTCCGTGTCCATGGAACGGTCTGGCCAATGTGGAGCATGAGGACCTAAGCATGATTGTCCTGACGCAGGGGGACAAGACCATCGGCAGTTGACATGGCAACTCCCATCGGTCACTGATGATTGCCATACTGATGGACCAGACCAGTCGCGTTCTGTGATCATTCCAGACCGGCCCCATTGAGGAGGCCTGGACTAGCGTGGAATGTGGTCCCACGGAGGTGGGGTCGGGGTAGTCTCCATGAACTTACGAATGACCTCTACGAGACCCTCTGGGCTGTGCACGTCCTCGAGTATTATATCGGGCACATCGTCGACGCCCTTCCTAAAGATCAGCACATCGCCAATATGTGCCGGCCTCCGCTCTTTACTGATCCGGTACTCCACACGAGAGATCTGGTCGTAGAAGAGCTTCCGTGTGTACTTGGAGAAGATACCTCTCCTGATCCTCACATTCCAGGTAGTGATGACATAGAGGACAGCCTTGCGTCGGAGCTCATTGATTGCAACAATAATCGATCCGGCCACGAGGGCTGAGACACCAAGCGCAACAGAGATGTATGAACCTGAGATGAATCCCGCCGCCGCTAGAGCGTTATGCATCAGACCTACGAGGAACACTGTGACCCCCACGATGTAGTGGATCAGGCGGCCAATTCGCTTTGGTCTAGAAAGAAGAACAAGCTTCTCCCGGTCCCTAGGACGCGCCGAAGACATGGATACTGAGTCTGACAACGGAGGCACCGAGCGATTCGGACCTCATCTCAATATCAATCTATCCCAGAACGACCTAGGACCGGAGAAGCTCGCTTGGGTGAGTCTATGCGGGGTAGATGTCCCACAGCTTGTCGCAGGCATGTACCACGTTTCCAACGAGCTGCCTGAGCTCTTCCCCAGTCAGCTCCCTGTCATTGGTCTCTGCAATGACGATGATATCGTTGTCGTCGTCAAGTGCCATCTTCACGCCGTTGGCCCGCCATGACTCCTTCAGCATGTCAATGGCAAACTGAAACTGCTTGTCACTATCGACCTTGTAGAAATTGCCGAACGGAGCCACAATGTAGAGCCACGACTCGTCACGATTAGTGACTATGCGGACCCTCAGATCGTCGAAGTGGTCTGTCTGCCATCTCATTCCGATGAAGTTGTTCTGTTGGTCGTATTGGTACTTTATACCTACGGAGTCCAGTTGGCGTGCGATTTCCTGTAGAACAGACAAGAAAGCACCTCCATATTTAGAGCAGTGAGAGAGTTAATTTAAGGAATTCTCGTACAGAGAAAACAATATTCAAGAGGAATCACATAGAAAAAGATGAGAAAGGGGAGGGCTACTCCCCTTTTGGATCAGAGATTAGTGCTTCTCTACGATCTTATTCATGCCGTAGACGTAGAGCACAATCAGGAGGAATGTGACCAGGTTGCTACCAGCCAGCACTATCAGGCTCCCGAAGAAGCCGATTGAGGTGGCATACGTCGCGCCTAGCCAGGGAGCAACCAATGCAGCCGCCACCAGGTGGGTCGAGACATTCATGGTCACTCCTATCAGGAATACTATGACCATCAGTACGTAGAACAACTCTGAGATCTTCCCGAACCACTCGCTGGCCTTGCCTCCTGATTTCATGCGGAAAATGTTGAACAGACCGTAGACAAACAGCACAAAGCCGAACACCACTGTCAGTGCTCCGCCCGTGAATAGGAACTGGGGCATGATGTGGTTGTAGCTAGTGGTGCCAATGAAGTCATCAAGAACCCAGTTGGCATAGAACCCCGCAGCGGCGAGGATCAAGAGGCCCTTGATGATGTGTAGGATGTTCTTGACCATGTCTGCCTGGGACACCTTCTTCAGCACTAGGGGCGTGATGAAGAAGAACACTCCCAGCAGTAGCGTCATCAGGGCTGACAACAGTGGGTTCGTCGTCAGGGGTGGTGTAGCAAGCAGCCAGACCACCGAATTCAGGATGATGGCCAGCCCGAGAATGTACCACGCTGTGTCCTCATCTCCCTTCGCATAGAACAGCGGGAATAGGATCCCTAGGACCAGCGTGAAGTAGTAGAGCCAGACATGGAGGACACCCCACTCGTCTACGACTGGTGATAGTATTGTGTAGGGCATGTACATCAGGTAGAAGATCACCAGTGCAATAGCCGAGAGATGAAGCACCAATGTCTTCATGTTCATTTCGCTACTCATTGTTTTCCCTCCAAGGCCACGTCGCCTTGTTGGGCTGTTCATGTTCCATCGAGGATATATTGTTTATGATTGAAATGAAATTTGGTTCGACGATTGACGGATTGCAGGGGAAGTATCCTCACCGAGGACCGAGCCACAGTGCAGCCGAGGACTCAGTCCTTGACCGCTGGCGTCATGGTCACAATGTGACACGTTCTGTAGCATCTCGGCGTAATGCGGGGTCACGGCATGTGCACTCCTGTTCGATGTGACCTGTAGGCTTCGAGCTGGCATGACCCCTGATGAATCAGACCAGTCTACCCTGGACTGGAACACTTCAGAGGACGATATCGGCATCTCGTCCAGTCACCTGTGAAGACTCGGGCATCAAGTACCATCCTAATGTGTTCGGTGTATCTTGCGAGTCTTGTGCAGTGCCAGGAATGCCGAAGTTCCGTTTCTGAGAATCAACCTGACGGAGTCGAGTGAATGAAACGTATTGCGAGGACTTATGAACTACGCCGACACAGTTTATCGTAAGTTGAGAGATGGAACAGCTGTCGTGATCGGAGACACGGGCCAGGCGCCAGTGGGGCTCCGTGTGTTCTTTGCCTGGTCAGACGCACGGCCACAAGACCTCGGTCCCCAGTGTGGCCTCAGCAACATCATCACCAGAAGCGGATGCCTCCTCGACGACCCTCTTGCGCCCTACTATGCGGCCAAGTTCTTCACCATAGTCGAAACTATCGGAAACATCAACTCGCCCAAGTATGCCTTTGCACTCAGGCTGTTGACCCCCTGCGGCGTACATCACTTCTGCCGGTTCGAGGTCTTGCCGCGCATGAGCGGGGGTAAGAGTCAGATACAGCCCGCGTACTTCACGGTGTTTCCTATCACCAAGCACACTTCGCTTGCTGAACGGATCGAGTCGGCGGTTGAGCAGGCTGTGAACCAGGCCACAAGCGACTATTTCCAGCTCTATGGTCGGGCTGACTGCGATAGGTGGGAGTCAATGACACAGGAAGTGGACAATGTGTACGCATCTGTCGGCGACAATAGGTCCGACATCTCGGAGGCCAAGAAGTACTGCATGGTATTGGGAGCAATCCTCAGGGAGCTCTTCTCAAGCAGAGAAATGATGGCGCTGAGACACTAGCGACTGGTAGTCCGAACCAAAGTCCGTTTGACTAGTAGGCGCATCAACCGCTGGACGCATCTCTTCACGTGTCAAAGGGATGGAAAATGCCGGGCAGTTTCGGTGGTGAATACCATGAAACACCACAATAATCCAAGTTGGTTCATGCCTTTCGGCGGATCAACCAGATTATCTTTCCTGCCTCTTCTCTCATGCTGACAATCTCGTTCCCCGTGCGTTCGGCCCAGGCAGGGAAGTCCTTCTTGGTCCCCGGGTCTGTCGCGATCACCTTGAGTATCTCTCCCACCTTGATATCCTGGATGTGCTTCTTTGTCTGTAGGACTGGCATTGGACATCTCAGACCAGATGCGTCAAACTCCTTTGCGAATTCGTCTGCCATGAGAATCACCTGTTAGCTGGGGTCAAGTGTGACTGTCGTCATTCATAAACTTTCTCACATAGTGGCGTCGGTTATCGACAGAAATCTGAGATTCTGTATATCTTTCGATAAGTTTATTGAAGAGATCTATACCAGTATGAAAACAAGGTGACCGGAATTGGCACTGATGCAGTTACTGTTGCTTCTCCTGTTTGCTTTGTCTGTGGCCACAATGTTCAGTGGCTTCATGCTAGCCAGGAGGATGGGAATGTACCTGATGGTGCAGGTACTTGTGTTGATGATCGCGATGCTGTCGTCGCTGGTGACCCTTCTGTTCGGAGTCTTTGTGTCAACGTCTCCGGGGACTATGATGGACTTGCTTCATATTCTTCTGATCCTCGACTTTGCGCTGTACACTCTGGCCCTACTCATGGAGTTTGGTCAGATAGTCCCAATACTGATGAAGACGATGCAGGGCGGTCCAATTCACAGCTCGCACATGACGAATCTACTGATGGCCGTGTTCCTCACACTAGGACTCGTGCTCTACTACGTACCACTGTCTGCAATATGAGGTGATCAAGATGCCCACACTCTACATCGTTTCTTCGTGGGGTCCTGAGGCTGCTGAGAGGTGCTATGGCCCGTTTGTTACTGGCACAACTGCACAGGCGCAGGACGTCACTGCAAACATATTCCTGATGATGGATGCTGTCTGGCTTATGAAGAAGGGAGTCGCCGAGAAGATCAAGGCACCGGGATTTCCTCCGCTCACAGAGCTCATTCAGATGTTCCTGGATGCGGGAGGGAAGATAGAAGTCTGCTCGAACTCGGCTCAGTTCAGGGGCCTAGACAAGGAAGACCTTCGTGACCCGAGGATCGAGATCGCCGGTGCCGCGAAGATGATCGACGACATCCTCAAGCACGACAAGGCCATCTTCTTCTGAGTAGATGCGCGGGACTCTGTCCCGCCCACTGTTTTTGAATGGCACTATCGTCTAGCGAATCAGGGGTAGGCATTCCTTTCCCGAGAGATTCATGAGCGCCGAGAGAAAAGTATCGTAGTCAATTATCCCTGTGAGCACGGAATCACATAGCCTGACTGCAGGTACGACAGGAATCTCATCCCGTCGGATGCCCTGAGACGGATCGTCAACATCAACTTCCACTATCAGTTCTGTCGGGAGGTTCAGTGTCGCCATTGCCTCCTTCAGAGCTGCCATTGAAGAGGGACAGAAGACGCAGTGCTCAGACTTATAGAAGATGATGCAGGATGGTCTCCCACACCTAGGGACAGCTCTCTCGACCCAGACGGGGAACCTCAGCACTAGTCTCGCGCCCATCTCGCTGTTACCAGCCACTCTGTCCTCTGCCCAGACAGAACCCCCAAGTCCCTTCATGATGTAGTTGACGAGGGTCAGACTGAGTCCTCTGCCCACACTCTGGCTATCTGGGTGACCGCTACGCTTGAAGATGAGCTCCTTCATCGTATCCGGAATGCCAGGGCCATTGTCCTCCACCATGATATCTACTGCTCGATTGTCCTCTGAGACCCTGCTGCGGACTGCGACATGAGCGACATCTCGGTTGCAGAACATGACCGCATTGTGGATGACATTGAAAAGGGCAGTATCAACGTGTTCGTTCCCGGCGATCGGCGGACACTCGGTCAGATGGACCTCGAACTCAACCGACCTGTTCGGAAAGTCTTCCCTCACCATGTCAATTGCACGATTCACAGAGTCCTCTATCGCTATTGGGACAACAGGGGGCGTGGAGTCGGCCAGTGTACGTATCATCTTGAGGCTCTCTATAGTCCTCGTGGCTCTACGGATGACCCACTCTGTCTCGTCGATCAGCTCTCGTATCTTTCCCTGCGGCGTCAGCAGCTCTTCGAGTAGCCCCATCGACACCAGGATGGTGTGGTTGAGGTTATTGAGATCGTGTGTCAGTATCTCCAGATACAGGCTGGATCTCTCGTTCTCCTCCTGCGCCCTCTGTTCTGCCATCTTTCTTCGAGTCACATCGTTGACCATGACAGCCGTCCCGATCAATTCCCCGTTCACAATCAGGGGGCTCGAAGTCATGAGCACCCATACCATCTCTCCCTGCCGGTTTCGAAGCCTCATCTCCACATCACGAAGAACGGAGCCACCCAGCGCTGCCCTCACGATCTCAGCATCATCCTTGGACCTGTCGTCTCGGAAGAGGAAGGTAGTGAATTGACTCCTGAGTATCTTCTCCTTCTCGTGTCCCAGCAACCTGGCCGCTGCGTCATTGACTTGTGTAACAATACCATTTCGGGAGAGAATGAAGTATGCAACTGGAGACGACTCGAACATGGTCTTGAGAGTCTGTCGCTCTTTCTCCCGTTCGTCTTCCTGCTGGACCTGCTGGGTAATATCACGAAGAGTGCTCAGGAAACAGATGCGACCTCCAGTGGCAAGGACCTTCCTTGTGACATCTGCCATCACAAGGCCTCCATTCTTGGTCACCAGTTTCATGCGAAATCTCTTTGGGCTGTCGATAAGATCATTCGAGTTCTCTATGGCATTCCGATACTGATACAACGTCGCGACATCGATAATGCCTGTCAGTTGAGAACCAAGTATCTCATCCTTCGAGTAGCCGACCATCTGGGCGAACGCATCGTTGACATATATCACACGGTTCTCATCTGACACCATGGCAGGATCCCCTAGTCTCTCGAGGAGCTCTGAGATGGCATTCAGTGCTCTGCCGTTACGTTCCTCGTCTGTAAGGGGACCATCACCGTGCATCTCTCATAGCACCTGGCAGTGGAAGATGTGATGACACCTCCTCTTGCAAGCTAGGGATAAAGGTGTTCTGTGGGGGAAGTATGGTTAACTATAAATAATTATCTGAGTTGGTGGACTCGATGAGGTCTGTTGGACGAACACAACGGGC
The DNA here is from genome assembly GCA_038893995.1 of Candidatus Thorarchaeota archaeon. Classification (GTDB taxonomy): domain Archaea; phylum Asgardarchaeota; class Thorarchaeia; order Thorarchaeales; family Thorarchaeaceae; genus JAWAQK01. The sequence continues at coordinate 10,356 of JAWAQK010000022.1, read as the reverse complement.
AGTATTGCCGGCACTGCGCAGAGGAGGAATCTCGCGCTGAGGTCAGAGAGCCACGCTCAGTATTCGCTGTTGCCATCGTAGGTTTCGTACTGATGCTCTTGGGAGTACTCCTGGAGCTGTCCCTCCTGAGTGATCAGGCGCTGATCGTCTACGGGACCTCGATACTGGTAGCGGGTAGGTACACCATCCCCAGGGGCATCAGAGGCGCCCTACACCTTCATCTCGACATAAGCTTCCTCATGACAGCTGCATCATTCGCGGCCGTGACTATAGGAGCTCCCGCAGAGGGTGCTGCAGTGATGGTCCTGTACTCGGTCGCAGAGGCGCTAGAGGAGTATGCGGGTTCTGCCGTCGAACGTGAGGTCACATCGTTGGCGAACATACGTAATAGGGAGGTCTCCGTGTTGTCACACAAGGGAGAGGTCCGGCTATCCCCAGACCGGGTCCCGATTAAGAGTCGGCTCGTAGTAAGACCCGGGGAGACCATAGGCCTAGACGGAATAGTAGTATCTGGTGTCGCATCAGTCGACGAGTCCAGTATCACTGGTGAGTCCTTACCTGTCAGGAAGAATGTAGGAGACAAGGTCCTTGCAGGAACGATAGACCTTGATGGTTACCTGGAGATCGAGACCACTGCGACCTACAGTGACTCGACCCTGTCGAGAATAGTTGAGCTTGTAGAATCAGCCAGGAAGAGTAGGGGAAAGGTAGAGTCTGCAGTGCTCAGGTTCTCCCACGTATATACCCCTCTTGTCGTGACCGGATCAGTTCTACTCGCCCTTTCGATGTTGATCGTAGGTACAGACCCGTATCTGTCAGTCTATCGTGGGCTGACATTACTTGTGACTGCCTGCCCCTGCGCGCTCGTGATCTCTGTGCCAGTCAGTATGGCGTCATCAATCGCCGGGGCTGCAAGAGAAGGTGTGCTCATAAAGGGGGCACGCCACATCGAGAGCCTTGCTGCTGCCAAGACCGTTGCATTCGACAAGACGGGCACCCTTACAACGGGCGATTTCAGGGTCATACACGTCTGTTCATCGCGGGGCGAGAATGTTCAAACATTATTGCAGAAAGCTGCAGCTCTGTCATCCAGGTCGAAGCACCCCGTGTCCAGGGCGATAGTGAGAGAGGCCGAGCAACGCAACCTCAGGGTAATTGATGACGTCACAGACTTTGAATACGAACCAGGAGTGGGGGTGAGGGGTCGGGTCGGAGGCGAAACATTCACTATCACTAGCGCGGGCACCGATGACCCAACAGATCACACATGTCGTCCGTCGGACCAGGACAACACACCGTTGGTGGACCTGATCGTGGGTGACGAGAGGGGTGAACTGGGCCGAGTAGTGCTCGCCGACTCTCTGAAGCAGGAGGCCAAGGAAACAATCCGACTGCTACGGAATATGGACATTGATTCGATCATGCTGACCGGGGACTCTGTATCAAACTCTGCTTGGGCCGCTCAAGAACTCGGCCTCAGATTCAGGGCAGGTCTGATGCCCGAGGACAAGGTGGCCGCGATGAGGGAGCTGTCGAGAGATCAGACAGTAGCAATGGTGGGGGACGGAGTGAACGATGCCCCGGCCTTGGCCAGTGCAACAGTGGGAATCGCGGTCGGCGCGTCCTCGAGTGACGCAGCTCTCGAGACCGCGGATGTAGCACTCATGAGAAACGACCTGCGTGGAGTAGTCTCTGCGATAATGAGGGCCAAGAGGACTATGGCGATCGTCAAGCAGAATGTCATCCTGGCGTTGACTGTCAAGTCCTTGGTGATCGTGCTCGCAGTATTGGGCCTATCCAGCCTCTGGATTGCCGTTGGAGTGGGAGACATGGGGGTGACTCTAGTCGTGACAGCAAACGCGCTGAGGCTGCTTCGCAGAGGAAAGCAACCTGTATCATGAGTGGCACCTGATTCTCCGATGGCGGGTGGTGCAACCGTCAGGCACCGGACCCAGTCCTGTAATGCTCAAACAATGGATTGAGATCAACATTTCCGCCGCTGAGTATCACTCCTGTCCGAAGGCCTTCAAACATCTCGTGCCGGGACAATAGCGCAGCCAGAGGCACGGCTCCTGATGGTTCAACTACTAACTTCATCCGTCCCCATAGTAGCCTCATGGCCTCCACGATCTCAGCCTCGCTGACCCTCACTATCTCGCTGACTAGGTCGCGAACTATAGGAAAGGTCAAGGTGCCAAGTGTGGTCCGTAGCCCATCTGCGATGGTATTGGCAGTGGGATTGGAGGCAATCTGACCAGTCAACTTGGATCGATAGGCGTCGTCAGCGTTGAAAGGCTCAGCACCAATCACACGAATACTGGAGTCAAGCCCTCTGGCAGCTATGGCCGAACCGCTTATGAGACCCCCACCACCCACTGGTACCACGATGGCATCAAGATCCGGTACATCCTCTAGCAGCTCAAGTGCGGCGGTGCCAGCACCCGCGATCACTCTCTCATCATTGTAGGGATGGACCAGAGTATACCCGTGCTTCTCAATCAATGAGTTTGTGACCCTCTCTCTCGACTCAAGGGTGGGCTCACAGAACACTACCTCTGCTCCATAGCCACGGGCAGCCTCGACCTTGGGAGTAGCCGAGTTGCGAGGCATGACGACGGTAGCCCGTAATCCAAGGATTCTTGCTGCAAGAGCGAGGGCCTGGGCGTGATTTCCTGATGAGTGGGTTATGACACCTGAGGCACGCTGGGATGGGGATAGCTGCATGAGGCAGTTCAGAGCGCCGCGGATCTTGAAGGACCCTGACCGCTGGAAGTTCTCGCACTTGAAGAAGACATTGCTGCCGGTTGTCTGGTTGATTGTTCTTGATCTCATTATCGGTGTTCGATGTACCTCGTCTGCAATGCGACCGTGTGCCTTCTTGATATCCGTCACCATCAGCATCGGGAGACCTCCAGATTCACGATGTGAACTCGAAGACGCATCATTGACGTTCCTTTGCTCCATATGCCTCGTAGGACACCAGCTGATCTAGAGGCAGTCGACTGCTTGAGCCACTACCGTCCGGATAGCCCACGGACACGCAGCAGATAACTCTCAGCGTGTCAGGAATGCCCAGGATCTCACGGATTCGTGGCTCTACGTCCGAGTCTCGGACGCCTATCCAGCAGGTCCCAAGGCCCATAGAGTACGCAGCCAGGAGCATGTTCTGGACCGCGTTGTGCGGGTCACATAGGTGGTATTTCGGATGTCTGCTTGGATCTCCAAGCACGACTATGACGACTGGTGATTCGCTCATGAATCGGCCGTGGGGATGAGCCTTGGCCATCTGTGACCTAGTAGACTCGTCTCTGACGACGATGAAGTGCCAGGGCTGTAGGTTAGACGCAGACGGTGCCCACCGGGCCGCCTCCAGAATCTTGTCGACCTTCTCCTTCTCGACCGGCGAGGACTTGTATTTCCTTATACTCCTTCGACCGAGTATTGCCTCCATCACGTCCATCTTGACAACCTCCTAGAAATTGTGATGTCACACGATCGCCTTGAGTCACGGTGACTGTTCCAGATTAATATAGTGTGCTGGACAGGTCGTGGAGTCTAGTAGAGTATGCTGGTCGCTTTGTGGATCGAGTGCACAAGACTTCACACCGATGCCGAGACCTCACAGGATGCTGATGGGCGGGAGGATACCCAGGTAGTGCAGTGCCTCGCTGATCGCCCCGAGGCTCCTCAGTTCGAGAGTGATCGCTCCACCGTAGCCTGCTCTCATCAGGGACTGCATGAAGCCCCGTATGTCGGCCGTTCCTTGTCCGAGAGGTCTGTGTTCATCTCTCAGACCCACATTATCGTGGAGATGGACCTCCATGAGATATTCTTTCACCAGATCGAGATACTGCACCAGGTCAAGACCGACTGTGTGGGCATGTCCGATGTCGAGCACCGCCATTACACCGTAATCGCGCATGTCGTCGAGGATCTGGACATGTTCATCAGGATACATGATGAGCTCTCGGTCCCCTCCGCGCTGCTTATTCTCAACAGCGACTGTCACACCAAGGTCACCAGCAAGGAGTGAGATCTCCTTCAGGCTCTCAATGAATCGGGCCCTGCAGGTATCCCAGACGCCATTGCCACCGTCACCGGGACACTTGCCGGGATGGATGACGAGCACATCGGAGCCAAGATCTCTGGCAAGTTGGACACAGTCCTTAGCGAGCTGTACTGACAATAGGCGCTGACCGTCGTCGAGATCGCAGAGACGAGCATCGTAGATCGGACCGTGAAGTCGGACATCAAGGTCGTAAGATGACATCAGGTCTACGAGGTCTCGACGTGCGGTATCTTCCAGGTCAGCGGGGCGAAATGGTGGTTCTGCCTGTATCTCGATGAACTTCAGCCCGAGGGACGAGATACTCGATGCAAAGCTGGAGATGGGGACTGGACAGTGGGCAAAATAGGATGCTCCAGGTTCGAACATACAAGACCGGCCTCGTCGCTACGCTGAGTGCGATTTCATGAGGAGATAAGCATTGGGTTAAAGCTCAGTGGGAGAGTTATGCACGGTTAAACAGGTCGGCAGTAGTAGTAGTTAAATGTGAGTTTAACATCAGTACTAGGGACACCGAGAAGGAGACATAGTCATGCTGCTGATAGTCGACCACGAGAAGTGCACAGGATGCAAACAGTGTGCCCTGGCGTGTTCCTTCACAAAAGAGAACATGTACGACCCCCTCAGGTCGAGGATCAAGATCTGGAAGCGGGAGGACATCGCACTGGGTCTGCCTCTGCTATGCGAACAATGTGAGGCACACCCCTGCATCGACTCATGTCCTGAGAGGGCCCTCTCTAGGAACCCAAAGACAGGTGTCGTGACGGTGGATAGGTCAAAGTGCAAGTCACACGGACTATGCGTGGATGCCTGCCCGTATCATGGCATCCGACTCCACCCTGAGTCACGGACACCACTGATATGTGATCTCTGTGGGGGAAACCCATACTGCGTCGCACATTGCGTGCCGGGTGCCCTCCAGTGGGTAGAGGACAGCAAGGAGTCCATGGACCGAAAGAAGAAGCTAAGATCAGCAAGAATGAGGGATTACAAGAAGTACTCCAAGGAGGTCAAGTAAGGTGTACGGACAACAGGGAAAGATTCTGCACGTCGACCTTAGTAACGAGAAGATATGGACCCAAGACCTACCAGAAGAGTGGAGACGACTGTATCTGGGTTCGCGGGGTATCAATGCGAGGATACTCTGGGACCACTGCAGAGACCCCTCCATAACGTGGGATGACCCACGCAACATCATCATATATGCGCCTGGTGCTCTCACGGGGACCACCGCTCCAGCCTCGGGTAGGACAAATGTGACGACGATTGGTGCCACGACTGGGCTGTATCTCAAGACGAACACAGGCGGGCACTGGGGAGCTGAGCTCAAGTTCGCTGGCTACGATCATCTGGTGGTCCACGGTGTCGCTGAGAGACCCTCATACATACATATTGAGAACGACGAGGTGAGGATCCTCGATGCTAAGGACCTGTGGGGCAAGGACATAATCGAAACTGACACCCTCCTCAAGAAGTGGCATGGTGAAGAATCCAAGGGACTCTACATCGGTCCTGCTGGTGAGAGACTTGTGAGGGCTGCCTCGATACAGTGTTCCGTATATCATGCAGCGGCCAGGGGTGGGGGTGCTGCAGTGATGGCAAAGAAGAACCTCAAGGCAATATGCGTCAGAGGCACAAGGCCCGTGAGGGTGAAGGACCCTGCACGAGTCGCTGAGGTCGTGCGCGAGATGAGAGAACTCCTGAGAAAGGACAGCGGTGCGGTGAGCCTTCATCTATACGGGACTAGCGGCTCGATTGCTGGAGTGAACGAGCTGCATGCGTTTCCGGGCAGAAACTGGCAGACCGGCTACACAGAGAACGTCTACCCCATCACAGGACAGGCACTTGTGGAGAGAGGATATCTCAAGCGCAGGGTGGCCTGTTTCGGATGTACAATCGGATGCCACAGATACTGCGAGATCACAAAGGGACCGAATGCCGGAGTCGCCAGCGGCGGACCTGAGTATGAGACCTTTGGAGCCCTAGGAAACGGTCCGGGGTGCATTGACACAGAGGTAGTGATCCGGCTGAACGAGATATGTAACCGGCTTGGACTAGACACGATCTCAGCCGGGGCAATTGTCCAGTGGGCGATTGAGAGCTACAAGAGAGGAGTACTGTCCAAGGAGGACACAGACGGTCTCGAACTCGACTGGGGAAGGGCAAAGGAGATTGAACAGGCCCTGATCGCAATGGCAAACAGAGAGGGCAAACTAGGAAATCTTCTCGCCGACGGCCTAAAGATCGCCACTCAGAAGGTGGGCAAGGACTCGATCAAATGGGCCATGATGAACGCCAAGGGCCTTGAGCAGTCCAACGTGGAAACTCGCTCTGCCAAGGCATACGCACTCGCCTTTGCCGTCAATCCGCGTGGGAACGACCACCTGATGACTGAAACGTTTGCCGAGTTTGGAGCCAGCCCCGAGGCCCAGGAACTCATAGAGAAGTTGACAGGTAGCAAGAAATGGGCCTCACCGCACTTCACAGAGTACCGTGCGGAGATAGTGCGGTGGCACGAGGACTGCTACGAGGTCACCGATTCGTTAGGCTTCTGTGCCTTCACATCCACTGCGGCCTACGGCGTGAATCCGGACAACATGGCCAGGTTGTGGGAGGCAGCCACAGGGATCCGGATGACGGAGGAAGAGATCATGAGGACCGGCCGTAGGGTGGTCACCCTAGAGAAGGCATTCAATGTCACGCGGGGTGCAACGAGGGCACACGACAACCTTCCATGGCGGCTCATGAATGAGGGTGCTGCATCGGGACCCCTGAAGGGTCAGATGAACTCGCAGAAGGAGCTCGACCAGATGCTGGACAGGTACTACACACTCCATGAGTGGGATCTCAGGACCAGCTGGCCAACGAGGGCGACCTATGAGAAACTCGGTCTCAAGGACGTGGCCGACTATCTCGACAAGATCGGAAAGCTGCCCTAGGGGAGAGGCCCCGCGAGGGACCATCCCCAGCCATCTTTCTTCCGTAGGAGGTGTACAGGTTGACGCACTTTAGAGAATTTGGGGTCGCAATGACAGGGGTGTACCCGGTCAGAGAGGCTGTGGATCTTGCGGTGACTGCCGAGAAACTGGGAATAGGATCGGTCTGGTTTGCGGAGGACTACTTCTTCCGGGGGGGAATACCCTACCTCGCCACGGCGGCATATGCTACCAAGAAGATAAGGATAGGACTCGGCGTAGTGAACCCATATTCACGACATCCGGCCCTAATGGCCATGGAGTTCGCTACGATTGACGAACTCTCGAACAAGAGGGCAGTGTTCGGACTTGGGTCGGGGGTCCCCTACTGGATGTCTCAGATGGGGTTTGACGTCGGAAAGCCTCTCTCGAGGACACGGTCGTGCGTAGAGCTTGTTCGGAGGATCATTACCGGCGAGAAGGTGAACTATCAAGACGAGTTCTTTGTGGCAAAGGATGTCCAACTGGTATTCAGACCAGTCCGCACAAGCGTCCCGATCTACCTGGCTTTCGAGGGTAAGAATGGGCTCCGGCTGGCCGGAGAGATTGGTGATGGAGCAATACTGTCCATCATGAACACGCCCTCGTACGTGAGGTTCGCATGGGAGCAGGTCAGAGAGGGAGCCAAGAAGGCTGGGAGGGACCTGGGCGACTTTGAGATGGTGTCCTACCTGCCAATGGTGATAGACGATGATCTAGATAGGGCCATCGACACGTCAAAGAAGTTCCTGAGTCTCTACCTGCCACATTCTCAGCCAGGAGGACCACTCATGTCACATGCTGGCGTCACTGAACAGAACACTCTTGAATTCAGGGCCGCGTACGAACAGGGCCGTAGTGTGGCGGACCTGTTGACGGAGAGACAGGTCCGAGAGCTCAGCGTGGTAGGGGATGTGGAGGCATGCACCAGGAGAATACAGGAGATAGTGGAGGCAGGAGCCACGACCCCTGTGCTGTTTCCCGTTCCTGGGACGGACGTGATCGCAACTGTCAAGACCATAGCTGACAGAATTGTCCCCAGCCTGCGGTAGGGGTGTTCCAGTGACCCAGGAGGACCACGGCCCGGAGCAGGCTCAGGGAGGAGCACTCTCAGAGAGCCAGAAGCGAAACATGAGAGTGGTGGCGTACGCACTGACTGTTCTCGCCACCTTCTCGCTGGGAGTGACAGAGATATTTGCGCCCTGGTATGCGGGAGTGCTCGGGGCATCTCCGTGGGAGATGGGCTGGGCCATGGGGTCGTTTGGGGTGGTCTACATGTTCTCGCCTGCCATTGGGGGCAAGGTCTCTGACAGGATTGGACGTAGAAACGCACTCCTGGTCGCGACTACCTCATACATGACACTGTTGTTGATCTACCCCCAGCCATTCGTGACACCCATACACCTCATCGTGATCAGAGCCCTAGAGGGACTCTTCTTTGGTCTCTACTACCCCAGTATTGAGGGACTGGTTGCTGAGCTAAGTCCAGCCTCACAGGTCGCCGTGCTGGGCAACTTCTCGTCATCGTGGAGTGCGGGCATGGTACTGAGCCCGATGGTCATAGCCTACATGTCGCAGACCTTTGGAAATGTCAGCAGCATCTACGTCGTATTGGGCGTCGAGCTTTTTTCTCTGGCCCTGATATTCCTCTTCATTGGTGGCTACAGACCGGAACAGGTCATCAACACTGTTGCACCTGACGCTGGTCGCGCAGCTGACCTGGCCATGGATAGAAAGACAGGAAGGCAGACGAGGACCAGTCCCAAGTTCATAGCCTCTTTTGTGTCCGTGGCGATGTTTGGCTTCATATCCACGCTCCTACTGGCACTCTATCCCACGTACATCGAGACCCTACCGGGTTATACTGCAGTTGACTTTGGAGCCCTATTGATGACTTGGAATATATCGCGGACACTGACCTTTGCGTCCATATCCAGACTCCGCAAGGAGCACATGGAGTTGGTGATGCTCATGGGGGGAGGGGTCTCTTCCGTGTCAATGCTCATGATATGGGGATCACAGGTCTATCTTGTGCTCTGGCTCGCGTCAGTCATGTGCGGCATCGGTGTCGGATGCGCCTATCTCGCAGCTCTGTATGTCGTAGTATCTGCAACCGATATCGAGAAGGGAGCCCACGCGGGACTGGTCGAGAGCCTCGCAGGTGTAGGATTCTTCATTGGGCCAGTGTTCGGCGGCTGGATAGCGGGAGGCGATACAGGCTCATCGTTGCCCTATCTTGCCACGGCCCTCTATTCGGCGGTCTCGCTGCTGGTGATTGCAGTCCTCCTGAGGAAGAGTAGAAGACATACTCCTATTGTCTGAGGACTCCATCAAACACTCCCTTCAGATCAGGGGCCTCCGAGATAGGCTTCTTCGGAGGTGATGGGTATGCCACCCTGCTATGTCTGAGCCCGGTGTCGACCAGCAGAGCTGCCATCTTGACGGCAACAATGAGTGGATCTATGACTGGAACTCCGGTCTCCTGTGCGACGCTCTCTACATCCACCTCGTGTGACAGCCCAGTGCATCCCAGGACTACCACGTCAGCCCCATCTCGGTCGCGAGCCTCCCTGACGACTCGGACAAGCTCTCTCCGCACCCTCTGGGGTTCCTGTGCGATCTTCAGGACAGGGATGTCTAGCACTCTGACAGAGGCACAGAACGGGTGCAGACCCTCCTTCCTGACTCCCTCCTCCATGCACTTCACGAGCGACTGTCCCTGGACTGTGACTATGGAGAACCTCCTGCCCAGCATGAGTGCCACGTGGAGCGCACAGTTTCGGACGCCCACGACTGGAACCTCCGATACCTCCCTTGCCGCGTCGAGGATGGGGTCACAGGCACAGTCGATGACTATTGCGTCAACAGACTGAGAGTTGGCCACGACGACCTGTTCCAGAATGTAGGGGGCATTGTACGCCTCATCAGCGTGCGACTCCACACTGTGTGTCCCATATCGGGCGTGCATGTTCAGGATCTCATATCCCGCAGGAGTGATGCGTTGGATGAACTGCCGCTTGTTCTCGCTGGTGAACCAGTCAATTCCGGTCACACCTATGAGTGCAATACGCTTCATGTCGACTACCTCCCAGGATGGCCGCAGTGTACAATAGACAATCGTCCATATCACTCATGCGAGGTTGGCCAACTGCGCCCGCGTGCCTACGTACCCGAGTCATCTGCTGCATCCAGATGCTGGCAGGAAGAGTGAGACGTCAGGGCTCAGTGAAGGTTCTTGATTATCCGTTCCATCGGGGCGTATTCGAGCTCAGGATGACCGTATCTTGCAGGACCGAAGGCCTTCTTGCCCACATCTGTTGAGGCGGCATGACGTAG
>JAWAQK010000021.1:8400-37709 GCA_038893995.1 Candidatus Thorarchaeota archaeon | reverse complement strand
AGGGCAAGTATCTCTCCTTTTGCCTCGATTACCCTCATCCTCGCCTCATATGGGTTCGGGACTCTCACGACCTGGACCTGCGCGATCATCATGGGCCCCGTATCGGTCGCAGTGAAACCCCCCTTTTCCCTTGCCATCCTTGCGGCATTGCTTGCGGCAGCCACGACTGACGGCTCTTCAAGTACCATTGGTACTAGGTAGTCACGACCGTTCACCCGGAAGTTGGTCGCTATGCTGAATGGCATCATCATTGAGCCAATGACATTCTCTGTCATGTGGTCGAGGATATTCATGTCAAGGGTAGCAGGTTCTACGACCGGGGCCAGCTCTTCACGGCTGATCCCAGTCAGCTCGATCACCTTCTCAATACGCTCCTGCATTGACAGCTTGTAGAACCCTGTAATTCTGGAGTCTTTGACCATAGAACAGACCCGGACGTGGGGCAAGTGATGTCACTAATAAGACTGATGGCCTCGCGACCTGATCGCAGTCTGCTCTCCCGGCACGAGGGTTTGGCTCTCCGAGAAGATGCTGGAGAGATCCGTATCACCATAGGTTTAAGACCCAGTCGCAGGAGAGGCTCCGACTCGACATGAGCGACTCGAAGGACTTCAACGAGCTGATATATGGCCTGTGCAAGAAGAGAGGCTTCTTCTGGGGGCCGTCGCCTGAGATATACGGCGGCAGTGCAGGGCTCTACGACCTGGGCCCGCTTGGAAAGCTGGTGAAGAACAGACTCGAGGGGATCATTCGTTCGTCCTTTGTGCGTGCGGGCTTCTGGGAGGTTGAGTGCCCCACCGTACTGCCAGCCATTGTCTGGAAGGCCTCAGGTCACCTGGATGGGTTCGTAGACCCAGTAGTGACATGCACCAAGTGCTCCAGTCCGTTTCGTGCTGACAATCTCATAGAGGAGTCAGTCCAGGGTATCAGTGTCAGAGGCCTGACACCGGACGATCTTACAAGAGTGATAAGAGAGCACAACATCAGATGTCCGTCATGCAAGGGAGAGCTTGGGACGGTCCAGAGGTACAACCTCATGCTTCAGACGAGACTCGGTCTGAATCAGGAGGCCTTCATGAGGCCTGAGACTGCAACCACGACATATCTCTTGTTCAGCCGATTGCTCACATTCTTTCGGGACAAGCTGCCTGTCCTTGTGTTTCAGATAGGTAAGGCCTATCGCAACGAGATCTCTCCTCGGCAGGGAATGTTGAGGTTGAGGGAGTTCACGCAGGTCGAGGGCCAGATCTTCTTGACCCACTCTGACAAGATGGACTGGTCCCAGTACGACGCAATCTCAGGCGAGTCCCTCAATCTACTCACCGCAGCAGCACAGGAGAAGGGGGTCAGCGAGGCGTCATCCATGAAGATCTCGGAGGCGCTCAGTGAGGGCTATTTCCTGAGTGAGTCCTTCGCATGGTGTGCCTATCTCGCGTGTTCCATCTTCATCGGAATGGGCTTCTCTCCAGACAGGATACGAATGAGGCAACATCTACAGACTGAGAGAGCACACTATGCGGCTGACGCGTGGGATATCGAGATACTGACAAGGAGCTTTGGCTGGGTCGAGTGCTGCGGTGTACATGACCGTGGAAACTACGATCTCAGTCGGCACCAGGAGTTCAGTCGTCAGCGACTCAGTGTCAAGACGGATGACTCAGAGCAAGTGCCCGATGTCCTCGAGATAGCATTTGGCCTGGAACGACCCCTGTTCTGCCTGATAGACAATGCTTACGACGAGGACTCGGAGAGGACATGGTTGCGCTTTCCACCGCAGGTCTCTCCAGTCCAGGTGGCAGTGTTTCCTCTGGTTGCCAAGGACGACCTGGCGCCAGTGTCTGAGAGGATCTATGGCGAACTGCTCAACAGGGACTTGACCGTGTACTATGATAAGAGCGGCTCTATCGGACGCAGGTACAGACGTCAGGACGAGATCGGTACGCCCTTCTGCGTCACAGTCGACTACGAGACACTACAGACTGACACAGTCACGATCAGAGACAGGGACTCGATGAGACAGGTACGTGTCAGCATCGGTTCGCTATCCCAAGTGCTGGAACAACTCCTCTCCGGTCAGACCTCCATCGAGTCCCTGTGATGACATCACAGATCTGCCTAGGCCAGTGGACCATGCTTCCTGGCGTTAGGAAACAGTGATTGGAGGGTCTCTGCGATAGCGTTCCTCTGGACAGTCACACCCTTTCTCTTGAGGGCGTTCCAGATCTCGTCTGTCATCTCGTCCATGGTCTTCCCCTTCGCATCCCATGTGTCGGTCACTTTGCCTGCGCTCTTCATCTCTATGGAATCAGACTTCCTCTCCAGTGAATACTGGGTCCCGGTGATTCTCATGATTCTCCCTCACGGTGTGTATTGTGGTACTCACTCCACCACCTTTCTTAAAAGGATGTACCTGACGTACAGCGTAGACGCGTAGGATTTCAGCCGATGTGTCTGGGTTGCGTCGCCAGAAAGAGAGAAATACTGACGCAGAGTGCTTGATGTCGGGGTTCTGCTGTTGACTGAGAGCGAGAAGCCAGTCCGTATCAAGTCCATACTGGTGCCTGTTGACGGCTCTACGTACTCTGAGAGAGCCCTCAAGTATGCCTGTCTGATGGCGGGTCCTCTGCAGGCTGAGGTGATCGTGCTACACGTGGTGCCCATGCTGGTCAGTGCTGCTACTACTCACGACACGTCTGCGCCCCACCCCTACCTGACCCTGCAAAAGGTCGGAGAGGACATAATTGCCCGTGCCAAGCTGCTCGCTGACCGGCTGGGTTGTAGGATCACCGAGATGATGTTACATGGGGAGCCAGCTTCCCAGATCATAGCGGTCGCACAAGAGAAGAATGTCGACCTCATCATCATGGGTTCAAGAGGCATGGGCACCATCAAGCGTATACTGGTCGGTTCCAACAGTGATCGTGTCATCCGCCAGGCCTCGTGTCCGGTGATGGTCGTCAGGTAGGTCCCCGAGGGCCCGAGGAGAGACATGCACGACCTTGGGCTTGTGCTTGATCTGGGGACATCCACCCTCAGAGCACGTCTCATTGATCTCTTGCACGGAGAGTGTCTCGCGGAGCGACATGTTCTGAATCCCCATGACATACTGTCGAGAGACGTGATATCACGCGTCCTGACCTCTCAGACAGATCAGCCTCTTCAGGAGGAGATGACACGCAGCCTTCGAGAAGGTGTGTCTGATGTCATAAGCAGGGTGCTCAGCGGTGCTCGGGTTCGGCCCTCAATGGTCAGCTCGTCGATAGTCGTCTGCAACACTGTCATGCACAGTCTATTCCTTGGCCTGCGCTGTGATGGGCTGCTGCAGCATCCCTACATAGTTCATGGACGGCGTGACATCACATGTACGGGACCGGATCTAGGCATCGACGACCTACCAAAGGCCGAGTTCCACATCCCTGCCCCTGTGGAGTCGTTTGTGGGTTCAGATGCTCTTGCCGTCGCCCTCTGGTCGGCCCTCCGACTGGGTAGTAGCGGCGTCCTGTCAGTAGACATCGGAGCGAACACGGAGATATCAGTGCTGACCGACGACCACATCCTGTTTGCATCTGTCGCTTCAGGACCTGCCTTTGAGGACATGTCGATTGAGTGTGGCATGCCCGCTGCGGACGGAGCCATCCACGAGGTGAGACTCAGCGATGACCTGCGGCCTGAGTATTCAGTCATCGGCGGACAGAGACCACTGGGTCTGTGCGGGTCAGGCGTGGTCAGTCTCCTCAGCGAAATGAGGCGCGTCGGTATCCTGAACGAGGGGGGTTCAATCGACAGGTCCGTAAGGTCAGACAGGATAGGCACGATTGGGCACTCAGCAGTCTTCTACGTCGTCTATCCTGATGTCTACCTCTCACAGTTGGACATCAGAATGCTTCAGCTGTCCAAGGCGGCCGTACAGGCAGGTATTCTCACTCTGCTCAATGAGGCCGGATACCGGTGCCAGGACATCCGCTCTACCCTGATCACTGGTGCCTTTGGCAACGCCCTACGTATTGACGATGCGATTGGGATCGGTATGTTACCCAGGCTGGACCGAGTGGTACAGCGGGAATGCGCCGCACTTGACGGGGCCACCCTCATGCTCATTGACGATGACGCGAGAGAGACTGCCGATGACCTACGTAGAAGGTCGAGACATGTCTCCCTCAGGGACAATCCTGTGTTTGAACAACTGTTCGAACAGTCGAGGGTATTCGCTCCGTGGGTCAGTATATGAGTTCCCCAGTTGTGTTGTCGCCCAGCCTCTCTCTGGTGGATGACAGTGGTCTGCCATCTGACGTGAGTACTCGCGGAACAATCACGACGTGGAATCGTTTCAGTCCGTTCTTCAGTCTCATCTCGTTGATGCGAAGTGCATTCTGAACCACACCGGGTTCGTCAGAGACCAGGAGGGCATCTATGTCGCTCATGACGTCTGCCCCACCCTCTACTGTGTCGATGGGAAAGAGTTCGCATCTCTCTGTAGCCCCTTCTGACCTCAAGAACTCCATCACACCGTTCTCCCGCTCTTCGTATGTCTGGATCTCGGCGCGCCGGCTCTTTCTGGAGAGCATCTTGTCTGTCGTGACTCCAATTCTGACTCTCTCACCAAGCCTCAGTGCGGTCCTCAGGATGTGCTTGTGCCCCTCATGCAGCCGATCGAACGTTCCCGCAAACACAACGACCCCATAGGGCCTCATGTCTCAGGACTCTCCTGTCTCTCTCTGACCTCGATCACTCCGATGTCTCTCAGGTCTTCGACTAGTCTTGAAAAGGTCTTGCGATCCATGTGCCCAAACTGGAAACATAGTCTGTCCCATATCTCGTCTAACGACCTCCAACTATGAGAAAGATTGAGCAGCTCGTCGACTCTGGACATGAAGAACTGGTCCTCCTGAAGCATGGCTGTGTATCGCTCACGTCTTGCCTTGTCGCCCGACATGATGTACGAGGGTCTCATTGCGTAGGGAGTCTTCCTGATGATCTCAATGCCCGACTCCTCCTGGACCATTCTAGACAGCACATCCTCCTTGGCATCGATGCCGACCTCCACGCACGCTCCCTCGTAGGCCTTTCTCAGGGTCACAAGCTCGGCTGTGTATATCATCTCCAATGTGGCACGCAGGGACTTCAGCATCTGCCTGCTGACCTCTATGAGCGGCCACTCTACGGCCATTCGGTCGAGTGTACCTCTGCCGAGCTCAAGTGCGTAGTCCATCCAGCGAAGATACCTTGGGTAGACTATGTCGGGACTGTCCTTACACAGAGACAGCTCACTGACTCCCCGCGCGCAGACTTCCTCCATGAGATCGGTTATTCCTCTCCTGCATAGCGTCATGAGTTCCTCCTTGCGCACTAGAGAGGGATATGCCAGAGTCAAGACAGATAGAGTGAGTGCCCTGGCAACGTATGCCAACTGTTGGGGATCAATCTTGTCGATGGTGTCGCAGGAGGTGTGATAGAACTTGTCAGGCCACTGTAGTACCATCACTGCTGGAACTCCAATGTTCGAGTCTGTGAAGAGGAAATGGTCCGAGCCACCCTCGTAGACCCGATAGGCGAGTGGCAGGGGGGCAATCGTCCCTCCGAGAGAGGCATCTCGCTTTCTCTTTCTCTCCTCCTCGAGCCAGTATCTCACCACATCGTTGAGGGTCGTTGGCAACGAGTAGGGCGTCCTGTGCAGCTCGAGCACCGAGCCCGACTTTGCTGGGTCCGCACCGACCATATCGACGTTGATGAGGAACGCACAGCGCGATACGAGCGTCTTCTCGTTATGGATCAGTCTGATGGTCCCGTGCCATTCTGGTACCCACAGAAACCTGATAGAGTATTCGGGGGTTGCGATGGCTCCTGACCTGATGAGACTCGTAATGACGGTCAGGATCTCCATTAGAGTACCAGAGCCGGATGCATTGTCATTGGCACCGGGATGTGGATGACACACATGGGCTGTCAGCCAGACCTCTCGTGACCTGTCCCTACCTGGGATCAATGCCGACAACACCTGCGTCAGTCCTGGCTTCAGTGACGCGTTGACCTGTGCCCTGACAACGACTCGCTTTCCTTCCTCTAGCCATTGTCGGATCTGCACGCCGTCTCCCTGGCGTAGGGCGAATCCAAACTTGGCCCTGTCCCACTCTCCGCTCTCGGGCCAGAGTGCCTCGTATCTCCTCATGCTGGCAAGCTCGTCGATGCCTGATGGAGGTACATATCCCATGACGCCCAGGGCCCCTCTCTCCAGACAGGCTGCTCTATGCACCTGTGAGAGCCTGGACTCGGCCAGGACGATCTTTCCCTCGACATCTCTGCCCTGATAGTCTAGGTCTCTAATGCCCTTCCCAACGTACACTACCTCTGCAGTCACATCAGCCGTGGTCGAGTGTGCCGCCAGTGATATGGGCTCAGCAGCGAAGTCGGCTAGGGTCCTCCTCTTGGGTTCGAGTAGCTCCAGAGTCGCCGACACGGGCTCCCACGCATAGAGATCGTCCCAGGTTCCAATTGGTTCCTGCCCACCAACGTGGTACTCGTAGACGACGACCTCTACGCCGTCGATTCTCTCCACAATGCTCTTCACGTGAGCAATTGCTTGTTGAATTCCCGGACTCGACTGTATCCTATGATATCTCGATATGGATGCCACGTAGTCGACTGAACGACTTCCCGAGACAGCATCAGCAACACGATCCACTATCTCTGATGGAATCAATTCCCTAGACCCACAAATGGTCAGTGCCAACCAGTATATGTATCAAACGGGAGAGGCTCAGGAGGGAAGACTGCGGAACATTCCGCTCTCGACCCCGGAGTCTGGTTATCCTCCCTAGACTACTCACGAGCTCTCAACCTTGCATCTATCTGCATCAGTACAGGGATTGAGTCGCCGCCCATCTTCAGTAGTTCGAGGATCTCGAGTGTATTGGCTTCTTCTTCGACCTGCTCGTCGTAGAACCACTTGAGGAAGGATGCTGTTGCCCTGTCTCCTTCCTTGTCGGCCAGCTCGCCAATCTTGTATATCCTCTGTGTGACGAGCTTCTCATGATTGTAGGCCTCCTCAAAGGCCTCTCTCGGACTCGACCACTCCACCTTCGGTCCTGGCACTGGTCCTACTATGGCCCTCCCGCCCCTCTCGACTATGTGGTCGATGAACTTCATTGCATGCTCAAGTTCCTCCCTGTACTGGACCCTCATCCAGTGTGCCATACCGCGAAGGTTCTTTGACTCAAACCATGTCGCCATCGAGAGGTAGATGTGAGCACTGTATATCTCAAAGTTCAGCTGATCGTTTATCGCACTTGTCAGTGACTGACTGATCTGCATATTACATCGCTTCCTCCGATATCTATTGGACATCTTAACTATATATAACTGGTGGTTGAGCAGAGCCGGCCCGTTTCAACTTCTCGGATCTACGTTCTAGGCCCCCACCGGACTCCCCATGATTGTGAGAACGGGCATGCATGACACTGCAGCCTGTCACCCACCATGTGCAATGATGACCCTTGGAATGCTTAGCCGTCGAGATGGGGGTAGGCATGGATTGCGATCCATTGCTTGGTCGGCTCCCAGATCTTGCTGAGTGGAAGAACTGACCCCGGACGAGAATATCGATATCTCGTGAGAGAGTCTGCGAGTGCGCGTGTCGGCCAACAGATTCGCCCAGCGAACCTTTTTGTATCACCCCTGAGACGGTTTTCCGTAGCTAAGGAGGTAGTCCGTACGTCTGTACTCACTCCACTGACCGTCCTGTTGGAGCTACTACCGCCCGTGGTAATCACGCTCCTCTACGTGATCGCGTTCAAGGGCGGCCGGAACCGTTTCATTGAGGCCTTCCTGGCGCTCATGTATGTCAAGTCGATATCGTTCTTCATCTTCTCAATCTACATGCAGGGACTGAGCGAGCCCCCCGGTTTCAACCCGGATGTGAGCCCATCAGTCCTGGGATGGGTGCTCTTCCTGGACTTCCTGTTCCAATTCTTCTACTGTCTCCAGGAGTTTCTGACTTGGTCAATGGTGACACTATTCGCAGTGGTCTTCGGGCTCATTGTCCTCCTGCTCCGGCTCGCCATCATCGAACCCATGAGGACCCGCCTCTCGGGCCTCATTCGGATAATTGGCCGAGGCTCATCGGCGTCTGACGACTTACGCACATTCGGGGAGAGAATCAATGCACTGCGATTCGTGGGTGTACCCGATAATCCTCTTGACCCTGATGTTCAGTCCCGAGCCTGGGCCGATGCGTGGAAGGACTACCTCATCATTGGGCTTGCCACCCTTCTGCCATCCATACCTGTCTACATGGAGTCCTTTGGGCGATACGTTGAGAGCCTAGTGCTCGGACCTGCCTTCATACCTACATCTCCATACGTGCTCGGTGTGCTCGTCTTCTTGACCTGGATATACCGTTTTGGATACCCTGCTTCAAACCGGCTTGCGAAGAGCGCCGGCCTGAAGCTGGGCAATCGCGATCTGGGCTCCGAGATGATGCGGGGTGTACTGGGCTGGTTCTTCAGACTCAATATACTTGTCACAATCGGTTTCATCACGATTGATGTGTTCAATGCGCTCAGCATCAATGTGACCTACCATCCCGTCTACGGAGGCGAGACGGTACCAGGCATCATGGTCTTGATGAACTACTATGTGCTCGGTGTGATGCAGGCAGCCCCGCCCATTCTGTTTGCCATTATCGTCATGCCGCTCGTTGAGAAGTTTGCAGTAGTCCTGTACAAGAAACTGTTTGAGTGGGTCACCAGGGACAGACTGGCAGTCAAGGACCCACAGACGGCCGCAACCGGCGTGGCTGGTTCGATCCTCACCGGAAGCCTTACGACATGGGCGTTCTCGGGTCTGGTCTTGATCACGACTCTCTTCACTGCAGACAGGATTGGACTAGGTCTCATGTTCGACGTGGGAATTGTTTCCAATGCCGTACTGCACATCTTGAATGTCCCATTCGATAACGTCGTCACGATCGTTCCCAGCATATGGCTGGTGATACTGTTTGCGGTACCGCTGAGCATGATGTTACTCAACGGTTTCATCGGTCATTATGTCAGGGACCGTATTCGTGGAGGCCTGGAGCTCTTCTCTCTGTCATCTGGGCTGTTCGCCTCGGTGGCCACATATGTCTTGTTTCCGAGCCTCGACTATACATTGAATCCGCTACTCAACGGTGTTCGATTTGCTGACATCGAGTTCACCCGCATCAGATGGGCGTTTGCTCTGGCCCCTCCAGAACAAGTGTTATACAGGTACGCGTACCAGTTCATCGTGAATGTCCCGATCTGGGTGTCCGCATCTCTCTTGGTCCTCTATTATTTCGAGCACAGGCGGCTATGGAGACAGAGAGTTGGAATTGCAACTGGAAACCTGCTCAACGTCACCCATACCGATGTGAAGCACGCTGTCTTTCTCTTCACACTTGGTCTTGCGGCCTCAGTGTTCATGGTGCTTCTGCTCTCCGCCCTCGTGGATCCGCTCCTGGTTGCAGGTCTGACCATGAGTGTCGTTCAAGAGATAGGTCTTCCAGAGGGACTTGAGTCGGTCTTCGTGAGGACTGTGACAGAACTCTTTGGATTTGAAACAGGGCGATTCATGATATACCTAGAGCACAATGCTGTACGGACACTCATCATGCTACTGGCTGCGCCCGTATTCTGGTCTCTGGTAGTCACTATCAGGGCTGCCATTGGCAGACAATCGGACCAGGTAACACCCACAGAGAGCACAGCACCAGGACCGAGTAGGACTGATTCTCCACGCATCCCTGTACTTGTTGGGCTCGTGACTGTGATCGTCACGGGCCTGGTGGTCACCCTTGCCTCTCTCACGACCAACGAACCATTCCCAGTGTTCTCAGAGAATCTAGCGTGGTACGCGGCTCATGGCTACGGAATTGCCCTGTTGGTCACTCTAGTCATTGCGCTGGTGAGAGTGTTCAGGGGAGAGTCTCTCGGGCACTGGTGGTTCCCGCCAGTTCTAACGGTGTTTACAATGGAGTACTTCATCTACGACGACCAGTTCACCGTGATTGCGCTCATTGTACTCCCTGGTGTCATCCTTGCTCTAGAGCGGCTGCTCAGTCCCTCTTCCTCGGGATCCGATCAACCATCGCCTGTGGCAAACTACTTCCGCTACAGCCTCATGTCTGTGGCCATAGCGGAGGTGCTGTCGACGGCACTGTGGGTGGGTGGTATTGCGGTGCTGGCAGGGATGGGTCTGGTGGAGCCGTACCGGATTGACGCATATGTTGCCGGCAGGTTGACCCATGGAATTGTAGAGATACCTGCGTTCCTGTTTGCGGCAGCGGCGTCCTTCAGGATTGCAAGGGACATGTTCCCGCTGGCCACACAGGGGAGATGGTCTGAGGTCCCGCTGAAGACCCGTGAGGTACTGACCAGTGGACGATTGTGGAGGACCTTCATACTGGTCATGTTCTTCCTCACTGTCGCAGCCCTAATCGAGGCATATGTGAGTCCGCTTGTGGAACTGTGGGTCCTAATGAATCCGCTACTATAGGCCCAACTTGCACGACGGGGTCTTCGTAGATTGGCACGAGCTCGCCCCGCCATGCATGGCCCCGGTCTTGTGTGGCCACTCACGACAGACAATCGGGAGAAGCCCGTCCAAGTTTCATAGAGTCTCATCGATATGTTGCATCAGTTTGTGCAACATTGTCTTATATTCACTCATAGCTAGTTCAATGATAGAACTATCCGATCCTTCCTGGTCCACCACCTTATCCGTGCGAACCGAGGGGTCCGGAGGTGAGTACAGGTTTGTTTCGATCTAAGGCAAGACAAGTGCTAGTAGTACTGATGGTAACTGCATTTGTTATATCTATGAGTCATGTCTCGGCCACTGTCCCGTCGGGGACACGAGATGCTGCTTCCCCAGGCGGATACGTTGTGAGTCCAAGACAAGGCGCAGCGCGGACTGCAGGTCATGCAGGTGCGCTCCAAGTCGACTGGTCTCGGGTAAGCAATAGCACGGCCGACCACTGGTCGTGGACAACAAAGGACTGGCTCTTCCACCCTAGACCTACCTTCAGGGTGTTTCATGAGTCCGGCGATCCAGTCATAGGCGACGACTTCATCCACAAGGGTGAGGTGGCTCTCGTGGACGTAGTTGTCCCGACTGGAATGCTTGGAGCCGCGATGTTGATGGAAGTGCGGCTGGATGGCTATCTGGCCTACTCCGACATCAGCGCGCAGTTCGGCATGGTCTATAGGCCCTTGACCTGGATGTGGGAGAACTACAGCTCACAATATGAGCCCGGCTCGGGGTGGACTGGCCCGCCATTCATAACCCTCGTGAAGTCTCTGTGTAAGAACATGACCCTTGATGGAGCCTATCTCGTACGATTCGCGTTCAGGTTCACGGAGGCGGCGCCGGTGGGACTGTTCTCTCTGCAGGCCACTGCGGTCGATACTGACATGATCTATCACCTGTCCATTCGCGACTTCGATAGGCCCCTCGCGACTGGTTTCTGTGTTGGTATCCTGCCCAGCCAGATGTTTGCTACACTGCTGCAGGGTTCCTTCACATTCCAGAAGATGAGCCTAGGTGGTCGTCCAGTAATCTCGCTTACCAGGAACGTTGACTATCTGATGCGTGTGAACGTGACAGGGAACGAACCGAGCCTTGTATTCGTGTATCTACTGATGCCATCGTCGCTCGAAGTCGAAATGGAGGTGGTAGGATACTATACGGAGCGTGTCGTCACACATGGCGGCTGGCTGTTCGATCCCGTTCAGAATCTTTTCTACTGGGACCAGAATGTGGAGATCGTGGAAGAGCGGACTGCGTTTGGTCCTCACCTGGCGAAAGTTCGCGTGGACTTTGGTCCCAACATGGTAGAGAAGACCGTCAAGGTACTCACCTGGACGTATGATCCTGAGATCGGGATGATACCCACTGTAGTTGAACAGCAAATGTACTTGAATCGGCATCTGGTCCTCCTCTACAACGCCAGCGACACCACAAAGTTCAGAGTCACGGCAGGCTTCCCCTACTACGGGTATCCCTTCTCAGAGTATGTGCCTGGCACCGACAACATGGACCTCATCTTGATGGACCCGGGATATCCCATAAACGCGTTGCCTTTCGAGCTCAACATGAGCCTCACATCAGCTAGACCCATTGATGG
The DNA here is from genome assembly GCA_038893995.1 of Candidatus Thorarchaeota archaeon. GTDB lineage: Archaea > Asgardarchaeota > Thorarchaeia > Thorarchaeales > Thorarchaeaceae > JAWAQK01. Next base: position 25,570 of record JAWAQK010000021.1, on the reverse strand, counting down.
GAAGTTTGTGATCGACTTCGTAGGCCACTTCATGAGCAGCATGCCCACTTCAGGATCGATAGTAGAACATCTTCGTGTACTTGTCTACGGTCCTGGGCTGAAACCCTACGTTCCCAGCTACTGCAGGCCCTATTCTCCACAGACTGTGAATGATTACAACGACGCCCGGATGCTGACGATCGAGAGTCCTGTTCTTGAATGCGAGATCCGACTGGCCGATGGTCGGCCATACAACAAGTGGCTGTACCATGCAGATTACGGTACGCAGTTCATGGTGCTCGGACGCCTGCAAGGGGCCGGCTCTACTAGTGATGATGTGGACGGGGTCAGCTTCAGTATCCGGACCTTCAAGAACTGGTGGAGCGAGTATCAGACGGGATCGAGATACGTGGAATATGAGGCCGTGATCGGTCGCTCAGGCGGAGTATCCTTCAGAGGATTCAACGTCACTAGCAAGTTCAATATGACCTACGGACTCCATTACAACTATGTCCTTGAGAACAAGACAGGCTGGCACTACGAGTACAATCCTGCCACAAACGAGTGGACTTGGGTCAATGGTCCATATCAGGAGTGGGTGTATAAGCAGGTCGAGGGATGGTTCTGGACATACTGGTACTACAATCAGCAGACAGGACAGTGGCAACGGGAGCCCATCAATCTTGGCTCATATGGGTCGATCGTACCTGTGGATGGCTTCTGCAACATCACAGAGTTGGATCTATGGAGCGAGGAAGGGGACCTGTTCGTAAGGTTCATGGTATCCCTTGACCCACTGGTCGCTGCGGGCAACTATGACTGGTCACTCTCGTTGATGAACTACACCTGGTACGAGGACATGAGTACCCCCTGGGAGCTGAGACACGTGCAGAGCTGGTCGAGGGCTTGGACGTACAGCTTCCTGGATGGCAGTACGAGAAAGTACGTTGAGATCGAGCCACGGACCTACTACGAGAATCTCTCTCTTAGCGGGGAGAGGTTGCTGGGTAGTGAGAGTCCGTACATCATCATCAATGGAGTACATCTGCCCGTGAAGGTGTTCGAGAGGACTCAACCGTATGGTGGCATCGAGGAGCTCTTGTTACTGGTTGACGGTACGTTGGATCCTGTTTCTGGTAATCCCACCTACCATTACGAACTGATGAATGGGACGATGGTGAAGGTCACCTACGAGAGTTCCGTCGTCATCTACAATGTGACCTTCGTACCAGGCTATTCCATACTCACAACAGCCGGAACTCCCATGAGCTGGTTTGACGGGGAAACGTACAGCAGCTGGTATGTTGACCTAGGAGGAACCTTGCATGGCGGTGTTCAGCCGTTCTATGTCCAGCCCATGTCTGTAGCCAAGGTCGATCGTGTAGTAGGCGAGGATGTTGGCACTGGTCGGCTGTTCATACGATACGGAGCGTCAGGCGTGATGCCAATACAGTCATGGTGGTACCGAGCCTCAGAGAACTGCTACTACGTCACTGACGACTCGAACAACATCTACAGAGTGTATCAGAACCCGGTCAACCAGTTGCTATACATCACTATTGACGGTGTGGACTATGTCACCTCATACCCGCTGGGATGTCGGATCGGTACGTACCGTGGCGAATCAGCATTCTTCGTTGGTGACATTCTTACCAATTACTGGTACGCGACCGTCAATGGAGTCCGTCATGAGATGCCATACCCTGGCGCATTTGCAGAGTGGTACTATGAACTCAACTACGCCCAGAACAAGGGCGGCAAGGTCCCCACTCAGAAGTTCCTCGAATACGACGGCCTGAGGTACCCAGTCTGGGAGGACCAAGATGGCTACTATACGGTCATCTCAGGAATCAACTACCGATTGACCGAGGGACTGGCCACATGCGCCGTAGTTGGACAGGACATCTACTGGGATCCCTCCATCCAGGGCTACCTCGGCATGCTGGTCACCTTCGATAACCTGAATCGCCACACTGAGATCGAACGTGTGAGATACAACATCGGTGGATCTTCAATGCCCGTTCAGATTGGGACCGGAAACCTGTATGAGATCACACTGGAGAATGGCACGACCCTGTTGCTCGAAGAGACTCAGCTCATGCTGGTATTCACATTTGACTACGATGGTCGTCCTATCTACTCAACCCGGTCTTACCCGGACTGCTTCTACAATGGCACCATGACTCTGAACGTCTATAGAGCATTGAATGGCACTATGTACCAGACACCCTTCTATCAGCGCTTGCCTATAGTTGCAGCCGAGTCAGTCAGACTGAACACTTCAGGCCTCTTCTACTACAATGACATTCTCTACAATGTCACAATCTCAGGATGGCCGTCGAACATCGTTTCGCCAGTCTTCCTGGTCCTCAATGCGACCTACTCAGGCGGAGCCCTGTATCTGCACATGCCCCTGAGTGGCTACGCGGTGTATCTCTTCCAACACGGTGCGTCGTGGGTGTACGCATATCCGTCCCCTGACATGAGAGACACTGGTGTTGTTGTCTACGGACATGAGTGGAGATACGGTCTCGTGCCGATCGAGTCCTCACAGAGCTCTTGGCCCACTGCTCTCATTGTGGGTGCACCAGAGTGGAGCATGTGGGAGTTCCAGAGCTGGGATGTTGATCCTCTGACTGATGCCCTTGACCTCGATGGGGACCCCAAGACCGACGATGACAGATACTATGTCCTTCGTCAGTACGTCTCCACCAATAATTGGAACCACACCTTCGACATGCTCTATGTGAACATCCTCTGGGACCCGAATGTGACTGTGTACGGAGACGAACTGAATTTGCACTCCAGGCTTGGGCTGGACTACTTCAGCTGGTCGTATGAGTGGAACGAGACCTACTACTGGTATCGTGCTGACGACCACTCACTTGTCAGCCCGACTGAGATGCAGCAGATCCGGGATACTGTGCTGCTTAGTGATGGATTACCGAAGCCCGGTTACTGGGGCATTGCACACATGGTCACAAATGTGTCATGGGCTGACGTTGTTGCTAGAGCGCAGGCTAGGGGCTGGGACTGGGTGACCTCGAACAAGCAGTCGTGGACATGGTTGACATTCGCCATACAGCAATACTACGGCTCAGGTCACAGTACGGGTTCGGACTACCACTGGCTCAGTGTCAACCTTGAGTACCAGTACAGTGGTCTGATGCTGTGGAAGGACAAGAATGACGATGGCAAGATGGATGTTGATCTCAACTCGCCATCATCTGGAGAACTCACACACTTCTTCATCCCATTCGAGGTTGGGAATGTCTCCTTCGTGACGCCCGGTATCGACTACAATCACACCGGGCTCTTCGGTCACCTGGAGCTGAACGTGACAGACCCAATTAGGTGGGGAGTCACCTTCAGCGACATCAACGGTACGCTCTATCCATTTACCCACTATGGCTACTGGGGCTGGTACCAGGGTCAGGTCACGGGAATGGACTGTGTTGAGTTCGACGAGCGTCCGACAAAGGTCCACATCGACGAGCTGTCGTTCACGGTCCACTTCCAGGGTCAGCTCAATACCACAGCCGACAACAACTACGCCAGGATCAAGGTGGACAACCTGGTTGGCAGCTGGGACTATGTCGGGGCGGTCGGTGGCACGAGGAACCTCGTGAATCGGTCTCTGGCACTGAACTACCTTGCCCACGTGTCGATGTCGCAGTTCTCGTTCTGGGCCAATGGAACGGCTGCAGATTACGACGACACTGTGACCTCCGACAGGTTCGACATGGAATCGCAGGGTACGAAGTTTGCCGAGATGATCATGGGAGGCGTGACCTACGACTGGGCCAAGGATAGGACACGACCGTATTCAGTCGTGAGTCACACGACTCCGGCAGGCACGTTTGGGATGGCATACTCGTCCCAGGACGGTCGGAGTGCTACCTCGTGGAGCTTCACATCGAGCATGTACTATGTGTCCATCGGCTTCCTATCGTGGGATGGCTTTGCCGTATACCAGGACCCGATCTTCGTCAGCTATGTATCCTCACGTGGTTCATCCGGCACGCCTGGCGGAGTCACTTTCAGCGGCTTCACCATAGACCCGACTGTTCCATCCCCGACTGACACTGTGACTGTCTCTGTCGACATCTACAGCCAGTATCCAATCCAGTCAGTGACGCTTCACTACTGGACGGCCACAGTTGCTGAGATGCAGACGCCAATGTGGAACGCTGGCGGGACACGCTACTCCGGACAGGTGCCCCCGTTCGAGAGTAATGTGCAGGTATTCCTGAAGGTGGTTGTCCAGACGACCTCAGGAACTTACGAGTCGGGTGTCGTTTCCTACGTCGTGGGGCAGGGCATCGTACCGACCGAACCAACTTCACCCACCAGTCCCCCGGGTCCTGGCGATGGCCTGCCGCCGATCATGGCCCTGGCACTGGCTGGCATAGCTGGACTGGCCGTGATCGTGTTGCTGATGGTCAACAAGCGACGCAAGTAGTGTAGTAGATATTGAAGGGGGGCAGCTGCCCCCTTTCCCTCCTTCTTCATGACTCAGGGCATACGCAGTTCAGACACGGTGATTGTTGTTCCGGAACCCCTTGCACCATATAGACTCACAGTCTGATGCCTACGATCTCTTGATCCAGGGTAGTACTTTCTCCTGAAAGAGTCTGATGCCGCTGATGTGGGCCTGATACACGGCACTGAATGCGTCGTAAGTTATGCCCTCGACAGGCAATGCATTCTTGATGACGACATAGTTCTTCTTGTCTACCCCAAACGTCACCTCTACGACCGATGCATTCAGCCTTAGTAGGTTCTCATAGAGTGCTGCCCTGTTCTCCCTGTCCATCCCCGAGATATCGGCAAGCCTGGTCGACAGAGTTATCCATGTGCTTCCAGGAAAAACCTCAACCTCCCGTGTCTCGGTCACTCCCTGCGGTATTCCGAAGGTCTTGCGACCGTATTCGACGAAGTCAATCTTGAGTCGTTTGAGATACTCCTTCGTCATGTACCATGTGTTACTCATCGAAGTGATCCTCTCATCGTCGCAGCAATCCCACTTTCCTAACCCACCATTGGCGCCAATCTAGTAAAACTTTCCGCAATATCTCCGGCTACTATTTCCACTGTGAGACCTGTGCAATACTGGTGCCACTGGTGCGGTCCGTCGGCCGGTCTTAGACCCTGCGAAACCGCAAGTCGAGTTCTCTCCGGCCTATTCTGATGACAGTGGGTCTGCCGTGCGGACAGAGGTACCAGTTCGGGGTCTCGGTCATCTCCCTGAGGAGTCCTGCCGCCTCCTCCGGGGTCAGTTCCTGTCCCGCCCGGATCGCAGAGTGGCAGGCCGTTATCTTAACCACCTCATCCATGAACCTGTCAGCCACTGCATCCTCACCTATGTCCAGGATCTCGTCAACGATTGCCTCAAGCTCGTCGACTGACCCCCTGTGACCAAGCACCTCTGGAAACGAAGAGACAATCACCTCCCTTGGGCCAAAGGGCGCGATGTCATACCCCAGCATCCGAAGATGGTCGGCCACTGAGAGTATTCTCTCTACATCCATTGGACTCAGACTGATGACAACGGGTTGGAGCAGTTCCTGCGCATCCGGACAGCCTCGATTGACCCTCTCGCGCAGACGCTCGTATACGACCCTCTCGTGTGCGGCATGTTGGTCTACTACAAGAAGACCGTCCTCGGACTCGATCAGCAGGTAGAGGCCGTTCAGCTGTCCTATGATACGCATATTGCCTCCGATCAGTATTCTCTCGAGTCTGGGTCCCGAGAGTCCTGTGTCTCTGTCGCCATCTGTCTCCCTGAGCATCGCCTGAGACTCAAAGGAAGGCCCAAGAGACTCTGCTACCCTATCTGCAGGTAGGCCAGACCGAGGCGGCTCGACCTTATCGTGACCCTCAATGAACTCGTCTAGGATGACGGACTCACCTTCCCGAAGCCTGGTTGTCAGGGCCTGCCTTATCGCTGAGGCGACAGCCCTCACGACGCTCTCGTAGTCAGAGATGCGGACCTCCCACTTTGCAGGATGCACATTCACATCCACCATCCCTGTCTCCGGTGAGATATCGATACAGAGCATGGGGTACCTTCCGCGCATCAGCAGCGTCGCAAAGGCAGACTCTGCAGCGGAACAGAGTCCAGGGTCATCGACTGGTCTCCTCAGGACAGAGAAGTACTCCCTGGTCCTGTTGGCCCTGGAGGCAGGGGGACGTATCACCATGCCGGCGACGGTCACGCCATCCTGCTGATAGTCTACATCCACGGCCAGCTCGCCCGCCCTTGTGCCCCAGAGGCTCGTGACTCTCTCTCTGCGAGTCTGGCCGGGAGGACACCTCAGTACGAGTTCGCCATCTCTTGTCACCCTAAACCCCACGTCGTTCCTCACCATAGCGTGCCTCAGTACGATCTCGAGGACTCTCTGCCCCTCAGTCTTGGGACTGGATAGGTGCTTCCTTCGAGCAGGGATCTCTGCGAATAGGCCAGTGACCTCGACAGTAGTGCCTACTGGGCGGGCAGAGTCTGTCAATACGGGCGCTTGACCAGGCCTGCATGTGAGTGTACGACCGACATCCTCCTCGGCTGCTCTAGTGTCTATTCTCACGTCAGCGACTGCTGCCATGCTCGCCAGTGCCTCTCCCCTGAACCCGTAGGTGTTCACCTTGTCAATGTCTTCTCTCCTACTGATCTTGCTTGTGGTGTGGCGCTGTATGGCGAGAGGACAGTCCTCCCTCAGGATGCCCGATCCATTGTCAGACACTACGATCCTATCGATACCGCCCGCCTCAATCGCGATATCGATCTCTGTCGCACCGGCATCGAGGGAGTTCTCTATCAGTTCCTTGACGACGGAAGATGGCCCCTCGATCACCTCCCCTGCCGCTATCAGTGAGACTACATCCTCCGGGAGCTGCCTTATCCGTCCCAAGAGACATCACCTGTTCTTGATGGCAGCGAACTCTTCATTTCCGCCGACAAATGTGTTCTCAACGACTATATCCCTGACGTCTTCAGGCTGGGCCTTCATGATGTTCTGCGAGAGGACGACGAAGTCGGCTCTCTTGCCCACAGTGATGCTACCCACAATGTCCTCCACATGAGATGCGAAGGCCGCCTCCATTGTGTAGCACCTGAGCGCCTGTTCGACACCTATTCTGACCCGGTAGTTGTCGCACGTCACTGCTGACCAGATCCCATACAGTGGACCGTATGGCATACCGTCGGAACCAAAACAGATGCGTGCCCCGTTCTCGAGAGCGACCTTGAACATGTTCATTCCTCTGACTCTCTCTTCACCAAGTCTCTCTTCGTAGAGTCCCCCGGGCTGCTGCCAGTTGCCTACGAAGTTGGGCTGCATCGAGAGGATGAGTCGGAGCGCTGCGGCACGTCTGATCTGGTCTTCACTGATCATCTCTGCATGTTCAATTCGGTGGCGCTGTCTCCTGACCAGTTCCTTCTCTTTGTCCGTCATCTCCTCGAATGTCTTGATCACAAGCTCTATCGCGGCGTCACCTATCGCATGGATCGCTGTCTGGATGCCCCCGTGAACAGCCTTCTTGACTAGCTGTGCAAGCTTCTTCCCGCTCATCATCAGGCGCCCCAGGTTCCCCGGCTCATCCCTGTAGGGCTCAGACAGTGCTGCGGTGCGGGCTCCAATTGAGCCATCGGCAAATATCTTTACTCCCCCAATCTTGACTAGCGGTGTCCCCATGCCGGATGTGACACCGAGACTAGTCAGATGCACCAGCTGGCTATCGGGCACGTTCACCACAAACCGGGCCGTCAGTTCGTTCCTCGCCTCACACTCCCTGATGTATCGGAGGACACCCGGACTGATGTTGTCCACTACGGTGGTCATACCATGCGAGTTTGCAAGTCGAGTGGCCCGACGTATCCCCTCCTCCATCTCCTCGGGTGTGTGAATGATTGCATCGTGGACCCCCTCGATATCCCTCAACACTCCAGTGGGCCTCCCCTCACTGTCCTTCAGAAACCCTTCCTGTTCAGGCGAGATCTTCAACCTCTCCAGCGCTGCCGTATTGACGGAGGTCAGATGGCCATCGACTCTGTCTGCAACTATTGGCATCTCTCTTGAGATGTCGTCCAAGTCGGACGCAGTGAGGTACCTCTTCTCAGGCCACTTGCTCTCGTCCCATCCGTATGCCCTCACCCACTGACCCATGCGATACCTCATTAGTGAGGCGGAGATCATCCTCTTTGCATCACCGAGAGACTTTGCCGAGGAGAGGTCAATATCTGCTGACCTGAGTCCCGCTGCCGTGATATGGGTGTGGGCATCTACAATGCCAGGAATGACCGTCTTCCCACCCAGATCTATGACACGTCTGGCTGTGGGGACGAGCTCCTCCATGTCCTCGTCGGTCCCAACGGCCAAGAACTTGTAGTTCTTCACTGCGAGGGCGGTCGCTTCGGGCTGGGCCGGATCCATCGTGACTACATTTGCGTTGAGGACCACCAGGTCCGCTTCTAGTTTCATCTCGTTCCTCCGTCCTCTGACTGCCTAATGAGACTTGGACTCGGCCGGTCTACTTCCTCACCTTCTCCCAGTCCTTCTTGAACCTCTCTATCCCAACATCCGTCAGTGGATGCTGGATCATCTTGTTGAGGACATCCGGAGGCATGGTCACAATGTCGGCACCGATGAGTGCAGCCTGATATACGTGAACAGGATGTCGGACGCTAGCCACTATGATCTCAGTCTCGAACCCGTAGTTGAGGAATATCGTTCGGATGTCCTCTATTATGCTCATTCCGACATGACCGACATCGTCTAGCCTGCCTATGAAAGGTGACACGAAGGTGGCCCCCGCCTTCGCAGCCAGTAGTGCCTGATTGGGGCTGAAACAGAGTGTCACATTGGTCATGATGTCCTCTCCTGAGAGGACCCTCACTGCCTTCAGTCCCTCCCATGTCATTGGTATCTTGATGGCCGCATTGTCAATCCAGGAGTTCAGCTCTCTCGCCTCACGGACCATTCCCTCCGCGTCGTCGCTGAGCACTTCGAGGCTGATCGGACCTGTGACAAACGACGCGATCTCCTCGACGATCTTTCTGAAGTCACGGCCCTCCTTTGCGACCAACGTCGGATTTGTGGTCACTCCATCGACCATTCCCCGTTCGTGTGCCTCTCTGATGGCCTCTACATTCGCACTATCAATGAATATCTTCATCTGATGTCCTCCTTAATTGCTGCCTCCCTGAGCTCCCGAACGGCTGCCGCTATGTCCGGCGCCCTGAACACCGACGACCCTGCGACGAAGAAACTGGCTCCGGCCCTGCGCAGGTCTGATATGTTGTCCTTGCTCACTCCGCCGTCAACGGCTATCCTGACGTCAGCACCGTGTTCTGCGATGAGCGACCTGAGCGCCTCGATCTTCCTTATCGCTCCAGGCTGGAACTCCTGTCCGCCGAAACCAGGGCATACGCTCATCACCAGGACGTAGTCGACCTCGTCAAGCAGAGGCTCTGCACACTGGATGGGAGTCCCGGGATTGAGGGTCACTCCGGCCTTGGCTCCAAGTTCGTTGATCAGTTGCACTGTCCTGAAGACGTCGTAGGCGCCCTCCACGTGGACATAGATCAGTTCCACCCCCGCGTTCACAAACTCCGGTACGTACTTGTCAGGATTAGTGATCATCAGGTGCGCATCTCGCGGGACCTGAGTTATCTTCCTCATGGTCTGAGCGATTATGGGCCCGAAGGAGATGTTTGGGACAAAGTGGCCGTCCATGACATCTATGTGGAAGAAGTCCGCTCCTCCCCTCTCAGCGGCTCTGATATCATCCTCAAGCCTTGCAAAGTTCGCCGACAATATCGATGGAGCAATGAGCACGCCCATGTGTCTACACGCTCTTGGGAGTCCCGTGGGGTCAGGCATGGGCTCATCACGGGCAGCCGCATATAAGCTTCTTGGAGCATGTCTTCTCGACATGTCTGACGGTCCATAGTTCAGGTCCCGCCCTGTCGTTCTCTGTCAGCTATCTCGCGTTGCAGGTCGCGCAACAGCAGGAGCGCGTCTATTGGGGTGGTGCGGTCGAGGTCAAGGTACCGGATCCTCTCCACGATCGGATCCTCGACAATGAGACTGTCGAGGGTGCTCTGCTGTATCGTCTGCCCGTCATATGGAATACCCTGCCTCGTGGTTGACTCAAGCTGGCTGAGCATGCTGCGCGCCCGCTCTACGACCTCACTTGGCATCCCGGCAAGCGCTGCGACCTGTATTCCATAGCTCTTGTCCGTGCCTCCGTCAACGACTCTGTGAAGGAAGACAATGGAGTTACCAGTCTCACGCGCTAGTGTGTGTACGTTCTTTACGCCGTGGTGTGTCTCCGCCATCTGTGTGAGCTGGTGAAAGTGTGTGGCGAACAGGGTGCGCGATCTCATCTTGACGAGCCGTTCGGCGACAGCCCATGCGAGGGCCATACCGTCGTAGGTCGATGTTCCTCTGCCTATCTCATCCAGTATGACAAGACTCCGGTCTGTGGCATTGTTGAGGATATTGGCTGTCTCAACCATCTCCACCATGAAGGTACTCTGACGTGCGGTCAGGTCATCAAAGGCCCCCACTCTCGTGAAGACCCTATCGACAATACCTATCTCAGCCTCTCTTGCTGGGACGAATGAGCCCATCTGGGCGAGAATGACTATGAGTGCGACCTGCCTCATGAACGTGCTCTTGCCAGCCATATTCGGACCGGTGACTATGACGAGGGTGTGACCACCGTTCCCAAACTCTATGCTGTTGGGGACAAACTCGTTCTGACCCAGTACGGCCTCGAGGGAGGGATGCCTGCCATCACGGATGCGTATGGTGGTCCTGTCTGTCAGGATGGGTCGGCAGTATCTCCTGTCCACAGCCACCTCTGCGAGCGACCTGATCACGTCGACGACTGCGACTGCTCCAGCATTCCTGCGCAGCCGGTCGAGCGAGTTGCTGACCATCGTCCTGAGCCGCTCAAAGATCTCGTACTCCAGCCTGTTTATTCTGTCCTCTCCCGCAAGTACTGCGGCCTCTCTCTCTCTGAGTTCCGGGGTGACAAAACGCTCAGCATTGACGAGTGTCTGCTTTCGTTCGTAATCCTCGGGGACCTGGCTCAAGTTTGGCTTGGTCACCTCTATGTAGTATCCGAACACCTTGTTGTACCCAACCCTCAGTGACTTGATTCCAGTCCTGAGCCTCTCCCGAGTCTGAAGCGAGGCTATCCACTGCTTGTCCTGGGATATCGACATCTTCAGTTCGTCTAGCTCGCGGTCAAAGCCAGGACGTATCATGTTCCCCTCCCGAGTGGTCGCCGGTGGGTCTTCAACGATAGCCGCCCTGAGCGTATCGTGAAGTTCCTGAAGGGGCTCTATCGCATCCCGTGTCTCGACCAGCAGAGTGCTCCTGCAGGACTCCATGGCACGTTTCACGTCCGGCAGTCTGGCAAGATAGCCGGCGAGGGCAAGTAGATCTCGTGCGTTTCCTGCCCCGAATGTTATCCTACTGGTCGTCCTCTCGATGTCGCCGATGGCCCTCAGGGCATCCTCACACCTCTGTCGGATGGTCGCATCTCTTGACATCTCCTCCACTGCGTCGAGCCTCTTCTCAATTGCAGGTATCGAACGTAGCGGCTGGAGTATCCACTGCTTCAGCAGTCTCTTGCCCATGGGTGTGAGCGTACGAGACAGCACCGATAGCAGTGTACCACGCGTCGTTCCGTCTCTGGCGTTTTTCAGCAACTCAAGATTCCTCTGCGTGATAGAGTCCAGTATCATGAACTGGTCTGCAGAGTAGTAGCGCGGGTGGGCAAGGGTGACTGTGTTTCCCCGCTGGACCTCCTGTAGATACTCGAGGATAGCCCCTGATGCGGCAAGCGCCACAGGATGCTCAGTGATACCGAAGCCATCGAGGGTGAGGACCCTGTAGTAGTCCCTCAGACGCTGTTCGGCACGTGTGACTGAGAAGTCAGCATCGGGCCGCACCGTGATCCTGGCTCCCACCTCCTCTGCTGTCTCTCTGAAGTTTCCAGACCGGTACAGACTCTCCGGCAGTAGCAACTCCGACGGTCCGAGCCTCGCAACCTCGTTCACGACGGATTCTCCGTCTAGAGGTTCACGGATCTCTGTGAGCAGAAACTCGCCTGTAGAGATGTCAACCGCAGCAATGCCAGTAGTCTCCTCGTGCAGGGCCACCGCCGCAAGGTAGTTGTTCTTGGAGTCCTCGAGGATTGTCGACTCCATGACCGTGCCGGGCGTGATCACCCTCACCACGTCTCTCTTGACAATTCCCCTTGCGAGCGACGGGTCCTCAAGCTGGTCTGCGATCGCAACTGTGAGTCCAGCCTGCAGGAGCTTGGCGACATAGCTCTCGACCGCGTGATATGGCACTCCACACATTGGCCATCTCTCGACTCCCTCTCCCCGGGATGTGAGGACGATGTCGAGAACCTTGCTTGCCTGGACTGCGTCCTCGTTGAACATCTCGTAGAAGTCTCCGAGGCGAAACATCAGTATCGAGTCTGGAAATTGTCTCTTGAGCTGCAGATACTGCCGCTGCATCGGTGTGTGTTTCATGACCATGGGTCTCTCGACTGGTCTGCAGATGTCACTAATAACGACATCGACTCTGAGACCCTGGATGACAAGACCTAGATCATGACACGGTCTGGTACTGACCCGTAGGACTCAGCCGGTGGAAGATCGTTGACTCAATACACACTCCTCCCATCAACCATCCGCTCCGCATGTGCGTCCAAGGCTCAACGCTTGCAAACCTCTGTTTCTTGCCATACATGGTACATAATCTGGTTGCGAGAGTTGTTCTCAACCATCCGGGCTTTCACTGTGTCTAGTCCTTGTGTTCGTCATTGGGTTCATTGGTTCTTCCACGTCATGCGTGGGGATATTCGGCATCACACCTCTCGCATCGCTAGTTCCCATGCTCCTCATCCTGTTGTTTGCCGGTCTTCTTATGGCACGTATCATCCGGCAGTACTCCGGGTTTGAGCAGCTGGTAGTAGTCGATTTGTCGGCTGAAGCCCCTCATGTGCAGGCGATCACTACCGCCTACGGTCGGGTGCTAGCGATACCACCGGAGTTCTGTAGCAGGTGGAGCACCCCCCTCAGGACGGACAAGGTCGACTGGGTGGATACCCTGCATCTCGCCTGTCCATACTGTGGGGCCACAGTGAACGCAGGGAGACGCGAGTTCTGAACAAATCTTGACGTCATGCAGCCTGATACGCCATTACTGGACAGTGTATACGACAGTTATCGGACAGGTCTCCCTGATGTTGTGGCGTCGGGTACAAGACCTGCGGGTTCTACTGCTGCAGGGCTGACAGCCAGGTCCGAGCTCAGGACGCTTCTTGTGGACAGACGGCTCGTGGTCAGGCATCCAATATGGTATGAAGAGTCCATCTCGACCCCCGCTAGATCAGGGACCGGCTTCCCCGACGTCCTCGGGCCATCCCTCTATCAGTGTCCCTCCACATGTCGTGCGGAACAGGTGCGACACCCTCAGGCTGGTATCGCCGACGGGTCGCCGGCTCAAGTCTCCAACGGGGTCGATCGCGGTGGGCCACATGCTCATCGACCAGCACCCCTCCTATGGCACCAGTGTCATGATGCGGAACTTCCCAATCCTTATCTTGGTTTACTACTCTATTAATGCGGTGGTCGCAGTGGAACGTCAGTCGAGCGGTCCTGACCCAGTATCATGCATTGTTCTGCTGTTTGGTGTGGTGATCATTTTCGGGTTCTTCTCGTCCTTCCCCTTGGTAGCACCCATGCCGTTCTCTATGATCATGCCCGCCTTCATTGGAATATTCTTGCTCATAGTCATCGCGGGGATTATCAAGAGCGTATCGGGGGGTGCCTCTCCACCGACGGGTCAGACGAGCTTCCCACATCCGGGTCCACAGACGGCATCTACTGGTCACAGGCGGGTCGTCCTTGTACCCCCGAACTTCTGCAGTAGGTGCGGAGCCTCCCTCCCCGCCGAGAAGGTCGACTGGGTCGGACCCCTACAGGTCGCCTGCCCATATTGCGGAGCCACTCTGAGTGCAGTCGAGAGAGAGCTCTGAGCGAGCCCCTCTAACTCACCTGGTTCACAGTAAACATCTGTTTGGCGGTATATCTGACAGATGTTGGACGAGGTCTACGACGTCGTCGTGGTCGGTGCAGGGCCTGCGGGGTCTACTGCGGCGAGGGTCACAGCCGCGTCGGGTCTCAGGACGCTCCTGGTCGACAGGCGGCTCGTGGTCGGCCATCCAGTCCAGTGTGGGGAGTTCATCCCGACTCCGGACGAGATCAGAGATCTTCTCCCCATGTGTCCCCGTGCTGCCCGTCTGTGTGACGTCCCTTCCCGATTCGTCAGAAATCGTTGTCGGACTCTCAGGTTGGTCTCGCCGACGGGCCGTCAATTTGAGTTCCCGATGGAGTCGGTTGTCGTGGACCGCATGCTGTTCGACCAACATCTCTGTGAACTGGCTCAGGACGCAGGTGCGGAGGTGTTGCTCGGCTCAACTGTCCTGAGTCGCACCCCTGACAACACGCTGTTCATCAGAGTCCAGGGTCAGATCTTGCAGACGCGGGCGAGGGTCGTCGTGGGTGCTGATGGACCTGCATCTACTGTAGCAAGGTCGATGGGCTGCGAATACGACAACCCTTCCAGGGACATGTCGGTGGCAGTCCAATATCGGATGACTGGCATCGAGTGTGACCCCAGCGTGACAGAGATGTACTTTGGCAGGGGTATTGCTCCAGGCGGCTACGCGTGGATCATACCAACTGGTGACGACAGGGCAAACGTAGGAATGGGCCTGAGACCGTGCTTTGCCGCGCGGAACCAGGCCCCGCGGAGATACCTCGAGAGGTTCGTGAAACACAACATCCGACCGGGTCAGTCGGGTAGGGCAGCCATCTCCAGACGCATATCGGCGCTCATCCCGGTCGGGGGTCCGAAACGGAGAACATGTTCGTCGAACTCACTGATTGTGGGTGATGCTGCGGGTCACGTCATGGCGTCAAATGGTGGTGGGATACCGACAGCACTTGCAGCTGGAGAGATTGCCGGCGAGGCTGTGTGCACGCATCTGCTGGAGGGTCGTCCTCTGGAGGAGTACGAGTCCACCTGGAGACGGGAGATGGGAGATGTGCTACTGTCTGCTCTCAGTGTCCTCAGGGTCGCAGACCATGTCATGTTCTCGGACGGTATCACCGATATCTGCATGGGACTGGCAGGGTCTAGTAGACTGAGCGAGCTCATCCGGTGCAGGTTACCATACCTAGTTGCAGTTGGAGCCCATGTCTTGCCCCGCCTACTGAGTCTTGTCTTCAGGTAGGCATACCGATCATGTGGTCGTTCGATCACAGACTCGAGTCACCAGTCTCGAGTACACTGAAGGCCATGGGTCTGGTGGAGGTGTGCGGTCTCTGAGAGAGCCCACCCCGCAGGACTCACCACAGTGGCAGTTCTGTTTCATCTTCTGTAGTAGCAGATGGTCGACAGGTAATAGACGGCGAGGGCGAGGATCCACAGGACGAACATCGCAGCCACGCCCTCTGACATCCCAGATCGAGCGATCAGCAGTCCCATCGTCAGTGGTAGAGCGAGAAACACGAAGAGCGCACTGTTACGTGCTGATAGCAGGAGGATATGTCTCAGTCTTTCATCCTCGTGCCTGCGGTAGACTCTGAGTATGAGCAATGTTCCTCCGACTGCCCCCACCGACGAGGTCACGTACCCTACAAGTCCAGACGCGTTGGTGATCCAGGCGGCCGCGAGAGCCAGTACCACCATCATGACGCCAGCAACTTGAATTATGTCATCTTGCTCCATTCTCGTCATCCCTCAACTCGAATATGTCATCTACTCGCACCTCGAAGATACGTGCGATCTTCAGTGCCAGTTCCAGCGAAGGGTTGTAGGTCCCCTTCTCCATCGAGATCAGCGTCTGACGTGTGATCCCCAGTCTCTTTGCCACGCCTTCCTGAGTCCATATCTCAGGTTCTCCGGACTGGCGCATCTTCTGCTCACGGATCTCCCTTACTCGATTGAAGACCACCATCAGACACACCTCGATGTAAACTACACTTTACGTAAAGTAGACTTTACATATAAGACTCTTGTCACTCCTGGCTGACCGGTTGTCGACACTCGGAATCAGAACTGTTTAATCCACGGGGACCGAAGTGATATCTCATGCCAACGGTCGACGTCAAGATGTGGGAAGGTGTCTCACAGCGCGCAGTCGAACAGATCATCTCGGGAATCACCAGGGTGTTTGTCGATCTGGGAATCCCAGAGCGGGCTGTCGAGGTAATTGTCCATGAGATTCCGAAGACCCATTGGGGAATTGGCGGAGTTCCCGCGTCGAGGGCGATGCCAGACACCCGGCCTCCCTAGGATTCTCCTGCTGTTCATCCATTGACAGACGACACACGGTCAGCAAGACAGACCAGATGATCCAAGACGACACGAAACGGGCTGAACTGCCCCCAGTCGTCCATCGCGGGTCGATCTGCCATGTCTGATGTGAGAGGCATTCCCGGAGATGCACCCAGGGACGAGTGATGAGGCAGTCCTGACCATGCCGACGAGGCAGTGAGATGACCCGATCCTCTGATGCGCATTACGTCACCGGCATGGCTCACGGGTCACCGTGCTGTACGCCGTGCCGGGAAAAGGTACTCTGGAGACGTCTGTCCCTGACCACACCCTCTAGAATGTCCTATTGACCGCAAAGTCTGCAAGATCACACAACATAGTCTCGTTCTCCAGCCCTATTCCGGTGATCTCTCTCTTCGCCTGCTCACAGTACTCCTGTCCCAGTTCTGTGGTGCGCTGAATGGCTCCTGTACTCTCGATTGCCACCAACAATGGTCTTACGTTGCCTGCCCGAAGCTCGCTGATGCAGGTTGATCTCTCCTCACTGGGAAGGTTCTGTAGCGCGTAGAGTATGGGATAGGTGCATCTCCTGTTCCGCAAGTCCGATCTGACAGGTTTGCCAAGCTCGCTTGACTGGGCGGTCAGATCAAGGACATCGTCGCGGAGTTGGAAGGCCATTCCAAGACACATTCCGTACTTGGCAAGTTGTTCGCAGTGTTCCTCTGTACCGCCACCCACAATCGCTCCTAGCAGTGCGGCTCCCCTGACAAACGCAGCTGTCTTCCTCTGAATGACATCGAGATACTTCGTTGTGTTCAGAT
>JAWAQK010000021.1:0-8390 GCA_038893995.1 Candidatus Thorarchaeota archaeon | reverse complement strand
TACGGTCTATCGTCAGGTCTGGGTCGCGGATCTCCCCCTCGCACATGGCTATTCCGATCTCGCCGAGTTCCCTCAGTATCAGGGGCTTCGATAACCTGGCAATCTCTCTCAACGCCAGTCCGACTAGCAGATCCCCCGCGAGGATCGCCATCTTAGTGCCAAACCGGACATGGGTCGCCTCGACCCCCCTTCTCTGAGTGTCGCCGTCAATGATGTCGTCATGTATTATGCTTGCAGTCTGAACCAACTCCAGGGCGACTGCGAGCGGAAGTGCCTCCTCTGGAGCCCCACCCACCGCCTGGCAGCTCATGAGAGTGAGCAGAGACCTGATCCTCTTGCCCCCAGCCAGGAGCAGGTGTCTGGCCGCTTCGTACAGTATGTCTGGGTCCTGTCCCCCACTGAACAGCGCACGTATTCTATCATCCACCATCTCGACGAGCGGCCTGACGTTCTCTCCAGACAGAAATCCATCGTTTCTGTTGGCAGGTAGTGGCGGACCTTGTTCGACGGTCCCACTGCTTGTACAGTTTCTCATGCGACGGTCTCGCTAGTTCTGTCTACGGGGCCCTCATCGTACGTAATCCTTAAACCTTTTTCATCGTGACCCGGACGGGGACATGGGCCCGCCCATCCCTGGGGTGTTTACACAGATTGACGCAGACTGTTCCTCCAGGCAGACTAAGAGTCTGGACGATGGAGATGCGGCTACCGTTTCTGACCGCGAGCATTCTTCCCGTCGTCGTCGGTACTTCTCTTGCA
This sequence comes from Candidatus Thorarchaeota archaeon, assembly GCA_038893995.1. Lineage (GTDB taxonomy): Archaea > Asgardarchaeota > Thorarchaeia > Thorarchaeales > Thorarchaeaceae > JAWAQK01. Next base: position 7,631 of record JAWAQK010000021.1, on the reverse strand, counting down.
TGGGCAGTGAGTGGACAGTTTGCACCTGACCTGTTCCTGCTCACGCTCGTGGCTGGTGCGCTACTTCACCTTGGTGCGAATGTATCAAACGACTACTTTGACCACGTGTCGGGGGCCGACGACATCAATGTCGACTATGTTCGGCCCTTCAGTGGGGGGTCGCGGATGATACAGGCGGGCCTCCTGAGCCCTCGTCAAGTCCTCCTTGGTTCGTTTGTACTCTTTGGTGTTGCCGGACTGATAGGGCTCTATCTCTTCCTCGTTCGAGGAGTGGTGATCCTGGTCCTCGGCGGGATTGGTGTGGCATCGGGGTTCTTCTACACTGCGCCGCCGTTTCGGCTGGTGTCGCGTGGCGTGGGAGAGATCTTCATCGGGCTGAACTTTGGCATTCTGATGACTCTGGGCTCCTTCTACGTCCAACATCCCTACCTGCTCATAGAGCCCATCATCGTGTCGCTGCCAGTTGCCATACTGATCACCTCTGTGCTCTACATCAACGAGTTTCCCGATGTCCGTGCTGACGAGGCTGCAGGGAAGAGGACTCTTGTGGTCCGACTCGGGGTCAGAGGGGCCTCGAGGGGATACGTGATCCTAATGCTGGCCACGTACGCGATGGTCGTCGTCCCATATCTGCTGGGGTTTGTCCCATACCCCATTCTGCTTGGTCTTGCGTCAGTGCCTCTTGCAGTTGTAGGTTCGAGGACCGTCCTCGTTCACTATGACAGTCCTCTGGGGCTCATGCCGGCCTATCCAGCCACAATACTCAACCATCTCTTGACTGGCTCTGGCATCTCGTTGGGCTATCTTCTGCAGGGCCTGATGGCACCCCTCTCGACAGTGGCAGTGTCTGCCTCTGCCCTCTTCCTGCTGTCGGTACTCCTGGCGCGTAGACTAACGCGTCCCCCCAGAGGTGTCAGAGTCGATCAGTAGACCTCCCGAAGTCCGTCCCAGCTCAGACCCAGCGCCTGTGCCACGAGGACTGCCAGATCCAGCACTCTCCTCTGTGATCCTGCCTGACGGAGCTGATCGTAGAGGAACTCGACGCAGGAGGGGCAACCTGTTACGACCTCGCTGGCACTGGTCATCTCGATGTCCTCGATCTTTAGCCTTGCGATGTCCTCTGCAAACTTCGCATCGATGGCCCTGAGTACCCCTCCGGAGCCGCAGCACAGACAGTTGTTCCGGTTGTGCGGGAGCTCCTCAAGCGTGACCCCAGGTAGGTTCTCGATGACCTTCCGAGGTTCCTCGAAGAACCCGCTGTTTCGCCCGGCGTCACAACCGTCATGGTAGGTCACGACCATGTCTGACGAGCGTGGTATGTTGTTCAGCCTCCCCCCGTCGATCAGATCCATGAAGTACTGCGCCCCGTAGACTACCTCGAATGGCACGTCGATACCGAGGAACTCATGGTACTCCTCTGCCCACATCCTCCAGCATCCTGGGCAGTTGGTAACGAGTCTAGTGACTCCCAGCCTGAGGTATTCCTGAATGTTATGTTCTGCCAACGCCCTGGCAGAGTCGAAGTCGCCTGACATTATCAGGGGTGCACCGCAGCACCACTCCTTGTCACCCAGGAGTGTGTAGTCCTCTCCGACGCGGTCCATGACCAGTGTCGTTGCGATGGTCGCCTGAATGGGTACTCCCCTGAACGACGACCCGCAGCCGACAAAGAAGCCAGTCTTTGCATTGCGCCCCACGTGGTCGAGAAGCGTGTCCTCATCGGGATGCCAGTATGACCAGCCCTCTACACGGTCCATCTGCGACTGACCCTGTATGTTGTAGCTCTTGAGGAGAGTCTCTCTTGCCGTGTAGAGTTGGGTGGGCCACATGTTCCTCTTTAGGAACTCGGCGCGCATCAGCTGGTAGAGCTTGACGAAGGGTATGTCTACCTGACACACCTCCTCGCATCCCCCACAGAGCGTGCATCCGAATATGGCATCTCGGAGGCCAGTAAGACCGTCCGAGGGCTTGATGCGACCCTGAATGAGTGCGCGGGCCAGTATCATCTTGCCCTTCCCTGAATAGCTGTCGACTCGCTTTACCTTATACGTCGGGCAGGCACCGTGTCCCACCTGGCAGAAGCTGCACTGGGCACAGATGAACGGCATATCCTGGAGCCCGTGATCATAGAGTGACGAGAAACGCATCCCTGTTGGACCTCGGCCACTTCATACCTGTCACAGCTCACCGCTACGACAATTCAAATACCTTTCCGCCTGTCCGTCGTCCTCGCCTGTCCACGGACGACATGGCGGTCCATCTCGCTAGTTTTTTAAGTACGGGGCCTCTTGCCTCTGAAACGAGCCGCCGACACAAAGTGGGGACATCACTGACATGACTATTAGGAGGTCCGTTCTCGAGGAGCTATCGGGGATCTTCGGTGATAGACTCGTTACGGCCAGACATGAACTGATCCTGCACTCGATGGACGTCGGTTCGCTCCCAAAACAGGTTGGCTGGCTCATGAAGAATGTCCCGGATGCTCTAGTCCAGCCAGTCAGTGCTGAGGAGGTGCGGCGCCTATATGAGGTCGCACGAAAGTACAGACTACCGTTGACCCCCAGGGGTGCAGGGACCTCGGGCTATGGTGGTGCCATACCCCGAAAGGGTGGCGTGGTCGTCGACATGCGACGCATGGACCGGATCCTTGCCATCGACCGCGATGGGCTCACTGTCACTGTGGAGCCTGGTCGCTCCTGGGCCAGCCTGCAGCTCTATCTTAACAGGCAGGGGCTTGACCTGAGGTGTTACCCATCCTCGGGGCTCTCCGCCACGATTGGTGGATGGATCGCTCAGGGTGGAGATGGGATTGGGTCGCTCAAGTATGGTAAGGTCAACGACAATGTGGTGCGTCTTGAGGTCGTGCTCCCTGACGGGAGGGTCATCGAGACCTCTGACACGGACCTCTTCTGTGACACTGAGGGAATTCTTGGCATCATCACGAAGGTGACACTCCGGGTGAAGCCTCTGACCACGATCCGGCCAATCGTCGTCAGCTTCCCGGAGAACTACCTGATGGTCTTCGCCATCGAGCGCATTATCGAGGATGGTCCACTGCCCTACACGATGAAGTTCGAGGAGGCCAAGTATGTAGACCTGAGACGGTCAATATGGGACGGTGAGGGACGGTTTCCGTTCCCCCCTGGCCACTGCACCCTATTGGTCGCATACGAGGGCTCTGACGAGGAGATAGAGCAGGGAATCGACACGGTCAGACGTGTCGCAGGAGACCTGAAGGGACGAGTCTACGACGAGAACGTGTCTCAGCACGAGTGGGAAGAGAGATACTATCCGATGAGGATAAAGAAGGCAGGCCCGACCCTTGTCGTTGGACAGGCCTTCGCACCCATCGAGAGACTCGAGGCAATACTGGATGATTTCCAGTTCGAGCAGGGGTCAGCGCAGGCCGGAGTCGACGGCTACGTGACTTCGAGGACTGGAGTCACAATGATGGGCTATTTCCTCGAGGACGAACGTCGATCTTTCTTCATGTTCTCGTGGTCTCAGAGCTTTGTCATATTCAAGATAGCTCAGCGACACGGCGGTCACCCCCACTCCACGGGAATCTGGCTTGCGAACTATGCTCCAGTCTACTTCGGGAAACGGAGGCTCAGCAGGATCCGAGCGGCCAAGCTGAAGTTTGACCCTGATGAGGTCTCCAATCCGGGAAAGATATTCGCCTACTGGTTGCCCCTCATGCTCAGGGTGGGCAAGTACTTCCTCTGGCTCGGATACGATCTGTTCCGGAATGGTTTCGGCAGGATGGCCCCGATAGTGCTGAGGTGGTTGCAGAATCTCCCGCCAATCAAGTGGATCCTCAGATGGGGACGTGCCCACAGCCCCTGGCCTGTTCAGTACGGTCTCGGTTGTTGCATGGCCGACGGGGCTGCAGCTGTCGCCTCACGTTGGGACCTGGAACGGTTCGGCATGCTTCCACTCTTCGGGCCGAGACAGTGTGACGTACTGTGGATCTCGGGCTCACTGACGAAGAAGATGGCACCACGTCTGAGACGCATCTATGAGCAGATGCCAAGTCCAAAGTTCGTCATATCGTTTGGCCAGTGTGCAGCCAGCGGAGGTCTCTTCTGGGACGGCTACTCGCTCGAGGTACCGGCTGAGAACGTGGTCCCTGTCGATGTCTATCTGCCAGGATGCCCCCCCAAGCCTGAAGACTTTGTCAGGGCACACCTGATCCTTCAGAACAAGATACGCTCGGGGACGACTCACTGGCAGCGACGACATGAGAACCAGGATGCCATGGGCTTTCTGAGATGAGAGGATGTGATGAGACGAATTGACTCTGAGAGAGGATCCTGAGAGCTACTGTCTCCTGTGGCTGGGAATGATGTTCCTTGCACCGTACTATGTTCACGCCATCCACATCCTTCCGGCTGCGGCAACACTACTGCCAGTCACCATATTTGGTGTCGTTGCCCAATCACTGCTTCTCGGCCCACCTCTCATGATCATCTTCCTCTTTGGCTACCTCAAGCCGCGCAGGGGCCGGATGAAGCAGATATCTCTGTCACTTGCCGTTGCAACGGGTGCACTATACGCGATCGTACTCGGTCTCATTCCAGTCGGACTGACTGGTGGTCTCATGTTGCCGTTCTGGGGGACCGGGGCCTCTATACTCGTTGCCGGAGCCGCATCGATATATCCATCATCCTCGGAGAGCTCGATGGAACCACTGCTCGATACACATGCGTTGAGATATCCCCCAGAGGAGTCAGGGACGCCGGAGGGTGACAGCTAGAGCTCACGCAGCCATCGTGCGGCCGAGAACGACAGGAGCACCCCCGTGACCAGAATCGCGAACAATACTATGGCAGGGACTCCCTCGGTGAACAGCAGTAATAGCTGGTAGCTGTGTATACCCAGACTTGACCCAGAAACAGCCGTGAGTGCCAGCCGGACCACTCTCGTACCTGCAAATACCAGCAGGTATGTCGATACCAGGAACACTACGCCACTCCCATAGAAGATCAGTTGGGAGTCGCTGATCGACTGCAGACCACCACTGAACAGCCCTACAGTGAGCACGTGGAGCAGATAGAGTGCCACGAGTAGAAGACCGAGACCGAGCACGGTCAGATAGACTATAAGTACCCATGTTCTAGGCATCGCTGGTACTCCCAATGAGGTCTGTCTACTTCTTGGTTCGGTCCCCCTCGGTATTTAACCAGTACTGTTGGCACTTCGAAGTGTTTTTATCTGGGGTCCGAATCGCCACCAAATCACTATCATTGGGCCATCACAGATTGTGGGTCTGGGACCCATGCATACCAGCCGGACGGCTTCAGGTCCGCAAGCTGACATTGGCCAGGAGACGTTCCTCAGATGCGCCTGTTCGTTGACTTCATTCCGGTGATCATATGGGGCATCCTAGTGGTGGCCCTGATTGCCGTGATGCTTCTAGCCTCATGGGTCCTACGTCCCCACCTGCCCCAGAGTTCTGACACAGTGTCCACCTATGAGTGCGGAGAGAACCCGATAGGGCCCGCACGGATAAGCTATCCGTACAATTACATTGTCTATACTGTGCTCTTTGTCATTGTCGACGTGCTCAGCGCATTCCTGTTCCTGGTCGCTGTCTCGCCAGTGCGATTCAGTCCAGAGACTGCGTGGGCAGTACTGTCATTCATCGGACTGGTCATGATCTCCATTGGATACGCGTTGAAGATGATGCCGAGAGCCACACTGAGTGGTGGCGAGAGTGTGCGGTTGTACAGACTCGCAAGACAGGCAGCGGAGTCCACTCTCGAGACTGGAGGTAAAGTGTGATGCAGGACTTTCTGGTCATGCTGGAACAGCTAGAGTTCGTCACGCTTGTGATCGCGTTGCTGCTATTTGCCTATCTTGCGCTTGAGCACAGGGAGATCATCTATGCTGCCTTCTTCTTCATGTTGATGACAGTCGTGGTCGCAGGACTCTTCCTGCTCCTTGATGCCCCTTTCTTGGTCGCGGTTCAGCTTGTCGTGTATACGGGATCGATAAGTGTCATCATCGTGTTTGCAGTACTGCTGCTCCCCCGATCACATGACGTCTCTCTTGAGATCGTCGAGTCCTCGAGCCGGAAGGCAGTTGGGATCATCCTTGCAGTCTGTGTGATAACTCTGTCGGGCAGTCTGGCACTCCTGTTCTCACGCTGGCAGTTCATGCCGCTACAGAATCCGGACCTGTCACAGAGCCTCCAGCTCCTGTCCCAGTGGATCTGGGGTGGTCATGGGATCTACGTCATACTGGTTGGACTGATAATGATGACCACTGTGATTGGAGCAGTCGTCATCATGCAGATGGAGAAGGAGACACGTCTGAGGGTGGTCGGTGGCGGTGAGCAACCGGCGGACGAAGTGGAGGAGGTCGAGGATCACCAATGATACCGCTCTCATGGTACCTTGCCGTGTCATTCATGATGGTGGGTCTGGGTGCCTACGGTATGATTGTCAAGAGGAACCTGATACGAATCATAATCAGTGCAGAGACAATGGCAAATGGTGTCAACCTTGCACTTGTGGCATCATCCCTCTACAGCCCGTTCTTCACGATCACTGGGCAGGCACTCATAGTTCTCGTCATTGCGATATCGGCGGCGCACACGGCCCTTGCAATGGTACTCATGCTGATGTACAACAGGCAGTATGGAACGGTCGATCTGGGCATTGACACGAGCTAGGGGTGTTGGCGGGATGACAGACACTACTGATGCGCGCAGCACAGCCGACCTGGCGAAGAGCATAATCGGCTCCTGTCCTGATGTCCGATACAGGACCGAGGATGGGGTGTTGGCTTTCGACGTTCCCCCGCAGAGGATACGGGATGTGGTTGCACTCATCGAGCGGCTTGTGCCGGATGTCTTCCCAGAGAACCTGTTTGGCGTCGACCTTCAAGACGACAAGTACGAGGTGATCTACTACTTCTGGTCCCGTGTGATGCGCCTCCTCATTCAGCTCAGGGTACAGCTCCAGGGGGCCAGCCCCTCGGTCGCATCGGTCTGTGACATCTTTCCCGCTCTTGAGTGGTATGAACGGGAGACGCACGAGATGTTCGGGATTGATTTCGCAGGTCACCCGGACCTCAGGTTGCTACTTCTTCCGGACGAGCTGGAGGGGAAGTACCCGCTAAGGAAGAGCTTCAAGACTGATAGGTCAAGACTGAACGAGTCAGGGCTTGCTGCAGGTCCGTCTTCTTCAGGCGAGGGATGAGCATGGTCAGAAACGAGGTGTTGGAAGAGACTGCCGAGATCTGGTTCGGGCCACAGCACGTTTCGGCTCACGGCTGGGCGACAAAACTCTCGATCTTTGGGGACTTCATCGTAGAGTGCGACCCGCATGCGGGCTACTTTCATCGATCGGCAGAGAAGTGTCTCGAGTTCAGGACCTTCAATCAGGGGCCTCTCATAATGGAGCGACTCTGCATGCTGGAGGCATTTCTCGCCGAGTATCCGTATGTTTCAGCAGTCGAGAAGATAGCCGGTCTCGAGGTCCCTGAACGTGCCCGTGTGATGCGGACCATAATGATGGAGGCATCAAGGATCCACAGCTTTCAGTTCTGGTGGGGACAGTTCTCAGCAGAGCTCGGCCTCTTTGCAATGGTGATGTGGCCCTGGATAGACCGTGAGTACTTCCTCA
>JAWAQK010000020.1:0-38231 GCA_038893995.1 Candidatus Thorarchaeota archaeon | reverse complement strand
GTGTGGACCCTGAGGGACGTGAACCTACCGGGATTAGTCTGACGACTCGTGGGAGAGCCCTCGCCTCGGCCAGCGGGCTCTCCTGCCACCGAAGTCGGATGTTGTGGCCGAACACGTCTGTGCCGAATGGAGAAGGCCTAGGCTGCGAATCGTTTCCCCGACGTGTGACAATGTCAAGCGACCCTCCTCGGGACAGACCTCGTGCCCCATGGTCCAGCACTTCATGACCGAAGAACTACCCCACTCGAAATATCAGATACGCTTAAGAATGGCCGATGCACACAATACCACGAATATTCTCGCCACCGTTCCATGGAGTCCCTCTGGTTCACCAGGGAACACGACCAGGGGTTCCAATGGGGGACGGTGGTCAAATATGGTGTCGTGGGTCTATTGTGGGGAAGGCAGCGGTACTGATAGACAATGGCTACTTCTCGAAGGTCCTGAAATACTGTTTTGGTGAACCGCGGATCGACTACGGACTATTGTCGGACAGACTCTGCTCGGGATGGGAACGATTCAGGACCTATTTCTACGACTGCATGCCTTACCGTGACGATCCGCCTACGGATGAGCAGAGTCGGAGGTTCGGCGATCACGACAGGTTCATTCACACCCTGAAGAGACTTGATCGTTTCGAGGTGCGGCTGGGGAAGCTGGCACGCAATCCGTCGACTGGTGAGTACGAACAGAAGCGAGTTGACGTGCTCATATCAGTCGATCTGGTCCGGATGAGCTGTGCTAAGTGGGTTGATGCTGTCATCCTGGTATCAGGAGACAGCGACCTCGTCCCCGCGGTTGAGGCGGCCAAGCATGAAGGAGTCGTGACAGTCCTATACTACAAGAACTGTGACTACCAGGGACAGAGCAAGACGAAGGCTCATGACGAGCTAATAGAGGTGTGCGATGAGCGTCACGAGATAGACAGGGAGCTGATCAACAGCGTGTCTATCACTCGTGCAGCACGGAGAGTGTGACATGTCTTGAGATACATGTCCTCACCAGTCCACTGAATGTACGGCCAGATCGACCATGGTATCAGACCTGTCGTTTCCTACGAATGACCGCATCAGTACGTCTGATTGGATCTGCCTTTATGTCCGCCACGGACCACAGGAGTCCGTGGGTCCATCGCCGGGTGACCGGCTCGACCATCTGCTGGCGGCCGTGTCTCAGGAGACTGGTCGTGGAGTTGACCGACTAGCAATTTGTCCGAACGTTGATTCGGTGCTGACCGCGATGGTCATTCAGCCGGAGAAACGACATCAGGCCCCACAGGGTATCTTTTGAATTCTGCGATCTCAGTGTCGGAGAACTCTGGCATGTCGTCGTAGAATATGTAGTTCAGCTCCTCCGATGTCTCTGACGTGGCTTTCCTCAGGTAGACGATAGGACAGAAACTGTTGATCTGTCTGTGCATCTTCCTATGCCATGCCTCGATCCATTGGGCCGCTCTGTAGTGGATCGACAGAATCCTGGCAGGAACGGGGGATCTGCTATTCTTCATCTCGAACAGGAACGCAATGTCTCCCGCCACAGATATTGCATCTATCTCGAACTCTCGTTGCCACCCGAATCTATCCTCCCTCAGTAGTGAGAAATTATGCAGGAGAGATGACAGTGTCCATCTTCTCTGCAGTTGTGCGAACATGGGTTTCTCATGAAGTACTTCTGTATTCGCGGGTGCTTCGCTGACGAGGACGTACTTCTGCCCCTCTATGAGGAATCTGATGTGTACCCGCCCCGGAGGATCACTACGGAAGGGTGAGTGAAGAGGCCGAGCAAGACTCTTCCGTATTCTACGAATATCCTCGTCAATACCCTGGAGCTCAGGACACATGTAGTCGTCGAGTATCTTGTCAACGAGTCTCAAGATCTGCCATGTTCTCATTCTCTGTACTCGCAGTTCGCACTGACCCGCGACGAGGTCTAGGACGCGTTTCTCGAGCATTCGGGCGGGGACCGTTAGAGTATGCCTCCCAACTCGGAACACCGCAAGGTCCCCTGCGGACTCAAGCCGGCCTGCGCCTCTTGACAGAAGGACCCCCAAGACCGTGTTTACGAGGTTTGACAGTGTGAACATGCCCATCCCCGTTCATATTATTGTGTATTATCTCATAAGACTATGTGTGAACGACGATCTCTCTGGCACGCTGGAATTTCTGAGGTGTCTGTGATTCAATTGCGATCGTGGACCGGTGAGGCTGAGCCTGCTCTGGGGAAACAGAATGGGATGGACACATGCATCAGGCTCAGCGCCTCAGGCAGGACTGACGGGTCTGTCATGTGCAGCCCATACTGCACAGAGACCATCACAATTACGTGTACGACACCGCGCTGAGCACAGAAACCCTAATCTTGTTTCTCGGGAAGGTCATTCGCGGGTGTATCAGATGAGGCGCAGTATCTTCGGCCTACTATTTGTGATCATTGTGTGCTATGCTAGCACATTCTTCTTGTTCACCGCCGCTGAACAGGGGGTTTGCAGCGGTCTGCCTTCGGTGACCATTCGGAACACGTATCCCGAAGTCTTAACCCGTTCGAGCTGTTCGATAGTACCGTGTCACGGTCGCGTCTCGACCGGTGGCGTCTTTGAGATCTCTGATGACTTGACTCCGCCAAGGATAGATCCAGCTCCAAACATGACAGTCTTCGTGGAGCTCTCTCAGAACGCTCGACTCACCTGGGTTGTGTACGACGAGAATCCCTCTCATTTTCGAGTCTACTTGAACGATGTCATGCTCGTGGGGGCGGGCCCTTTGGGGAATGGTGAGATCTCTGTCCGGTTGCTACGGCTGACCGAGGGTACCTACTGGTACAAGCTGGTCGTGTGGGACATCGATGGCAATTCGTCCTCGTCCTTGGTCGCTGTTACCTATGTCTCATTGGTCCACACAGTGAGCCTACTGATGATCGTGGTGTCTCTGGCCCTGATCGCCCTGTTGTCCGCTGTGAGCCTCCGTCGTATGTGGGCCGCGCGCCCGTTAGAGTCAATTGTGAACTCAAGGACTCGTGACCAGCAGGCAGTCTCCGTTGAAGAGATCTGCTCAGCAGCAGGCATGCCCAAGGACACCGTTCTCCGATATCTGAAGCGGTATTCTTCATTCGTGATTTCCTCTGATGGAACACGTGTGACGACTTCAGAAGCGCTCAGTCGACGTCTACAGTCATTGCTCGAGGAAAGGGGAATCGTGAGAATTGAGGACGTCTTCTCTGGGTGGGATGTCAGCAGAGGCCTCATCTCGAAGATGATCTGGTCACTGCCATTTGAGGCTGTCACGTCGAGGGGCAATATAGTCACAGGAACTTGGATCGCGAAGAGCGTATCTTCTGTGCTGAATGAGAAGGGGATCCTCGACCTCAATACATTCTCGGCTGAACACGGCGTGGATGTCCGTTGGCCAGGGATAATGAGGTATGTCAACCTTGACGATGTTGTCTTCATACCGCAACTGCAGGTGCTCGTGAGTAGAGAATGGTTCTCTGGCTTTCTCAGGACGGTCAGAGAACGGAAGAGTGTCGATGTCAAGAGTCTTGCAGATTCGTTGTCAGTAGACGTCTCAGTTGTCATCGCGTTACTGCAGAGGTACGTTCCTGGCAGGTTAGACAAGCTCACGGGCATCTACTACGCACTGCCGTCCGCCTACCAGGAGTTCCCAGCGTCCCGGATGCCTGAAGGCCCACTACCGACGACGGGGACTCAACTGAAGGTACTCCGTGGTGGTGAATTCGTTGGAAATAGGTTCAGGTACAAGGTCAAGTTGGTCAATGAATCGAAGCTGGTCGTCACTGACGTGACTGTGAGCATCATCTCATACCCGCGTGAGAGCCTGAAGCTAGAGGGCGAGACGACGAAGGTCATCCCCAAGCTGGAACCGGGAGGCTTCCGAAGCCCATCGTTCGATTTCCTTCCCACTCAGGACTGCGTCAAGGGCGACATTGTGGCGAGTGTGTCCTACCTCGACTCTGCAGGCAATCCCCGGTCGCAGACCACTGAGAGGTTCACCGTCCGTGCAGTCTGTGACCTCCTCGTGCCACAGGTAATAGGCCCCGAGGATTTCGAGGCCCGATTGAAGGACATGAATCATGGCGAGATGGTGGTGAAGGTGAACGACTGGACCCCTGAGGAGATGCACTCCAAGACCATTCAGGTGCTGAATAGTGCCAACTTCTTCGGCGTAGAGAGCACAACCAGAGACATGGGCCAGCATGTCGAGTCAAGGATCACTGGATGGGCAAGGGGAAAGTACACTGGCAAGGATGTCGGGGTCGAGGTCATCGTGACGGGGCGTCCTGGTGTCAGGGGAGCAAGCTGCAAGGTCCGTGTATCCGGTGAGGACGAGGCGATGGTCCTACCTGCCATTGACGAGATCAGCCAGAGGCTGTGCATGTGGATGTGCCCCAGGTGCAGTGCCTGCCTGCCGATCGAGCTGGTCAACGAGCTGAAGGCGGGACGGAGCGTTGTCTGCTCCTACTGCGGTGCAACCATTGATAGGTGACGTGACAATCTATCAGTCATCTCACAGGGCGCAAGAGACGGGGCTGGGACCATCCCCAGCCCAATGTCCCCTCTGCCTTCTGGCAGGACACATTCCTCCCAGTACCTCATCTCCGACCAGACAGAGTCTACGATACCACTCCTATGCAACACCAGCATATGAGTCGGCGTCTCATGGTTGATATCCGTCCGGTCTGCTCAGGGACATGGGGTGCACTCTGTCGGAAGTAGGATCATTGCTGAGCTCATGTTCGCATCCGCATCATCCCTCAATGAGTCCGACCTCACACCTCTCAATGGTATCATCAACTGCTACCACGGTTGGATCACACTGGTCGGAGTCCACGCCATCCCCGCTCCTGGTGCAGCCATGTTCGTCGGTATTGGGCCTCTGATACTTGGGCGGCCTGTCTTCCGCAGCAGGGACTGGTGATAGTTTCGGCGCAGATCGCCACTGAGTAGGTCTTGGCTGTTGATAATGTATGCGAGCCTAACAGAGTGAGCCAATCATCTAGTTCAGATAGCGAAGACATCTGGGTGTGGCCAGGCTGGACAGAGCTTCGTGGTAGGAGGGGGGAGTTATGGATAATGAGGGCATGTTACGAAAAACTAGGCTCTGTCCTTCACCTGACCACGTGTCTACGTTCCTGACAGGAGGTTATAATCTTATCTCCTAGATACGGTAGACACTGGTCCTACAGGACGTTCGGATGATCGACAACAGTATGGGTCGATAGTCATATTAGTTGAACGGGGTACATTCATGCTTCATGCGGCGTTCTGCAGAGGAATACTCTGGGTACGATGGCACTAGGATGTACATGGTGTCTTGGCACCCTGATGACCATCCTAGGGCTGTAGTGATTGCCATTCACGGACTTGGTAGTCATGCGGACACGCTGGAGAAGATCGGCGAGGCCTTTGCGAAGAGGGGTTTCGTCCTGTTCGCACCAGATATGCGAGGCTTCGGCCATTTCTCCGGAGAGAAAGGACACGTGAACAGTTTCGACGAGTATGTCCAGGACATGGAGCGGCTCATATCAGACCTGAATCTGAGATACCCAGGCCTCAAGGTGTTTCTTGTGGGACACTCCCTTGGTGGACTACATGCTGTGAGGTACTGCATGCGTCATCCTGATCGAGTCGCAGGGCTCGTTGCAGTGTGCCCGGGAGTGTCTGAGAAGCTGAAGGTATCACGACCTACGCGGATGATTGTAGGACTCCTGTCGAGACTGAATCTTCGCAAGAAGTTCTACGATGGAATTGAACTTGACCTTGTTTCCAGAAACTCCGAATACGTTCAGCGTCTCAAGAATGACCCTCTGAGATGGGACTATGTCACCGCCAGATTTGCAGCAGAGGGGTTTGGTGCACGTGAGAGGGCGTTTGAGTCTGCCCATCTGCTGAAGACTCCACTGCTGTTACAGCAATCAGGTGATGACATGCTTGTGGATCCGGTCCAAAACGAGGACTTTTTCCGTAGGGTCGCCTCTCAGGACAAGACGTTCAGGTCGTACCCGGGTCTGTATCATGAGCCCTTCGAGGAGGCTGGTGGTCAGCAGATGATAGATGACATGGTTGCCTGGGTCGAGGCACGGACCTAGGATAAGTCGCCGCTACTACCCGCACGCCGATCAATGTTCAGCACAAGTACGTGCAAAGCTTAAAACAAATCCTTCAGACGCATAGAGCAGGAGGAAGTCGTGTTGATCCTCGACATGTTCTTTGGTGGCCTCAAGGTCTTCTTCAAGACTAAGAGGTATGTGGCGTATCTGACCATCTTCGTGGCAACCACTGTACTATCGTTGTTCCTGTCTGCTGCCATGACCATGTATGCGTCCACCTATGGCCCAGTGTTGGTCCAGTTCTTCATCTATGCTGGTGCGACGGGCACGATCTACTTTGCAATCGGGGTGGTCCTTACATCCGTAGGCCTCGACAATCTTTGGATCACGCACAGGGGTCGTGGCCGCGTCACAGAACTGAAGGGTCTCGCATGGATGGCCGTCTCGTTCGCGATAGCCGTGTATCTCTCCATCGCTCTGGGACAGGGACCACTACTGTTCTTCTCAATGTTCGGTTGGGTGGGTTGGATCGCCTTTCAGGCCTACCTGTCGACACGCACGAGTCTGCGTCTGGCAACAATTGCGGAACCCAAGAAGGGGAGCATCATGATCGGACTGGGGAGCTTTCTCATCCTTCTGGTAGGACTCGGGATAATTGCTGCCCTGGTCCTGGCTGCACTCGTACTAATACCTCAGAACGTATTCGGTCTCGGAGATATGGTGACTTCAATTCTTCCAAGTGCGATCAACAATCTCAACGAGTACTACTCGCTGCTCGTGGTTGCAATGGGACTGATTGTCCTGTTCGGAGTCATATCCCTGTTGAGCTTTTTCAGGTACGCTGCTCGGGGTGCGTCCCTCAATATCTCGCTACTCACGCTGTTTGTCTCTGTGTATTCAGGTTACTTCCTGTTCAACATCATGCGGCGGACTGGCGCCCCACGCATAGAACCGGTCGACATTGCTATCGCTTTGTTCTTCCTGGCTTACGCAATGAGTGGCATCGGGCGAACACTGACAGAGTCTGTTGAGGAATCGAGACGCCGGCTACGTGACCTGGGTCCACTGATGACATTCTTCCTGGCAAGTGGCTTCTTCTATGTCGACTCTGTGATCGCAGTTTCTGCCACTACAGGACTGCTCTCCCACTGGACGTTCCTCGACTACTCGACCACAGTCAGCTTCGAGACATTCCTCTTCAGGGACATTGCCAAGCTGATTGCATTTCCGATCACTGCCATCCTGACGTCCTTCTACTACCTGAAGTTCCAGAGGGCAGAACGAGTCATTGAACGTGCAAAGGCAGAGGGTGTGACACTGCATCCAGAGGATGTCGACAAGGACCTGGCACGAGAGGTCCCACCTGCTGGTCAGCCGTACCCGAGTGAGACCGTCGAGGGTATCAAGAAGGGAAAGCAGGGCCATGAGCTGTCTACGCCAGACTCCAAGAGGCTAGTTGTGGACAGCAGCAGACGACTCGGAAAGGTCAAGCGATTGGGTGAAGACGAAGAGAAGGATAAGTGATAGAGTCTGGTCGTTCTCCAGCCTCACGAGATGGACGCGGCCCCCAGAAGGCCAGTCTGGCGGGGGTCCTGCGTCTTTACATGTCCCTCATAGAGTTGCACTGTGGCTAGACCCCCTTCGCATCCTACCGTGATGGCTGTTCGAGTGTGTTGTGGGGGTTCGGAAGACCCCGACCGTTCCTCACCGAGTTTGGCCTAGATCACAAACGATAGCACTGTGACTACCACGATCAGCAGGACGGCAACAGCGCAGTTCACACAGGCCCCTTCTGCTGCCTCTCTCTTGTCTCTTTCTGACATCTTCTGTGAGTCGATCACTTCTTCTTTCTTCTTGCGTGCCATAGAAGAGTCCTCGGGGTCGTTCAGGCAGCGGGTTCTAATAAAGTGTTTTGCCAAAGGGTCGGCACGAGATATTCCTCATGCCTGAGCTTGATCTGACACACTTCTTCACCAATGAAATGGTTTATGTTTCTCCTAGGCAATGTTGTCACCAACACTGGTCCAGAGGAGGTCACCCCCATCTACAACTACGCAGAGGTCCTGATACGTCGTGCAGAGCTGTCTGAGGTTGATGTGATCAAGGAGATAATCAAGGAGGCCTACGAGCCTGTCCGGAGGAAGCTCTCTCGACTCCCCGGCGCCTTGCAGGAGGGTCTCGACAAGATCGCAAGGCACGTCCAGATGGGACACATATACGTTGCCATTGTTGGAAATCAGGTCGTCGGCACAATGCGAGTCATGCTGAGGGGACGTACCGGAGTGATCGCACGTCTTGCGGTAAGGAACAGCTTCCGGGGCAGACGCATTGGCACGGTGATGATGGACTATGCTGAGGAAACCCTGCGTCAGAAGAATGCGACCTGTATCGAGATTGAGGTCTATGGCGCGGTGGAGGAGCAGGTCAATTTCTACAAGAGAAGGGGCTATGTGGAATACGGGCGTACTATCCGAGAGGGCGAGGAGATCATTCTCATGCGGAGAGACCTGTGTGAGCCCGAGACAGACGAGACGGAGGAAGAGTCCTAGGGGATCACTTCACAACCATTGTTGTACTCCGGATACTCAAAGTCAGAGAGTGAGATGGTCCCGTCGTCAATCAATCCCTGGACCTCCTGTCTGCGGGTCTTCAGTTCCGCGAGCATGTGTTTGACCGACTCACAGATGGCAGCAAAGCCTGACTCTCCCCACAGTCGTTGCTTGTTGGCAAACAGACACCGGCCCCCACACAACCAGAACTCTTCGCACGAGGGGCACGGTTCGGTGACCGGCATGATGTTTCTGAGGTCCTGTGGCCTAGTACTGCGAATATCCCCGACGATAGAGAAGTCCCAGTCTGGCGAGATCGGACATACTCCGATCGACCCGTTCACGTGAATAGCAAACGTGTCGAGTCCAGAGCCGCATCTCAGTCCACTCGGGGTATCGGTCAGTATCGAGTACATGACAGGGATGAATGGCACGATCCCCATGACCGTCCCAGACCTCATCGCTTCTACCCAGTCGTCAACCAGTCTCGTTATCCCGGGCATATACGACCGGTGCAGCCATCCGTCAAAGTCGCTCCAGTTGTCCTCGGCAGACCATACCACATTCAGCTGCCAGTGAACGTGGTCGAAGTGCGGATTCCGTAGCCTGAGGAGATGCGACACGGCCTCGTAGATGTCTGTCTGTTCTGAGACCGTCATCCTGGCCACGATATCCCCCCTGTAGCCTATGCGCCTCAACCATCTGACACTGGAGATCACTCTGTCGTATACTCCCTGAGCCCTGTAGTAGTCCGTCAGCTCGCGTGGTCCATCAATAGAGACAAGTATTGAGTGTAGGCGATGGATATACTTCTCTGGCACACTATCAAGCATCAGTGAATTTGTCTGCAGCATGCAGGTTGCTGAGGGCAGGCTGTCCATTATCTCCGCCATCAGCCGTGGTCTGAGGGTGGGCTCTCCCCCGTAGAAGAGCAGTACAGGCTCTGGGTCCTGCGATAGGAACCTGGCCAGGTCTGCGATGTCGTAGGTGACCTCTGTCTGTGGACCTATCTCCTCTCCCCCGTGGCAGTACCTGCAGTTGAGGTTGCACCTTCGAGTGAGCACGATATGATAGTTCATGGGTATCCCGACCCACTAGCAGTATGCCTGTGGCGTGCAGCACGGCATCAGACCTCTCACGGACTGAGCAGCCTGCCTTCTGGTCGCCGGCACCTCTCCTGGGTCCTAATTATTTTTCTCTCTGAGACGTCCCAGTTAGGAGCCTCGTCACTCACGCCCGCGCCTGACGTCGGCGGTCTCGGTCTGGTGTTGGATTCGACTTCTGAGATTGGCAGTGGGCTGCCAGAGCCGACCATGACGAGTTCCATGTTCCTCTGAGAGTCAGTCCTGCTCTTCTCAACTGAGAGGCGGGTATGCATGGGGGGGAACATTGATGCACCAGCCAGTCTTCCAGAGACAGGACTGACCTGTGGATGCTGCATGTGGCCAGGTCCGCTCGTGTCGAGAACAGCAATGTCATCTTGGCCCTGTCCCTGACTACCCCTTATCGCCAAAGCTTAAGTGCGGATGCTCGTAGCCCTGAGCAAGGTCTGGGTGGTGAGAGTACGATAGATCTGCTGAACCACTGTGTTGAGAAAGGAGAGTCACTCGGGGCAGAGTTTGTCATTGCGAGGCACGAGGATCTGACCCTCCGGACGATATCACGTCACGACGAGCATTGGAAGAACATCATGTCCAAGTCCAGGAATGGCATAGGAGTGAGCTGCTACGTTGACGGAGTTCTCGGATACTCGTTCACTGCGATTACTGACAGGGAGAACATTGACAGTGCCGTAGCGACTGCCGTCAAGATGGCGAAGGTGTCGTCAGAGACATCGACCATGAGGCTTCCGCTTGCAGAGATGCCCCAGCGGAGGGAACATCGGCACAGGATACTCTCCCCCAGGATGCATCCGTCAGAAGTTGACCAGTCATCAAAGATGGACCTGGTTCAGAGAGTGACTGACACGGCCAGGTCTATAGTTCCCGATGCAAAGAACATCCGAGGAATGTACGGTGAGCTCTATGGTACCAAGACAGTGGTCAACAGCGATCGGTCAGAGATCAGCTGGGAGTTCTTGATCTGTGATCTTCGTGTGAGCATAGTCGCGCGGTCAGACAGCGGAAATGCAGTAGTCGCTTTCGAGGGCTCTGGTGGCACATTTGGACTTGAGCATTTTCAGATCAAGGACAAGACCCCCGAAGCCATCGGGACGCTTGCCGGTGAGACCATAGTCGGCCAGAAGAAGGCCCGGATGTGCCCCGCGGGGAGGTTCCGTGCACTCATAGAGAGCCGACTGTGCGGCGTGCTCGCCCATGAGTCGTTCGGCCATCTCAGCGAGGCTGATTTTGTAGTCACTGGTCTCTCTCCGCTGACTGGCAAGACTGGTCAGCGACTTGGCACTGAACACGCCACCATTGTCGACACGGGTATGCCAGATGTGGAGAAATATGGAGGCCTGATTGTGCCATTCGACGACCAGGGTACTCCAGCGACTCGTACAGTCGTCCTTCAGAATGGTGTCCTGAACCACTACCTACACGATCGCGGAACTGCAAGAGCCCTGGGTCAGTCCCCTACAGGCAACGCAAGGGCCGTTGACTTCTCCTTTGCGCCGATAGTCCGGATGACCAACACGTACTTCGAACCTGGAGATCTGACTCATGATGAGGCGATGGAGTTACTGAAGACGGGTGTGTACGCGATAGGTTCGTATGGAGGTCAGGTCGAGGGAGACGGAAGTTTCCTCTTCAAGGCATTGCGGGGTTACTGGGTGGAACATGGTGAGATACAGTATCCGATCCTCGAGGTCTCTCTGTCCGGCAACATCCTGGAGCTACTGGGACGAGTCGAGGGAGCCACGAGAGATCTGAGGCTGTGGAGTGGTTACTTCGGAGGATGTGGCAAGCATGCTCAGTCGCCACTCCCGGTAGGTTCGGGAGGTCCTGAATTGCTGATGGATGGTGTCACCTTCGGTGGAAAGGCACAGTAGGAGTTGGTCATGATGAACTATGACACAATAAAGGACGAACTGCTGTCTGTGGCAGATCGTGCGATCGAGATTGCTCGTCGACTCGACAGTGGTCTGGAATACGAGGTGTTTGTGTATTACGAGGACTCGAATGAGGCAGAGGTGGACCAGGGTAGGGCCACTGCAACTCATGGTGCGATTGCTGGAAGTGCCGTCCGCGCCGCCTTGGGTACACGGGTCGCGTTTGCATGTTCATCTGGCATGACAGTGGACAGAGTCCGACACAGTATCCAGGAGGCGATATCGGTCGTAAAGAGCATGAGGGGTGAGGACAAACGCTTCAAGGGATTCGACGATCCAAGACCCTCAGCCTCTGAGTCCCGTTTTGACAAGAGGATACTCGAGCTACACACTGATGAACTCGTGAGGATCTGCAGGGATATGGCCCACGATGCATCCTCGTCTGATGACCACATCAAGACAGTGAGCGCGGCAGCGAGTGTCTCCTGGGGCGCCTATGCGGTATCAAACAGTAGAGGAATCTTGGCTGCGACTCGTTTTGGTATGAACTACTGTGCAGTCGATGCTCAGGCCCAGCTGAACGAGGAGAGACGGTCCTCCTACGAGTATGACGTTGCTGTTGACCGAGTCGTCAGACCAGAGGGACTTGGAGAGGCCGCTGCACAGAACGCAGTCCGGCTGCTCCGCGCCAAGAAGCTCGACTTTACAGGTCAGCTGACCACTGTCTGGACCCAAATCCCGTCCGCTCTGTACTTCAGGGCTAGTGTTGGCGAGTCGGTGACTGGACAACCCGTTGTGGATGGTGTCTCTCCACTCTGCGACAGGATCGGCGACGCAATAGGGCCAAAGCACCTGACAGTGGTAGATGACGGGCAATCGCCCGACGGAATGCGCACAAGAGCTATAGACGCAGAGGGCCATCCCCAGCAGAGCACGGTCCTTATCGAAGATGGGATACTGAAGAGCTACCTGTTCGACTCGTACTACGGTCGTGCATTTGGCCTGGAGTCCACAGGGAACTGCAGTCGGGGGAGCGAGATGTTCGGCGGTCGTCTTCCCTACGAGTCGGTCTTGAGCGTATCTGCCCACCAGGTCCGTGTCGAACCTGGGAGAGGGACACTGGAGGATCTGGTGAGTTCCATTGACGGTCAGGCCGTCTTGATACGTGACTTTCCACTGGGAATATTCCACTCGGACGTTTCAACGGGCGAGTTCTCGATAGTCGCCAATAGTGTGCTGCTGGTCAATCGCGGTGAGGTCGTTGGACCACTTCAGCCAGTGTCGATTGCTGGAAACTTCTACGAGGGCCTAAGACACCTGAGGGCCATTGGAAGTGACTCACGAGTGACGCGCTTTGGTGTGGTCGCTCCCTCGCTTGTCTTCGACGGTTTCACAGTGGTGGGGTGAAGGCCAACGACATTCATCCTGCTGATCGCCGCATCGGTCGAGGAACGAAACAACGAGCAGCTCTAGCCAGCCTCTCTCAGAGTTGGTTGCCCCCAAAAGAATATGTACAGGTCTTGCAACTACTAGTACACTGAAGGTAGCACTAGGGTGAGTCCAGATGCTGACATGTCAGAGCTGTGGTAAGGCCAACCAGCCCACTCGCAAGTTCTGTATCCGTTGTGGTGCCTCACTGCTGTCGACTCAAGTGGGGTCGAAAGAGGCGCCGAGTCCCACGATATCTTCCGCCGTGTCCCAGACAAGACCGGACCCGGTTGTGCGCCCCCCCGAGACTCTGGGCGTGACTACTGGAGATCGGTGGGTGCGTCCGTCTGAAGTTTCAAAAGAGCGAATAAGGACCGGTCAACGACACATCGAGAAGACTGAACTCGAGAAGGCTCGCGAGGCCTTTGCAGTCGCAGACAAGACCGATCCCGAACAGAGGATGGTCCGGGCAAGTGAGCTCAGGGCGCTCATGCAGTCGCCGACCGTTTCACCCCAGCCCACAGTGTCAGCATCTGCTCGAACTCCATCTGTTGAGACCGGTATGGGGCGGCCCTCTCCACAGCAGGTGGCCCCGTCAGTCCCCGGTTCCACGGTCTTCGTACCCCCCGGCGGCCCGCCACGGGTGAGTACCCCCATCAGTACACCAGCCCCACATGCGAGTCCCGAGACTGCAGTCAGACCCGCTGCCTCACCTACTCAGTCCACTTCTCCCACGGCATTCCCGGTAGGCGCGGGAACCCCACAGTCCCCTCCACCCGTTCGGTCCGCCGGTCCTCCCTCGTCAGTCCCCGGTCCCTCCAGCCCGGTCGCGCCCATTACGTCGCCCATTGGAGGAACTTCGCCTGTTGGACCTGCGGGAGGTCCCATAGGATCAAGTACTGCTCCTGCCTCTGGCACTGGTCAGCCTCCAACGGTCGTGACACCAGCATCTCGACCTGCTCCGACTCTACAGTATTCGAAACCTGCAGAAGTATCCGAGGCCAGGGAGACGCCCCTGATTCAGGGTACGCCAGCCGGTCCCACAGCCGGTCTAACGGGATCCTACTCGTCCCTGAAGACAGAGATCAAGTCCTCCGAAACGAGGTCTCTCACCTACGACGACCCTCGTCTGAGAGAGATGGATAGCGAGCTGTCTCGGCTCAGAGAGGAACTGAGCAGGGCAGAGAGAGAGCTTTCCACAACTCGGTCTCGCCTGGATGAGGATGTCGAACGATACCACAGGGTAATGGAGGAGAAGAGGACCAGAGTGGAGTCTCTGGAGGCGCAGCTGCGTCAGGCAAGAAATGAACTCAGGGACGCGACTGACGACTACGACCGTGCGAGGACGCGACGAGACCGAGATGTCCAGTCAGTCCTGAAGTACATCGAGGACCGAAAGCGCCGGATAAAGAGTACTGAGGCCTCACGAGAGAAGCGCGTCAGGGAGATCACACGTCAGTCGTCGTAGTGAGGCTGACTCTGGGACTCTCAGAGTCTCCGCTGTCTGTCTACGCAACGGCCTGATGCAGCGCGAACATGCCCCGCATGAGACTCTCGTATCTGACCTTCCTGAACCCCGCGTTGATCATGATGGATGAGAGCCCCCGTGCTGAGTAGAATCCGATGATACTGTCCCGAAGAAACCTATACGAGAGGGCAGCCCCAGAGATCAGCGAGCCGAGTGGAGTGACGACATGCGACACATATGTCCTGAAGAGGAATCTCACGAACCAGGATTCAGGCCTGCTTGTCTCGAGGACAACGACGCAGCCGTTCGGTCGTAGAATCCTCCTGAACTCTCTGAACTGCCCGGTCGGATGACATTCCTCATCGCATATACCACGTAGTGCGTACGTACTCACAAGGACCTGTACAGAACCATCCCTGAACGGAAGACTCCTGGCGTCAGCAAGGACTAGTTGGACATCGTTCTCTCCCCTCCCAGCAGCGGCGCGCAACATTGGCATAGATATGTCTACGCCGACGATCCGTTGACCCCGCTTCGCCTCCCGTCGAAGCAGCGAGAACGTCTCCCCTGTGCCACATCCCATGTCAGCCCACACTCCCCCTGGGCGATGAGCGACAAGCGTTGCGACCCTACGCCTGAATAACGAGTCCAGCCAGAATGTGGTCAGATGATTCACCATCTCATATGCGTGCACAACACTTGAGTAGATAGCCTCAGTACGTCGTGTCATGCGAGGTCACTCTGTTCACTGGTTCGCCCTCCATGCAGAACATGGACGGTACATACTTCACCTGTCGACATTCCTGGGGGACCTACACGTGTATTCTACACGTCCAGTTCGTCCCCCTGCAGTAGCAGACGCAGACAGATTGACCTCTTCACATCACCTTTAAGGACCTCTGTATTCAGATACAGTCGATCATCATGAGACTCACGGTCTGTGTGATTATCTTCTCTCTCCTCATCATGGGGTCGACCTCTGGAACGGCGGACGCTGCAACGGTGATCCGAGACACGCAGGGCATGGTCCCACTAGGTCAAGGGATAGTCAGTGGCGTACCATATGTGTGGCAAGAGATCAACGGGTTCTGCAATTGGGCTG
The DNA here is from genome assembly GCA_038893995.1 of Candidatus Thorarchaeota archaeon. Taxonomy (GTDB): domain Archaea; phylum Asgardarchaeota; class Thorarchaeia; order Thorarchaeales; family Thorarchaeaceae; genus JAWAQK01. The sequence continues at coordinate 22,629 of JAWAQK010000020.1, read as the reverse complement.
GGACATCGATACTACTTCAGTCGGTAGGGGTCGATGCGGACCTTCATGACGTCTTGGCGCTCACTGGAGTGGGCTTCTCGTTCGCCTACATCAGGTACAATGACACCATCCTGATATACCCTGGAGCATTCTTTCAGCAGATATTCCCGGTGAAGTTCGTGACAGACCTGTATGGTCTGAATTACACCCTGTACTTTGGAGATCAGGTACCAAGTGCAGAGTCGCAGTTGGAGCAACTCCGTCAGATGGGTGTCAATGCAGGACTCATCAGGAGCTCATCCGAGGCATTCTCGCTCATTCGTTCATCCATCGACTCAGGAAACCCAGTTCTCATCAGTGTGGATCCCAGGTGGCTTCCTATCAGCGACTACGATATCCTGAGGGCACGTAATCAGACTGGCGGTGGCCATGGTGTCGTGGTGGTTGGCTACGATGATACGGCAGGCACAGTCACAATAATCGACCCGGGCGTGGGCTCATTCGGAGCAGACTTTGGCTATCCCTACGATGGCCGTGGTAACTACAGTCAGATATCCTACACAGCCCTTGAATCAGCGTGGTCCTCGAGGTACTACATCTCGGTCATCATCAAGCCGGGTGGCACTCCGGTGGCGGACGCGACATCACAGATCGGGCCATATGTCCGAGACCTGTTGTTGGGGGACAGTCAGAGGTACGCACCAGGGAGTCAGAGTGCCTTTCTCTGGTCCTTCGGGGAGCGGGGCTTCAGAAAGATGAGCGCAGACATGACTGCTGATGTCATCAGGGGCTATCTCGGAATCTTCGATGGTATTGCCAATGAGAGGCAGTTCAAGACGGCGCTCTTGAGGTACATAGGGATAGGCATCGAGGCACAGGTCACGCTACAGTACCTCGCCTATCGTGCTGCACTGTACAGACTGCCGAAGTATCTCGTCGGAGTCAATCTGACAGAGTTCATTCAAAAGGGAGAGCTGGCACTACCTCATTTCGCAGCCCTATCGAACAACAAGACTCTGATCGATCCGGGCAATCTGACGGCCTGCGATGGTCTTGCATCGACTGTCCTCAGACAGATTGCAGAGCACTACAACTCCACTGGGAACATAGATGTTGCACTCGAGACCTACTCTCAGGGTCTCGCGGAGCTATCCTCACACCTCCTGGGCATTGCAGACTCATGGAGGGACGCCGGACTGGAGCTGGCTGAGATATGGCCTAACGACTTCATCACGGTGTACGGTCCCTACATTGTCGTGGGCGGTGTTGTCGTGGGGCTCGTAGTAGTGCTGGCATTCTGGTACACCAAGAGACGACCAAGTCAGTAGTTTCTCAGGGCGGAGGGCCAGTGGCAAACAGCAATCAGGGACTTCTGCAATCCTCGACGTGCCTGCAGGAAGATAAGAGATGTGTCAGCAGTGGTTTCCTTGACATGAGCGGGCTGGAGGTGGAGGGATCCGTTGACCACCTCCCCTCCTGGCAATGAGCGCGCCATGCAGTTGTCCGAAGACTGCCATATCCCACTGAAGATGACTCGCGGCGTCCACTATCTTGTTGTCTTCACTCTCATCTCGGCAGCGCTACGGACGGCCTGTCTCCACGAACGGTACTTTCCCCATGTGACACTGATCCCAACTGAGAGTAGCAAGAGTGACAACACAAGCCCGTTCACGACAGGCGCTGTTGAGTTCGGGATATTAGGGAACACGTCGATCCAGTAACCGAGCGGGAGCATCATCGTGAATACAACCATCAATATCGTGAGGCTCATGAATACAAAGAAGGTTCTTGCGGGATTCGCCTGGATGAATCGTGCAAACGGGCCCAGCGTTCTATGTTTCTGCCAGCGGGCGCCCTCAGCAACTATCCAGAATATGGTGAAGAAGATCAGGTTCAGAAGCCAGATGATCAACGCGATCTCAAACCACATATCGGACCGAGCTCCTTTTGCAGTGCCTTGTCAGGTCAAGGCTGGGGAAGGTTCCGGTGATTTAAACAATGTGGTTCACGCCTGCCTGCTCGTGCTGAATACGCCATCAGAATGACATATATGTGGTAGCCGTGACTGAGCGACTAGTCGGAATGTCTCGAATGATGGTGAAGCTAAAGCTGCTCCTATACGTGACGAGCGTGGCCGTCATAGTGACGGGTGGAATGATCCTGCTCAATGTTCCCTACAACTACAGGTGGCATTTCCTCGGCGCAGGACGGGAGGTCTCGTTCACAGTAGTTGACGAACCCGGCCACTATCCCCAATTGGAAGTCACAACATTTGTTCGCAATGCAGCGGAACCACCCCTACTGGACATGCTGATACTGAACATTGACACATTGGACTCTCTGGTACTCAACATCACAATGACAGAGTCCGACAGACTCAGTTCGTCCTCATTCAACCGGGTCACCGTTCTGGATCTGTATCCAGGCGAGTACTTGATACGCATCGACCGGCTTGTTGGTTCCGACTCTCTAGACTTGGGGCTGAGGCAGCTGACGGACTCAGATGGAATGGCCCCTCTGGGGGCCTGGCTGAACGTTCTCGGTCTCTTCGTTGCGGTCCTCGGTTTCTGTCTGCCAGTCAGGTACACACCACCAACAGATAATAGCACTCCAGAGTGAAGGGATGAATCAATCAGATGGTCCGTGGCCTGGCTTGAGGCTGGGTCTGACTCCTGGTGTGTCATGCCTTTCCAGGCAAGTTATGCACTCATTTATGCAGTCATTGTAAAGCTATCGTAATAATGTATATATACACTAGAGGGTCTACACTAGTCCTGTGTCCAACAATCTTGCGCCGCCACCCGCAGACAGAGTCGGATTCCCCGAGGCAGTGGTCCGTGTAATGGCGGAACTGAAGAAGGGATCCGTGATGACTATCTCAGAAATCTCGAGAAGGGTGAGCATAGATCGAAGGACCGTCGAGAAGGTCCTAGACATGCTCCTCGACATACAGGAGACCCTCAAGAACACTCAACTTTTCAAGGTGCGGCCAGAGGGAGCCCGGGGATACTGGGTCTACCTCAAAGACACAACACAACGAGCTAGAGATGCAATCCATTCGGCAGGATCCAGACTGAAGAGGAAGAGGGAGTAGTCGGATATGTCCAAGTGGTTTGGTCTTGCAGTGACATCGCTATTCGTAGTCCTCTCTGCGTTCTCGACCTATGTCCTGTGGACACTGGTCGGATGGAGAATTGGTGTCCAGGTGCTCGTCACCCTGATCATCGCAGGCGTTGGTGAGCACCATGTCTCAGGGAGAGGATACTATCACTACACGAGCATCAATGGCATCTTTGTTGGGAGAGTGCCTGTGTGGATACCCTTCATGTGGGTGTTCGCATGCCACTTCTTCCACCTACTGTCCCTGGCCGTGGGACTGACAGGGCACTGGATCGTCATAGGGACGGGCATGCTGGGAATGCTGACTGACCTTAGTCTAGTAGAGCCACTGTTCAGCCGTGTAAAGGGTCTGTGGCTCTGGACCCCCGTTGAACGTGGATACTTCAGCTTCATCCCATCGCAGTTCAACCGGTTCACTGCCCCTCCCGGAAACTACATTGTCTGGTTCGGTTTCCCTGCTCTGATGTGCCTGTTGCTCATGGCCCTGCAGCTCCTGTGAGAGGAGGCGTGGCGATCTCTGGTCCCCGGGTCTGATGACCCGCGGAGGCCGGAGGCGGACGTCTCCCCTCGACAGGTCATGCCTCACATTGGAGGCGGCATTCGTCTACGAGAGGTTCAGGCTGCGGCCACAGGGTCTCTTTCTCACTAGCAGCCAGGTAGCATGACTGCTGCTGTTGCTCGACTCGTGTCTGAGACGACGGATCATCACCTGGGCTTCTGTAGAATCAGACAGTAATGATGATGAACGTTTGACACGTATGTGGTGGGATAGCCCCAGCAACAGAGCCTCTTGTCGTCCTGGCACCATATCTGCTCTTGCCTCAGGACATATGCTTGTGACATCCCTCTTGCCAAGTCCCATGCTATGGGCCTCATTACGCCATCAGTATCCCTCATGTTCTGAGCTACGACCGTGACATATGCGCCAGGCTCTAGGAGCTCTGAGAGCGCATTCATCACGCTGACGACCTGTGTGATGTACTCGTCATACTCCGCGACATTTCCGATGTCGAGACTCATGTCGCTGTAGTCCGCCCTGAGTCCCATGGCTATCCTCTGTCTGTGTGTAGTCCTGTTGCCACCCCGCGACTTCCTGAGCATGTCATAGTATGGCGGTGAAGTCAGGACGTACGAGAACCTGGGAGGATTACCCGAGAAATGTTCGTTCAGGATTCCTACTGCTTGCCTGGCGTCACCTTGTATCATTGTCTGCTGAAGACCATTCTCGCGGCTCCTGAGAGTCTCTTGGGCCACACTGACAAAGTCTGGAACGAGCTCAATGCCGACTCCCCGTCTGCCGAGTCTGGCACAGGCGAGAAGAGTACTTCCCACCCCTGCAAAGGGATCAAGTACCCATTCCCCACTCCGCGTGAAGAAGCAGACGAACCGCTCTGCAAGCTCCTCGGGAAACTTAGCGGGATGAGTCATCTCAGCCCTGGTCCTCGGCCGTGGTCTCACCAGGAACCATGACTTCGTGGCCATTACCCACTGCTTGCCATCAAGATCGTTCAGGCGGCGTCGGGGCTCATGACCGTTCTCTTTGTCGACTACCATGCCATCCCTCTCTATGAGTCTGGTAAGGGTTCAACATGCCCTCGATTGTACGATTGATCGCAATCTCGCATATGTCTGCGCAGTAGGACGCTATTCGCTCGATGTGCATGAGCAGAAGAACATCTGAGGGGAGAGACTTCTCGTGAGACAGCTCGAATTTTGCAGCCCTGTGCGCGATCTCCTTGGCCTGCCCGAGGACGTCGACCGCCATTCTCTCATCAGCCTTGTTCGCGTCCGACTTGTCGCTCGATTGCGCTGAGAAGAATGCAGCCGTGGTGTCATCGTACAACTGGGCCGTGTTCTGTACCAGTTCAATCGTGCTCTGTGTACCGTCAGACAAGAGTTCAAGCTGCGTTGCGGCGCCGCAGATGTGGTCTGCTATTCTCTCGACTCGTTTTGCTGCAGCACTGTAGTGCAGACAGTCAGTCTGTCGCATGTTGATCTTCCGCGCATATGCTGAATCAATGATGGCAATGTGACACATCCTCTCGACCAGGTACCTGTATCTATCAACATCCTCATCTCTGGTCCGTATCCGCTCTATGACCTTCGTGTCAGGTGCCCTGAGGCAGTCTACGAGCGCATACAGCATGAATCTTGTCATGTTGAACTGCCGTCTCAGTATTGGCCCCACCAGTTGTTTCTCGCTCGTGTCACTTATGACCATGCCATAGTCCGACTCGTCCATGACCTCGAAGCCAGGCAGATTCTTGGTCCAGCTGCTGATGTATTCTCTGACAGATAGGTCAGGTCTCTGTGGAAATCGGACCTCGATCCTGTCTATTCCGACTATGTAGGCCCCCGTCAGGACAATCTGCGCCTCTACTGGATCTCCTGAGAGAGTCACGGTGATCTCATCCTTAGTGGAGACTGTATCTGAGGCGGGAGAGATTGAGAGAGTACCGTCTGCCATCTCTCGCACAGTGACCTTGGCATGTTCATGAGAAAGGTTCCGCTCACACCATCCTCTTGGAAGATAGACATAGTACGAGTTGCGCACCTTGTTCAGTTTTCTTGTAGTCACATCGGAGCGACCGCTCGTATTCTCTTGCGGAGCATGACGATCCGTCATCATCATTCTCACTGACTGTAAATGCATGTAAATGTTGTCAATGCCTTCACTGATTCTCTTGGAATTAGCTTATCTATCGCATCCTTCTTGCTCTGACACATCCTACGCATAGGAGCTCACAAGAGAAATGGGTGCAAAAAGGAGTACAATCGTGACATTCGTGCTGGGTCTCGTTGTAGGCGCGGCAGCAGTCTATGCCCTGACAGCCGGATCGGCTGCTCCCACAATCTACACCGTTACCACAGCAGGATCAACGAGCGTCTATCCGATATCGCAACAGTGGGCATCTTATTTCCATGAGGAGTACCCGATCATAATCGTTAACCCATCGAGTGGAGGCTCGGGTCTGGGCCAGTCCCAGGTCGCATCGATGCTCATCGATATCGGCGCGTCAAGCTCATACCCCTCGGCGGACTACCGGACCCAGAATCCTAAGGTGAGAGTCCTGCCGGTTGTGGCTGACGCCTTGGCGATCGTTGTCAACCCGAGTGTCAACGGGACTGTCTTCAAGTTGGATGTGGACATGGCAGTGGCAATCTTCCAGCGCAATGTGACTACGTGGGAACAGTTTGAGTCGACGTTTGGAGTCAGCGTGACTGCGACTGGTTCCATCAACGTCTATGCCAGGTCGGATGCCAGCGGTACGACCGCTACCTTCTGCAAGTGGCTCGAGTCAGCACCGACAAACCCGAATCCCAACGCCAACTTCACATGGATGCTTGGTTCTCATGAGAGTGTATCATGGGTCAGTGGCGTCAATGCGGTCGACGGAAACCCGGGAGTAGCTGCAGCTGTGAAGGGCGATCCCAATGGGATAGGCTATGTTGGCTTCGCATTCATTGAGGACCTCACACCTGCATTGTTGTACAACCACGGCAACGGTGAGTATGTTGCCCCAAGCATCCAGAACGCCCTGAAGGCGCTGCCAAACACGTTGACCAATCCTGGTCAGAACATCATGAACTCTCCTGTCAGTGGTGCCTACCCCATTGCCCGTCTGTTGTTCTACCTCGTGCACGAGGACAACATCAAGTGGTACACACTGGCATTCCTATTCTGGTGTGTGACCAGAGGTCAGCAGTTTGTGAGGGATGTTGGTGCAGTACCAATCAACGGCACATCGGCTGCAGCCTACACGCTGTCAGTCCTAGCTGGCCTCACACCATCCTGAGACCTGTTGTCTCCTCCTTCTAGGCCGAAACTGTGGCGGTGCCCGCTTGGGCATCGCCCACAAACCTTTTCTTGTGCATGCCCAGGGTTCGAAAAATGATTGAATAGGTGAATGTGCCGTGAGTGAGGAGCAGACTGAACACAGACCTGGCACTGAACCACCACGTCGATCAGTCTCCATATTGGTCCGTTCACATGCTCTGAAGATGCTCCGGGGTCTGGGACATCAGCTTCGCAGTATCGTCACGGCATTTCGCGTTGGTGGCGGGGCTCGACTTGACCTCATTGGGAGGGCGTCACTGTTCATTCCTGCGCTGGCCGGACTTGCGATCATCGTTCTCATACTCTCATTCCTATGGTATGAGAGCATTCCCATATTCACAGACCCGAATGGTGGACCTGGAATCCTAGTTCAACCTGTGTGGGATCCTCCCAGGAACCTGTATGGAATTGCTATCTTCATTGTGGGTTCTCTCATCTGCACTGCCCTGGCAATTCTGCTGGCTGTTCCTCTTGGAATTGGTGCTGCAACCTTCCTGAGTGAGTTCTGCCCCTCCAAGCTGAGGAACTTCTTTCGGTCCATAGTTGAGTTGATGGCTGGGATTCCATCTATAGTCTATGGTCTGTGGGCATACGTTGTTCTCGTGCCATGGATCAGGAACAGTCTTGCGCCATTTCTGCAGAGTTTTCCACTTACTTCCTGGATGCCATGGTTTCAGGGTACTACGAATGGTCTGAGCATGCTTGCGGGAGGCCTGATCCTTGGCATAATGCTTCTTCCGACAGTAGTCGCTATCTCCAATGACGCGCTTGAGAGTGTGTCAGATACCTACAGGGAGGCAGCCTACGCTCTAGGAGCAAATCGTAGTGAGACTGCGAGGAAGGTTGTCCTCTCAGCGGCACTACCCGGCGTTGGTGCCTCAATAGTGCTGTCCCTGGGACGTGCAGTTGGAGAGACAATGGCAGTACTGATGGTCACTGGGAATTCGCTGAGCATCCCGTATTCCCTGCTAGACCCGGGCTATGTGATGACCAGTATAATCGCAAACCAGCTGGGATACGCGTACGCCTTTCCACTCTGGAGGTCTGCACTCTTTGCAGTGGCACTGGTCCTGCTGCTGATGTCTGTCACTTTCACCGCGATGGCAAAGATCGCTATCCGTTGGGGCATGAAGACGAGGGGAGTAGTGGTCTGAGATGGAAGAGCGCGGTGTAACTGACGGCCATGTCTCGACATGTCCGTTCATGGAGCCGCTGTCACGACTCAGGAGAGTTCGTAGCTGGTTGGTGAAGCAGTTACATGTTCGGTCCAAAAGGGACGCCAAGGATCTGGTGTTCAAGATCATGGTGGCGGTGGCCGCCCTGGCCAGCATATCTCCGTTCTTTCTGGTCCTGGTAGAACTGTTGAGCCTTGCGGTTCCAGTACTGGCCAGGGAGGGCCTGAGCTTCTTCTCTACCACACCGGGACCCAACCTCCAGGGCGGTATTCTGAATGCGATAGTCGGTACTGGCTGCGTGGTAGCAATTGCCTGCGCAGTTGGCATACCTCTGAGCGTGTTGGGCGCGGTCTACATAAGCGAGTACTCACGTCCAGGACTAGTCCGCGCAACTGTTGAGTTTGCTGCTGACGTACTGGCCGGAATACCATCCATAGTCTTTGGGGCCTTCGGTTTCGTCTTCCTGGTCGTGTACATGAAGATTGGCATGGGCATGCTTGCAGGAGGGCTCACACTTGCGTTCATGATGATACCGACTGTCCTGCGGACCACTCAAGAGGCCCTGCGACAGGTACCACTCTCACTACGAGAGGCCTCACTCGCTCTGGGTGCAACAAAGTGGACCACGACATGGATGGTCACCATCAGGTCTGCATTGCCAGGTGTCATCACCGGTGTGCTCCTCGCCGTGGGTCGAGTCATGGGCGAGACTGCTCCCCTCATCTTCACTGCCGGAAACAGTGTTTCACTGCCCACGACGTTCACCGGCCCTGGTTCATGGATTGCCTCCATGCCCTTCACTGTCTGGGCATACATAAGTGATCCCAGGTCTTACCTGCAGGAAAAGGCCCATGCAACGGCATTCACACTGCTAGTGATGGTACTGTTGGTCGACCTACTGGCCAACTATCTGTCAAGGAAGTTTACTAGGAGGCTCGCCTAGTGCAGGGGACGTTCAGCATTGAGATCAGGAATCTGTGCACTTGGTTCGGGAATAAGCAAGTACTGAAGAACATAAGTTGTCAGTTTCAGGACAGGTCGGTCACAGGTGTCATGGGTCCCTCGGGATGCGGAAAGAGCACGCTCCTGCGGAGCATCAACAGGCTCAACGATCTGGTCGACAACTTCAGGATGTCTGGTCAGATACTGATCGAGGGCAAGGACATCTATGCTCCGGATGCTGATGTGTACTCACTCAGGACAAGGATCGGAATGGTATTTCAGCGACCCAACCCATTTCCGATGAGCATCAGAGACAACATCACCTTTGGACCGAAGATCCATGGTGTCCGCGACGAGGACGAGCTCGAAAAGATCGTTGAGAGATGTCTCAGGAAGGCTGCTCTGTGGGATGAGGTCAAGGACAGGTTGGACAGTCCCGCACCCACCCTGTCAGGCGGTCAACAGCAGCGTCTGTGCATCGCACGGGCTCTCTCAGTGGATCCCCCGGTCCTACTCATGGACGAGCCCGTGTCTTCACTTGACCCTATAAGTGCCGCGAAGATCGAGGACTTGATTGTCGAACTCAAGAGCGACTACACAATCATCCTCGTGACTCACAATGTGCAACAAGCTTTTAGGGTGTCGGACCAAGCTGCATTCCTGTACATGGGTGAGCTTGTCGAGTTCGACAAGACCAAGGTCATTGCTGAGGCTCCGAGCGACCCGCGGACTGAGGCGTTCATCACTGGGCGTATAGGGTAGGTGATGTCGCAATGCGCACACAACTGGAGTTCTATATCGACGAGATTCGCCGGCGTCTGGAACGACTGTATGAGCTCTCGTCACACTCTTTCATGACTGCCATAAAGGCATTCGAGGAGCTAGACCAGAAGATGGCTGCTAGCGTCCAGGAGATGACGGCGGAGATCGATGAACTTGCTCTCAAGATAGAGGACAATGTGTTCGAGACGATTGCCCGGAGGCAGCCTGTCGCAAAGGACCTTCGCACACTTGCCTCATACAACTTCGTTGCCCTCCACCTCTACAGGATCGGGCGTCATGCTCACAAGGTGGCGCATATCACGAAGATGTGCGAGGGAATGGAGCACTACAAGGAGCTCCAGTCCATCCCGTATCTGGCCCGGATATTCAAGAGCACACTCGACATCGCAATGAACGCGCTGTTGAACAATGACTTCTCTGAGATAGACAAGCTGGAGAAACTTGAGGCAGAGAGTGATAGAGAGACTGTCGAGATGTTCGAGGAGATCGCGGACTATATGAAGCGCATGAGTGACATCGTGAGGATGTCCCTGTTCTATGTCCTCGTCGGAAGATACTGTGAGAGGGCCGCAGACCACGCATTCTCTATTGCCGAACGAGCAATATATGTTCACACAGGACATCACAGACGTCTTGGTCTTGCCTACAGGGACGCCCCAGGAACGGGTATTCACTAGTCCCGAAGGCGCTCAGTGATAGCATCGACAAGGGAAACGAATGCAAGCTGCACGTTGATATTGTGGAGTGCGCTAGTGCGTACTAGCCTGAACGCATGCTCCTCGGCTATCCTCTTTACGACCTGTGGATCCACTCTTGACTCTAGATCGACCTTGTTCTCGACCAAGACAACAGGGACACGACCAGCACTTGTGTATAGTGCCTCCAGCCAGTCTTCGGTGGCGGCCAGCGTACTAGGCTGGGTGGTGTCAAACACCAGGAAGGCACCGGAGGCGCTGGTGCAGAACTGTTCTCTCATCATCAGGAACGACTCTGCTCCCGCTAGGTCCCATATCACGAGCTTGTGCCGGAGTGACCGATGGTCTACCATCTTGACATGCAGGACCGCACCTATGGTCTTCTGGGTCTGCGGGTCGAGACTGCCGTAGGCGTATCGCTGCACGAGAGATGTCTTCCCTACGCCGGTCTCTCCGAGGACCACGATCTTGTGTACGTAGTCCGGGTCTCTCAGAGTCATCTGCAAGATGCTTGGACGTGGTGCTATATATGGGTCACTCCTGAATGTGCCTTGCAGGCCTCTGGCGGGCCCGCTCGAGGATCTTTGTCGTCATCTCCTCGAAGGCGGTCTCGACATTTACATCCACCTTTGCAGACGTCCTCACTATCGAGAATCCATATCGATTGGCGACTGACTCAACCATCCCTGCTGGCATCTGAGACGGGAGGTCTGTCTTGTTCTCTACCAGCACCACTGGTATTGGACCCGCAACCGCAAACAGGGTGTCGATCCATGCGTCTATTCTGTCTAGAGTCTCCGGACGTGTCGTGTCGAACACGAAGAATGCACCTGCAGAGTCGAGATAGTAGGCCTTCCGCAGTCCTGCAAAGTCATCCTGTCCTGCAATGTCCCATATCACGAGCTTGACCCTTGTGTCGCCAATCTGTATCGTCTTGACATGAATGTGGGTGCCTATGGTCGCCAGGTAGTTTCCCTCAAATGAGTCATAGACGTACCTGCCCACAAGGCTCGTCTTGCCGACGGCCGGTTCTCCCAGGAAGCAGATCTTGAATAGGTAGTCCACGTCCTTTGGCAATGCCTCGTTCTCCGTCGGGTGGTATGCGTCTAATAGGGGCCGCCGAGATAAAAGTCTTGAGCATGCTGAAGCGAAATAATTGGCCGGCGTTGCCAGATCACCAAAACTGAGAAAAGTAGGGCGTCCAAATTCTGACTGGACAGTGACATGAGAGTCGGTACATTTGCGCGGGACAACAGGGAACTCGAGGATGCTGTGAGGGAGAATGCAGACTTTGTCGACATCAGACTCGGAATTGATAGGTCTGGGCTGGTGCTTGCAGATGCGAAGAAGACCCTTGCAGAGCACGGTATCAGCAGTTCCCTACACACTCCCAGCGAGCAGAACTGGAGAGGTGCTGACATCAGTCGGATGGTCCTGCCATATGTCGATCTTGGCAGGGAGATGGATGCCGAATTTGTCACTATGCACACAACACTGTCAAGCCTATTCTACACAGACGAAGAGATACATGCGTTCCTAGATAACGTTCCCCTCGTGTACGACGCCGCCCGTGAGGTTGGTGTCGTCCTCTCGGTCGAGTCGTTCGGATTCAACCATGCAGAGCTGGCTCTTCTCTTCAACGCGTGTCCTGAGATGAGACTGACACTGGACATCGGTCACGAGCAGCTCGTGGCAAGCAGGAACAGGGCCATCGATCTCATCCAGGTCTTCCACGACCGGATCGTGCAGGTGAATGTTCACGACAATCGCGGACAGGATGCGCTGAACGAGGTATTGGAGACAAGGAAGAGGAGAACAGTGTCTGTCGAGGAGGTCAGGGAGATAGCCCGAAAGTACGACCTACACCTGCCAATTGGAGAGGGCACTATCAGGTTCAATGAGCTGTTCTCGGCACTTAGATGTACAGGCTACGATGGCAGGTTTCTGATGCTATGTTCGGACCGGAGCCGGTTCAATGATGAACGTAGAAAGTTCGTGAGGCTCTGGTCTGAGGCCTGTTAGCTATCTTGCCAGCGAGCTGAGTAGGCTGTCGACCTGGGCTAGGCCCTGTTCGTCTGCAGCCCTTGAGAACAACCCTGCAGCTATCATGCAGATTCTTCGTGCTTCTGTCCCATTTCCCTGAACCAGAAAGAATCTGGCCTGTCTGAGTCTTGCCTCTCCCATCATCTTGTAGATCTCGGTCGGATATTCAAACCTGTCTATGTGTATCACGGAGCCGCAGTTTGGACAGACACTGGTCGTCTCTTCCTGAGCCCGGGGACCAGACGGCATCTGCTGGGCGGCCACGGGAATCTCGTCGAACGTGAGTTCTTCTGTCCGGTCTCTGGATATCGACGTGGGTGGCTCAGCTGCTGGACCTGCAACATCTGTTTCGGTATACCGCGACGATCTGAATTCAGAGGTTTCGGAAACGCCTGCAGAGGCAGGAGGGGGTGTCACAGGCTCGGGTCCCATCCCTCTGACAATTGCTGACCTGCGCCCAAGCACCATCTCCTCCGTATCGGTCCGAGACGACTGCTCGACTCGTGGAGTCCCCCCAGCTCCAGTGAGCGTCTGGGCGCTCGGTGCCGGCGCGGGCTCTGGAGGCGATGGAACGGGTTCGGCGGACCCAAGCAGATCCCTGACCTCACTCGCTCTGAGCATCCGTGTTTCAACGACTCCAGAGGGTGCCTCATCTATGCCATAGCTCATAGCTCTCTCAAACACCTCCCTGGCCTTCTCGCTCTCACTCTTCATGTCAGGACGTCTTGCCGCCGTCCGGACACGGTCCCTGGGCACTGATGAGGGTTTCACCCACCGATCGTCCGTGGTCGTTTGAGGTGGTTGCTCGGCTTGCTCCCTCTCGACGGGCGCCTGCATTGCGGGTTGAGCGGCTGCCACTCTTACGGCCTGCGGCTGCTGTGGTGTACTCTTCTCATCAGGCAACGGCTTCAGCAGTGAACGACCACACCTTATGCAGTACTTTCGGGTCGGCTGGTTCGCCTTTCCACAGTATTGGCAGCTGATCATTTTCTCACCCTTGAGCCTTGCATACACATACTACGCCTCTGCTGATAACGTTTCCTGAGCAATGCGGGACATGGGTGAAAGAGATAAGTGGGTCACGCCCTCCTTCCAGCGATCAAGATGCGTCTTGAACCACCATCCTGCTCATGGTCTGTACCTATCGACTATGCTCCTGGCAGACCCGGTCGACCAAGGAGATACCCGCTCCGACTCGCCTTGCCAATGATCCCGGTCTACATGAGGATGAAACGGCTCAAGAGACTCGCTGAGCAGGGCATGGAACCTCCGCTTGGATTCGATGTTCTCCGACCAGTCGACGATGGATTCAATCAGGGACTGCCGATCGGAGGTCTGGGCGCTGGCAGTATTGGTCGAACCCTGAGGGGCGACTTTGCGCGCTGGCACCTCGAGATTGGCAGGCATCATTACGAACCGTCCCTTCCCGACCAGTTCCATCTCAGAATAGAGCGTGGCGGACGACCGGTCGTCGTTCAGACCCTCAACCCCAGAACGCCCGCTGATGACCGACTGAGCACATGGGGCTGGGGAATGAGCGCGGAGCGTGCAGTCTACCACGCCCTGTTTCCGCGTGCCTGGACCACGTACGACTTCAGTGAGGCAGACATCAGGCTCGTGTGCGAGCAACTGTCCCCAGTGATTGGACACAACTACGTGGAATCCTCATACCCTGTCGGAGTGTTCGCGTGGCAGGTCGAGAATGTGGGCGATCAACCTGCTGGCGTTTCGCTCATGTTCTCATGGGAGAATGCCGTCACACCAGGATCAGGTCACAGGAGTGGCGATACGACTAGGACCGTAAGGCACGACCATCGTACGTGCATCGTGGAGCTCGCCAAGGAGCGGACCGATGACGTGTATCCTGTCTCGTTTGCAATCGGTGTCCGCGCCGAGGATGCTGCACACATCTCTTGCAATACCCGTTTTGACCCGCAGGGAGATGGGTCCGACATCTGGAATGACTTCTCGAGGACCGGCCAGCTGACCGGACCATTCTCTGCGACGCCTGAGAGGGACCGCCATGGCGCTGCCCTATGTGCCAGGGTCGATCTCCTGCCCGGTGAGACAAAGACAGTGGTCTTCGCACTCTCGTGGGATATCCCCATAGCCAGGTTCGGGGCTGGGACCGAATGGTATCGCATGTACACGCGATTCTTTGACTCCAGTGGCGACAACGCACCACTGATAGCAGAGATGGCCCTCGACAACTGGGAGAAGTGGGATGCCTCTATAGTCGAGTGGCAGAGGCCCATTCTTGAGTCAGGCGTTCCTGACTGGCTCAAGGCTGGTCTGTTCAACGAGTTGTACTACCTGCTGGATGGGGGCACCGTCTGGGAGACTGGCAACGTGGACGAGGGTCTCAGAAAGACCGGTCGGTGCCGATTCGCATACCTTGAGTGTTTCGACTATCTCTTCTACAACACGTACGATGTTCACTTCTACACGTTTGCACTGATCATGAATTTCCCAGAGATTGACAACTCGATTCAGATAGACTACGCAGATGCAGTACTCCACGAGGACAACACCATGCGCCAACTGCTCTTCGAGGGGAGGACTGCCCCGCGCAAACCACTTGGAGTTGTGCCTCACGACATTGGCACGCCCCTTGAGGATCCATGGTTCAGACTGAACGCCTACAGGGCACAGGATGTCAGTAGGTGGAAGGACCTCAACACCAAGTTCGTTCTTCAGGTATACCGCAACTACATCATGACAGGCGATATCGAGCTGGTCAGGTACTGTTGGTCTGCACTGAAGAAGGCCATGGAGTACATCGACAGATTCGACACGGACGGTGACGGCCTTCCCGAGAACGAGGGATTCCCGGACCAGACATATGACGCATGGACAATGAGAGGCCCAAGTGCATACTGCGGTGGGCTCTATCTGGGAGCTGCCCAGGCCATGGTCGCAATGGCCAGACTCATGGGCGATGAAGATGTGGCATCACGCTATACGGACATTCTCGAGAGAGGTCGGAGATCCTACGAGAGCAAGCTGTGGAATGGTGATTACTACCTGTTCGATGCGAGCGGCGGTCCTCACAGCGATAGCATCATGGCCGACCAGCTTGCTGGTCACTGGTATTCGCTCGTCTGTGGTCTGGGCGGCATAGTGAGCCATGAGAATGCCCGAAGGGCCCTCCAGACGATATACAGGTCAAACGTGCTCGGGTTCAGGAACGGGACGATGGGCGCAATGAATGGCATGCGGCCCGATGGGCGTGTGGACCGCTCCAGTCTGCAGTCCTCAGAGGTCTGGGTGGGGACCACATACGCACTTGCCGCCCTCATGGTCCACGAGGGTCTCGTCGACGAGGCTCTCAGGACTGCAGAGGGTGCCTACAATGTCGTGTACCGGGATCGTGGTTACTGGTTTAGAACACCGGAGGCATGGACCGAGCAGGGGGACTTTCGTGCCTCTCTCTACATGCGTCCTCTCGCAATCTGGGCGCTCATGCATGCACTTGGGAGTCGTGAGGGCTCCTCGGTCCCGTAGTCCCATCTGACGACCATTCCCCTCCCTATCTGACATCGTATCCTTACCCAAGGAAAACTGTGACACGACATTTCCTCCGGGCACCGATGTGTTCGGAGTAGATCGAAGACGTTTGGTCTCCGTCTGCATTCGTGGATGACAATGCCCATGATCACTCTGCTGATCAAGCCCTGTCTTTGACAGCCCAAACTGAGGCCGCACCACGTATAATCCTGCGGACAGATGATGGGAACTTCGTCAGAGCATCTCCTAGCCGGATGACAACATTCCGGAACGAATTCGGACCTGGTCATGCGCCGAGCTCTTCGCGACGTAGTTTGCCTGCGAGAGTGCTGGGTATTACGCATTCTCTCGAGGTTTCTACAGCCAGGCTACCAGAGCCGGTACTGGGGTTTCATCGTCTGTTCTATGTTCTGTCTGTTCTCTATGATCCATTCATACACCTTCTTGAGGCCCTCCTTGAAGGACATCCTAGGCTGGTATCCTATCAGTCTGCGAGCCTTTTCTGTTGACGCGAGCCCTCTGATTTGTCCCAGTCCCGCTTGGGCGCGTACCTTATCTCTGACCTGCTCCCCGTGATCTCAATGATCATCTGAGCCAGGTCTTTCACCTTGGTTTCAGTGCCAGAGCCAAGGTTCATGGCCTGAATCAAGAAGCCGCTTCGACAGGACAGACCCCAGATACCCTGCACCGCCTGCTATCAGGACTTTCAATCAGACACGCCTCCGCCCAGATCACCACATTGTGCCCGACCCGGAAGCTGTCGGACTTACCAACTACTAAGGATACTTCATGCTGACTCTCGATACCCGCAGTACGTCGAACTGCCCCTCTCGTTGGCGTCTGGAGGCGGAAGCAGCAGAATGCCCTTGTGCGAAAGGCCAGATACTCTTCGACCATTCTGCCGCAGAAGCCACGATCATGCACTTGGAGAGACCGATCTGGCGCCACAGCAATGAGAGGCCCGCCAGTGCTTAATGCGATTTCCCAGTCTGACCTGCTGCGACAGTGCTGTCGGAACTTCCAGTGTTGGGGTCAGCGCACTTCGCAAGGCTAGCCGCTTCTTCGAGATCATGTTGGGGGAAACAACTGCTCGAGACGTCGAGCATGGTCATCTAGACCCGCCTCCTGCAAGGTGCTGATGGCGTTCCTAAGGGTCTCCTGGGCCGCCTGTCTGTATTTCACATGTCCTAGTTTCAACCACGCAGTCCTTAGTAGACTCACGAGGGGGAGCGCCATCATTGTTGCATCATCCCTGTACTTGATCGGCACCCCCATAGCAACCCGATTCAATGTGCAGACCCTTTCAGTCAGGGTGTCCAGTTCGCTATCGCTGAGCTCTGGGGCGATTGCCGCGGCACCGCTCGTGAGCGCCATGATGTCGTCTCTGCACACAGTCCCATGTGCCACAAACCACCTATGTGCCTCAACCCCAGCAAAGACACACTTCTTGAGCAGGGTGGTTCTGAGGTCACCCTGCATGTAGTAGGACACTGCCGAGGCGAGCGCAGAAACAGTGTTGGCAAGGTCTGTCGCGAAGTCGTCTGGACGTGTGAACTGGATTGCGTCCACGGTCTGCACATCGAGAGTCATCATCATTGCCATGAGGAGCTGGACCGCACACTCTGGCATCTTCCTTGACTGTGCGAGGACAGGCAGAAGCGCGTTTGCAACGACATTGAAAGAGATACGGACTCCACGCTTGGGCGCCTCTCTCTTCATGACAGACATCAGATCTTGGATGAATTCCACTATCTCGTCAATGCTCCTCGTACGCGAAGCTAGCTTGGCCAGCGTATGTGACTCGGCGAGGACTACGCTCACGCTCTGGAAGATGCTGTCTACAGTAGGCGCGAAGAGTGGACATCGGGACAACAGCAGAGGCCTGATCTGCTTCCTGTAGATTGCTCTGACCTCCCGCAGCACGTCGATTCGCTCACGCAACGACAGGACTGGTGACTCAGCCACTCCCGTGAGCAACATCACATAGTTCTGGAGAGTCAACGCCAACGTGGGGCCGAGTCTGAGTATCTTATGTTCCTCCCCGCTCGTCGTAGGTTGCATCCCAAGTAGTTTGTCGAGTTGTTCCATCACGGCCGAGATCTGACGTCGATAGGCAATCAGCTCAGACCTGAACTCGTCGTAGCTGGTCGCCGAATATAGTCGGTCAAAGATCCTTCTCCTATCCTGCATGGCCGTGATGTATGAAACTACCATCGTTGAGCGTCCCCTGTAGGCCCGGACCATCTCCTCAGCAAAGGCAGGGTACTCGACTATGAGCGGGTCGAGGAAGATGAGTCCCTCCGCGAGTGAGCCATCGTCGACGAACCTGAACCTGCTGATGGCTGAGCGATAGGCTCTGGCGTAGTCAGCTCTTATGGTCTCGCCGGTGAGAGTCCCGACCAGCGCCCTGGCCAGCTCAGTCAGGGGGTGGTCGTCGGGCAGCGCTTGAGCCACGAGTCTTATCTCCGGGATAGGAGGCGCGCAGCAGAGTGTCATCGAGTGCAGCACGCACCCCATTTTCACGGCAAGCACCCTTGATTCGACACCTGGCTGGTCTCTAGCAGCCTCCCATGCACACTCGAAGTCCCCGTCGAGCGCATGTTCGAGCGCAGTTCTGTCCTTGACGTGGGGACCAGCTACGACCGGCCCAGTCCCACATCCCACATCGGCCCTGCTGAACGCGTTTCGTACCTCGTCTAGCTGGGCCTTCATCTCAGGGACATCCTCGAGCGCTCTCAGAAGCGGGGGCCAGACCTCTGATACCAGATCCAGAAAGGAGACGTCTATGTCTTCCTTGATGTACTCAGAGAGTACTCTGTCAACGATGTCCATGTGGAGTTCTGCGACTGTACCATCCGCCGGGGGTATCTGAGAGTCGTCTATGGCATCGGCAATGAGCCGGATGAGGCTGTCCATGTAGTCCTCAGACTTGTCTACTAGGGCGACGACGCTGTAACCCTTCTTGGACTTGGTGAGGATCATCGTGTCGTCCCTGAACTTCAGGTGTTGTACATCGCCACTGCCCACCATATCGCCAAGACTCTGCACCGCCTCAACTAGGGCTCCCAGAACAAATTCGTTGGGACTGTTCGTCACACCCCTGAATCGGACAGTGACCCCGCCCTTTGTCAGGACGATGACCAGCCTTATCATGTACAGCCAATCCTGTTTTCTTGACTGCCCTCCGGCGAATATAGAGGTATGTGGTTCGTCAGCCCTCTGGCCTGACAAGCGACTGGACTATTCTCGCCATCTTCATACACTCGCCGTAACAGTCCGACAGCCTCGCCCCTGTCATGACTACCGTGCATATGGGGTCCCCGCTGTTCACGATTGAACCCCCCGGTGTGCGGTCCCATACGCCACTGAGTCCCTCAAGGCTTGATAGCGTTCCCCCATGATTCGCGTACACGACCATTCTCACAGTCGGCCTCGGGGTCACGTTCACGGCGGGGAGCTCTCCAGACCAGGCAAGGTAGTGAAGTTCCGTCACACTCAGGCCAGTGCTGCATTCGAACATCTCTAGGGAGCCCTGTAGCCTCGGATTGACCTCCATCAGCCATGCTTCTCCCTCTCTGTCGACCACCATATCGACCCCATTCGAACCGCGGAGACCGAGTGTCAGAGAGATCTGTTCGCTTGCCCTCATGATCTCCTGCAGGACCTCCTCGCCAAGCGGAACAGGAATGTAGTTTCCGCAATAGACGAAGTCGCATCGCCTACCCGCAGAAGGCATTCCTATCAGCTGCCCCTGAACTGAGAGAGCATGTGCATCGGACCCTGAGCTGAGGACGCTACAGCTCACGTCAGTGCCCTCGATATACTCCTGGAGGTACCTTCCCTCTGTCTTGCCCTTCCCTGCCCATCTCTGAAGATCCTCTGGGTTGCGGATGAGACGTATGCCTGTCCCCCCACCTGAGCGCACAGACTTCATCACACACGGGTATCCGATGTCCTCAGCGGCTCGTGATGCATCCTCGAGTGAGTCGAAATACACGCGTCTGGGTATCCTGAACACGGCATCTCGGCCTGCTCTTGTCACAGTCTCAGGATCGCGGGCCCTCCTGAATGCATCTGCGTCGTTGCCAACGACCGTAAAACACTCTGTCAACCTGCGCACCTCATCATGATCGTTGTCGAGTCCGCTCCCAATGAAGACGAGATCGATGTCCTCCGAACCGAATGTCCTCAGCATGTTGTCTACTAGCATGTGTCCTATGGTCTCTCCATCTTCACGGCCTCCGGTACTCTCGTCAGAGTGCTGGTCTAGGATCGCAACGTACCTCTCGCAGAACTCGGCGAGGTCCGTATCGCCCCAGTAGTCCGAGACAAGAACACGACAGCCCAATCGTCTGAGTGACATTGCAATCGGTCTCGCATTGAACGCAATGACGCCGACCGTTGCACCTCTGAGCCGTGATGCAACTTGGTCCATCCCAGGTCGGTCATCGTGAGTATCATCAAGTGCTTAAGGCATTAGTGTCATTGCGAGAGACACGCAGGCTCAGTACTGAGCCCGTGCGTCATCTTTGACACGGCTCCCCTGAACTGTTCTGGCACTCAGGATCATCCGCATGCTCTTGTGTTCGGAGCAATTCACTTGTTCGATGTACATCGTGCTTGGTCTAGCAAACCTTATACTGCAGATGGGTCATTACCTGCTTGGCATGTCAGAAGACAGACTGACAGATAGTGAGAAGCAGGCCATCGAAGAGGGCCTGAGGAGAGCACTGCTATCAGACTCGGACCTGGTCGCAATCGCTCAGGGAGATGATCCGGCCCGCTCAAGGCCTGTGATTAGCGACGACGACATAGTGAGTGCAGCAGCGTCAGCGCTCGAGTTCGTTGAGAAGCTTGAGCCACCGGGGCGTGAGGCTGAGGCTGCCATGGCAGAGCGCGACGCAGTATCGGGGTTTGACGCTCTACTCAAGAAACTGGAAACTCTACGCTCTGATATCTCGTCGCTTCAGCGGGGAGTTGTCAGTGTATTTGCGGCCCAGCTGCTGGCCTTCCGAGGCAAGGTTGTGGAGCTGAAGTCCAGGATATCTGCGCAGATGGTCGAGAAACTCCGGATGCAGTTCTTCAAGTCCGTCATCGAGAACACCTTTGTCGAGATCGTTGACTCGGAGTTCTCCAAGATGGAGAAGGAACTCATCAATAAGATTGTTGAGCAGACTCAGGAACGATTTCAAGAGTTTGCGACAAAGGTCAGAGAGTCTGAAGATGACCTGCGGACGACGATCGTAGAACAGCAGGATATTGTAAGGGAGTTCATGAAGAGCCTCGAGAACGATGCCCTAGCAGTCAGAGAGGAGCTACGTGAGAAAGAGAGGCAAGTCCAGGCGCTGGAGGCTGAGGTCCGCAAGCTGCAGGCAAGGATAGATATCGAGACCGCAGGTGGTGTTGCGAGTTCAGAGCTGAGTAGGAGGCTTGGTGAGATTGAAGCAGAGGCTGACAGGCTCCGCAGGGAGCTACTAGAACGTGACGCGCTTGCCGCAAAGAAGGATGAGCAGATACAGCAGCAGGCGAACACCATTACGGAGCTGAAGGCTAGACTTGCAGAGGTGGAGGGGCAGCTCCGGGTCTATGCCTCCGAGAGGGCTGCGCCCAGAGCCGTGTCTGCAAGGTCCGAGGCTGAGTTCACGGCACTGGCCCATAAGGTGGAGCTGCTTGAGGCATCACTTGCTGAGAAGAGAAAGGAGATCGAGACCAACGCGTCCATCATTCAGGAGCTCGAGAGGAACCTGAAGACAGCAGTCGAGGCGAAGAACGCTGCAGAGTCGCTGGCTCAGAAACGTCTTGCAGAGCTTCAGTCGCTCCAGACTAGACTGGGCAGCGTGAAAGACCTCGAGGAGCGCATCTACCAGCTGGAGAAGGAACTTGCGGAATCACAGAAGAAGGCGGACATGCTTCGGATGCAGCAGGAGGCATTCGAGAAGGCCACCAGGCTCATGGAACGGGAGCGGGATATGGCGCTCGAGATGAGAGACTACGCCAACGAGCGTGCAGCCCGATACATCAGGGTGCTCAATGTCGATGCCAGTACAAAGGTCCTACTCCTTGTTGACGAGGTGGGTTCCATGACCTTCGCAGACCTCGCAAAGGCTCTTGCGATACAGGTGCCCATTGCGGCCAAGCACGCGCGCCAGCTGGAGAAGCTCGGAGTCCTGAAGATCGAGGGCGAGAGAGTGTACTCTACGCTGACCCGACCCGAGATAGGAGAAGGCGAGGTCAAGGTGTAGTTCAGGCTCAGAACTTGACTGAGCGGTCGCCGGCGCCAAATGAGTCGACGATCTCGGTCCAGTACTGGGCCATCTTGCCCAGTGCGTAGGCGAAGTCCCTGCTCAGTCTGAACTCTCCAGACCTCTTCTCGACCAGTCCCGCGTCACGGAGTTTCTTCATCACCTTGACGTAGAGTCCCCTGCTGGACAGCATGAGTCGTTCCCAGTCGGTGTCGGGCATGACTCCGTCCCGCTCCATTATGGTGTTGAGTATCTTGGCGGCCTGCTCGACCTGCATCTCAGTGAAGAAGATGTACCTGAGTAAA